>SCKK01000004.1 GCA_004124475.1 Fidelibacterota bacterium
CGAATGATCAAAGAAATTCTGATGGAACGGACAAATTTAATCGATATTTTGTCCTTAAACGTGAAAACAGTCAAGAAGGCAAGGGAACCTGTGCCTCAATTAGCGCTATTTTAACCGGACAGTAGTGGAATAATATAATTAAAAATTTTATTACATTAAGTGAATTAATTTAAATAATATTTAAATATGAACATTCTTGGTATTTCAGCATTTTACCATGATTCAGCTGCCTGTGTAATACGGAATGGGAAAATCATTGCAGCCGCTCAGGAAGAACGTTTTTCACGCATAAAACATGATCAAAATTTCCCAGAGCGAGCCATCAAGTATTGTCTTGAAGAAGGGGAAATCAGTGTTTCTGACTTGGATTATATTGTCTATTACGATAAACCGTTTTTGAAGTTTGAACGGATTCTGGAAACCTATCTTGCCTATACTCCATTGGGTATTCGTTCATTTCTTATGGCCATCCCGCTCTGGATTCGGAAGAAGTTGTGGATTCCTGATCTGATCGAAAAATCCCTGGGATACAACGGTAAAATTCTGTTCACAGAACATCACGAATCTCATGCCGCTTCCACTTTCTTTCCTTCTCCATTCGAAAGAGCTGCTTTTCTCACTATGGATGGAGTAGGAGAATGGGCAACCGCTTCATTTGGAGTGGGATCAAATAATAGAATCACCATTGATTCAGAACTTCATTTTCCCCACTCCCTTGGTCTTCTGTACTCTACCTTCACCTATTACACCGGTTTCAGGGTCAACTCTGGAGAATATAAAGTCATGGGACTTGCACCTTATGGCGAACCGAAATATGTACAAACGATTCTTGACAACTTAATCGATTTAAAAGAAGATGGTTCATTCAAGCTCAATATGAAGTATTTCAACTACTGTGCAGGACTGACCATGACGAATGAAAGATTTCACCGCCTATTTGGGAGGAAACCCAGAAAGAGTGAGTCTAAACTTACTCAGATGGATATGGACCTTGCTAGATCAGTTCAGGTGGTTACGGAAGAAATTGTTATGCGTATGGCGAGACATGTGTATAAAGTAACGGGAGAAAAGTATCTTTGTCTTGCCGGTGGAGTGGCTTTAAACTGCGTTGCAAATGGAAAACTGTTGAGAGAGGGTCCCTTTGACGATATCTGGATTCAACCAGCGGCAGGTGATGCTGGAGGAGCGCTGGGAGCAGCTCTATTTACATGGTATCAGTATCTGGATAATCCAAGAAATGCAGACAATCATAAGGATTCTCAATTGGGATCATACCTTGGTCCTGGATATTCCAATAGGGAGATTGAATCATTTTTGAATAAACACTCCATACCTCACTCTCGAGTTGATGGGGAAATTATCGACAGAACGGTGGAACTCTTGACGCAAGAGAAGGTGGTGGGATGGTTTCAGGGTCGGATGGAATTTGGACCCAGAGCTCTTGGAAATCGTTCAATTATTGGGGATGCCAGATCACCAAAAATGCAGCGAAAGATGAATCTGAAGATAAAGTACCGGGAAAGCTTTCGTCCTTTTGCCCCCACCATTTTATCTGAACGGATATCGGACTATTTTGAAATTGACCGTGAGAGTCCCTATATGCTTCTGGTGGCTCAGGTAAAAAAGGATAGACAAATTCCTATGAAAGAGAAGGAAAATAACTTCTTTGGTCTGGAGAAATTGAATGTGGTTCGTTCTGATGTGCCGGCTATTACTCATATTGATTATTCTGCGCGCATTCAATCCGTGAATGCTGAGGATAATCCAAGGTACCATCAGCTTATCAAGAAATTTGAGGAAAAGACCGGTTGTCCTATTATTGTCAACACCTCATTTAATGTTCGGGGTGAACCTATTGTGCAATCGCCTATGGATGCCTACAAATGCTTTATGCGAACAGAGATGGATTATCTTGCAATCGGTGATTTTCTTCTGGATAAAGAGGATCAACCAGAATTTTTAGATGGCATAGACTGGAGGGAAGAATTTGAATTGGATTAAGGAAATCTTAAAGGAAATCCAACAATTAGATACATCAAACAAAGCAATTCGCAAGTTCTGTGTAGTTATTGCGGTTGCACTGGGAGTTATCGGTAGTTTTATTTATTTAAAAACACAGAGTCTTACTACTGTAAAATGGCTGTGGGGAATAGGACTTCTGTTTTTGATCCTGGGTTTTATTTTGCCATCAGTCCTGCGACCTGTTTACCGACTATGGATGCTCCTTGCTTATTTCATAGGTGGGATTGTTTCCAGGGTTATTCTGACTGTGTTATTCTATTTCGTAATTACTCCCACAGGTTTGGTATTAAGACTTTTTGGAAAAGATGTTTTAGATAAGAAGTTCGAGAAGAACCGGGAAAGCTATTGGGTGAAGAAGGATCTGTCAGGTATTACGAAAGAACAGTATGGGAAAATGTACTAACACTAAAATGAATGTATTAAGAAAGGGGATAATATGAGCAAACTTTCCATCATAAAAGAATTCTGGGAGTTTTTACGGTTCCGGAAAAAGTGGTGGCTGACACCAATTCTCGTGATGTTACTTCTGTTGGGAGCGTTAATCATCCTGACAGAAGGTTCTGCTATTGCACCGTTTATTTATACGCTATTTTGAATAATAAGTATTGTTTAATTTTTTGTTGAAATAGATAGTTATTTTATGAGAAGAGTAAACAACAAAGTATTTTATAATCTGGTGTTCTTTCTTTATATGTGCATTACTGTTGTTATTTTGATAGAAGTTTCATTTAGATTGTTTGTTGATTTATTCCCGCAGCCAACAAAAAGTATCATTAAAGAGGCTAAACGTATTTCATACTCAAATTTACGAGTATATGGGCAAGGCTTGGCTGGTGGAGTAGCAATTTTGTTACCAAATGATGATAAAGTAGATTTTATGGTACTTGGAGATTCGTTTCCTGGTGGTACATATGTTAAAAAGGAAAACAGATTCCCCG
Source organism: Fidelibacterota bacterium (assembly GCA_004124475.1). Classification (GTDB taxonomy): domain Bacteria; phylum Fidelibacterota; class Marinisomatia; order Marinisomatales; family SCKK01; genus SCKK01. Next base: position 2,961 of record SCKK01000004.1, read on the forward strand.
AAGTTATTGCTAAACTCTCAAATACTGTTGTAGCTAATTTAAGCGTTGGTTCTAAAGGGCCTCCAATTTACAATAGAATGCTTGAGGTTGGTGTTCGTTATAAACCATCGATAGTTTTATATTGTTTTTTTGCCAACGACTTTATTTACGAAGGTGAGTTAGGTGCTAATGAGTATAAAGAAGTTTTAAAACGAAATTTATCTATAAATAATACTTATAAAAATTTGCCAAACGACAGGGAATATTTTTTGGATGAGTTGAAAACTACGGATAAATTAAACAATTTTAGAAGAAAAATAACTAATCATTTTGTTAGTTTCCAAATTTTTAAATTATTAAAACAACCCTCGCAAAACGTTACACATGTGCCATATGTATTTAAAGATAATTATTTTGCTTTTTCGGTCAAGGAGTATTGGGATTCTATCATTAGTTGGAAAAATGAAAATGTTAAATCTTCATTAGCAATTAACGTTAAATTGATTGATCAAGCAAAAAACTTTGCACTGCAAAATGGAATGCAAATGATTGTTATTTTAATTCCGTCTAAAGAAATGGTGTATGGTAATATTATTCAAGATGAAGTCGTAAGAAAAAAAATATGGACATCTTATCATCATAAAACATACAAAAAATTTAACGTGAAATTAGATGAATTAGGCATACCTTGGATAGATATTACTGAACCTTTAATTAGTTATGCGAAGCAAGGATATAAGTTATACTTTTCAATCGATGGACATTTTAATGAATTAGGGCATCAATTTTCCGCAGAAATAATCTATAAATATCTGAAAGAAAATAACTATTTTAAACCTGAATTCAACTCTTAAGTGCCTGCCTTGTCGGCAGACAGGCAACTCAAACAATATTATCATCAACCAAATATGAAGGGCGATCTAAGACAATGGCTTGTACGATTGTTGGTGCCGGAGGATTTTGGAATCTTCGCCCTGGCGCAATCCGTTGTTGATGCCTCTAAAGATCCGTATAGGCTTTTTTGGTTTTCACGCACTGAAGAGTTTGACCTGTATGTGATTTACCTGACTAAGAATCCAAGGACGTTTGTCTACAGTATGACAAAAAGTAATCCACGTGATTTTAAAAAAGTTATACGCATGTGCACCCGCTATGTAGTTGAGAATACAATTATCGAAAAGGTATTATATCTGCTACCAGAGGAACATACGATCAAGGTACGTTATTAAGACCTGGTTTCAAACTCACAGCACACCATGGAAAATATATTTGATTGTTTCAATATACCCCCGGCTAACTATGATTCCCAAGATTTCAGTGGAAAAAATCACGCCATATCCGAGAAAGTGATGCGTTTTGAATCCGGGGGGATTCAGCTCGACGAAAAATGGCGGAAAAACCTGCCGTTGAGAATTCAGCGCTTGACAAAGTCTTTAACCGCCTTCCTCGCCAGCCGTTACGGATATCGCTGAGTTGTCGCTTACGCGAACCGCAATCCAGGGGGGTCTGTGGACGGCGGGAATTCGTTACCTCGTGTTCTTTGTCACCTTCGCCGGGAACCTCTGGCTGGTCCGATTGTTGGTGCCGGAGGATTTTGGAATCTTCGCCCTGGCGCTATCCGTTGTTGAAATTGTATCTATTTTGGGTGGTCTGGGTATTAGCCTTGCGTGCATCCAATTACAGGATGAACCGGATGTATTCGACACCGGCCACTTACTTGCTTGGGGTCTGGCCCTAGCACTTGCCCTGCTTGGTCTTGCGACGGCAGGAATACTACGAACATTATCTTTCTACTCATCAACCGTTATCAATTTTATCGCTGTGCTGGCGCCCATTAACGCCCTGACAATCCCCGCCTCGGTGCACATCGCCAGCATGGACAGGGCTCTGTCCTTCCGCCGCAGCGCCCTTTCTTCAAGCGTAGGACCTGTCGTTGGAATTGGTTTGGCCTTGGCCCTGGCCCTTTATGGCGGCGGTGTATGGAGCCTGCTTTGCAAACAGGTGGCTGCCTCAGGTATTGGGTTCTTAGTTGCGGTTCAGTTTTCACAGCATTCCTTTCGGTTCGCTTTTCATAAATCCACAGCCCTGAAAATTTGGAAATACTCTGTGAACATGTTCTTCCAGCGAATGAGTGAAATTCTAACAAGCCGCCTGCCAAACTTTCTGCTGGGTACCATCGCCGGGATTGGCGTATTGGGATTCTTTGAGCGGAGCAAATATTTGTCGCAGCTCCAAAACACCATACTTGATCCGTTTTTCGGAAAGGTAGCCTTTGCAACCTATTCCAAAGTGAGGACAGATAAGCATAAAATATCAATCGGCTTGGAACTAAACCTGTTCTGGTCTGCCCGCATCGCGATAGTGACGGGAGTATTGGTCTTTTTCTTTCCGGATCTCATTATTACCACCGTTCTGGGTAATCAGTGGTCCGGCGCAGCTGAGTACTTTAGGGGTTTGTCTCTATATATCGCAGCCATTTCATTGTTTTCTCCTATGGTTTTTGCATTAATGGCACAAGGTAGGATGTTTATTATTACTCTAAGTAATTTATTTGGATTGGGCATTATTCTTGTAGGTATTTGGCTAGCATGGTATTTAGGTGGGCATTGGGTGCTGGTGCCTTGGTTCATTAGTGCAGGTACGATTGTGGGGGTTGTTATGTTGGGCTTTTCAACTCTACAGCATGGGTTGAAAATAAGATGGCTACGAATTTTGGGTCTACCAGCTTTACTGGTCTTAATTTCTACTTTCATGTGGATACTGGGTAATTCTTATACAGAGTGGCAGGTTCTTGTTGCGATAATTATCTTATTGGTCGGGATTGTTGTTATAGTTGACAGGCATGAAATAAAGTTTTTGCTAAGCAAGTTAAAATAAAACCAAACAGATATAACCAATGAGTTATCGACCAGTCATCAACCGTGAACCAGTGATTAGTGAAAAAATGATGGTGCTACTATTTGTATGGTGCGTGACTGTATGGTATGGGGTGGTGATATTTTTTGTGTCGAGGGGACCTTTATTTTATTCGTCAAGATTCTTGGTATTAGGGTTACTGTTTTTAGCAGCATTGAAGTAGCGAAATTTTTGGTCAAGTCCAAAATGTTCCGTAAAATGAGTCAAGCAGCCACTTTCTCATGATGAATGGTTTTCTTTGTACTTTTGTTTTGGGTCATGGCTATTCTCCTTTCTTTTGAATTTATCCCAACTGGGTCGGGACAAATTTAATGGGAGACCGTGGCCCTTTCTTTATGCTTTTTCAAAAGTACAGAAAATTATGGATACAACTCCCCGTGGACAATTGTCAAGTAAAGTAATTGTATTTTATCAGGGTTTACTGATATATCAATCAATTATTATAATACCCATTTCTTTAATTATTCTGGCTTATTTTAAAATACCTGAATTCAACTATTATGTGCAACTCAAACAAAGTTTGTAAAGAAAGCGGAGCTGCTGTAGGCTCTACTCTTTTCTTTCAAACAAAAATGATACATTCCCACCTTTCAAATTGAATAAATTCAATAAGATTCAATATTATAATTTAATTATACCGGTTATTCTGGTTTTATCATTATTTATATTCTATGAAGGTCTCGATCTCCCGGGCACAATGTATTGGATAGGTTTGCTTCACCCAGTTCTTTTTTATTTGACGATTTGGCCAGTAATAAAAAAATACCAACAAAGTAGGAATTGGCTCACCATATCAAACGCTGTACTCATCCTCATTTATATTTATATTGGTTTGGGCTCCGTAAATTATATATATTTTTATGATTATATTCCTCATAGCACTTTAAAGAATCCTGACATTGCATTAAAATCCTTTTTGTTTTGTGTGATAGGGACAGTATTCTACCGTTTGGGCTCTGAAATGAAGCTCACTAAAAATGTTGTTTCTATTCTTCCAAAGCTACCGAAAACACCCCCTTGGGGTAAAAGTATTCGTTTTTCAATATTATTTGGTATAAGTGTTACTGTACTAATAAATATATTTTTTATTGTAAAAGGTAATTACGGATTTTTTTTAAATACAGAAGATGTAACCGTTCCCGCATATTATTCTTTACTCCATTATTTTTCTCTGTTTGGACAGATCGCAATAGTTATAGGTTCATATTATTGGTATCTTGGTGCCCCATTAAAAAATTATGACAAATTATTTATTGTTATTTGTGTTAGTTTATTAATTGCCTTTGGGCTTTTATACGGAATGAAAGCACATGTTCTACGTGTGTTGATAATGTTTTTAATTCCATATATTATACTTGGAATTTATAAAATAAGAAAAAAAAACATTTCGAAAGTTTATCTTATTTTATTGCCAATCCTTTTTTTAATATTTTGGATTTTAAATCCTCTATATAGGGGTGAACTGAAATTTTACAGTTCTACAAAAAATATTTTATCGGTTCCGCGAAGTTTTTACGTGGGAACGAAAACCGGAATCAAAAAAAATATTTATGCAATGTATGGTGAGGCTCCTTTAAAAATAGCTAGTCAAAATATATGGTCCAGGGTATCTCTTTTTCATTACTTTAGTGCTGTAGTATCCCAAACGCCCTCTATTTATAATTATCGTAATTGGGATAGATATAAATATTTACCATTTTCACCGTTTATTCCGCGTGTACTTTGGCCGAGTAAACCTAGGAATGATCAAGCCAGTATTTTTAATGTTAGATATATCAGTGATATTTGGAATTCTACAACACCAACAACTTTTGGATGGGCATATTTGGAGTACGGGATTATTAGTATTATGATGTTAATGTTTTTATTAGGGCTAGTTGCTAATGTAATACAATCCTATACTATAAACACAACCCTATCTTTGAGTAGTATAATACTATTCACGATGTTATTTAACAGTTTATTCAATTTAGAGGCCGATCCATATTGGATAATTAGTGGGATTCCAAAAACTATTATTACCGTTGTTATAGCTTATTGGTTGTTGATAAAACTACCTGGCGAACTGATATGGGAAAATACTTAGAATATTGAGAAATAAATGGTTCAAGAAGATATGAACATCAGCGGTGCTTGTTAAATAGTTATGGTTTTTTCGAGGGTAATTATTTGAAAGTAAGTGATAAACTAGGAATCCCACATGCAAATATTTATATTTACTGACCACTACCTTCCCGGCTACAAGGCAGGCGGCCCCATACGTACCTTGACCAATATGGTGGACAGGCTGGGAGATGAGTTTAGATTTAAGATTGTTACTGCGGATCGTGACTCTGGAGATGAAAAGCCTTATCCTGATGTCACAGTTGACGGCTGGAACAGGGTCGGCAAGGCGGAAGTCTTTTATATGTCTCCGAAAAGGCGTTCGTTGCAGGATTTTAGTAGGCTTTTGTGTTCAAGCGAATATGATATTCTCTATCTGAACAGTTTTTTCTCCCCCCATTCTACCATCAAGCTGCTTCTGCTCAAAAAATTTCAAGGGACCCCTGATAAGCCTTTAATTGTTGCCCCCAGGGGAGAATTCTCTCCCGGTGCCCTTGGACTTAAAACTTTGAAAAAACGAGTTTATCTTTTGTTGGCAAAAGCGCTTGGGCTCTATCGTGGCATAGTCTGGCAGGCATCGAGTAGATATGAGGAAGCGGATATACGCCGGTGTTTTGGTAATCATGTTCTAGTCGTGGTTGCTCCTAATTTGCCTACGCTTGTTCAGAAGACAAAAGATCAGTTACTTCAATGTGAGAAAACTGCAGGGCGCTTAAAAATTGTATTTCTGTCGCGCATAACGCGAAAGAAAAACCTGGATGGTGCTTTGAAGATACTCAAAAGCTTAAATGGGAAAGTTCAATTCAACATATATGGCCCTCTGGTGGATATGAATTATTGGGCGAAATGCCGGAAAATCATCAGCACTCTGCCCGAAAATATTAAATGTCGATATCAGGGTGTCGTTGAACATGATAGGGTATCTTCTGTATTGGCAGAGCATAATTTATTCTTTTTGCCAACCCTGGGGGAGAATTTTGGGCATGTGATTCTGGAGGCGCTTGTTGCCGGTTGCCCTGTGCTTTTAAGTGATCAGACCCCATGGCACGATTTAGAAAAAAAAGGGGTTGGCTGGGACTTGCCGCTTAACCGTCAGAATATGTTTTGGGAAGCGCTTCAGAGGTGTATTGATATGGAGAATGCGGAGTATATTAAATGGTCAGGGAGGGCGCGAGAGTACGGTCGGCAGGTATTAGAGAATGATGAGGTGATTGAGCAAAACCGGCGTTTGTTTTACAAGGTTGTGCAAATGTAATGTGTTGAGTTGCTAAGAAGAAAAAACCACGGCTCTGTCTTTACCATTACGTAAGCATTAGAGAATATCGATGACTTGATAGGACGATTAACGTGAAGCAGATACTTCAAAACCTTAAAACCGGCAAAACACAGTTGGTAAAACTACCAGTTCCAAAGGTTCAACCCGGATGTATTTTAATCAAGACTACTCACTCATTAGTATCCCTTGGTACCGAAAGAATGCTGGTTGAGTTTGGAAAGGCGAATCTGATTAATAAAGCCCGACAGCAACCGGATAAAGTTAAACAGGTGCTTGACAAAATCAGGTCAGATGGATTAATTCCTACGATTTCAGCAGTTCAATCAAAAATTGACCAGTCATTGCCGTTAGGTTATTGTAATGTGGGAGAAGTTATCGCGGTTGGCAAAGGTGTTTCTGGTTTGCAGGTTGGCGATCAGGTTGCTTCCAATGGTCCTCATGCTGAAATTGTGTGTGTGCCAGAAAATTTGGTTGCAAAGATACCCGAAAATGTAACCAATGAGGATGCCACATTTACTGTCATTGGTTCTATTGGTTTACAGGGAATTCGACTTCTAAATCCAACCTTAGGTGAAACCATAGCTGTAATTGGTTTAGGATTGATTGGTTTAATAACCTGCCAATTGCTCAAGGCAAATGGTTGCAATGTTATTGGAATTGATTTGGATCAATCAAAATGCAGTATCGCAGAGAAGCGGGGAACCAAAACCATAAATCCTACAAAATGTGACCCTGTAAAAGCTGTTCTTGATTTGACCGATGTTGGAGCAGATGGAGTTCTTATTACGGCATCCACAAAATCTAATGCTGTTATTTCCCAGGCAGCTCAAATGAGTCGCAAACGTGGTCGAATTGTATTAGTTGGCGTTGTAGATTTGGATATAAAGCGTACGGACTTTTACGAAAAAGAATTATCATTCCAGGTTTCCTGTAGTTACGGTCCTGGTAGGTACGATGAAAATTATGAACGGAATGGGAATGATTATCCAATAGCATATGTGCGCTGGACGGAAAAACGCAATTTTGAGACTGTATTAAAAGCCATAAGTAATGGCAGTTTATATGTAAAAGATTTAATTACCGAAAAATTTCCACTATCAGATTACCATCAAATTTATGATCGTATTAGTTTCAGCAATTCAATAGCATCCATTCTGGTTTACCCCAATCACGCAAAAGACTTTTTTAAACAGAATACCATCAAATTGAAAGAAACGTCATTTGCCGGCCAAAAATGTGTTGTGGGTATAATAGGTGCTGGCAATTTTACCAAAATGACGGTTTTACCAGCCCTGAAAAACACCGGCGCCAATTTAAAATTTATTGCTTCATCCGGGGGCATGAATGGGACACTGCTGGCAAAAAAATATGGGTTCAGCCACAGTACGACCGATTATAAAGAAATTTTAAACGATAGGGATGTAGATACAGTCATCATTACAACACGTCATAACTTACATGCAAAATTTATAGTAGAGGCTTTGCTTTCCGGGAAAAATGTATTTGTGGAAAAACCGCTCGCAATCAATGAGATGCAACTTGAAGAAATTATTTCTACTTATCATAAAGTAGAGCATCCTTCATTGATGTTGGGGTTCAATCGACGGTTTTCTCCCCATATTCAAGCAATTAAAAAGTCATTGGGGAAAATACCCGGTCTAATAAACCTGGTGGCGACAATGAATGCTGGATTTATACCCAAAGACCATTGGGTGCACGATCTGGAAACGGGTGGCGGTAGAATCATAGGTGAAGCCTGCCATTATATGGATTTATGTGTGTTTTTAACAGGGTCAGAGATAAAGAGTATTTGCATGAATGCCATGGGAAAGTCAACAGAAGTAAACACCGATAACGCTAGTATATTACTACGATTCAAAAATGGCTCCAATGCAACAATAAATTATTTTGCTAATGGATCAAAATCTTATAGCAAAGAAAGAATTGAAGTATACTCACAAGAACGTACATGGATAGTAGATAATTTCAAGACAACAAAAGCTTTTAATGTTAAAGGTTTTAAAAACATTAAGACGAAGATTGACAAGGGACACAAGGCTCAGTTTCATAAATACATAAAGATAATAAAAAATGGGGGTAAGCCGATGATTCCTATCAATGAAATTATAAATGTTACCCAGGCTTCATTTGCCGCTATCGAGTCAATGAAAAATAACAAATGGATTGACATTACTTGATATGAGTCGTCTAAAATACTGGAATAGAATTTTCAAAGCTTATGTGTTAGGAAAGACAAGCCATCTTTCATTTTGGCATGGTATACCAGCAGCAAATGAAAAAATGAAGACAGATGAACTGGGACAGTATTATATGCCTTTTCACTACAAAGCAGATTATCTTGATTATTACGATGACAATGGAATCCCTATGCTGGATTATCAGGGCCATGTTGGATTGCAGTATAATCCAATAGCAATTGCACAATGGGGACTGGGGAATTACAATTTGTGGTGTGATACTAAAGAGCAAGAGCGGTATGACAATTTCATTAAGTCCGCAGAGTGGCTTGTTGATAATCTTGAACAGAACCAGGCTGATTTGTGGGTTTGGATGCACCATTTTGATTGGGAATATCGGGATACTCTTAAATCACCATGGTACTCGGCTCTTTCACAAGGACAGGGAATATCTTTATTAGTACGCGCATGGGATACAACAAAAAATAAGAAATATTTTGAAGCGGTACAGAGAGCAGTATTTTCTTTCTATAATGATGTAAACAATGGTGGTGTTGTTTATACTGATGAAGATGGAAACAAATGGTTTGAAGAAGCTATTGTAAATCCTCCAACTCATATTTTGAATGGGTTTTTATGGGCAACGTGGGGTATTTACGACTTATGGTTAGTAACCGGTGATAACAAAGTAAAGAACCTGTTTGATCTTGCAACGAACACATTGTCATTGAATATGCAAATTTTTGATTGCGGCTATTGGTCACTCTATGAGCAATCTGGCACAAAAATGAAAATGTTAGCCAGTCCATTCTATCATTCCTTACATATAGTACAGCTTCAGGTTATGAACCGGTTAACCGGAAAAGATATATTTATAGATTATGCAAATCATTGGACAAAATATTTAAATAGCAACATAAATAAATATCGTGCTGTAGTCTATAAATCCATATTCAAATTGTTTTACTATTAGCCAGTGCATGTACTTTATTTCCACCAGCATTTTTCAACACCGCAAGGATCTACCGGAACAAGATCATATGAGTTCGCGCGAAAATTAATTGAACGGGGTCATTCCGTTACAATAGTCTGTGGCAGTTATTGGATCGCAGATAGTGGGTTGAGTGGTGGATTTGTTAACGGTATTCGTTCGGGTTACGTCTCCGGGATCAAAGTAATTGAACTCGAGCTTCAATATTCAAATACGGACAGTTTTATCAGGCGAACACTCATATTCTTGCGATATTCCTGGCAGGGATTAAAAATTGGCCTGAAAGAAAAATATGATATTCTATTCGCAACATCCACGCCATTGACCGCGGGTATCCCTGGTATTATTGCACGTTTACTCAGAAAAAAACCGTTTATCTTTGAAGTTCGTGATTTATGGCCTGAACTGCCCAAAGCGATGGGTGTCATTACGAATCCAATAATTTTGAAACTAATGGATTGGCTGGAATCATTCACATATCGTTTGGCAGCAACCTGCATTGGTTTATCGCCGGGGATTGTTAAAGGTATAAAGAAAAAAGTCCCAAATAAAATAGTAGTAATGATTCCAAATGGATGTGATCTAAACCTGGTTGAAGATTACAAACCCATGAAGAATAATACGGAATTTGTTGCTGTTTTTACCGGTGCTCATGGTATTGCCAATGGATTGGATGCTGTTTTGGACGCAGTGGAAATTTTGGTTGAAAAAGGTCGCCAGGATATTGTGGTAAAATTTATTGGTGATGGGTTGTTAAAACCCAAATTACAAGAAAGAGTACGGTATGAAGGCTTAACAAATTGTAAATTTTTGGAGCCAATGCCGAAGAATGGATTATTTACTTATCTAAAACAGAATGCTAGCGTTGGTTTAATGATCCTGGATAATGTCCCTGCGTTTTATTATGGAACATCACCGAATAAATTTTTTGACTATCTGTCATTAGGTTTACCGGTAATCAACAATTATCCCGGCTGGTTAGCAGAAATAATTACACAAAACCAATGTGGTATTGCTGTGCCACCGGATAATCCGGAAGCGTTTGCGGATAGTTTAATAAAACTTAAGGACAATCCGGATCTGCGGGAAAAAATGGGCAAAAATGGAAGGCGATTGGCAGAGAATGAATTTGATCGTAACAGGCTTGGAGAACGGTTTGTAGATGTCTTGGAATCGGTTACCGTTTAATGCAGAGAACATTTGATATAGTCTTATCGTCGTTCTGTTTACTGATTTTGTCCCCAATTCTCATCATTTTGGGGTTAATTTTATTATTTACAATAGGTTCCCCTGTACTATTCAAGCAAACCCGTCCGGGTTTTCAAAGCAAACCTTTTACATTCTATAAATTTAGCACGATGACACAAGAAAAAGATACCAAGGGAGTGCTATTACCTAACGAACACCGTTTAACAAGATTCGGCGATTTTTTACGCAAAACGAGTTTGGATGAACTCCCCAGTTTATGGAATGTGTTGAAGGGTGATATGAGTTTTGTTGGCCCAAGACCATTATTAATGGAGTATTTAAATCGATATACACCGGAGCAGGCTCGTCGCCACGAAGTAAAACCCGGCATTACCGGCTGGGCACAGGTGAATGGTCGAAATGCCATTACATGGGAAGAAAAATTTAAATTCGATGTGTGGTATGTAGAAAACCAATCATTCTGGCTTGATGTAAAGATATTATTTATGACCATCTGGAAAGTATTGATAGGGGAAGGAATAAGTCAGAAGGGGCATGCTACCATGGAAGAGTTTAAAGGTTTTAGGAATGATAATTAACACATTGTTCACTAGTGTTGGACGTAGGGTAGAGCTAATGGATGCGTGGAGGAGAGCTTATAAAGATCTAGGGGTTGATGGGAAGATTGTTGGGACTGACATTGATCCGCTTGCTCCTGCGCTTCGTGGAGTTGACATTGGTTATATAGTCCCGATAGTGACTTCCGCAGGTTTCGTTACCTCATTAGAAAAGATTTGCAAACGAGAGCAAGTGCATCTCATTTTCCCACTCATTGATCCAGATATTCCTGTACTCGCTGAGAATAGAGAAAGACTTGAATCCCACGGAGCAAAGCTTGTTGTGTCACCAATTGAAAGCGTCTGTACTACAAGAGACAAATGGCTGACCTCGGCATTCTTCAATGAAATAGGAGTTGCGTCACCTGCCTCATGGCTACCCGGTACATTTGATCCAGCAGAATTGGAGTACCCTGTATTCATCAAACCCAGGCACGGGAGTGCAGCAAAGGAGACACACAAGGTTAATACAGCGGCAGACATGAATTACTTCCTGGCAACTGTGGACAACCCGGTTATTCAAGAGTTCTTGCCTGGTCCTGAGATAACTAATGATGTGGTCTGTGACTTTGATGGAAAGGTATTAAATGTTGTCTTACGCCAGCGAATTGAAGTGCGTTGGGGTGAAGTGGCTAAGGGGAAAACGATATTCAATCAGGATATTATTAATGATTGTGTTACAATTGCGAAAAGGCTGAAAGCAATTGGACCAATAACTATTCAATGTATAACCAAAGATGATAGGCACTATTTTACTGAAATAAACATGCGCTATGGCGGTGGTGCTCCATTGGGCATTGCTGCAGGTGTTGATTCCCCCAGATGGTATCTGGCTTTGATCTCCGGTAAAGAAGTTGATATCCCGCCCCTCGGTTCGTATAGGGAGAATCTCTATTTGTCTCGTTATGATACATCAACATTCTTGTCAGAAGACGATCTTAATAGAATCAAAAGCAGTCGTATTTGACTTAGACGATACTCTTTACCTGGAAGGGGACTTTGTAAAGAGCGGCTTTCAGGCGGTCTCACAGTGGTTGTCCGATCATTGTCAACTTGATGGAGAGAAGGTCTTTGATTTGTTATGGAATATGTTTCGTGACGGACATCGAGGCAACTTATTTGACAGACTGGTTGGGTCTTTTGCGGCTTCGGATATTAGCGTTGGTGATTTGATAGCTGTGTATCGCCAGCACATACCAAACATAAAGCCCTTTGACGGTATAGGTCCTCTGTTGAAGAGTCTGACCAACATTAAGAAACTGGGGCTACTCTCCGATGGCTATCTGGAGGTACAAAAGAAGAAACTTGATGCTCTGGGGTTGGCGGAATACTTCGATGCAGTTGTTTTTTCTGATGAGTTGGGAAGAGATTATTGGAAACCAAATGTTGTTCCCTATAAGAAAATACTAAAACGATTAAATGTTCACCCTAATGAGGCTGTTTATGTTGCGGACAATCCTGAAAAGGATTTCAAAGGACCCAACCGGTTGGGAATGGATACAATTCGAATACGCCTTGAGGGAGGTGAACATTACAGTAAAGAACCACAGTCCTGTGAATATGCTCCGATGCAGACCGTTTATTCTATAAAACAATTATCCCAAGAACTAGGCACAACAACGTGAGTCGTATTTATCTTTCACCTCCACATATGGGTGAACAGGAGCGAGAGTTACTCCAGGAAGCCTTTGATTCCAACTGGATTGCTCCATTAGGTCCTCATGTAGATGCCTTCGAAGGAGAAATGGCAGAGTATCTTGAGGTAGGTTATGCGGCGGCATTGATTACTGGTACAGCGGCTCTGCATCTTGCCTTGAAACTTGTTGGAGTAAAAGAAGGAGATGTAGTTCTCTGTCCCAGTCTCACTTTTGCTCCCTGCGCAAACGTTATCTTATATGAAAATGCAACCCCGGTTTTTATAGATGTATCACCTGAAACATGGACACTTGATTTGTCTGCTTTGGAAATTGTGTTTAAGACATATAAACCCAAAGCCTTGATTGCTGTTGATCTATACGGACAAAGTTGCGATTATGACCCGATTTTAGAATTGTGCGACCAACATAATGTTGCAGTTATTGAAGATGCCGCGGAAGCAATCGGGGCAGAATACAAAGGAAAGAAATGCGGTACTTTTGGGCTAATGGGGATATTGTCATTTAACGGTAATAAAATTATTACTACTTCCGGCGGCGGCATGCTGGTTTCCGATGATGAAGAGTTGGTGAACAAAGCCCGCTTTCTTGCCACCCAGGCACGAGAACCCGTACTCCACTATGAACACAAGGAACTGGGTTACAATTACCGTATGAGCAACTTGTTGGCAGCAGTAGGTAGGGGACAACTTCAGGTTTTAGATGAACGAGTGCAAGCAAGACGAAGGATATTTCAACGCTATTTTGATGCTTTATCTGAAATTGACGGTATCGATTTCATGCCGGAAGCTACTAACGGGAAGACCAACCGCTGGTTGACGACACTTACCATTGATTCTAAGAAAACAGGTGTTAGTCGTACTCAGATCATTAATACGTTAGAGAAGGAGAACATTGAAGCTCGCCCCGTCTGGAAACCCATGCATCTTCAACCTTTATATAAAAGCTGCGAATACTATACCGCTAACGGGGAGGATGTATCTGCACGACTTTTCGAACAGGGACTGTGTTTACCCTCCGGATCAAATCTTAGTATTGATGACCAAAATAGAATTATCGATATTATCAGAGATACGCTAAGACAATAAATTCAAGAGAAGTTATTTTTGATAATTTTCAATTATCACTGTATTTTATTACAAAACGGTATTAGATTTGTATAGATTGATCACTATAAGGTGGGGTATGTGATTTATGAATAAACTTAGTGCATTTAGGATCAAAGATTCACATTTCTGGTTTATTTTGCTGGTAGATGCCTTCCTTATCCTTGCCAGTTTCTTCGGAAGTTTCTTTCTACGTTTTGACCTGATTTTTCCCACCGAATATCGCTACGTCCTGCCGCAACTACCTATTTACTCGGTGATTGTAAAACTCCTGATTTTTTATCTGTTTGGGCTTTATAAGGGAATGTATCGTTATACAGGGCTGGTGGATGTAATAAGTATTGCAAAAGCAAGTACAACTGTTTCTATACTTATTGTGGCTGCCTTAGGATTTATTAAAGGGTTTCAAGGAATACCTCGATCTCTATTCATCCTGGACTACATTCTTACAACACTGTTGATCATCGGGTATCGAGTTAGTATAAGGGTCTTTTTTACTCATTATATTCTTCCTTCAAGATTGAATCATACCAATGGGAAGAAAAACTCAAAAGGTAAAAATAAAAAATTGATTCTCATCGGTGCAGGTGATGCAGGTGAGCAGATGCTTCGTGAACTCCATGGCCGTCCATACTACCAATATGAGGTAGTCGGATTTTTAGATGATAATCCTCAAAAACATAACAGAACTATCCATGGGGTTCCGGTACTTGGTTTTACAAATACCTTACCCAATCTTAACAAATCTTATGATGAAATTTTGATATGCATTCCTACGGCTACTAATGAAGAAATGCGACGGATTGCCACAGTATGCAGGTCAACAGGAAAACATTATCGTACTGTACCCAGTATAATTGAATTGATCAATGGGAATGTTACCGCACAAACTATTCGAGAAGTTTCTTTGATCGATCTTATAGGCAGAGAAGAGGTATATTTGGATCGAAACAGTATAGAAGGCTATATAAAAGATAAGAGAGTCCTCATTACAGGAGCGGGAGGCTCCATTGGATCTGAACTGGTACGCCACTGCTTAACCTATAAACCGGATTTGTTGATTTTGCTCGACAACAATGAGAATAACCTATTTCAAATAGAATCAGAATGCCATGAAAACAGAGAATATCACAGCATCAGCGCCGTTCTTGCAAATATTAAAAATAAAGAATATATGAATAATGTGTTCGCCAGTTATAAACCTGAAGTTGTTTTTCACGCCGCTGCCTATAAACATGTACCGATGCAAGAACTTCATCCATATCAGGCTGTGTTAACAAATGTCCAGGGTACTTTAAATCTTGTTGAATTATCGGCATATCATAGTGTTGAAAAGTTTGTTTTGGTTTCCACCGATAAAGCAGTTAATCCAGTCAATGTGATGGGAGCAACCAAAAGATTGGCTGAAATGATAATCCAGAGCGCTGTTGGACTAAACGGGGTAAAATTTATGGCTGTCCGCTTTGGTAATGTTATCGGTAGTTCCGGAAGTGCTATACCTCTTTTCCAGATACAAATTAAAAAAGGTGGACCTGTTACACTCACGCACCCTGATATGAAACGGTATTTTATGTCCATTCCTGAGGCAGCGCAATTAATTCTACAGGCTGGCGCATTGGGAAAAGGTAATGAAATTTTTGTGTTGGAGATGGGTGATCCCATTAAAATTAAGGATTTGACGTACGATCTCATTCGTCTGTCGGGGTTTGAACCGGAGGTGGATATTCCCATTAAGTATATAGGTCTTCGCCCGGGTGAGAAAATGTTCGAAGAATTAGTCATAGACGGTGAACAGATAATAAAGACCGAACATGACAAAATTATGATACTCAGGTCTGATAACTACTTAGCCTGGGAAGAACTGAAGTTTCTTATATGTGACATTGTTGAAATTGCTAAGTCATTTGATGCAAATGCTATAAAGAACAAATTGAAAGAGATTATTCCCGAATACACCCCCTATAAGTCTGAGAATATCCGGTTGTAAAGTAAATTAGTTTCATCCCAATATTCCTTAAGCAGCATTCTTTTCTGATATTTTCACTGGTAGTTGAATATAATAATTGCCCCGATCATTTATGTCGGGGGTAATTATATCTCAAAATACTAAGGCTTTAGCCCAACTCATGCTTAAACCCGCAAAATGCGTGACAACGCAAGCTTTTTGACATTGACAGCTTCCTGTTTGAAAAATTTGCATAATTCACCATCATAATGAAAAAGTAACATAAGAGTAACATCCTGCTTTAGCTGGGTGATAATGATCAATAAGAACATCAATAGTCCGCTTTAGCGGACTTACTAATAACGTTCAGTTGGGAAGCAGAAATGACACATACTCATACGAGAATCTGGATTCATATCATCTGGGGTACAAAAAATCACCGGAAATGTTTGTTCAAAGAAACCGGTAAAAAACTATATCGCCATCTTATGAATCTAGGAAATGAAATAGGTGTTCCATTAGAACGGCTTAACATCCAACCTGAACATGTTCACGGACTGATTAATTTACCTTCCCGCCTGACCGCCGCAGTCGGGCAGGCTGATAAATTTTTGGCTGATGTATTACAAGAGTTTAAAGGAGAATCATCTCATTGGATTAATGATAGTCATTTAATGAATGGGAAATTCAGTTGGTCCCGACTCGTCGGGAGGTATGGAGGGTTTTCAGTGAGTATATCACAACTTGAAAAGGTGAAGCGATATATTGAAAATCAATCAGAACATCATAGAATAAAAACATTTCAAGAAGAATATGATGAATGGAAAAAGAGGTATGGTATCTTTGATGATTAAAAAAGTATCCCGACCTGTCTGCCGACGAGGCAGGCAAGCTTGTCGGGACACTATTCAGGATGTGTTAGTTTATGCAAACCGCCCAGCTAAAGCAGGGTGTTATTCTTACCTGCTTCCCGATCCCGACTTTGTCGGGAGGATCCTTCCAGCCCGACATCAGTCTGGCGGGCAGGCTGGCGAAAAGACAGGCAATGACATGATGATTACTATTTTGTCCTTATCATTTAGGATATACCTTATTTTTATTTCTTTAGTCACTTTTTTATATTCTAACTCCCTCCCAATCCCACCAGACGACCCCACCTACATTTATCTCCGCCAGGAATTTCGCAGAACTCACAACTTAAGTTTGTACATACAACCATTCCCTTTTACTACCGATAACTTCAAAATTCCATATTATCATTTACCTGATAAGAACGGTTATCTGCGAATTGCACCAAGTAGTAAAATATCTGGTGATGTAACGGACATTCAGTATCATTTTTGGGTAGCTGGGAGATGGCAGAACATCTCAATTTTAGCTAAACCTGTAGTGGTAAAAGATTACTATGGAGAAGATGTTTTGGGACAGACTTATACTCGCGGAGGAGTGAGTGGTCGTCTCACCAATGCGTTTATCCGGTACGGCACAGATAATATTACTCTACAATTAGGTCGCTCTCCCGTCTGGTGGGGACAATCGTGGGAATCATCCATAATTCAATCAGGGATCACTCCATCTTACGATCATTTGGATATTCGTATTAACTTAGGTTCTTACCATTTGGAAATTCTTGCCGGACAGTTAGGATCGGAACAAACAGTTGATGGAAATAGGATAAAACGAAACATAGCCAGTCATCGTCTAACCTGGCTGCCACCACATAAAAAATGGGTTGTTGGGCTTGGTGAACAGATCATTTACACCGGTGTAAGTAGATCTTTTGAATGGACATACCTTAATCCGTTTGTACCCTATTTTTTTACAGCGCTGGAAAAAGATGAAGAAACCACCAATGGCAGCGATAATGATAACTCCATCATATTTTTATATGGTCGATATAATTTTAAAGATAATCTGTCATTTTTTGGGGAATTCATTATAGATGATTATCAGGTAGATAAAAATGACACCTCAAATCCTTTGGGATGGAAGGTTGGAATCGATGGAGGTTTTTCAGTCTTAGACCGCGAATTTACTTTTGAAGCAGAATTAAACCGGATTAACAGTTGGACATATATCCATCATGGTGAATTTACCACCTGGCAAAACAGGGGACATGCAATTGGATACAAATACGGTCCCGACAATTGGTCGGTGATGTTTTTGGCCGATTACTGGGTGAGGAAAAACATACTTCTATCAGTCAAATACACCCACCTTGAGAAAGGTGCCAATACGCTACAAACGGTGTGGGCTTCTCCAGGTACAAAGGATGTCCCCTTCCCAACTCCACCCATTACTATTTATCAATTCACCACTATTTCCCTCTCTTGGCACGCTAAATACGGAATACTGGAAGCCGGCTGGTCTAATGAACCTTTCCCATCAGACATTGCCTATAGCAGTCCCCCCTATCAAGGGGGGAATTCACGAAGTGAACAGGGGGGTGTCTATCTAAAAGCACAGCTTGTGTGGGGATTTGGGTTTGATTTGGAGTAAGATTCACCACTCTGCCCAACAGATAGCATGTGGGAAAGACACCCCGATATACTCCTGCGTCGTCACAGGGCAGACGAAGGGCACAAAGGATTATTATAACTTCCAGAGGTGTAATTTGCCTGCCCTGTAGGGATCCGTCGGATGACGGAGACCATACAGGGGGTTTGATCTTGATTAGGGACTGGGGGCTTGGAGTGAGGATCTAGATGATAACACTGTAAATAAAATGAAAAGGAGATTGAAATGAAGATAAAAAGCCACCGGGATTTAGATGTTTGACCCGTCCGTCAGCTGATGGATCCTTTTTTTGCCTGTCCCGATTATTTCGGGGATACAGCATATTCATTTACTTGTCCGCCAACTGACATGATGGACTCGCTTAAGATTTACGTCGTATAAAGAAACCAATGAAGGCGGAACCTTACAATGTATCGTTGTGGCCATAACTTTCCCCCATATTTCGTGGGACCAGCCGTAATAACATATTGAGTTTATCATAAAATACACGTAATATGTGTACACTTAATATGGAGGAATAATGAATATAACGTTAGCTGTGAGTAGGAATATTATTACAAAAGCGCGTGAGTATGCTCAAAAACATAAAACAACACTGAATCAGATTATCCGTGATTACTTGGATGAATTGGTACGGGAAGAATATGGTGAAGGTGCTGCTGACCGTTTTTTAAGGGTATGTGATCGTGTCGCTGGAGATTCACACGGTTGGACATGGAACAGGGAAAAAGTGTATGAAATTGAATAAAGTGTTTATTGATTCAAATATCCTGATATATGCTTATGATCGTTCTGCTCGAAGTAAAAGAGAAGCCGCAAAAAGATTGATTTCTGATCTGATAACAACCGGATTGGGTACTATTTCTACTCAGGTACTACAGGAGTTTTATGTCGTATCCACAAAGAAATTGGGAATTATTCCTGAACTTGCAAAAACTGCCATAGAATCACTTCGGGCTCTGGAGATTGTAACTCTTTCACCGGAGTTGATTTTAAGTGCTATTGATACACAATTAAACTGGGATATTTCTTTCTGGGACGCATTGATTCTTCAAGCTGCCAGTCATTCAAATTGCAAGATCTTATACACGGAAGATTTTAGCCACGGACAATCCTACGGGTCAGTGAAAGTTGTTAATCCGTTCATCTTATAACCTGGACGAGCCGGTAGGAGCGCCTGTCTGGCGTATTGATGTTGAAGGCAGACCAACCGGCAGGTACTTCCCGTAAAGCTTCGCAACGGGACAGGTCGTTCCTTACCTGCCCCCGACTATACCTGCCCGGCCATGCCATTCGGATGGGTCATTCAGGCTGGCGGGGCAACCATCTTCCATCACACGACATTATAGTTATAATTTTGTCCAATATTATTTGACAATATTGTAATTTATTTGGTCATTATGATGTCAAATTTTTTGTAACAGGGTCGAGCAGTTTTTACTTAAAGAATTTGTTTCCGGAGAGCCTGGCGGGGAGAAAAGTGATTTTCGAGCTCTTTCCGTTGGATTTTGAAGAATTTTTGGTATTTAAAGGTATAACCAGGACGTCCACCCGGGATTTTCTGAGAATATACAAAGAGAAAAACGAAGTATCTTTTTAGAAATTGAAAAAACATTATGAGGAGTATTTAACGTTTGGCGGATTTCCCCAAGTTGTACTGACTGAAGATGAATCTCAGAAACAAAGGTATCTTAGTGATATATTTACCTCGTACTTTGAAAAAGATGTAAGGGTAATGGCGGATTTCCGCCGGATGTCTGCATTTAGAGATTTGTTGTTTCTCCTGATGCAGAGAGTAGGGTCAAAGCTTGAAATAACGAAATTAAGTTCCGAGGTGGGTGTATCAAGAGAAACAGTTTATTCCTATATTTCTTTTCTGGAAGCCACGTATGTTCTATTCTTGTTACCACCGTTCACATAAGAATGTGGATCGGGAAATTAGCGGAACAAAGAACGTATACTTTTGTGATAACGGTCTGCTGAATCAGTTTTCCCGTGTTTCAGATGGCAACCTTCCGGAAAATGCGGTTTTCCTGAATCTCCGGAAATATGGCACTCTCAATTATTATCAGAGACGCACCGGAACAGAAATTGATTTCATTCTGAAGGGTAAACTTATTGCCCTGGAAGTAAAAATGAGGGGAACGGCTGCAGATTATCACAAATTATCAAAAGTTTCTGCATCTCTTAGGTATGAGAGAACATTATCTGATCTCACAGAAATTTGTGGCAGAAGAAGGATTTATTCCCACATCAAATATTTAAACAAAGTAGGTTTAGCATCCTTAAGTGTAAAAGGAACAATATGGAAAATCAGAAAAATCGGTTAAAAGATTATTTCAACTTATACAAGGAATCAATCTTTAACGAATCCGTTTATGACGATTTGCTGGAGATTAAGGATCTGTGGTTAAATACGAGTAAGCAAAACAAAAAAATTATCTTCGCCGGGAATGGAGGCAGCGCTGCCATGGCATCTCATGTGGCGGTGGATCTAACCAAGAACGCCGGCGTCCGGGCGATAAATTTCAATGAAGCCGATCTTATTACCTGTTTTTCCAACGATTACGGATATGAGGAATGGGTGGCAAAGTCAGTGGAATTTTATGGTGACCAGGGAGACGTCCTCGTACTCATTAGCTCCAGTGGTCGATCGGTGAACATGCTCAAAGCGGCGGAGACTGCCAAAAAGATGAGCATTGATGTGATCACGTTCTCAGGATTCGATCCGGGAAATCCCTTGCGCCAAAGTGGTACCTTAAATTTTTGGGTGGATAGTCGAGCATATAACATCGTGGAGATGACCCATCATATCTGGCTGCTGGCTGTGGTTGATATGATCATCGGTTCCGCAGAGTACTCAGCTTAAAATTTAAGGTACACCTATTCGTCCGGCGGGCGGAGAAGTGTGGCCAAACGGTTCTTAGTAGCTTCAATCAAAAAACCGATACCTCAAGCAGCTCCACATTGCCACCAAACCATCTTTAAACCTGATTTTTTTCCCCTCACTCACTGTTCGTCTTTTATAGTTTATCGGGATTTCCAACACCTGATATCCATGTCGAAATACTTTTGCCGTAATTTCTGCCTCTAATCCAAACCCATTTGATTTTAGCTTAAGTGACTTGAATATATCAGCAGGGCTTGCTTTGTAACAAGAAGCCATATCGTTAATCCAGCGTTGGTTGATGATATTTGAGAATAGGGTAATGAGGCGATTCCCGAAGTAGTGGAATGTCCACTGATTTCTTTTTCCTAGCCATCGACTACCAAAAACCACTTCAGCTTTTCCTTTGATAAGAGGTTCCAAGAGTTTTTTGTAATCATCGGGATCGTATTCCAGATCGCCATCCTGTAGAATAACGTAGTCGCCCTTGATAAAGGGAATGGCTGATTGAACAGCCGCACCTTTACCGAGATTCTGTTTATGTTGAATTAAATCGATACCGGTTACTATTTCCAGAATTTCCTTCGATCCGTCTGTTGAACCATCATCCACTATAATAATTTGAGTCTCGATTTGTACAGACTTGACTTTTTGAATAATCTCTTCGCAGGTGAATCTTTCGTTATAGATTGAAATAATTACAGATAACATATTACCAAAAACCAATGACAAAAAAGGGCGTACCGATTACTCGGGATCGCCCTTTTTTTATTTTTATGATCAACAGGTGATTACATAGGTAACGGATACCCGACAGTCACATATCCTCTAAGGTAAAAAGTAGTGGTGCTAGCTCCATCAATATCAGTAAGTAAATTTCCGTTGGCCCCTACGGTAATGATAACGGGAAGTTTTTGAGGAATAAGTGCATTTACCAGAATTCCCGCACCAGCAGCTAGCCCAATCCCTTCACCAAAGATTCCTGCGCCGCCATAAAGAGTAAGTGGAACGGGGAGTGGGACTATGTCATTTGCTTGAAAAGACACAGACGGCCAGATTTCAAGAACACTCGCATCTTTGTCTCCTCCCCATTCGCCAGAGCCTGTAGCAATCACAAGTCCTAAATTAAAGGTAATTGGACCTAATGGAATGGCAAGTGGTGTTTGTAAGATTACTCCGAATCCTATTGGACCGGATGCTAAATAATCTCCTGATATCAGGGCACCACCCAATGCAGCACTAATTACAAATCCTGGTTTGGCAACTTCGGCTTCCAATGCTTCTTCTGCTTCTGCTATTTCTTCTATCGCTTCTTCCTCAGCTGCTATTTCTACTTCTTCTTCGACGGCTTCTTCTACAGCTTCAGCAGCCGCCTCTTCAACGACTGCTTCTTCCTCAACAGCAGTTTCTTCCTGCACTGCTTCTTCCTCAACAGCAGTTTCTTCCTGCACTGCTTCTTCTTCTGTAATGGCTTCCTCTTGACCTGTTGCTTCTTCTTCCTCCTGCGCTATAATTGGAGCAAAAGCAACTGCAAGGATAAACACTACACTTAAGATTGGATTAAAATATTTCATATTCTACTCCTTCACTCATCATTAATTGTTTTCTGACCCCTATAGGGATATTAACCGTTTTGTTTAACATTGTCAACACTTTGTTGTAATTATTTTTAGTAATATTTTTTAGGTACTTAATCATGTTCCAAATATTCAGGATGCATTTTGTGCTTGCCCTGCCCGCCTGCCGCCTGCCTGCTGCAGGCAGGGAGTGAAACGGCCTGCCTGTCGTACCAACATAGCAGACAGGCGGACAGGTATAGCGAGGAATCCCGAAGTTTCAGGATTTTTGGTTTTCCTCCACAGGAGACCCTACGGGTCCATAGGATCCGTCAGCTGACGGACGGTTTTGTCTGAGTTATGTGTTCGTTGATATTTTTAAAGTAACCAAAGGAGGATATTCAATGGAAAAACATCGTATTGCTGTGAATGACTTTGTCAGGCGTCAAACAAAAAGTTCAGGGAAAACGTATTCTCGTGACCTATCATTTGAAGAAATTGTCGATTATGTAGAATTACGATTTAATAATGGGTTTTTTCGAAAAGGATACCGAGATGGAGTAGTGATCGTGGAAGGAACCTACGCAATAGCAAAACATTTTATCTGTCCTTATGTTAAAATTGATAAGAACACTATTCTTAAAGCGGAATGGGTAACACGGAGGAAAGGGGAGGAACCGTATATTCAAATTAGAGCGATGAATCCTGAAGTTTCGGGACTCAAAGCGAAAAAAATAGAATTCATACTTTACCGTCATGACGTACTTAAAGAAAATAATGAGAATACAACCGATACGGAGTGGGAGTTAGTCAGCATCCACGCTATTCCGGAGGGAGTAGACAAATTACCTATTGGACCTGTGACCATGATGCGAAATCAACTCCAACTCCCCGGAGGAACGGCCGCTCACTATTCATCAGATGATTGGGCGGAATCGGTGAGGTTCTGGCACCAATATGCTTCTCTGGAACCGTAACAGTAATAATAATTCTAAAAAAATCAATACTTGAAGTTCAATCAACGTTTTCAAATTACTTCACATTTTCTTAGTTTATAGACGTAAAAATATAGGATTAATATGCCTAACACATTTCTCATTACCGTAATTTTCATTGTCCTTGCGACTTTTATCGGAGCGTTTATCCGAGGGCGCCATCGCGATAAGTGTCTTAAAGATTTTTCCGGTTCGCCGGTGAGAGTCAAAACCGTGGGAGGAAAAGATATTTGGGGAGTACTTTCTGTTGAAGCAACCGGATTAGAATTACTTTACCCATCTCCCCATCGTGATCAGGATGGACACATTGAAACCAGTTATATCCTTTATAAAAATGAATATCCCAATATCGCTACAATTTTCCGATTCTTTGACGAATTGGATAATAGATCAAAGATTTCCAGGGAAAAGGAACTCAATAAAACCTATCGACCAAAAGGAATGAAGCGCCTGAATCGAAGAATCAGGAATATGTTTAATACTGTGAAAGATTCTTTGATGGAAATATTAAATCTATTTATTGGGCAGGCAAAGCGGACTTCCATAGGAGGGAGTATTATTGGATCACAGGATAAATATTTAAAACAAATTGGAAGTGAGGTAAAGGGAACATTATTGACGTCTTATGAACCTCTTTTGGAAAAATATGTTGGGAGAAAAGTAGTACTTCATTTGAGGTATGGTGACACTGCGCATGAACATCACGGTATCCTGAAAGAATATACTGCGAATTTTATCGAAATCATGGATGTTCAAATAAAAAGTGATTCTGAAAGTGAGATCAGAACTGCCGACATTGTAGTACCCAGGAAATACGCAACGGTGCGTCATTTGGGAGAATAATCTTCGTCATAGTGTACAATATAAACTTTGGGATTATTAGTTATCCATATCCACCTGCTCCCACGCTCCTTACTCCCTGTTGGGGTGTAACGCCTGTCTGCCCCGTCTGGCGACGGGCAGAGGCGACAAGGCGCAGGGAAATCCCGCCCGCCTGCCGGATGGGCAGGTACACGAAGCTTACAGTCCCGTACCGAAGGTCGGGGTGTCGGGGCTCTCCCGCCTTTTTATTATATACAGAGCTTTTTCAAGTAGATTATTAGACCGCACTCGGATATAATGACACTTCAGTGTGTCAATATGCCGTGTGGTTTGTCATATATGCGTCATATTCTCTTCGGCATGATATTCGCAATATGCAGCGTGAAAAATAGAGGAGAAATATATGAACCAGAATATGCAACAGATGAACCCGGAACAAGGTATCGATGCCTTAGAGCGTTACGGGACAAACCTTACATCCTTAGCAAAGGAAGGGAAAATTGACCCGGTTATTGGGAGAGAATCCGAAATCCGGAGAATAATTCAGATTTTATCAAGAAGGACGAAAAACAATCCTGTCCTTATCGGAGAGCCGGGGACGGGGAAAACAACCGTTGTGGAAGGATTAGCAAAAAGGATTATCGAAGGAGACGTACCGGATAACATCAAAAACAAGCAGTTGATAGCTCTTGATTTGAGTGCAATGATTGCAGGCGCCATGTATAGAGGGCAGTTTGAAGAACGTCTGAAAAATTTCATCAAACAGGTTGTGGATAGTGAGGGTGAAATTATCGTTTTTATTGATGAGTTACACACCATTGTTGGAGCAGGCGCTGTGGAAGGTCAGATGGATGTTTCCAATATGATCAAGCCGGAATTGGCTCGCGGTAATATGAAAGTGATAGGGGCAACCACTCTAAATGAATACCAGAAGTATATTGAAAAAGATGCCGCGCTGGAAAGACGTTTTCAAAAAGTTTACATTGCTGAACCGAGTGTGGAAGATACGATTACCATTTTACGCGGAATAAAAGATAAGTACGAACTTCACCACGGGATTCATATCAAGGATTCAGCTTTGATTGCCGCAGCTACTTTGTCTGACCGGTATATTTCCGACCGGTTTCTACCTGACAAGGCTGTGGATCTCATGGATGAAGCTGCGTCTAAAATCCGAATGGAAATGAACTCTGCTCCGGTTGTTATCGATGATGCAAACAGAAAATTGTTGTTACTTGAGGTAGAGAAAGAAGCTCTGAAAAAGGAAAAAGACACTCGTTCCAGGGAGCGTCTGATTGAAGTTAAAAAGGAAATAACCTCATTAAAGTCTCGGTTAAACGAATTAAACACTGTTTGGAAAAAGGAAAAAGAAATTGTATCCCGACTTCAGTCTCTCAAAGAAAAGATGGACATGTTGAATAGTCAGTCTGAGAGGGTGCAGCGTGAGGGTGATTTACAGAAAGCAGCAGAAATTCAATACAACGATATTCCGAAATTAGAGAAGGAAATCGAGAGTGTGAATCAGATCATTGAGAATAATCAATTCTTGAAGTTGGAAGTCGGCACCGAGGATATTGCAGATATAGTAGCAAAGTGGACAGGCATCCCGACAACCAAAATGCTGGCAGGGGAAAAGGAAAAACTTTTGCACCTTGAGAAACAGTTAAGTAAACGTGTGATAGGGCAGAAAGGGGCGGTCAATCGTGTAGCAGACGTTATCAGGATGTCAAAAGTAGGCATAACCGATCAGGAAAAACCGTTAGGGTCATTCCTGTTTATGGGGAGTACGGGTGTAGGAAAAACGGAATTGGCAAAGACATTGGCGGAGACTCTATTTGATGATGAGCGGGCGCTGGTTCGTATTGATATGAGCGAATACATGGAACCCCATTCAATTGCGAAAATGATTGGCAGTCCGCCGGGATATGTTGGGTATGATGAAGGGGGACAATTGACGGAAAAGATACGCCGTCGTCCCTATTCTGTTATTCTGTTTGATGAAGTGGAGAAGGCTCATTCCAATGTTCTGAATCTGTTATTGCAAATTTTGGATGACGGTCGCCTGACAGACACAAAGGGTAGAACTGTAAATTTCAAAAATACCATCATTATCATGACGTCAAACCTGAGCGAAACTGAGTTAAAGAATTTTATGCGACCGGAATTTATCAACCGGATCGATGATATTATCACATTTAACAATTTAACAGAGCCGGTTATCCGGAGGATTATCGATTTGCAATTAAACCGGATATTTTCACGGTTGGAAAGTCAGGGCGTAGAATTGACCGTCTCTAAAGAGGTGAAAGATTACCTGGTGGAGAATGGGTATGATTTGCAATATGGCGCCCGTCCCATCCACAGGGTCATTAACCGGGAGATTCTGTCCAGGCTGTCAAAGTTTATGCTTGAGAATCCGAGTGAAAACAGACTACATGTAATTCTTGATGGCAATTTTATCTCTGTGGTCACTGCAATAGATCAGGTGGAAGAGTTTGCATAAATATTAGCTATTTTTTCCAGAAATCTATTAAATTCGGAACCTTTTAAAAGCCTGGTTTGTTGTACAAATCAGGTTTTCATATAATATTAGACTATTGAGGGAGTGAGGACGTGTTAAAAGTGACGGGTTTGTCTAAGAATTTTGGGTCTTTAGAGGCAGTAAGGTCCATTGATTTCGAAATTAATGACGGTGAAATTGTAGGATTTTTGGGAGTCAACGGTGCCGGAAAAACAACCACACTGAGAATGATCACCGGATTTCTGATCCCCACTGGCGGAACAGTTTACGTTGATGATCTCAATATTTTGGATCATGCCTATGAAATTCAAAAACAGATTGGGTACCTCGCTGAGTTAAATCCTCTTTATTCAGAAATGTCAGTCTATGATTTCTTAGAATTTATTGCTGACATTCGCAAAATTCGTGGGAAACAGTTCAAAGAAGCTCTGGCTCGAGTGGTGGAACAGTGCGGACTAAAAGGGGTTGTTCACAGAACGATTTCTAACTGTTCCAAAGGATTCAGACAACGTATCGGCTTAGCTTCGACGATGATTCACGATCCTGACATTTTGATCCTCGATGAACCTGTGACAGGTTTAGACCCCAATCAGATTGTAGAAATTCGTGGATTAATCAAGGAGTTGGGAAAGGAAAAACTGGTTCTCATGTCCAGTCATATCTTGCAGGAAATCCAAGTGACCGTGGATAGAATAATCATTATCCACGAAGGAGAAATCGTAGCAGATGGCACCAATGAGGAATTAATGAGCAATTTTATGGGGAACGTCCATTTAACTATGGAAGTGAAGGATGCCACAATAGATAGTGTCTCAAATATTGAAAGTGCAATCCCTTCTGTAAAATTTTTAAATAGCGAACCTAAAAATGGTCACCAAATCCTTCATTTGGAATACAGTCGAGAAAATGATCCCCGAGAGGAGTTATTCAAGTTTGCTGTGGACTCCAAATGGATCATTCTTTCTATGAATCCCCATACGGCGAATTTAGAAGATATATTTCGTAGCCTGACAGTGACAGGAGGAGCCAATGCGTAATATAAAAACAATATTTCTTCGGGAGATAAGAGCATACTTCAACAGCCCCATGGCTTACATTTTCCTGGTGATATTTGCGATTATAAACGGATATTTCTTCACCAATACATTTTTCCTTATTAATCAGTCTGATTTGCGGATTCTTTTTGGCATTATACCCATCGTCTATCTCTTTTTTATCCCCGCAGTTTCTATGGGATTGATAGCAGGGGAACAAAATACAGGTACGATAGAAATAATTACCACTCTCCCTATAACGAATAGTGAATTTGTCATTGGGAAATTCCTTGCGGCCTTCACTTTAATTCTACTGGGACTCGGAGCGACAGTTGTTCATTTTATTACACTGGTATATGTAGGAACTAATGTGGATTATGGCGCTCTCTTCAGCGGATATTTTGGTTTGGCGCTCATCGGAGCGGCGTATGCTTCAATCGGTACCTTCACCAGCAGTATTACGGAAAACCAGGTAGTGGCATTTATTTTGGGTGTGTTCGTCGTACTGGTCTTTTATCTCATGGATAAAATGTTGCTCTTTGTTCCTTCGGGATTGTCCGGATTTATACAGTATCTCAGTGTTGAATATCATTTATCCAATATATCCAGAGGCGTAATTGATTCCAGGAATTTGATCTATTTTGCATCAGTGGTGGGTTTTTTCCTCTTTTTGACTGTTCAATCGATTGAAGTGAGGAAGTGGAGGTAAACATGAAGTTGAAATTGAAGAAATCTATTGTTGTGCCGGGAATAATTGTTCTAACCGGTTTGATACTGTTAAACCTTATTTCAAGGAACTGGTTTGTCCGGTTAGATCTTACTGATAATAAAATGTATTCATTATCTCATTCAAGTCGGAATGTTATTAACAATATAGATGATATACTGACAATGAAAGTATATTTTTCCGATGACCTTCCTGGTGAATATGGGAATAATCGGCGTTATTTACAGGATATATTGGAAGAATATGCAGCGTACTCAAACGGGAAAATTCGTTTTGAATTTTATCGCCCCGACGCAGATGATGAGCTCGAACAGGAAGCGCGAAAATCGGGTATTCAACCCGTCCAACTTCAGGTTATTGAGGACGATAAACTTGAGGTGAAAAGGGTTTTCATGGGAATGGCGATTTTATTTGAAGACCGGCGAGAAGTGATTCCCTTAATCCAAACGACAACAGGGTTAGAATACGAAATAACAACGAGAATTAAAAAACTTGTGGAGACAAATAAAAAAACGGTCGCCATTGCCAGAGTAAAAGAAACTGATGTTACAACGCAAAATATTGAAATGTTGATTAATGAGCGATATCATGTGCGATACATCGAATTGGCTGATCCCGTCCCCGAAAATATTGATGTTGTTGTAATGTACGGTCTAGAAGATTCATTGGGAATAAGCGAGAGTGACAACCTAAAATCCTTTATTAATAGAGGGGGAAACCTGTTTATTACCCAGAGCAAAGTAAAAACCGACATACAGACTCAGAGGGCAAATGTGATTCAATCTGATATTTTTGATTTCCTCAAAGGATACGGATTATCGTTGGCTGACAATTTGGTATTGGATCGAATTTGTGGGAAGGTGAGCGTCCAGCAGAATATTGGCTTTTTCCGCATGGCAGTCCCCATGGATTATCCATTTCTCCCCATCGTCCGGAATTTTAATCAAGAGGAAGCATTGGTAAGCGGGTTGGAGCAGATGCAACTGATTTTCCCCAGTGAAATAATCTTGGATTCCATCCCCGAGAATTCAAATTATAGTGTAACCCCTTTGATGTACACTTCAGACCATTCCTCCACCATGAAAGGATTTTTTAATTTGAATCCTGATCCGAAAGCCAATCCTGCTTTACGCCGGTTGAGTGAAAAAGGGAAATTGTTAGCTGCCCGGTCTGAGATTGTAAATCAGGAGTCAGGTATTGTAAGTCAAATAATCCTGGTGGCGGATTCTAGATTTCTGTTGGATAGTGGGGGAGGGGCATCTCCTGAAAATCACATATTTATTCTGAATACCATCGATTATCTTGTGGGAGACAGGGGGCTTATTTCCTTGCGATCGAGGGAAATAACCAGCCGACCGTTAGAAGAATTGGCTGACAATACCAAAAGTCGTTGGAAGTGGATCAACATTATTCTCCCAACCACCTTGATCATCGCGTTTGGTGCAATACGTTTTAAGCGCCGTTCTAGCAGATCGAAATTCTTGGAGGAACTGTATGACTAACAGAACGAAATTAGCTATTGGCGCTCTGGCTATCTTGCTAATCTTCTTTTTCATTAATCAACAAGGACAAAAAAAATATACGGCTAAAAAGTCTGATCTGTTTACCGGAAATACGGAAGATGTTTTTCGATTTACAATAACCAAGGGTGATGAATTCTTAGAGCTAATCCGCATGGATACTACCTGGAAAATAGTAGATAATGATTCATTAATAGTTAAACAGAGATCGTTCGATAATTTTTTTGATAGAGTGTTAACCACTCGCAGGGAATCAGTCGTGTCACAGAATCCTGAAAAATGGTCGAAGTTTGCAGTGGATGACTCTACCGGTACAATGTTATCCATATATGACTATGCAGGAAAATCTATGGGTCGATTTGTGTTTGGAAGTTCAAGATCAGACTACTCCCGGAATTACGTCCGGATTAATGATGATCCTAATGTGTACCAGACAAGTTCAAATATCATCTTCCAACTTCAGACTCGTCCTACCTACTGGGGGGAGAAACCCAAACCACCGGTGGTAGAGGCAGATACAACTTTCACTGAAGAATAGAAGCAATTTTTTAATATAAATTAAGTTTCGCACATAATAAGTGTTTTATATTTTATGCGCAGCATCCTGTGGAGAAGATGTTCATAAATAAAGTCATTAAGTATCGTAATAAAAAACCTGTCTATCGTTCCTTACGACAGATAGAGACGAATTTCTTATTACCGTTATTATCTGTACTTTTTCCCGACATATGAATGTCGGGATACCAAAAGAAACTGTCGTCCCGACATAATTATGTCGGGATAATTCATTCTCATCCAATCCCGACAAGCTTGTCGGGATGACGATAAAGATAATCCCGATGCATCGGGACTAATGCGATAAAGAAATTCTATAATGGACCTAATAGATCAGACGTGCGAAACTTGAGTGACAATCTGGTAAAATATTTAGGCGCTTAGTCTCAAATTTTCCAGTGGATTTGCAGTCATTGCTCCGTAAGGAGTTACTACGGAACGAGGGGTGCCCTCCTGCCCGCCAGACTGATGTCGGGCAGGGAAGCTACGGTGGCATATAACGATCAAAAATCGAGGTATAATTTCCTGATTTATTGAAATTCTAAAAACTAATTGTGATGGTATATTTATTCTTGTGCATATCAGATATTCTGAATCAAATATCACTGAGATATACGGTCATCTTGTAGAGAATGATTTGAAAGAGATTCTTGGGGAGTAAGAATTTATATCTAGTTATTCAGTGTAACATTATGGATTAGGCCTGTTTTTATTGTACAAAAGTTGTTACCTTTTATAACCCAATATGAATATACTTTATACGATGGTGGGAGTAAATGAAACGTTGTGATAAACAAATTATATGGGACAGAATGGATTGTTATTTAGAATTCTCAATGGTCATGATATTAAGAATTATCACTAATCAGATTTTAACTATTGATTCTCGCAAAATACTTACATCTTACAGAGGAATTGTCTAGATATCACGATTTCACGTTACCAAATAATTCTGTATAAATACTAGTTAGGTTTCATATAAATGGATACCCAATTCACATTATGCCTTGAACAGATGGAATCTTGGTTCCGATTACTTGAGAAGAGTATACCACAGCCCAAAAAGATACCATTCCTCCACAGCTTTGTATTCCGCTACAAAGAAAAAACTCTTGAACAGGCGCTTATTCAAAAGCTTGCACGAGTTGTAACGGGATTACATTCTGCAAGAATTTTACTGAATTGTGGTTTTCTGCAAGAACAGGTTGCGATCAACCGAATACTTGAAGAATTACAACAAGATATATCATTTCTTGCTTACGCGCGTTTGCGAGATGGAACTACAGAGTTACAACTTCGCTATCTTGATGCGTTTTATGAGGAAGAATTTGATATTCCAGAAAATCCTGTTGCTTCAACTCAGAAACGACCTTTGATACCAAGGAAGAAAATTATAGCCTACATTGCAAGAAAAGAAACTGATATGGGAATTTCAAATCCTAGTTATGCCACTGAGCTAACGCGTACGCTTAGCAAAGCGTATTCCGGATTCGTTCATGGTGCATCGCCCCAAATAATGAATATGTATGGGGGCTTTCCACCGCAATTCCAGATTTCCGGGATGCTAGGTACAAATCACGAACAAGAACATCGGAGCGACCTTTGGAATTATTTCTATCGAGGCTTACTCTCATTTAATGAGGTGGCATTGGTGTTTGAAGAGTTAAAGGTAGCTGAAAGCATTAGTAGTTACACGATATCCTTCGAGAAAGCTGCTGGAAATGTCTACACGAAAGATTCCTAAACAGAAACCTAACAATCAATGAACCAGACGTGAAATGCTAGCAGCGTGAATTTATGTATTTGGGACTTAAAACAGTAAATTTGAAAAAGGAAATGACTTGTGGTACTAAATTTCACGCAGGTTATTTTTTCCGTTAGATGTAGGAAAAATATGAATACTTTAATTTCAGGTCTAATTGTAGCAGGTGCTACTGGTTTAGCGTTCGTGGCATATAAACATCCGAAAGAATTTAAGATTATTGAGAATATTCTCTCCATTGTTGGTGGAAGCGTACTACTTGGCATTATAATCTGGAATGGATCGGCGGAGTTGATTTCCGCAAAACTCCTAGGCACACTCGAAGAAACAGATGAAGCAAAAAAAGTTCTCTCCGACCATCTCATATTCGAAGGGTACATTCTCTATACTTGGATATCGGCTTTCTTATATCTTGGCTTTCTCAGATTGCTCCCTCACTTAGGAATTATAGATAAGGAGAAAGAAAATAGTCCAGAACAACAAAAAGAGAGTAAACTTAAAGACGATACTTAACCAAACTTTTACAATTTAATTCAAATACCATATCTAACCATCGAGTAGACTGGATTGTGAACAGCTATTTTAAATTTACATAGTCTTCTGTTATTCAAGTTTTCTGTATTTAATAGGTTTACTCCTTTTGTTCACAACCAGTCACCCGTATCGTTATGTGTATAGTAGATATAAGCGCAATTGTGTTTATCCTGCTAATCTGGAGTGATAAGAACAATGAATTTATATAATAGTTGGCGGTAATATAAAAAAGGAAAAGAATATGCAAACAATATTAGGCTCAGGTGGAGCAATTGGAATCGAATTGGCTAAAGCACTTAGAGAATTCACAAGTGAAATTAGGCTGGTAAGTCGGAACTCTAAAAAAGTTAACACGACTGATGAACTTATGTCGGCAGACTTATTAAATGCTGCTGATGTTCGAAAAGCTGTTCAAGGTTCATCTGTAGTTTATGTCACATTAGGTTTTCCTTACAGTATAAAAGTGTGGAAGGAAAGTTGGCCAAAACTCATATTCAATGTGATTAAGGCTTGTATAGAACATAACTGCAAATTGGTGTTCTTCGATAATATCTATATGTACGATTCTAATCATTTGAATGGTATGAACGAAGAAACTCCTATCAATCCTCCAAGCATAAAAGGGAAAGTCAGGGCTGAAATAGCTAAAATGATCATGGATAAGGTTAGGGAAGGTAAACTAACTGCCCTAATAGCTCGTTCAGCTGATTTTTATGGTCCCAAAATTCAAAACACCAGTATGCTTACAGAGACAGTTTTTAAACCTTTGAACAATGGGAAGAAAGCAAATTGGATGAGTTCAGTCAATTTCAAGCACTCCTTTACTTACACACCTGATGCTGGAAAGGCAACCGCACTACTGGGAAATACTGAAGACGCATACAACCAAATTTGGCATTTGCCTACAGCAGCAAATCCGTTTACTGGCAAAGAATGGATAGAGGCAATTGCCAAGGAAATGGGAGTAAAACCTAAATATCAAGCTGTACCCAAATTTCTTGTGAAAATTATCGGATTGTTTGTACCTATTATGAGAGAGATGGTTGAAATGATGTATCAATACGACAGAGACTATGTATTTGATAGTAGCAAATTTGAAAAACGCTTTGATTTTAAACCTACACCCTACGTAAATGGAATAAGAGAAATTGTACAGAATGATTATAAGAAAACTACCGCTAAAAAAAATAAACGCCATTAAAACGGGCGTTTATTCAAACCAATGAGAATATGATGATAAGAACACATAACAAAACAATGCACTGGACAAATTCTACGCTGGCACTCCGAATTTGCCAGTGATTGTAGGCGTTGGGCAGTAATAAGGAGAAAAATATGTTAATCAAAATAAGATCATTCAAGAACCTATTTTTTGATCTCTGGTATAGATTCGGTAAACCACCTTGGATCATCGACGAAGCACAGCCTGACCTCATAGCAGCGGCAGAGAAGGGGGAAGTTTGCGGACCCACGGTTCTAGATATCGGATGTGGTGACGGTAACAATGCCATTTATCTTGCCAGTCGCGGCTTCGATGTTACCGGTGTAGATTTTTCCGCCAAAGCTATTAGTATTGCCAAACAAAAAGCTCGCGAGGCAGAAGTCGATGTAACGTTTATAACGCTCGATGCTTTACACATCGGAACTCTTGCTAAGCGATTCGACACTGTGATCGACTTCGGGCTTTTCCACAATCTTGGTGACGCGGACCGTCGACGCTACGTTCGCGCACTGAGCGAAGTTTGTGTGAGCAAGGGTCGATTTCTCATGATGTGTCTCGGTGACGAGGCAGGAGAATATCCCGTTTACCCAAAGCGATACCCTCCAACAATGAGCCAAGATGATATCCGTACCTCCTTCTCGGAGGGATGGAAAATTGAGTGGTTTCGTTTAGGGATTTGTAAAGTACATGAAAAATTTGAAAACTATTCGTCGTGGCTAACCGCTATGACATCCACCAAATAAGGCATATACTGGAAGAGCTACCCAACAAGGAGATGCACTGGAGCAGGCTCGTTTTTCGGTTTTTAAACTCGTTTCCTTAGTTTACGTTGTTTGGTTTTTCAACATCCACCGTATTGGTCCGTCCACCCGGTGATCTTGGCCGTTAGACCGCTAGTGAACAATAATTCCAAGCAGTATAAATCAGTGTTAAAATACTTATTATTACTTATTTTTATTGTTAATGCCTGTTCCTCTTCAAAACTAAAGATTAGTTCCACAAATGATGAGTATAATTTTGTATCAAAGAAATCTATTGAATATGAAACGTTCTGGGAAGCCATTGAAAATCTTGACTTTAATTATCTATCTGACCTGTCACTAGATGATGATCAACATTGAAAATGCATATAGTAAAAAAATCACTCATTGGTCAGCAGGTGGTTTTGAAAAGACTGAAACAAAAATAATCCCCAATTTAACACTCATTCTTAATGGGAATGTTTTGCATTTTAAAGTTATTAGAATAAGCCTTCAAAAAGGGATAGTATTTGTAAAGTCAGATGGTAGGTTAGGGATTGATATAGCTCAAGATCGTCGCATTATTATTGATTATTTAAATGGAAGATTTGAGTTAAAATGATTGCGCAATTATACCGGCAGTCTGACCTAATTTAATTATATAGGAATTTTCATTTTAGACGAGATTAACAAGATATACAGGAAATATTTCATCCCGACAAGCTTGTCGGGATGACGATAAAGATAATCCCGATGCATCGGGACTAATGTGACAAAGAAATTCTATAATGGATCTAATTGATCAGACGTGCGAAACTTGAGTGACAATCTGGCAAAATATTTAGGCGCTTAGTCCCAAATTTACCGGTGGATTTGCAGTCATTGCTCCGCAAGGAGTTACTACGGAACGAGGGGTGCCGTCCTGCCCGCCCTGTCTGACTGGCGTAGCCAGGCAGGCAGACTGATGTCGAGCAGGGAAGCTACGGTGGTATATAACGATCAAAAATCGAGGCAAAATTTACTGATTTATTGAAATTCTAAAAACTAATTGTGATGGTATATTAATTCTTGTGCATATCAGATATTCTGAATCAAATATCACTGAGATATACGGTTATCTTGTAGCGAATGATTTGAAAGAGATTCTTGGGGAGTAGGAATTTATATCTAGTTATTCAGGGTAACATTATGGATTAGGCCTGTTTTTATTGTACAAAAGTTGCTACATTTCATAACCTTATATGAATATGCTTTATACGATGGCGGGGGTAAATGAAACATTCTGATAAACAAATTACATGGGATAGTATGGATTGTTATTTAGAATTCTCAACGGTCATGATATTAAGAATTATCATTAATCAGATTTTAACTATTGATTCTCGCAAAATACTTACATCCTACAGAGGAATTGTCTAGATATCATGATTTCACGTTACCAAATAATTCGGTATAAATTCTAGTTAGCAAAAAAAGAAAGAGATACAAAATGCCAATAGTATCAAGATTTTTTGGAATAATTATTCGCATGTACTATGATGAACATACTCCCCCTCACATACATGCAGAATACCAGAGCAAGAAAGCGGTTTTTGATTTTTACGGGAACATAATCAGAGGAAACTTAAATTCAAGAACAGCAACAAAGCTCGTCAGAGAATGGATTGATATTAGTCTAACCGACCTTGAAGAAGATTGGAAGTTGGCGAGAGGAGGGAAAGAAATTAAGAAAATTGAACCATTAGGATGAGGTAAAGTATGTGGAACATGAATGAAGTAATCACAATTGAGTACAAGAAAGATTATATCTACTACATTACATTTGATGATGGCACAAATGGAGATGTAGACTTCGGCGGATATATCAGCAAAGGTCCTATTTTTGAACCACTACGAGAGCTAAAACTCTTCAAGAAGGCGATAATTGATGGTGGTACGATAGCTTGGCCAAATGGGGCAGATATCGCACCTGAAACATTATATGAAAAATTGCTAACAAATCACTGCACCTGACCCCTGGCCACGGGTTCTAATTTTAGGTTTTTGGTTTATCCGAGTCTTTTCCTTTTTTGTAGTTTCTGGAATGGCAAGGGGCAGGTGAATTCAAGTGTTAGACCGCCAGTGAACAATAATTCCAAGCAGTATAAATAAATCAAAAAAGGATCATGTTTCCCTGAAGGCTAATTATGATGCTTCGCTTCAGCATCAATCTATATCTTAGAAATTGAAAGTCGATATAAAAAACATATTCGAAAATCTTCGCTCCTGCCTTGATTACATGGCACATGATATTTTTGAAGCATGCATTACGGGAAACACACAAAGAAGGCTCTATTTTCCAATTCGACAATCAAGGAATGAATTCAATCAAACTATTAATAGCGATTTCTGTAGTATAAACATCTTGCCTGCCCGCCCTCATTCTTCGGGAGCAGGCGGGTTTGTGAAGTGAGTTTGGTTTTCCTTCCATCACCCAATAAGTTTGATGAAAATTTTGATTTATCAACGATCGTAAAAAAAGAATCGTTCAATTTAGGTTAGTGTATCATTATGGATTAGGTATGTTTTTATTGTACAAAAGTTGTTACATTTCATAACCCTATATGAATATACTTTATACGATGGTGGAAGTAAATGAAACATTGTGAAAAACAAATTATATGGGACAGAATGGATTGTTATTTAGGATTCTCAACGGTCGTGATATTAAGAATTATCATTAATCAGATTTAACTATTGGTTCTTGCAATATGATTACCTCCTGCGTAGAATAAGATAAATCTCATGAAGTTGAACTATCAGATAATTCTATATCAAAATAAGATTAGACTCTAAAGCAAAAGGGGGTGTTAAATGAAACCATCTCGTATTTGGGAATTATCAAATGAAGCCATCAAAGGGATTTTCGCTTTTCTGCTTATATGTATTTTACTTCTCGATCTTGGCTGTGCAATCATTAAATCTGGCAGTCCTCCGAAGACGCATGGATATGGGGACATAGACCAATATGGTTGCCAGGAGCCACCCCCGGACGTATTTACTTCAGCAGGCCTTGATGCCGATTTTGCTTCGTCGACATTTGGGAAAATTGTTACTGGTGAAATCAAGGTTCAAACTAAACCTGAAGTTCTCGATTTGGCAAGCAAAGCAGTTCACGAGGTTCGCATTAGAGATTACCTAAGATGCTTGGCAATTAAGCGAGACGGATACAACCTTGAACAAGCAGCTTATTTGGAACTTTTTAACGCTTTTATGGCTACTAATCCCTCCGCAACCGAGTTTATTGAATGGCAACAAAATAATCCTTTCCCTATAACTGGTCTTAAACAGATTGAGAACGACGAAGGAATAGGATCGAAAAATCTTAAGATAAAGGATTCCCAACAAGTCGAAAACTTACAACATGTTATTAAACAGCATATGGAATACTCGCCCGGCGGTATCCAGGTTGTTGGTGATCTGACTGTTAATCCCGACCCATTAAAATACTTGCCGATTGATGTGAACATCCGAACCAATGTGCTCGCATCACTCAAAGCCCTCCGAGCGGAATATGGAGACGCATGTCCAATCGTCAAGGTCTCTGTCGAGCAAGGTAGTCGCAATCGTGATCGGATTGTCCAGGACGTCATTGATCT
Source organism: Fidelibacterota bacterium (assembly GCA_004124475.1). GTDB lineage: Bacteria > Fidelibacterota > Marinisomatia > Marinisomatales > SCKK01 > SCKK01. The sequence continues at coordinate 41,965 of SCKK01000004.1, forward strand.
TCTCAAAAACGCTGGTTTTAAGCCCATTCCATTCAGCAGTAAAATGACATTTCGAACTGGTACTCCTGCCGCTTTCCAGATCAACCTAAATCCTGAGGACACCCCCTTCGTGACGGATCTTTTCCAGGCATTTTCACCTTTTTTGAGAACCGATGTTGTTGGCAAACGCAGTACAAACCAGCCGGCCGGAGAGGTAGAAATGGTATTTGAGGGTGAACCCAAGTTCCGGTCAGACGGTTCAATCAAGTTTGATTGATTCGAAATACTGAGAAAGTAGCCAGCAAGATGAATGCACGCTATTGTCGCTAACACACCAAAGCGTGATTCACGACGTAGGGTAGTCAAGAATGGAGGCGGTATACAATGAAGAAAGAAGAAATCTGTGACCTGATTGAAGCAAAGCTGAACGAGAGCGTGATTTTTAATTTGGCAACCTAACACTCGCTGCTACGGACGTGAAACGCTGATGGTACGAAACTTGAGTTTGGGAGTTGAAAACATGTTAGATTTAGTCATTATGAAATGTACCAATTATTATCACGCCGCAGAGCTATCACGTTAAGCCGACCGCAGGCGGTCGGCTTAACGGAGCCGGCGTATCAAGGATCCGCTTGTCATTCCGCTTGCGGTGGCCTAACATGCGGATTGAGCTGACTGCGGTCTCTCCGAAACAAGTTTCGTCGAGATCCTCGCGGCTCATCCGCCGGCTCCGTTAGAATGCCAGTTATAGTGTAAAATAAATCTATAAATTAACCTTATCAGAAAAGGAATCGTTTTTAGTAATATTTAAGGGTGTAGCATGGTCAGCAACTGAAATGGCAGTGCCGTATGTGAACCTGTAAACGAGTATTTTGATTAAAAATGGTTCTTTATGTATACCCATAAATTACGAAAAAGAATAAATAAATGAATTTAGCGTTGAAAATAGTAACTACATTGTCCTTACTAGTGGGTTTGGGTGCTTCTGTAAATGCGCAAACAGATTATAAAAAACAGGTTGATGCTATCGCAATTATCGCCAACGAGTTGATGAGTTTTAATGGAACGGTCTTAATTGCAAATTCAGACAGCGTCATTTACCAGCGGTCTTTTGGATTTGCTGACGAAGATAAGCTAGTCGCATTGACACCTGACTATCGGTTTGCTCCTGGGTCAGTGATAAAAGAGTTCTCGACCGTAGCCCTGATGATACTTAAGCAGCAAGGTAAGATAAATTATGGTGATAAAGTATCACAATATCTATCTGATTTACCTGCATGGGCTTCGACAATTACGATTGAACACATCCTCGCTCATACCAGCGGTTTGGGTGAAATAAAATTTAGCCGTAATCTTACAACTGCCGGTGTGATGGGGCAAATAAATGCGGTTGAGAAGTTAAAATACAAACCGGGCGAAGGTTATTCATACGGTAACCTTAATACGGTGCTACGGGCGTTGATCATTGAAAAAGTTACCGGTAAACCCTTTAATACCTTCATCAAAGAATCTCTTTTTGTCCCGGCTGGCATGATGGACTCTTTTGGCCGGGATGATATAACATCTTCTGCCCCCTTAATAGCCTTCGGGGAACTTCCATTAGCGATAAAAGGGGTAACTGCTTATTCGACAGTGTTAGATTTGTATAAATGGGAAAAAGCTTTATGGAACAGTGTTCTCGTAAATAAAGACACACTGAAAAAGGTTATCCTTAAACCAGGGTTGAGTGGAAGTTCAGACCGTGCTTATTTCGATTTTGGTTTTTTTAACAAAAATAAAAAAGGTGACTTAGTTGAGATATGGCATGATGGTACTTATCCAAGTCATTACACACTTAAATCCGTTGATTTTGACAAGGATTTATTTATCGTCCTTTTGTCTAATGATGGCAGAAAATCAACGCTTTCCGAACTCAGAGACTACATTTCTAATATCTCAGACGACCCAACCTTGAAAATGCCAGCTGAATGGTGGTTTACCAATGAAATTAAAACGCAAGGATTTGTTGCTGCGATTAAACAGTTCAAGAGTTTCGTCGAGAGTGGTGATTTTGTTACCAATGAATCAAGCTTAAATAGCTTCGGTTATGATTTAGATAGGGAAGGTCAAACTGATGCCGCTCTTGCAATTATGAAGCTGAATCTTGAATATTATCCAAAGTCGGAAAATGCACATGATAGCTATGCCGAACTATTGATTAAAGCCAAGAAATATACAGAAGCTCTGCCAATTGTTGAACAAGGCATTGTTCTGGCTCAGAAATCGGGTAATCAATTTCAGCTAGATCGGTTCAAGGAATTTTTGAACGATATTCAAAATAACAAATAGTATTTAGCAGTCATGAGCATGCCCTATGGACACTTTTATTGTTTTTCTCGGTCACTGATTAAACCTTTTTATCAATATGTCATTTATAGCAAGTTGCATTCTAACTTTATTTGCAGGCGACCCGGACTTCGCGGATTGCTCCGAATGATTTCCGAGTGGATTTGATGCACATTTCTCGCTGGAAAATTCGGTGGTAGTAACCGTCCGTGCACCTGAAACTTGCTGTTAAGCCGACCGCAGGCGGTCGGCTTAACGGAGCCGGCGTATCAAGGATCCGCTTGTCATTCCGCCTGCGGCGGCCTAACATGCGGATCGAGCTGACTGCGGTCTCTCCGAAACAAGTTTCGTCGAGATCCTCGCGGCTCATCCGCCGGCTCCGTTAGGTTGCGTTTTAACTAGGGATGTTAGCTTACACGATGTTGAAGTAAGTATTCACCAAGAAATACATATGGAAAACCAAATAGACAAATATGTTGACAAAGATGATGCGCTTTTTCATTATACTAATTTGCGCGTAGGAATTGAAAATATCCTCCATGAAAAGAAATTAAAGCCATCATTATATATTGATACGAATGACCCTCGGGAGTACAAGTTTCTACTTCTGAATCGGATGGGTTCAGAATGGTCAGAAGAAACAAAGAGGTTGTGGGCTGATGCACATCCGGTTATTGACCGCATTCTTAAATATCATTACAAAGTTATGTGCTTTAGTTCAAACGGTAGACCAACTCTAATTATTAATAACAATGAGATAGATGAAATAGAAGACCCATACGCTGTAACTACGGGATGGAGTAAATCAAGGATGTGGACTCAATATGGCGAAAATCATCGTGGTCTTTGTATCGTATTTTCCAAAACTGCCATAGAAAAGATGATTCAAGATGTGAATCTACCAGCAATGTCATCAAAAAGAGATTATGTAAAGTATTCTCCTTCAGAAAGAATAAGAATGGTTGCATATACTATAAATGTTAGCAGGCTAAAACAAAAAGGGGTTGAAAACTATTGTAAGAATCATGTCCTTAAACATATAAATGACTTTTTCTTTACAAAACATGTTGATTATCGTGATGAAAACGAATATCGAGTAGTTATCTATGATCCTGAAAAAATATATGAGTACTTTTATATTAACTCAATAATAAAGGGAGTAATTGCAGGAGACAGGACACCGAAGGTCTACTTGCCTATAATAGAAAAACAGTGTGAAGCTCTGAATATTGAGTGTCGAAGAATTGAGTGGGACAGAGGTAAACCACATTTATTGCTTTGTAATAAACCACAAACCGCAACCTAACACCCGCTGCTACGGACGTCAAACTCGGGAAGCCTGGAAAGTATGTTTGGAGCACGAAATGGTATTTAGAGTAAAACCAAAGTTGGTCGTGAGCGCCGCAGAGCTTGACCGTTATGCCACAGCAAAGGAATCGAACGTACAATGAGGAGGTAATGCTATGATGCGAAATCGGTTTTTGCTTGTGCTTGTCTCAAGTTTCTGGATTGGTGTGATAGGTTGCACGGTTGCAAATCGAGGTGTAATTACAGAACCTGCGAAACAAGACTTTGAAATCCGCATCTATGAGGTGCTGGGGATGGACTGTCCTGGGTGTCACGGTGGTCTGGAAAAACTTGTTAGAAAGATTCCAGCCGTCCAAGAAGCGAAAGCGAACTGGGAGAAAAGACAACTGGTAGTTACAGTGCGACCAGGAGCCGAATTGAATGATGAAGATATTTATGATGCAATCGGGCGTGCGAATTTTACCGTTGGTAAGCGAATTAAGTAGTTGTCCGAAAGGAACTCCAACATGAAAAGACTCTTCTGGATGCTTTACGTGGTCCAAATTGCCCTTGTTCTGGTTTTGTCAGATGCAATCGCAGCGGGAATTAGCGTTGATGCCGGACTTACTCCTGCAGAAGACCGATGGATACTTCGGACACAAATGCGGTATATGGAACGGGATGACGATCCCACATCGATGAACCGAAAGATGGACAGATATACCTTGAATATTGTTTTAGCGTATGGACTTCGGCGAAATTTGACTTTAGTGCTGAAACAACCTGTAGTGCATCAAGAAATTTCGATGGCTGGATCTACCAGTAAGGATACGGGCCTTGCCAACTTGTCCCTTCTTGCCAAGTATGGAATATACCGGCGCAACACACCCGAACATACGTTTGGTGTTGCTATGACTTTTGGATTGGAACTCCCAACGGGAGCAGACGCCTTTACGTCGGAAACATGGGATGTAAATTCCGGGCTATACATGTCGTGGCGAAGGGGGTCCTGGGCATCGGATTTCAACATAGCCTATGCGTGGAATGGTCTTGCGGACGAAAGCAGTCGTGGCACAAATCCTGGCGATGAACTATCTCTGGATTGGGCTTTGGCACATCAGTTCAGTATTGGGGGAGAGGCAGAGGTCGCCTTAGCACCTGTATTGGAAGTATCCTATAAGAATATTGGTCAAGATCGACTGTACAGCCACGACGTCGCAGACACCGGAGAAACCATCCTCTACATTTCGCCAGGGATTAAATTTACTAAGTCATCGTTAATTCTGGAAGCGCTCGCGCAGATACCAGTGTGGCAAGAACAAGAGGGTTCTCAACTCAAGCGAAGCACCGGTGGCTTTGTTGGAATTCGATTTATGTTTTGATGGTTTGGGGTTAAGAAGAGTACAGAAATTTTACTTGAGTTATTGTTGAAACCGAATTTTTGGCATAACAAGGCGCTGCACCTGACTGGCAATGAGCGTCAGCGAATTGCCAGCAGGTGAGCTTTGTCCGTTAAGCCGACCGCAGGCGGTCGGCTTAACGGAGCCGGCGTATCAAGGATCCGCTTGTCATTCCGCCTGCGGCGGCCTAACATGCGGATCGAGCTGACTGCGGTCTCTCCGAAACAAGTTTCGTCGAGATCCTCGCGGCTCATCCGCCGGCTCCGTTGGGCAGACAGCAGTTTCTAAACAAAGTTTGCAAGGTTTAACGTGAAAATATTGTTCAAGATCATAATTCTTGTGGTTGTTCTTCATGTATCAGTATTTGCTTCAATTTTTCCATCTGAAGAGTTTTCCCTTGGCCTAATCGGTCCTACGATCCATTATAATTTCGGAGGAGAAAAGAAACACTGGAGTTTTGGGTTGGAACTGTCCTACTGGGAATTTCCTGAAAAGGGTTGGCCAGTTTCGGTTGACCTTGGGATAGAGTTTGAGAGAGGCAAACTCAGGATATATAAAGAATTCCAGGCGTTAGTGCCTATTCCTTCTACAGGTGCCTTTACTGGTGTATCAGTTGGACCTGTGATTGAAAAGGCTCAAAACAATGGTCTCACGATCGGATTTCAATTTTCTGGTTGGTTGGCCCTTTTTGGAGGTATCGATCTTAGATACAGGAGGATAGGTCATAATGGAATTCTAAGTCCAGGGATATTTCTGAAGGGACCAATTCCCTATAGTATTATGAGGAAAATAAGCCGATACCCACCAGTTCGTTTCTAAATGTGTGCTGTCTGCCCAACCCTCAATAAACCGGACGTGAAATACTTGCAGCGTGATTTTAGTGCTTAATATTATAACAACTGGAAATTTGAACAAGGAAATGACTTGTGATTGTAAGTTTCACGCAGTTTATTTCACCCGTTAGGTAAGATGTTCTATTTTATATTTTAGTTAATTAAAACAATAAAATAAAAGGAGGTAAATTACTATGCCATTCACAACTATAAAAGTCATTGAGAGGGTATTCTCGAAGGAGAAGAAGGCTCAGCTTATCGAAAAGGTCACCGAAGGGATGATCGAAGTTTATGGCGAGGGGATGCGCGACAAGACGTGGGTCGTCATTGAAGAGGTCAAACCGGAGAATTGGGCGATTGGGGGTAAGGTTCCCACGGTGAAGCCTAAGTAGCCCATTGGATAACAAAACGCTAAACCTGGTGCTAAAAAGCGGGGCAGGTTAGGTCAACGTTAGGAAATTTATAGACCGCCGAAAGGAATCGTTCAACAAATTGAAATACAGGTAACTTCAAGCCTGATTACGAGCAGTTCTTTATAGAAACACTCAGCCCAATTGGAGACACCGCCCCGTAATTTGTGGGTTAGGAAAAAGTTCTTTAAAAAGTTTTGAATCAGGCATCATTTTAAGTCTTGCGCCTCCGTCAGTGTCCGGTTTGGACGGAAGCTTTGGAGGATTTTAGAAGCGCAAGCCAGACTGCAATTGGTGTAACCGTAGGTTTAGTGCGGTTGCCGGTTTTGCCTACATCGTCAGCGGCTTGGACTTGAAATTTGTGCAGGGGTGCGGTGGTAAGGCGGTCAGTTTTCTTCGTTGCGCCTAACGTGTTGTTCAATCTGACCGCATGGGCGGCGGGCGAGTTTCTGAGTTTTGAGAATTGAGGGAAGTTTTATTTAAAAAGTAGCGGCAGGCACTAAACCCTGCGGCATATTAACAACGCGTTAGGCGGCGTTCCAGAAGATTATTTTGATATAGTAGAGAAGCTATGATAGCGCCAAATTTTCTCTTTTATTCTGACTGACCAGTCAGTAACTTACCAATTAGTCAAAAGGAGTTTGTAATGACAATTGCTGAACGAAAAACCCGTGAAAAAGAGCTAAGGCGGAATGCTATGCTGGAAGCTGCCGAAAAGTTATTTGCCAAGGAGGGGTACCATACCACAACCATGGACGATGTGGCGGAAGCAACGGATCTCAGCAAAGGAACACTCTACCTCTATTTTAAAAACAAAGATGATCTTTTTTTCACAATTTTAGATGAAAGACTTGATACGCACATTCGTGAATTGAAAGAAAGACTAAGCAAAACCAGTGACCTGAAAGAAGCCATTGTTGAATTGGTGACGGAGCAACTAACTTTTTTTGAAAGACACCACTATTTCTTTCGCTTGACCATAGCTGAGCAATGTAAGATTGAGAAAACCCCTGGGAGCGATTTGCGCCAACATTTTCTGCAGAAGCAGATGACGTTTTTAATGATGATAGAAGAAGCGCTGTCCGGTCGAATGAGCGCCGGAAAGCAATATCCTTTTAGCGCCAGATCACTGGCTTTGTGTCTCATGGGCTCTACCCATGCTCACATGATGAATTGGTTGATGGCAGGGGGCGATCAGGATCTGCAGAAATCGAGAGATGAAATTATTCAAATTATTTTAAACCGGATTGAAGTTTGATTTTTAAAGAAATTCATGACAAATGGCTAAAATGCGATCTTATTTAATCGGAGTATTCACATGAAATTGAGAAAAATAATTATCTTTATTATCCTGGCAACAAGCCTCCAATATATTTATGGAGAATCGGTAACGTTAACTCTGGAAAAAGCCGTTGAACTGGCGCTGGCAAATAATATCGAAATGCAGAATGCTCGTCAGGATTTCCTTCGGGCACAAGCACAGCGCCGGGAAGCTAAAGCCACCGCTTACCCGGTTTTAACTACCTTCGCCCAACAAACCTATAACCCGTCGTTAGCGGCGCAACCTTTCGATTTTCCCATCCCATTTGGGGTTTTGGATGAAAATGGAAATCCCGTTCCCATCATCGATGACCCTACCCATCAGCAGACCGATATTATTCCCATAGAGGTAAATGTCTCCTTTGGGACGGATTATCAGTTGGTGTATGGATTTAATGTCACACAGCCCATATTCGATGGCAGAGTTCTCGCAGCGCTGAGAAGTGCAAACGTTTATGGTGACTTGGCTCAGGCATCATTTGATGTATCTCGTCTTCGTGTAATCGAACAAACTAAAATTGCCTTTTACCGGGTTTTGTTATCTGAGCATGTTGTGGATGTTATGAAATCCTCCCTAAAACTGATCGAGCAAAATCAGAGGGATACGGAAGCTCTGTACAAATTGGGTAAAGCAGCGGAATTTGACCTGATTCGGGTTGAAGTACAGGTGGCAAACCAGGTGTCTCAGATAAGTAATGCACGGAAAACAGCAGCTCTGGCTAAAGCTGGTTTAAAACGGGTATGTGGATTAAAGCAAAGAGCGGATATCTCAGTTGTAGGCGATATTGCCATCCAATCGTCTGAATTACCGAATTATGAAGAATTAAAGGTAAAATTATTTCAACATCAGCCTCTGCTTACTCAGCTTGAAGCCAATAACAAACTGATGAAAGAATATATTCTTCTTCAAAAGTCTGAGTTTATGCCTTCTCTTTCTTTAACTGGGTCTTATCAACAGATTCTCCCATACAACAGCGGGAATTTTAATTTGGGTGATTTCCGTAAGGCAACTACCATCGGGCTTTCCATGAATTTTCCTTTATTCAACGGTTTTGGATCGGTAGCTCGTATACAACAAGCTCGTGCCGATTTTAAAAAATCTGAGTATCAGTTAGAGGATGTCAAAGAGAATCTGTTAGTTGAATTATCAAATCTTTATCTGACTTTAGAGGAAGCAAGAAATCGTATAGAAGCTGGGATAAAAAGTGTGAAGCTGGCAAAACGGGGAGTGGAAATTGCCCAGGAACTCTATAATCGTGGGATGACTACTCAACTTCAGGTCATGGATGCCAACAACGCCCGGAATCAGGCGGAATTAGGATTAGCTCAAGCTTATTTTGAATATCATACTGCTCATGCATCCCTTGCACGGGTTGCGGGTCTGGACAATTTGGAGTAAAAGGATGAATCATGAAATTTAAATACAGTTTTCTTGCCTTGATAATTCTCGGTTTAATGATGGTTTGCGGGAAACCTCAAAAGGATACCGCAAATAATATAATTGAGGAAATCCCCATCCCTGTTTCTGTAGATACATTGCGATTAAGCTCCTTCCAGGATAGTTACCGCAGTATAGGTCGGGTTGGATCGGAGCAGCAGGTTATCCTTTTGTTTGAAGTAGCAGGGAAGGTAGTCCGTCTGTTTGTGGAAGAGGGTGATTTTGTGAAAGAGGGTCAAGCCTTGGCGGAGATCGCGTCTGATCAATACAATGCACAATTCATTCAGGCTAAATCGACCTATGAGAAAGCGAAGAAAGATTTAAAAAGTTCAGAAGAATTGTTAAAGTCCAACACGATTTCTTCAGATCAATTTGATCAGGCTATACTGGGGCACGATCGCGCCTATGCCGCTTATATCCAGGTGAAAACTGCATTTGAGAATACTACATTACGTGCCCCGTTCAATGGACGTATCATCCAGCGGAATTTGAACAAAGGGGACTTTGTCTCACCGGGGCTGGCTGTCAACCCGCCTTTTGTTCTTGCAGACATGGAACAGTTAAATGTAATAGTTCCTGTCCCTGAATCCGTAGTGGGTAAAATCAAGGTAGGACAAGTAGTAAATCTCAAATTCAAGACATTTCCTGATAAAGTATTCAATGGTACTGTCCATAAGATTGGATTGGCTACAAAAACCTTTTCCAATAATTTTGATGTCAAGGTGAGAATTCAAAATTCGACTCATGAATTAAAATTGGGATTAATAGCGGATGTAGAGATTGTTACTAAGCAATATAAGGAGGCTATTGTGCTGCCTTTACGTCTTATCCACGATGAAAATGGGCAAAAATATATTTATGTAAAATCAGGTAATCGCTCTCGGAGGATTGATATACATATTCTTTCCATGTCCGGAACGAAAGTAGTTGTTTCGGGTGATCTGTCGTCCGGTGATATACTGATCACTCATGGGCATAGTCATGTAAAGGATGGGTCACTAATCTCAGTTGCAAAGTTGATCCCGTAAAATATTCATGAAAATTTCAGAAAAAGCGATCCAGTATCCGTTGCCGGTCATTTTACTTTCTTTTGGTATGTTTGTTGCCAGTATAATATCCTATATCATTCTTCCATTGGAGTTAGTGCCGGATATAGAAGTGCCTTACGCTGTCGTCTCAGCCACTTATACCGGGGCTTCCCCTGATGAAATTGAGTCTGAAGTCATCAAGCCCATGGAGGAACAATTATCTAAACTGAGGGATACCAAAAAAATCCAGAGCTATGCGCTTCAGAATGTTGCTTTTTTTACGATTGAATTTTCTCCGGAAGCCGATCTGGATGAGAGCATCAATGACCTGAAGGAAAAAGTGAATGACGCTATACCCGATCTTCCCGACGATGTGGATAATGTTACCGTTCAACAGGTTGATTTTGCAGATATTCCTATTTTGATCCTCAATATTTACGGGGATTTTTCGCCTCATGATTTGCACGTACAGGCAGAATTAATCAAAGACAGGTTAACCATGTTATCCAGCGTGAATTCGGTGGATGTATTTGGTGGGAAGGATCGGGAAATCTCCGTTAAAGTAGACCCGAGCCTTCTGCTGGCAAACCACTTGAGTATCCCTCAGATCATTCAGGCGCTGCAAAAAAGCAATGTTAACTTCCCGGGTGGTGTGCTCAAAATGAACCAACAGGATGTGATTGTCAGAACGATTGGGAAACATCAGACTGTAGAAGATATTGAAAATACCATTATTGGTATGGGGCAGGATGGAAACATCAAACGCATCAGGGATGTGGCTGTTATTGTTGATGGCTATGAAGAGGCGGAAACCTATTCACGCTACAACAGTCTGAACAGCATCACCTTGCTGATTACAAAGAAAACAGGAGTTAATATTGTAGAAGCCACGGAGGAAGTAGAAGAAATCGTAGAAGATATTGCGCAAAGGTTTCCCAGTGGAATGCTCTATGCCTATACGGCTCGCCAGTCAGAGGATATAGAACGCCAGAACAGGCAATTGAATCAAAATGCTGCCTGGGGAATCGTCTTTATTGTCTTAATCCTGTTCTTAGGGATCGGATTTCGTAACTCCTTAATTGTATCGGTAGCTCTCCCTTTTTCCATGATGACTTCCTTTCTGTTCATGTATTTTTTTGGTCTTAATCGGACTGGTATTTCTATGTTTGGGTTAATTATGGTGTTGGGGATTGTTGTGGATGGCGCCATTATTGTGGCAGAGGCAACTTATCGCCATATTGAAGACGGCTATGAACGAAAAGAAGCCGCTGTTGCTGCCATGCAGGAAGTAGGGATGCCCATCTTTACCTCAGTCCTGACCACGATGGTAGCATTTGGACCTATTATGTTCATGACAGGGATTATGGGACAATTCCTGTCGGTGATACCCAAAGTAGTTATTTTTGCATTAATTGGCGCCTTTGTCGCTGATCATTTTCTCATACCCGTCCTGGCTTCCAAATACATGCGTATCTCCAGTAGAAAAGGTTTTATGGCAGGAGAGTGGTGGGGGAAGCGTACCTATACTCGTCTTCTGCATTGGAGTTTGCACAACAGATGGAAAACTATATTTGCTTCGTTTTTTGTTTTTTTCCTTTCCTTAGTCGTTGTGGGAATCTCTATGACTACAGATCTCAAATTGGTGAAGGTGGAAATTTTTCCCCAAGTGCCTCAACCCCGTATTATCATAGATATCACGACAGAACCGGGATCCCAGCTCGAATTTACCGACATGATTTCAAATAAGATTGAGGATTATCTTGAAAGTATGCCGGAAGTAGATCGATACGTTTCTACCGTGGGACAGAGTGGTTTGCAGAATATACGTTTGAATCAGGGTGGCGGCCTCGGTGCTGAGATCGCTCAGATCAATATAGACCTGGTGGATAAGGAGGATCGAAAGAGGTCTGTGGGAGAAGTAGTCGCTGAGCTCTCGGAACGATGGGGAAAACTCCCGGGAGTCGATATTACTTTCGGTACGGTTCAGGAAGGACCTCCAATAGCAACCAATGTGGTCATCGATATACATGGTGATAATCTGGAGGAGATGGAAGTCATCGCTGAGCAGGTTAAGAAAAAACTGGAGACTATCCCGGGCGCCTTGAATGTTCAGACGAGTGTAGGCATTCGTCGAACGGAACTTCAGGTAAGGGTAGACCACGATCGTGCTGCCAGTTACGGATTGTCCAGCAGGGATATCAGCAATACCATTGCAGCAGCTTTCTTCGGAATTGAAGCGACAAAATTCACAGATGGGCTTGAAGATATTCCGGTTAAAGTAAAGTTGGATGTGGACGAGACAGAAGCCATCGATGCCATTCAGAATCTGAACATACCCAATCTCATGGGAGAGATGATCCCATTTTCCAACGTAGCGTCACTCGTTCTTTCTTCAGGACAACATTCCATCAAGCACAAAAATTTTAAACGCAACATTTCCGTTTTTTGTGACTTGGCACCGGGTGTGGATGCCACCGATATCCAACGGAAAATAACCCCGTTTCTTAATTCGCTTCAGCTTCCGTCATGGATGACAGTCGAATTTGGAGGAATTGAGGATGAAGCCACAGAATCGTTCAAAAGTCTGGGCAGAGCCATGATCATAGGATTTTGTATCATTATTTTTATCCTGTCCGCCCAATTCCGTTCGTTGAGACAACCGTTTATTATTGCTCTCACGATTCCGTTATCATTTGTAGGTGTGATTTTTGGTCTCATGATCACTCGCGTTCCCTTTGGACTTATGGCTTTCTTCGGTGTGGTGGCGCTAATGGGAGTGGTGGTAAACGATGCTATCGTTCTTATCTCGTATATCAATGATGTTCGTCGTCAGGGATTGGGGCTTTACGATGCTCTTATTAAAGGGGGTAGAAACCGGCTCCGTCCTATCATCCTGACCACGATCACAACCATGGCCGGAATGATTCCTTTGACCCTCAATTTTGCCGGCGGCGCTGAATATTGGAGACCTTTGGCAGTCAGCTTGATTTTTGGGCTGGCTATTGCCTCCTTTTTAACCCTCATTGTGGTGCCAATCCTTTATTTACTGTTAGAGGGCAGAGGAGAACGGAAAAGGGTAGCTGTAGTATCGTGAATGGTGAAACGGTTTGGTTCCTGAAATTAGTTTGGCGATATATGCTAATATGGGTTGGTGTTATTGTTCACGCAGGCATAAACGGACCAGGATTCTTGGCTATCGTCTATGGGATTATGTAGCTTTCACCGGCGAGTAATTAGCGAATTCGGGTGCAGTGTTAGTTAATAAACGTGAAATATGAATATATTACCAATTCGTAAGTTGCCAACAATCGAGGTTAGACCTCATTCATTCGCACTTCTATATGCGAGCGGAGTGAGTCGAATGGTCTGTTTGAAGAATTAGTTCAGCAATAATTTCATAGTCAGGTCTCAAATTATATATTTCACTGTGAGAAGGATCAGGGACAGGGTCACATTCTGGGGCGTGAAGTATCTTAATCTTTCGTCTATTTGGATTATAAATAAATACTTTTTTACAGATTTGGCCAACATTCAGAACTATGATTTTTGCTTTTGCTCCTACAGTCAATTTCGCACTGTAGACATCTCGAAGTTCATTTATTTCGTCTTCTCTATTTGAACAGTCGAGAAATTCCAACCAATTTACAGATAAACCTTCTTCATCATCTTTCAAAAAGAAAGCAGCCGCTTGAATATGTCCATCTTCCGTAACTGTCCGAGGCATGCATAATCGGGCAATGTGGTCTTGGTCAGGTATCTTATCCCCTTTCATTCCGTATCCACTCCCATACGCTATAAGGCTCCACCTTCTCCATGAGAATATCAGTTGTCATTGTTCCAGAAACTTGAATTTGTTTTTCCGGATGCCTTTCGTTCGGTTTTAATATAACAAAGCGCGTATCTCTACCTGATAAAAAATGTATGCTAAATACTTGATGCCGTTCGCCCCTCCATGAAATATAGATGTTATATTCAGGTGTTAGAGAAACAGATGGGTATTTTAGATCGGGAAGCAATTGAAGAAAATTGTAAAAATTAAGAAGAGAATTAAGAGCTATACCAACACCAGTTGAGTCCTCTTCCTTAGCATCATTATTTAAAGTAAATAGTCTACTAGCCAAACGTTCACGATGGGTGATAGAGCGAGATGTTCTAATCCGGAAAATTAATTCTTGTATCCTTTTCTCTTCGTAATCATGTAAATCTACTTGTGTAAACGGATCTTCTTTCTCAGACCATTGTAATATAATATCCTCGGTAGCCTCCTGGCTTTCGGCTGTTGAGAAATATATTGTCTTAGGTATTAGGGGAGTTTTAACTGCTAAGGAAATTCCCCAATTCCACACTTCATCATCTGGCTCATCGATTGAGAAAGTAGATATAATATTTTTATCGTCACATACTTTCCCAATATTTTCGTATCTAAACTTTTGTAAAACCAACTCAGGCATTTTCTTCTCGCTCCCAAACTTTTTGGATTTCAGGGGTTGTTAGATCAGTAAAGCTCTGCACTATCCATTCATGTGCTAAGTCAAACCATTTAAGAATAGCTCCTGTACTCGTTGATTCGCTAATTCCTCGCGTCTTCAATTCGAGAACAAGCAAAGGAACTTTGTCTTCTGTTCGTATAGCTTGTTTTAGAGTAACAATAAGATGCCCCGTTTGTTCCGGCAAAGGAAACTCTGACTGCCAAGCAACTTTTTCAGGGTATGGTAAAAAACGCTCCTTTGTTTGCTTCCAAACAAAATCAGGAAATATTCTTGGAAGGTCATCAATCATATTCCATCCTTGCCCCTTCGGGATATGGTTTATATAGGTAAGTTCATATTCTATTGGTTTAAACTCACCAAACTCAAATTCGCCGAAAAATTTTACTATAGTATTCAGTACACTCTCGAAATTCTTGATTACGTGATTGTATCGAGGGTAGTCACTTTTTCTACGTCTCCAATTAAAATAAAATCGATCCATCTGAAATTGTACCAGTTGATCATCCATTTTATTTATAAACCATACTCTTGGTAAAGGCATCCCTATTGTCTTATCTATCAAAATTTCACCTTTAGCTGATGCTACAGGTGCGGCATGTTGGATAATCGGATAATCAGCGCGAAATTTATCCCAAAGAAGACCGATATGGGGGATACGTAAGTTACTAGGAGCATGAAATTGCATCCCACAAATAACTTCGTTAACAGGCGGATTCTTATAACTTGGAAGAGCACCTGATGAAAAGGTACTTTCGAGTGGGTGAGTCATAAAAAGATATTACCTCCTTAATTTATGAAATCCACATAGAAAATAATAATTTCTTTTCGGCAATAAGAAACGCTCAATCATCTATTTAGTATCAAGGACACACTTATCTGTTCGATATTGTATAATAACACAGGCGGATGAACTGCGAGGATCGTAGCGAGACTTGTTTCGGAGAAACCACAGTTTGTTCGATTCTCATTGTTATACCACCGCAAGCTCCAATTTTTTCAAATCTTTCAGGTTTATTTTTTGCTTAACATGCCGAAGGGAATAGTGGTCTTGCATTGCTAACCAGTTCTCAGGACTCCGACCAAATACCCGGGAAAGACGTAATGCCATTTCCGTCGTAACATTACCTTTGCCATTCAATAGTCGGATAATTGTAGAAGGTGCCACATCCAGATTCTTGGCTACTTTTCTGGAACTCAAGCCAAAGGGCTCCATGTACACTTCTCTGATGAATTCACCAGGATGGGGTGGGTTATACATGCTCATTAATGATTGTCCTCATAATTTACAATATGGGCGTTCCCATCTTCAAATTTGAAGGTCAAGCGCCAATTACCACTTATTGGTATTGACCAGGTATTTTCCCGACTTCCTTTCAATGGATACAGCGAATAACGATCAAGATAACCGGGCACGCGGTCCAATGGATTAAAAGGTTGAATCACTGATCATTGTGGTCGAAGCAGACAACGGCGGAAGCACGCTACGTCGAGCCGGGTCGGCGTGCATAGACTGGTTAGATGGCGTTAACTACGGCGATACATTAACATTGGTCTCACCATGGTCGTCTCGTTCCGTTGCATAACACGATAATTCCGTGGACGACTTTATGAAGATGCCACCGGAATTCCGAAAATGCACGCCTCCTTTCAGGATCATGTGTTTGGTGCTGAGCTTATAGATAATATTCGGCGGATCTTTCGCCAAATCGACAGAAAACAAATCGATGAAATCCTTGCCAATGCTGTTCGTTTTGAATCCAAGCAAGAAGATATTGAAATTACGATCGCAGACAAGATTGATGCCTTGATAGTTTCCCCAATTCTCGTTGGGCGCCCATGGACCTTTGTTCGCTTCGTCGCTGGTCCATCTGACTGTGAAAGTGAACCGGCAGGCATCGTCACCCAACGGCAACCCATTTGATGCATAGAAGTCGAGTGCCTTAGAATCCCAGTTCGCAACCACTAGTAGATGATCGTTTGCTCGTTTAACAATGCCGACAGTACCAGCGGTTTTGTCCTTAGGCGTCGCACTTTCGCGGATGACGGTAAGAGGGGTACGCTGTTTCGGGGCGAAGGGGTCAGAAACGTCCCAGAATTGAACCTGTGAGCGGCGTTTATTCTGATTGTCTTCGACGCCAACTACCAGATACTTGCCAATCAGTTGTATTCCACCGGGGTGTCGCAGCGGCGGCTGGTTGCCGTCGGATGGCAAATATTGAAAGTGACGGATTTCACCGAAGCTTTGAGGACCGGGGTTAAATGCAACCGTGATGAAATACGCCTTCGAGTCAGAGCTACGCGATATGAAACAAATCTGCTTCTTCAGAGAAGAGTCGTAAAACGACTGTATGCCCTGAAAATGTCCCCCGTCTGGGAATTCAGTGTTTCCCCAACGGAATTTAATCACTCGGCCTTCTCTCGGGATGTTTTCAAAGGCCCGTAAGGGATCGTCGAGTTGTGGATTAGCGTCCCTCAAATTGGGTTGATCAGGATCAGCGAAGAATGAACATGCACCCAAGTAGAAGATTACGCACATCATGCAAATCCGTATGGCTTTCATCGCTTCTCTCTTCGTATCTAACGGCTGGGCGATATGCTACAGCCCGCCTTAAGAGCAACCAGCTCCGGGCTACCCCGACGTGTGAATACGGCAGAAGCGGGCCGGTTGGCTTGTGCTAAGGGCGGTCGGCTTCATCGCGTTGTTGGGCGGCGCCCCTCGAAGCCGAAAACTCCCGAAGCGCCGACTTGCCCCGCACTCTTCACTCCTGTGGAAATCTCGGAAAGCTCTGTCTTGAGACCATCTTCGACCAAACCGATGGCATCGCGACGATCTTTTGCTTTAGTCGTCCCGCCCCCCCCGATGGTCCGAACGAACCGCAGTATGCTTGGCTCCCTGCCGCCAATATACTGGAGCGTCTCATTCCTTCTGATGCGAAAGCTGATTGGCTGAAGCTCCCAACTCCGCATTGAGGCTCTACTCTCCGATGCAATGAGTAAAGCCGCAGCCACATCCTCCAACTTTGAAGCGCGTACAACTAGATCAACCTGCCCGCTTGCCAGCGAACATAGCTCAAGCGATGAGCAACCCCAGTGAACGAATTTCGTATCGAATAGGCTGATGTTCGAACACGCGATCCTTCCCAACTCTTCCGCCGGACCAGGGGCCCTCATCTTACCAAAGTATGCCCCCTCGCCCCGAATGGCGTAATAGGTGAAAGAGCCCTCAATATCGATGCTGAGTCCAAAGGTGAGCTCACCCTCATCAGCGAGGGAGACGTTGTAGGTGTATGGGCCCAACCAGAAAAAGAAATTGACAGAGCCGTCGAATACGTCGACGATCAAAACCCTTTTCGCACGGACATCTCCTACCCACCCCGCGTCTTTGCCAAGGAGGGCGACGTCACGGCCTAGAAGGTCTCGGATCTTTCGATATAGATCCTTCTCCCAGGTAGCTTTCATAACGCTCGAAAAATAGTCCGCACTAATCCCTTTGTACCTATATCGCTTCGCCTCAGCGAGAATCTCTCTTCTATGTTCATCACATAACCGCCTAATTGATGTCCAGCGCTCATTCAGCATTGGGCGTTTCCCTCTATCTTGGTCCCCGTGTAACGGAGAATAAAGACTTGGCTTGATGAGGCGCTCAAGCTGAGCGAGCTTGTTGCCGGCTATTATCCTGATTGTCAGATAGATGACGGCACTCGCTTGTTCCTGCAGCGATACGTCGACGGTGTGAAGGAAAAACCGGTTGTAGTCGTTGTCCAGCCGATATTTCGCTTCTCGAAGCCCGTCGTAACCTATGACAATCGTATCCCGGTGAACTCTGTCTCCGAGGCTCTGCAACGCATCCTGACCGCCCCCGCCCATCAGTGTCAATATATGTAGAATTTTGATTCATATCACCCTTCCCGCCCTGTTTGGACGTCAGTTCGGGCAGGATAGACTGGAAATAATAACCATCTATTAAACTATTGTGATTGGAATACGCCTGCCTGCAGGCGGGCAGGAAATGATGATTTATCCACGATAATATTAAATCAATATGGTTCTAACGGAATTTTAACAACATTACGGGTAATGTTATGGAATTACAGGACAAAATTTAACCTAAATTTGTTCCTGACCCAGATTTGTGGACAGCATCCTGCGGAAAACTCATGGATCAAGTCCAAAATGTTCTGCCTCATAGAGATCCCATAGGGATAAAAAGAGTCATGCCACCCCCAGTTTTCGTTTAGTTTTTACTGTCTGTACGGCTGAAAAAGATAAAAGGATGAGAAATCGGTAGTAACCATAGTATTTTCTATTATGTCGTTATTATCGCACTTAGATAGGATAGACGTTAAACTCGGGTTAGTTTTCACCATTTGTATTTAAGGGAAACTTGAATTACATTCCTTGTAATAAAATCACTCCGTTAATCAGGGGACAACCATGGGAAATAAAGCAGTACCAGTATCACCGGAATATACCAACTATCAACTGATCGGCCTAACTACGCTCCGAGTTCTTATCGGCTGGCATTTTCTATATGAAGGTATAGCAAAAATGTTGAATCCCTACTGGTCATCTGCAGCCTATTTATTGGATGTGAAGTGGATATTTTCCGGGCTTGCTGAATCAATTGTGTCTAATCCCACTGCATTGGGACTTGTGGACAATCTGAACATTTGGGGCTTAACGCTTATTGGTTTTGCCTTGATGCTGGGCTTGTTCAGTCGCTGGGCCAGTGTGGTCGGGATGGTACTTATTCTGATTTATTATTTCTTTACGCCCCCGCTGGTAGGTCTGGAATACCTAAAACCAGGGGAAGGTAGTTATATTATTGTGAATAAAAATTTGATTGAAGCCTGTGCCCTGTATGTAATTTATCTATTCCCCACGAGCAATATTATTGGTTTGGACAGATTGATCTTTAAAAATCAAACAGCTAAATAAAGGATTTACTGTCATGAATGAAAATAAAACTGATTCAAAAACGGATGGTGCTGGAAAAACAAATCTTGGCCGGAGAGAAATACTCAAAAGCTTAGCCACGCTCCCGGTAGTGGGGGTGTTATTTTATAATGTATGGAAAAAATTAAGACGTGATGCACTGAGAAAAACCAATTTACTGTCTGATCTTGTTAAAGAGCATAAGGCGCCTGCTGTTGTATCATCAAAAAATTCGGGTAAATATCTTCGGATAGGTATCATTGGTTATGGTGGCAGGGGTCAACATCTGGTACGAGGTGCCGGTTTTGCCGCTCCTGATTGGGTTGAAACAGCAACAGCAAATGCAAAAAAGAATAAACTCGACAAGGGCTTTAAAACATTCATGCAACAGGAGGACCTGAATCTCTCTATTGTCGGTGTATGTGATCTGTTTGATTTGCGGGCTGAAACAGGTTTAGCCGCTTCAAAGAATGAAATCCGCCCCGGCGGAAAACCGATAGAATCAGCAATAAGATACAGGCATTATACGGAAATGCTGGAGAATGATGATATAGACGCTGTTATCATTGCAACTCCTGACCATTGGCATGCAAAAATAATCATTGATGCTGCAAGAGCAGGAAAACATGTCTATTGTGAAAAAGCTATGACCAGAGTTTTCCAAGAGGCTATTGCTGTTTATGATGTAGTAAAAGAAACCGGCATCGTTTTTCAACTCGGCCATCAAAACCGCCAGGTAGAAAGCCTGGACCGGGCAAAAGAAATTGTGCAACAGGGACTGCTTGGACCAATAAACCTCGTAGAAGTAACTACAAACAGAAATTCTCCATGGGGTGCCTGGGTCTGGACTATCCATCCCGAGGGAAATAAGCGGACAATTGACTGGGATACATTCCAAGAACCGGCGCCAACAAAGATACCATTTGGTGATGAGGCATTAAAAAGATTTTTCAGATGGCGTATGTGGTTTGATTATGGCACGGGCCTTTCGGGGGACCTGTTCTCTCATGAGTTTGATGCGGTTAATCAAGTTATGGAGCTTGGTGTTCCCAAATATGTTTCCGCTTCGGGAGGCATTTATTTCTACAAGGATGGGCGGGATGTCCCTGATGTTTTCCATGCAACGTTTGAATATCCGGACAAAGATTTAACCCTCTTATATAGCGCAACTCTGTCGAGTAACAAAAACAGGGGCAATATTTTTATGGGTCATGATGCAACCATGCAAATTGGCGGAGCGGGTGATTCGAACATAAGCGGTTTGATTGTAACTGCCGATTCAGAGTCGACACGCTACAAAGAACGTATAGAAAGCGGGATTATCAATACACGTTATCCCATTTACTCCTATACACCAGGATCAAAACAGATAGACGGCGTTACATCAGCTACGGTAAAATATTTTGCAAACAAAGGCTTGGTTTACACTTACCGTGAAGGGAAGCGTGTAGACCCAACCCATCTACATATAAAAGACTGGGTGAATTCTATACGGGAAAACAGAAAACCGAAATGCGATATCGAAGTTGCGTTCCATGAGTCCCTCGCCTGCCATATGGCTACAGAATCATATCTGACCGGCAGGAGAGTAGAATGGGACCCGACTAAAAGGCGAATCGTCTGACACATCTCTCTTGGGTCGAGAGAAAGCCATACCTTAAATCAGCCGATTAGCCAATAGAGAGGGTGATACATGGGAGTAAAACTTCGGCTCGGCGCCATGATGTTTCTCCAGTATGCCATCTGGGGAGCGTGGGCGCCGGGTCTTTCTGAGTACCTACTTAACGACCTGGGATTCTCAGGTACTCAAGTTGGAGTAATTTACAGTCTCCTGCCCCTGGCCACCATCATAGCTCCCTTCATTGGTGGACAAATTGCAGACAGGTACTTTGCTGCTCAGAAAGTGGTCGCTCTTCTGCAGCTTATTGGGGGTCTATTCCTCTTTTACATATCCAGCATTTCCAATTATTCCGGAATGCTCCAGATGATGTTTATCTACTGTTTGTTGTATGCGCCGACTCTGGCCCTCACCAATTCCATAGCGTTTATAAACCTGGAAAATTCGGAAAAGGAATTCGGCCAGATCAGAGTTTGGGGCACCATCGGGTGGATTGTGGCAGGGCTGGCTCTGTCAGGATGGAGAATAATGGCCAAGGGTGCCCCGGCCATCGAGATTGCAGGTGATACCCTTCTCCTGGCTGGCGGCTTCTCCATCATTATGGGTCTTTTATCATTCGCCCTCCCCAATACTCCTCCCACGAAAAAGGCTGCCCACCCCTTGGCCTTTCTGGAAGCCGTTAAGATGTTGAATAACAAGAATATCATCATATTTTTTATTATTGCTTTCATCGTCTCCACCGAATTGATGTTCTACTATATTCTCACGTCGCCATTCTTGACCTCGGTAAAAATCGGGATTGACAGAGATTCGGTGACCGGAGTGATGATCATTGCGCAGATTGCGGAAATCCTGGTCATGGCATTCTTGTTGCCTTACTATTTACCGCGCTATGGTATCCGGAGAATGATGATCTTCGGAATTCTGGCCTGGCCCTTAAGGTATCTCATCTTTGCTATCGGATCTCCGACCTGGCTAGTAATAGCATCCTTAGCCCTGCACGGTTTCTGTTATGTCTTTTTCTTTACGGTATCTTTCATTTACGTCGATCGCGTGGCCGCGAAAGACATCCGTCATTCGGCCCAGAGCTTGATCAATCTTGTTGTATTGGGCATTGGCAGCTTTATCGGGAGTATTTTCGCCGGATACGTCCAGGATACTTTTACTGTCGGAACTGAGACAAACTGGACCAACGTTTTCCTGGTCCCCTTCGTTCTTACGATTATTTGTGCCATCGCTTTTCTTATTTTCTTCAGGGAAGAGGAAGCCCCAGCTACTTCCGGTTGAAGCGATGGACTATTGAGGAGGTTAATGATGAGTAAAAAAAGGTTGGGTATTGGCTTCATTGGTGGCGGCTTTATCTCCCGTTTCCACATCAGGTCCCTCATCGGTGTCCGGGACGTGGATGTGATTGGGGTGTTGTCCAGGACAAAGAAATCAGCCGAGGAAACCGCCTCCCTGTCCAGGGAAATCGGGGTAGGAGATGCCAAGGTGTTCGATTCCATAACAGAGATGGTGGCTGATCCGGATATCGATGCACTCTGGATCTGTTCTCCCAACTTCACTCGCCTGGAAGTGATGGAAGAAATTGTAACTGCAATCGAGTCTGGAAGGGGTGAGCTTGTGGGCGTTACTTGTGAGAAACCCCTGGGCCGTAACGTAGCGGAAGCACGGAAAATGCTGCAACTGGTACAGAAGGTGGAACTTCTGGATGGTTATCTGGAGAATCAGGTTTTCGCTCCGGCGGTTACCAGAGGAAAGGAAATTATCTGGGCTCGCGGCGCATCTATCGCAGGTAGACCTTATTTAGCCCGGGCCGCTGAAGAACACAGCGGACCCCATATGCCCTGGTTCTGGGAAGGAGTACTACAAGGTGGCGGTGTGCTGAACGATATGATGTGCCATTCAGTGGAAGAAGCCCGTTTCATGCTTACACCCCCCGGAGCTGATCGTTCCGTACTTACACCAATATCTGTCAATGCTTATGCCAATTGCCTGAAATGGCAACGCGAAAAATATGCCAAAATCCTCTCCGAAAACAGCGGAGGAAAGACCGATTATCTCAAACGTCCGGCGGAAGACTTTGCCCGCTCCCTTATTGAATACAAAACAGAGGATGGAGAAATAGTGGTAGTAGAAACAACCACCTCCTGGAGTTTTGTGGGGGCAGGGCTGAGGTTGAGTATGGAATTGCTGGGTCCGGAGTATTCACTCTTCATCAACACGTTGGACACCAGCCTGAAGGTGTTTTTCAGCCGCAACGTGGTGGGCAGTGCAGGGGAGGATCTGGTAGAAAAGCAGAATGCCGAAATGGGTCTCATGCCCGTGATCGGGAATGAACAGGATGAATACGGGTATACGGCTGAAAACCGTCATATGGTTCAATCTTTCCTGGCGGGCAGAAGGCCGGAGGAGAACTTCAGTGACGGAGTCAATGTGACGGAATTATTAATGACTGCGTACATGAGTGTTGAAGCGGGGAGGACGATTCCCTTCCCGCCGCCTAATCTGGAGAAGTTTATTCCGGCGGTGGCGAAAGGTGAATGGAATCCCAAGGAATCATGAAGGTATCCCCGGTGTAATGATAGGTCGTTTGCTTATCGTTTTTCTATCGGTCAGTGTTACCTGCATGTCTCAATCGACTCATGAGGGTTTTGAGCAAATCCTGAGTGAACACAACGGTGTCTACTCAAAACACGGCTGGAACCACTACGGCCCAGGTTACTTCGAGTTAGATAGGGAAACGGGTGTCCTTAAATCGCATGGCGGAATGGGACTCTTTTGGTATAGTGCAAAAAAGTATAAGAATTTCGTGTTGGAACTCGATTACAAATGCTCTGACCCCAGGTCCAATTCCGGGATCTTTCTGAGAGTTCCCGATGTGCCGGTGAGTGACGAATACATTTATCACTCCTTTGAGGTGCAGATCAATGATGCGGGCAAAGGTGTCCATAAGACAGGGGCTGTCTATGACGCTGAATCTCCAAGAGTTGATGCATCCAATCCTACTGGGGAATGGAATCATTTTAAGATAACTTTCAAGGGGGGAAATATCCAGGTGGAATTGAATGGTAAAGAGGTCATTGACTGGATGGCTGAACCTAGAGGTAAGGTCGCAAATATTGCCGAGGAGGGCTACATTGGCCTTCAGAACCACGACAGGTACATCTCCGTCTCCTTCAGGAATGTCTTTGTGAAGGAGCTGGAATGAGGATCACAGCTGCCGAATCTTCATCCCAGAACTTTTGACCCACCTGAATTGTTCCTTTCCCTCCCGTATGATCAAAAACGCTTCCACGCTATCGATTAATTCCACAAGTTGGAGTCCTTCTTTTTCACCCATGACCATCAGCGCCGTTGCCAGGGCGTCTGCATCCGTACAGTTGGGTGCGGTCACGGTGGCTGAGGCAACCTGGGTTTGTGCAGGATAACCCGTCCTCGGGTCGATCACGTGGGAGAATATCTCTCCATCAATTTCAAAGGAATTCCTGTAGTCGCCAGATGTGGCCGCGGCGCCGGCCTCCAGCTCGCAGACCCATTCGAAGTCTTTCCCTGCATTGGAAGACAAATCGGGGCGCTCGATAGCGATAATCCATGGATGGTCTCTCTGGTTCTTTCCCCTGACGCGAACCTCTCCCCCGATCTCCACCATCATGTGGGCAATGGCAAGCGATTGGAGATAGTCGAATACGGCGTCCACGCCGAAGCCCTTGGCGATTGCATTGAGATCGATTCTGACGTATGGGTCCGTTTTGATGAGTCTGTCATCCTGGAGATTCAGCTTCTGGTACCCGACATGAGAAAGTTGCTGTTCAATGTCAGATGGAGTGGGAAACGAGCTGAGAGCATCTGCCCCCTGCCCCGGGCCGAAACCCCAGAGAAAGAGAAGAGGAAAGACAGTGATGTCGAAAGCACCCTTAGACAATCGCGACCAGTGTAGGGCCCTTTCAACCACAAAGGCGAACTCTCTCGACACCTGGACCGGGTCTATCGATTGGTGACTGTTGAAAGCGGTGATCTCACTGTCCTGTAAGTAGATGGACATCTGCCGATTAACCTCGACTAGGACCGAATCGATCTTTGCTTTCAGTGAATCGGGTGATGCTGTCAGAGAGGGAGTGGGATGGTACTTCACGTGATATGTGGTGCCCATGGTCCTTCCTGTAAGAGTGATCTGATGGTTCGCTTCATCGCAGGACGAAACTAGGAGCAATAAGATGGCAACAGAAAGTAGTGACCTAACCATGGGATAATCGAGTCAAATTCATTTAGAATCTAGGAGGTTACTAGAATCCATGGAATCACTAGGAAGAAGAGAGTTCTTAAGAAGATCAATTGGCATCGCCGGAGGGTTGACTATCATGGGATTAATAAGCTCAGGACTAACAGGTTATACTAAAAGGCTGTTGTTTAAGATATCCCTTGCTGAATGGTCTCTTCACAAGGCGCTGTTTGCTGGTGAGGTCGATCATCTGGATTTTGCTTCCATTGCCATGGGGGAATTTGGCATTAATGCGGTTGAATATGTGAATGTTTTTTTCTTCGAGAAGGCGAAAGATCGAGCCTATCTAAAAGAGATGAAATCCCGGGCGGACAGCGAAGGTGTCAAAAGTTTGCTCATCATGTGTGATTCGGAGGGGAACCTGGGAGACCCAGACAATATTGCTCGACAAAAGGCCGTTGAGAATCACTACAAGTGGGTGGAAGCAGCAAAGTTTTTAGGTTGCCATTCCATCCGAGTGAACGCCCGCAGTGAAGGGACCTACACGGAGCAGATGGTACTGGCGGTGGACGGTCTCCGACGTTTGACAGAATTCGGTGATCAACACAGCATGAATGTGATAGTAGAAAATCATGGGGGCTTGTCCAGCAACGGCAAGTGGCTGTCCGAAGTGATCAGGCGGGTAGATCACTCACGGTGCGGGACTCTTCCTGACTTTGGGAATTTCAAGATCAAAGAGGGCGAATGGTATGACCGCTACAAAGGCATTCAGGAACTGATGCCCTATGCCAAGGCCGTCAGCGCCAAGAGCCACGACTTCGATTCAGACGGTAATGAAATACACACCGATTACTTCCGGATGATTCATATTGTTCTTGATGCTGGTTACAACGGCTATGTGGGCATCGAATATGAAGGGAAGGAAATGAGTGAGATGGAAGGCATCAAGGCGACCAAAGTGCTCTTAGAGCGAGTCCGTATCGAAATCGGGATTTAAGTGAGATTCAATGAGGTAGGTGTTACTTGCAAAACCGTACTCCACGTCAAGGCCCGTGTTCTTCGTGAATTCGTACTCATCTCCTGCATGGTAGCCGCCCAGGGCAGAGGGAAGCACCTCCAGTTGCCGGACAGCTTCGTCGCTTGATCTCCTGGTTCAAACGTTCCAGACCATTGGCCGCCCGCAGACGACGGTGCTGAACCGGAAAGTTCAAGCAGGTGAGTGTATCCTCCACGCCGGTTTCTAACAGATCCACCAGATGGGGAATATCAATCGGTAAGCTCCTCTATAAGTACTGCGAGCAGTTTGTTCCATTTTATCTGTTACACACTTCTACACCCAGCATGTCCCGTTTTGCGAGAAAAAACGTCTTCCCTGAATATTTACGTTATTTATCTTTTCTCCGGAGGAGATACTTCGAATCAATCATTGTAATTCACTCTATCTCTAAAACCCACTATATTTTTTATCTTCAGCAACTGGCATACTTGTGACATGAATTAAAAACCGGAAGAAATCTTTACTTTTATTTGTACGTACCATTCACTCCGATTTTGAGATCATCTAATCTACTTGATATTCTAAATCCTGTTTATTTAGATTTTATGCAATCGATTTAGTAAATAACTCTAATGAAGTTATCGCAGCAAAGAAATTATTATTGTAACCTCTGTTATATGAGATTCATCCTTACAAAAGGTTAATCTGATGCCAACAACTACTCTTCAAACGATCGCCAATCTTGTTCATTACTCCCGTTCCACCGTTTCCCGGGTGCTCAACAATCAATGGAATGAATATGGAATCAGAGAGGCTACTGCTAAAGGGATTATAGATTGTGGTACACGTATTCCTGAGGATGTTTCCATTATTGGCTTTGATGATTTCGAAACAGCTACTATGTTACCCATTCGATTAACTGTTGTTCGTCAACCAATTGAAAAGATGGCTTTATGTATGGTTGATCTTTTGCTTTCGAGGATTGATAAAACTAATACACATTCCTTTTTGACAAAAATATTAAAAACTGAGCTTATTCTTCGATAATCTATTAAAGGGCTGGCGTAAGTGAATAAATTTCCTAAATCTTATTTTCCTGAAAGTTACCATTTGTCATCTATTTTATCTCCGAACATCCTGATTACAAGTTTAATGATATCTCAAACACTCGGGGGTATAAGTGGGAAAATACTGGTAGAGTAACCGATAAAACGAATCGGAGTCCTTTAATTGATTCTAATGAGGTTGAACAGGACCTAAGTAAGGTTAACTCACTTTATAATGCAAGAACGGCAAGGATGTACATAAAGGAAACGACAGATTTATAAACCAAGGGAGATGGAATGGAAAGAAAAAAACTCATATTAATATTCAGTGTTGGCATTTTAATTTGTTTTGGAACAACACCCAATTGTGCACAAATAGACTCAAAAACGGAAAGAGATAAGTCAAAGTATTCATTGGTTTCGTCAATGGCGGTAATGAATTTTGAGCTGGGGGATATGTACCTGGATCTTTATAGAATGAGTAAAAAAAATAACAGACAGAATTTTGAAAAGACAATTGAGCATTACAAACAAGGATTACGGTTCGAACCCGAAAACGTCTATTACAATAATCGACTCGGGTATGCATTTCACTTGGAAAGAAGACTAAAGGAAGCAAGTGAACAGTACAGGAATGTGCTAAGATTGGATCCGCCACAATCGGTGACACCCGAAGAATTTGAACTAGCTATGCGGTTAGCTCCAAGGCTTTATGTAAACCCGAAAGAGTTCTTTGCTCTTGAGGATGCAGTTGTGATCTTGCATCCGGATCAACCTATCATAGAATATAGTTTGTTCTGGGATGACGATATTAATTATCCCCAAGACAACGATCCCACGGATCACGAAAAAGTTTGGATTGAATATGATCCTGAAAGTGGTAATATTGTGAATGTATATACCTACTTTCACAGAGCAATTTTAAGTACTAAAAAGGCAGTGGAAGATGCCAGAGAACACCATAATAGAGCTCTCATTAATGTACAATGGGGTAGCCATGGATCCCTGCCATTTGGATGGGAGGATATCCCGAGAGACCAAATTGTTGTAAAATACGCTCATATAGACAAACCCGGTACAATTGGGGACATGAGAAACAGATATAAAAAACATGTTGTAAGTACTTATAACCCAAATCACCCATTATCCAAAGAGTGGCCCAAGAAATTTAGAGGAAGTTGGCAAGATTACATAACGTTTACTCAATATATTGACCTTACTGAAATGATAAGAAAGAAAAAAATGGTTATGAAGAGTCGATGGTCCAATGCAGTTATTGATGAATATTTCCTTGATTACCAATTTTATCCGAAATTAGAATGGCCATCTGACGTACCTTGATCATAGAAGATATATGGTAATGGGGATGTAGGTAAGACTGCCATCTTTATGAGTATCCTGAACCAAACTCGGTTTAATATAGCGGTACATATATCATTTCTACCTTTCCTCCTCTTGCCATATCATCGGTGGTCATAATCTTGCTAAGTAACTCTTGGTTTACATGCACCATATATTCGCCTCTTAAACTATCCAAGAATCTGTTCAAAACATCATTCCTTTTTTTCTTAAGTAGGTTCCTTTGTACTATGGTCTTAGCTTCTTCAAGAGTTTTGAAGCGTTTTTCTTTTTTGGAGATAACTTGAAAGATGGAAAACCCTCTACCGAAGGTCTCATCCTCGATTTCAATAGGTCCCGTAAGTTCACCGACGTTCATGGATAGAGCCCTGTTTCCAATTTCACCATGCATTCCGTATCCGAAGAAACCAAATTCTCCTCCTTGCTTAGCTGCCCATGTTCGGACTGAATACTCTTGAGCAAGGTCTGCAAAATCTTCACTCTTTCTGATTCTGTCTATAAGTTGATCCGCTTCATTTTTCGTGCGGACAAATATTTCTCTTATATTAACCCTGTCTGGTTCCATGTATCTTGATTTGTGGTCCTCATAATATTCTATTAATTCCGGCTCTGTGACCTTTACGGTATCTAAAATATCATTTCTAAGCTTGTTAAATACTATCTCTTCTTTCCAGCGCCGGACCTCTTCTTGGACGTAATTACTGTGCTGCAACTCTCGTCGATAACCTTCTTTGGCAAGAAATTCGTCCCGTACCATTCGGGCTATTACATCTTTTAAATTGTTTTTGCTTGTCATAATGGGCCTGGCATCAGGATGCACCTTTTTTAGTTTATCAAGGAATTCGCCTATTGTCCATCTACCGCCCTCAAACTCAACAATCACGTCACCTAGATGATCCCGAAGTTCTTGGCCGTAGCTACGCATTTGCATGTCTGAAAGTTTTGATGGCTCTGCGTATAGCCGGAGATGATCACCGCTCAGGATTTCTTTGCTCTTTTCGACAAGGAAAACAATGGACGGACCATATACCTTAACTTTCTTAGGATCCATGAACTCCCTAATGAATCGATTAGCTATTTCTTTTTCTCTTCTCCGGCGTATGATTCTTTCAATTTTCTTTTTTGCTCTTTGAAACTCACTTTCTGTGATGATAGCATCCTGTATTATATCCTCAACCTTTAGGATGGCATAGCCCCATTTGGTTTTCACAGGATTTGATATTTCTCCAAGTTCCAACGAAAATGCCACTTGCTCTATGCTTTCATCAATTTGGCCCCATAATGGATACCATAAATCAAAGTAGTTTTCTGCAAGTAATGGGTATGCAAATGTTTCTGCAGCTAAGTCTTCAAAGTTGGCCCCGTCTACAAGCCTGTTCCTCAATTCAAAGGCTTCTTTTAGCGTCTTCGTTACAAGAAGTCGTACTCCGATTCTTGTCTTTGACTTTATGAAGGCATCCCGAAGTTCCGAGTCCGATATTTGCACCTGATTTCGAACCACCTCATTGTAAAGTTCATGCCTGACTGCCTTGTCTTTATACCACTCGAGTTGGATCTGAACTTTCTCGTCGTTGTCCAGACCATATCTTAAGGCTTCCAACACTATTAGTTTCTTATCGATCATTAGATTCAGGTGAGCTTTTTTGTCATCGAAACCCTTCAAGTTTCCGAAAGGGGATGGGCTAAGTTCGTAACTGTGCAAGAAGTCTTTGACAGTAATGCCTACAGGGTCTCTATCATTGCCTATTACTGTAGCCACAAATATTTCATCAATATCTTGTTTCTTGACACAAAAGGTGAAGGCGGTAATTAGGACAAGAATTCCCGGTATAAAGAATATATAGCGACTGATCATGTTTTTGTTAGTATTTTGACTGTTGTCAGTCCAATAAGAAAAAACTTACGACAACTCCAAGAAGCATTTATCATCGAAATCAGGGGAAAACAATTTGGATTGTTGCACCGAAATGAATTTGTACCCCCTAATTTTACATGCTTCCACAAACTATAAAAAGATATTGTCTAAAACTAAATTTAGTAATAAACTTTTATCATTGCAACCGATTGCGATAGGTTGCGATGGACTTAGTGTAACAAGTGGTGTTTATATCTATACACTCGAAACTGCCGGATTCAAAGAATCAAGGAATATGATTCTCGTCAAATGACCTGAGGAGCAACTGAATGAACAGCATTAGCAATAAGTTTCCCTGGGTAAAGTAACGTGGTGAAATTGAATCGTAGCACAGGGGAACCCGGTCAGTGGGTTCCCTTGTCTTTTGTATACCTGTGACCTATGGGTTGGCCCCAAGTAATCACGGCGTGAATTTACGAAGATTGATGGGCAGTTGAAAAATACCATGACACTCCCGTTTCTTCCTAACTTGCTGTAGCCAGAATGGGTGGGTGTACCGTGGGTATCGACACTAATCCTTCTTACTTGACTGGGAGTAAAAATATGATTCGTCGATTTTTTATGTTCATTATCCCCGGTCTTTTGGGCAGGATCGGAGGTCCCCTCCAACGAAATATTCTCCTTTGTCTAACCATTTCTGTACTGGTGTCTACTTCCGCTTGGGGAGGGCAGACAGGGAAAGTTACGGGCAGGATTACCGATGCAGAAACAGGTGAACCACTGCCTGGGGCTAATGTTCTTCTTGAAGAGACCAGCATGGGAGCATCCACAGATTTAGAGGGATACTATGTGATCCTGAATGTTCGACCCGGAACGTATGATTTGAAAGTTTCGATGATGGGCTATTGGGGGCAGATGGGAGAAGGTCTAAAGGTGTCATTGGATGTAACAACAAAAATGGATTTTGTTCTATTACCAAAAGTGTTGGAAGGGGAAGAGGTAGTGGTCACGGCTCGATCGCCCATCGTACAAAGAGACCTTACGGCCTCCAAGCAGTTAGTACGGGGCGAAGATATTAGTCAGATGCCGGTGGAAAATTTTACCGACGCCCTTGAGCTGCAGGCTGGAGTAATCAAAGACGTGGAAGGCAGAATACATATACGTGGGGGGAGAGCCTCCGAAGTGAACTATCTGATTGATGGTATTTCGGTAACGGACCCGTTCTCAGGCGAATTGTCTGTTGAGGTGGAGCTCGGCGGGATTGAACAGTTCCAAGTGATTAGCGGTGGTTTCAACGCAGAATATGGTCAAGCCCTATCTGGAGTGGTGGAACTGATTACAAAGGAGGGCGGACAAGAATATCATGGCTCCGTGTCCACCTATGTTGGAGATTATTTAACGTCCGATAGTGACCTCTTTTTCGGCACGGGTGACCTAAGAGTATCGGATATTACCAATCTGGAGGCTAGCCTGAATGGGCCGGTTCCATTTTTCAATAAGAGATTAACCTTTCATGTAAATGGGAGGTATTTCAGCAATAAGGGTTGGCTATACGGTCAGAGAAGATTCACGCCACAGGATTTATCCAGTTTTGAAGACGCAAATCCTGACAACTGGGTCATTCGGGACCACACAACACTACTGCCCGATTCTATTGTCGTGGGAGATTCTGTTATCGTACTAGATTCTGTTATCGTGGGATTGGATGATTATCGCGCACATGCAGAAAAGCAAGAGTATACGCCCGTTTCAATGAATCCCTTCAAAAAATTGTCCCTTCAGGCTAAACTTGCATTTAAGATTTCACCCACAATCAAGTTCAGTGTGGGTGGGTTGTACAACACGAGTGAATTTAAGCAATACAGTCATAGATTTTTGTTTAACCCGGATGGGATTTTCAACGAGTTCAAGAACGGACTAACCATCACTCCGATTCTGAATCATTCCCTTTCTTCAAGTACCTTTTATACTGCGAAGTTTTCCTATATCTTTTTTGAATACGATCGCTATGTATTTGCGGATGCATTGGATCCCGGGTATGCTGATCCCCTATTACTGGAGGCGGCCAGGCAAAATGCATTCTACACAGGTGGGACGGCAGGTGTCAAATCCAATCAAAGTGATAGAGATTTCATCGTTCACCGAGAAACAACGACGAGGGTGGGAAAATTTGATATCACCAGTCAGGTGAGTAAGAGCCATCAGATCAAGTCAGGAGTAGCGCTTAAGCAGTATGACCTGAAGTATGAAGAATTCGAAATAGTTCCTGAAAAAGATGAGGCTGGAAGAGACAAGGTTCCTTTTAGACCGGCGATTCCCCCTGTCACTTCGTTTAACCACAACGTGTATTATAGAAAGCCCGCTGAGTTTTCTGCCTATATTCAAGATAAGATTGAATTGAAGGAGATGGTCATCAACCTTGGGTTGAGACTGGATTATTTTGATGCAAAGGGAAGAGTTCCAACAGATTTCAGGGATCCCAGCCTTACGCAAGCTATTAAAACTATTGATATTTACCAGGGTGAGGGTGATATTCTACTAATCGACCCCCTGCATAGCGATGTGCCTTATCGCCTGAATGCTGATGATTCAAGAGCGCTAATAGATCCCGATACCGGTGAGCCTTTTTCAAAATCGGTACCAAGCGATGCTCGTTTTATTGATGCTGCACGTAGTGATTTGAGTCATAAAGACTGGGCAGCCACAGCTTCCTGGTTTGAGAACACAAAAGCTCTGGCACAGCTGAGTCCGCGGGTCGGTATTTCTTATCCGATCACAGATCGGGGTGCTATTTATTTCTCCTATGGCTTCTTTTTCCAAAAACCAACAACTGAGCAGCTCTATCTCAATCCGGAATTTGAAATGAACAGGGAGCAAAGTGGCGTAGTTAATACGTTAATTGGGAACGCGAACCTGAAGAATAAGAAGACCGTGAACTACGAAATCGGTCTTCAACAGCAATTCGGAATGAATACAGGATTTTTTGTTACGGTTTTTTACAAGGATATAAATAATTGGATCGGATCAGAAATTGTTGAGACCTACATAGCGGGTGATCGCTATGGTCGGTTTATAAACTTGGATTACGGCAACGTTCGCGGCATTACGATTGCTTTGGACCTCAGACCCACGAGAAACGTAACCAGCTTCATCGATTACACGTTCCAGATTGCTGCCGGAAATGCCTCCAATCCGGAAGCAGTTTTTTCTGATGCATCTGCTACGCCGCCGAGGGAAAGCGAAATTCAGACCGTCCCCCTGGATTGGGATCAGAGACACACTCTGAACCTGACGACCACGCTCAATGATCCAGCAGGGAATTGGGGGATATCTGTCATCGGTAAACTGAACACCGGCAAGCCTTATACGCCCACCCTGCGGGCTCAAAAAGGAGTTCGTGCTTCTTTCGAGAATTCTGAAAGAAAACCAATTCACGTAAACTTTGATCTTAAAGGAACTACAAATTTCAAAGTAGGCACTTATACCTTATCCTTGTTTCTTAAGGTGTATAATCTCTTTGATGCCAGGAATGTGAGTACTGTTTTCTCATCTACTGGCCGAGCTGATTTTACAAGCGACATACTCTTTGCTGGAAGAGTTACAGGGGTTAACACGCTAGAAGAGTGGTATACCCGACCTGATTACTATGCCGAGCCAAGGCGCGTACAAATGGGATTAAACATTGCCTTTTAACTTACTCTCTATGGAGTTCAAGTGATGTCGCGGCATTACTATTTCATTATAGTTGTGTTAGTGTCAGCCTGGCTTGAGCAGTCCTTCGCACAAACCGAGGATCCAGATCCCCAGCAGGGGATAGGCGGAGATATCCGATTCCGAAAATGGGGTCAGATGGACGGCAACCTGATCAATACTCCTTTCATCAACATGGGCATGGTCGGCAATTGGCCTGGGAATCCTGATCCATCCGAATGGCCCAAAGGTAGTGGTCACACTTATGTAGAAGGTGCCACGCCCATTGTTATCGCTGAGGTTGTTGATCTAAATGGAGACACATGGCACATTGCAGAGGTGGGTTATCGAGAGGATCTCGATACAGGACCAGACGGTACCCCATATGGTTATGAGCCCCGGCCAGGTTGGGATAACCCGGAAGGACCTTCTCCGGCGATGAGTAATGATCCCAACACGTGGCCTGTAGTTTGGCCTGATAAGCTTAAGCTTTCAAATGACCCGGGGTGGCCAGGCTCGTGGAATGGTTTTTTTGGCAAGAATAAGTTTCAAGCTGACTTGGAATGCTTTTTTGTGATGGATGATTTTCAAGATAAGGAATTTCCCTTTATTCCCATTCCTGAGGAACCAGAGCGAGGAGGCTTGGCTACATTGGTGAAAGTAAGAGGACTACAATGGTCCCAGGTTCTCGCCGAAGACGTTATCTTCTGGCTCTACCGTATTACGAACTTTTCTAACAACCATTATGAACCTGTGTTTTTCGGGATGTTATTCGATTATGGAGTGGGGGGAATTGGCGATTCAGGTGATGACAGCGCGTTTTATGACACGTTCATAGATATTGTCTACGGGTACGACGTGGATAATACCGGTAACACAGGGTTTTCCCCTACCGCCTATACCGGTTTTGCTTTCATGGAAAGTCCAGGGGAGCCAACTGACGGCATTGATAATGATGAAGACGGGTGGATTGACGAAAGGAGGGATAATCCCCCTGGTGCCTTCCTGGATGTATTCCCGTACGGATATATCGGTGCTACCGCTGTGGAAGATTTCATAGCGACTTACGGTAGAGAGCCTGGTCCCCATTGGGAAGGTGACGAAGACGGAGATTGGAGACCCTTTAGCGACGATAATGACAATGGTGTGTGGGACGAAGTTGAAGCTTTGAATGATGATGTCGGGCGAGATGGTCTTAGACCTAGGGATGAGGATTATACAGGGCCTGATGAGGGAGAAGGGGATGGCATTCCGACACAAGGGGAGCCAAATTTTGGGATGACGGATATTGATGAATCGGATCAGATCGGACTCACCAGTGTGGATATCTTTGCCACCCACGAGATTGGTCCAAAGGATGATGAAAAGATTTGGGACAGCATGGCAAACTTCACCTTCAACAGCGAGCTTCAGCAGAGTCTGACAAGCCTGATTTACGGCTCCGGACCGATTGCCCTTCCTGCAGGCGAAACACGCGATTTCTCCATTGCCATGGTTTTTGGGGAAAATCTGGACGATCTTATACGTAACAAAAACACGGTACAGCTGATTTACAACAACAATTACAGTTTCTTTACACCTCCCCTAAAACCAAGACTTAAAGCAGTTCCAGGAGACGCAAAAGTGACGCTGTACTGGGATCGAAGAGCAGAGGAATCAGTCGATGCTTTCCTAAATTTCAAAAAGGATTTTGAAGGATATAAGATTTATAGGAGTACCGACCCGGCATTCTTGGAAATAAAGGTGATTACAGACGCTTATGGCATTTCTGTTTTTAGAACACCGTTGGCTACTTTCGATTTGATTGATGGGATAACAGGTCCCGATCCGGTTACGGTTGCAGGCGCCAGTTTTGATCGAGGAACTGATTCTGGTCTACGTCATGTCTATGTTGATGAAACCGTTCAAAATGGTCAGACTTATTTTTATGCCGTTACAGCTTATGATCAAGGGGACCCTACTCTGGGGACAGTAGGAATTCCCGTGTCTGAAACCACCACTATTATTAAGACAGATGCTTTTGGAAACGTCACTTTTACTGACATCAATACTGCAGTGGTCACGCCAAACGCACCTGTAGCCGGTTATCAACCTCCTGAAATTGCTCAAGATGTTATACCTGTTGGTATACCATCAGGGACGGGAACAATTTCGGTAGAGATCGTTGATCCAAGGCTGATTAAGGATAATACTACATATCATATTGAGTTTCCACACTCCGGAATTTTTCAGACCGACTATTACTCGGTTGTAGACATCACTGCTTTACCTCCCGATACGGCATTAAGTAAGAGTAGGATTTTTGGAAGGGATGAGCACGGCTTTCTCGTGGAAGGTGATATCTTTGATGGGTTGCGTATTTTTATCGACAATGATGATGAGTGGGGCCTTATCGATTCTATTACCGGGTTGATTTCAGGTAACAGTAATTTTGACAGCAACGTAGATATTGAATTTAGGGCGCTTCCCTATCCGGCAGATTATGAAATTGAGTTTTCTGATCAGATTATAGGGACTGATTCGAGTTCGACCCCTAATGATGTTAATTTTACGGTCGTGAATATTACCGAGAATCGACCTGCAAATTTTAGGTTTAGGGATTACAATCGTGATGGTTTATGGTCATCCAGAGATAAAATTACCATTTATGAGAAGTTTGACGGTGCGGAGAAAAAGACCTGGCGTGTGACGTTAACAGATACGACAGGCACAGGCGGTCAGCCACCTGTTAGTGGAGATGTATTTCAAATAAGGACAACCAAACCTTTTCGAACCGGGGATATATTTGAATTCAAAACCAAGGGAGAATCAGTTTATCAAAAGCTGGCTGTATCGAGCATGAGCAGGATTGCTGTGGTTCCCAACCCATACGTGTCTGTGGCTTCGTGGGAGAGAAAGCAAACGACTTCGGCGGGGATTGGAAGTAGAGGTGAACGGAGGATTGATTTTATTCATTTGCCGCAAAGAGCCACCATCCGAATTTATACTCTCAGAGGTGATCTGGTTGATGTAATTGAACATGAGAGCACTATTGACAATGGCGCTGCATCCTGGGATTTAAGAACAAGAGAAGGTCTTGACATCGCATTTGGTATCTATGTGTACCACGTAGATGCTGGAAAACTGGGAGAAAAAATCGGAAAGTTTGCCATAATAAAATAGGCTTATAACACATAACCAATGGTATTACAAATTTTCTTAAACAAGTAATGAAACTCTCATGGCGGATTCGCCACAAAGAAGGATGAAAATTACTATGGAAACAAGAACCAATGTCCAAGGACCAAGAGCCAAGAACTGAGAACGAGGTCATATCAATCAAGAGTCAAAAGATAAGCTCCAATTTGAGATTTGGGGTTTGGAACTTGGGTCTTTCTGAAAGTATTTTCAGGTGAAAAAACATTTAGTTATCTGTGGCTTGACCATACTTTTCGTTTTTTACCCGGTTTATGGTCAGGACATTACAAAAGTAGGGACGAGTAGTGCAGTCTTTCTGGGCATTGATATTGGTGCTAGGGCTTCTGCAATGGGTGGAGCCTTTGTTGCCGTTGCGAATGATCTTACAGCAATTTATTGGAACCCAGCCGGTATTGCACGATTAGAAAGCCCGCAACTTGCTCTTATACACACCCAATGGATCGTCGACACGAATTTTGACTGGGGAGCTATGTCGATTCCTCTTGGTCGCTTTGGCACCATCGGTCTTAACGTCACTTCTTTAACCCACGACGATATGGAAATACGGACTATTGAACAGCCGGAGGGTACGGGGGAGTTCTTCAGCGCCGGAGACTTGTCATTGGGTTTAACTTACGCTATTAATCTTACGGATCGGTTTTCCATTGGATTTAACGGAAAATTTGTGCGCTCCGAGATCTTCAATGAGTCAGCTAACGCTTTTGCACTTGACGTAGGAACTCTTTTTGTGACCCAATATAACGGACTACGCATTGGAGCCGCCATAACGAATTTTGCTCCCAAAATGAGATTGAAGGGAAGAGACCTAATCATTCTTGTTGACCCTGCTCCCGATAAGTTTGGCAGTAACGATAGGATTGTTTCGGAACTTCAGACCGGTAGCTTTGATTTGCCATTGGCTTTCCGAGCTGGAATTGCTATGGATGTGTTCAAATACAAGAATAGCCAATTGACATTCGCCGTTGAGGCTTATAACCCCAGCGACAACGCCGAAAGCGTCAATATAGGAATGGAATACCTATTTTCCGATTATGCGGCTTTAAGATTTGGTTATAAATCTCTATTCAATAACGATTCAGAAGAAGGGTTTACCGGTGGTGGCGGAATCAATCTAAATCTTACTGGTGGAACAACAATGATTTTGGACTACGCTTATTCTGACTTTGGAAGATTAAGATACGTACAGCGATTCTCTGTTATTATTGAGTTTTGATGTGTCTCTTTTGCTTGAATTTGTGATTAGGTTATGACCTCCGCAAGAGCCACCCCGTTGAAAAGTTCTTTAGTATATATTTTCTGCCTGAAGCAACCTACTATCAGTCAAAATAGAATTGTGGACGAAGATTAAAGAAGATAGCATGGAATACTACGTAACTTTGAAACCAGGAGTAACGCAGTACCTGACACCGACAGAGGGATTAGTGTACTTCCGGACTGGCTTTATTGACTATTTTAACGTCTCGGAATTTCTACAATTCACCGATGAGAACGGAATGATGGAATGTTGGAATATTGCATATGCAATCGAGCCACTATTCCAAATAACCCAAAACCCATTATTCGTTCGACTGAGCTCACGACGAAGTCCATTGCTCCAATATTCCACTATTCTCCCGATACGAATCGGGGCGAAGCGTAGCGAAGCTAAGTTCAAAATTGGTATTATAAGGGCTGGAGACATTGGCACCACTCACACCGGTTTTGAGATCCTCAAATCTACTTGACATTCTAATATCCAGTTTATTTAGATTTTACGCAATCGATTTAGTAAATAACTCCAATGAAGTTGTCACAACAAAGAAATTATTATTGTAACTTCTGCTATATGAAATTCATCCTTACAAAAGGTTAATCTGTTGCAAATAACCACTCTTCAAACGATCGCAAATCTTGTTCATTACTCCCGTTCCACCGTTTCCCGGGTGCTCAACGATCAATGGAATGAACATGGAATCAGCGAGGCTACTGCTGAACTTGTCATTGCCAAAGCAAAAGAACTGAACTATATAAAGAACGAAGGAGCCAGTTCTTTAAGGGCAAAGAAAACGTTTACTATTGGGGTTATAGTTAGGGATATCACCAATCCATTTTATACTCAACTTGTTAAGTTCGTTGAGAATGCTCTCTATACGAAAGGTTATACTGTAATAATTTGTAATACAGGATATGATTTAGAGAAGGAAAATGGCCATATTAATGTACTTCTTCGTCGTAGGGTTGATGGTATTATTCTATCACCAAATCAGAAATCAATTGATAATATATCATTAATAAAAGATCGAAACGTACCTCTTGCTTTTTTCGATTGTAAGATTGATGAGATTGAGGCTGACTATATTTTGGTTGATAACGAGGCAGGTACTTCGGAAGCGGTAAATCACTTAATATCTAAGGGGCATAAAAAAATTGCCTATATCGGAGGCGATCCTTTTGAATCAAATAACAGGCTTAGATATGAGGGTTATAAAAAATCACTTTCAAAAGCAGCTCTTCCTATTCGTGAACATTACGTTAAACATAGTAATTACACTTTTAAACACGGTTATGAAGCATCAAAAGAATTAATCCGTTTGAACGATGCTCCCACAGCGTTTTTTGCAGCAAATAACCGTATCGTGTTAGGTGCCTATAAAGGGATTATAGATTGTGGTTTACATATTCCTGAGGATGTTTCTATTATTGGCTTTGATGATTTCGAAACAGCTATTATGTTACCCATTCGATTAACTGTTGTTTGTCAACCTATTGAAGAGATTGCTTTATGTACGGTCGATCTTTTGCTTTCGAGGATTAATAATACTAATACACAATCCTTTGTGACAAAAATATTAAAAACTGAGCTTATTCTTCGACAATCTATTAAAGGACTGGCGTAAGTGAATAAATTTCCTAACTCTTATTTTCCTGAAAGTTACCATTTGTCATCTATTTTATTTCTGATCATCCTGATTACAGGTTTAATGATATCTCAGACGCTCGGAGGTATAAGTGGGAAAATTGCCGGTCGTATAATAGATAAAACAACAGGTGATCCTCTAATTGGATGTAATGTTATTGTTGAAGAGACGGATTTAGGTGCAGCCACAGATATAGACGGATATTATTTTATTCTAAACGTTTCTCCTGGAATCTATTCTATTAGAGCAATGATGATTGGATATCAAACCGTAAACGTTTTGGATGTGGAGGTTTCTACAGATTTCACGACACAAATTGATTTTGAATTATTGTCCTCAGCTTTAGAAATGGAGGCAGTTAGTATTGTTGCGGAAAGACCCATCATTAAGAAGGATCTCACCTCAACAAAAGCAATTATCAGTGCAGAAACCATTTCCGGAATGCCTGTGGAGGAGATTGGAGATATTCTTGAACTACAGGCAGGAATCATTAAAGGAAGTGACAATAAAATTCACATTCGCGGTGGCCGGTCGAGTGAAATTCTTTATCTGATTGATGGTATTTCCGTAAGTGATCCGTTCTCAGGTGAAATCGCAATAGAAGTGGAAAATAACGTTATACAGGAGCTTACGGTAGTCAGCGGAACATTTAATGCAGAGTACGGAAGGGCTATGTCAGGTATTGTTGAAATCATAACTAAGGATGGGGGTCGGAAGTTATCGGGAAATATTTCAACTTATTTAGGGGATTATTTGAGTTTTGATGATGATTTGTTTTGGAACATCGATGATATTAGTCCCAATGGTTTAACGAATATACAAGTAAGTCTAAATGGGCCAATTCCAGGATTTGGAAAAAAGTTAACTTTTTTTGCTACCAGTAGATATTACAGTGATAAAGGATGGTTGTATGGAAGAAGGTGGGTAACTCCGGGCTTTCTTAATCAATCTAACCCTGATAGCGTATATTGGGCGGTTGAACCTGGGGATAGTGCTTTTGTTTCAATGAACTTCTTTTGGAAAACGACTGCACAAGGAAAGCTGACTTTCCGGCCTCTCCCAAAGATTAAACTCTCGTATGGCGTATTTTGGGATAATTCAAACTACCGGGTATATGACCAGCTTTTCAGGTACAACCCGGATGGTGACTATAGACATTTTAAGAATGCACTTACTCAGATTTTTACTCTGAACCATACATTATCAGCCACCACCTTTTATACTTTGAAACTATCCAATTTAGCAACCCATTATGAAAGGAATGTCTTTGATGACCCATTCAATCCTGGATATGTGGATGTAGAAGCCTACAGGGGTAGATTTTACGACGGGGGTACCAAACTCTGGCATGTAAGTCGAGGGACCACAAGTTACGGTGGGAGGTTTGATCTGCTGAGTCAGGTAACAAATAATCACCAAATGAAGACCGGATTTGAGATCACAAAATACACGATGACTTATAAAGATTTTAGGGTGTTATTGGATCGGAGCACTGATTATCTGCCTGCAATAGGGGAGGATGTTCCGGGAAATATAAATTACAACAATTACAAACACCGTCCTTTGGAATTTGCAGTTTACATACAGGACAAAATGGAATTTGAGGATATGATCGTGAATGTCGGTATTCGATTTGACTACTTTGATCCTGCTGGTAAAGTTCCAACTGACGCAAGAGATCCTGATAATGCCAAGTATTTTTGGGTGAACTTTATTGGTGAAACTGATTCGCTTCGCATTCACGAGGCAAAATTTAATAATTCCACTATGACTTATTTAAGAACTGTTGATATTCAAGACAAACCGTGGGAATACAAATATAAAGATGCTGAACCAACGCAAAAAATAAGTCCCAGAATAGGAATTGCCTATCCTATTACGGACAGAGGTGTAATCCATTTTTCTTATGGTCACTTTTTTCAGACACCGCCGTTTCAGTATCTTTACTTTAATTCTGAGTTTGAGGTTCGATCAGGACCGCTAAATAAGAATGAAGGTAAAGGAGTGTTTGATAGAATATTTAGTATTGATCCTGAAGCGGAAGGCAACAAAATGGGAAATGCCGAATTGAAACCGCAGCAAACGATCATTTATGAATTGGGACTTCAACAACAAATTAGTGACGATATTGGGATTGATATTACTGGATTTTATAAAGATATGAGAAATCTATTAGGTACTGAAATTATTACGATGTATGACACACGACTCTATGCGAGATATATCAATCGGGACTATGGAAATATTCGTGGAGTGACATTCGCCTTGAATCAACGATCTTCTAGAAATATGTTTGTTTCTTTGGATTATACTTATCAAATTGCCGAAGGAAATGCCTCAAATCCGAATGACGCTTTTTTAGATGCGATTGGCGGACGTGAAAGTGAAATCAGGGTGGTTCCTTTAGATTGGGATCAGACACATACTTTAAATGTTAATCTAACGGTAACGATCCCTGGAAACTGGGGATTGAGTATTCTGGGTAAATTTGGCAGTGGATTACCCTATACGTTCGAGCCCCCGCAAACGGGTGCACAATTTACTCGTTTTGAGAATAATGAAAGAAAACCGGCCAATATCACAATTGACCTCAATGCTCATAAAAAATTCAATATCGGAGGAATCAAGGGTTCACTGTTTATGAAAATTTATAACCTTTTTGACAGGAGGAATGAAATTGCCGTGTACAATGATACCGGACGTGCGGGTTACACAGTTCGTACGCAGTACTGGGGTGAGTGGGTGGACAGTGTAGGATCAGAACCACAATGGGTGAATCGCCCTCATATGTTCTCTCAACCCCGGCGGGTTATATTGGGATTCAGTTTAGGATTCTAATTGTGAGGCAAGGTAATACATCAGTAGT
The DNA here is from genome assembly GCA_004124475.1 of Fidelibacterota bacterium. Lineage (GTDB taxonomy): Bacteria > Fidelibacterota > Marinisomatia > Marinisomatales > SCKK01 > SCKK01. Next base: position 85,158 of record SCKK01000004.1, read on the forward strand.
TGGGCAAAATAAAGCTTATCCCGAGAATTGGGACAAGCTTATCCCGAGAATTGGGACAAGCTTATCCCGACACGTCGGGACTCCGACAAGTTTCCCCGACATTCGCTTCGCTTCAGTCGGGATTTCCTCCGCAAGCCGGCGGATCCAACACGTTTTACGTTTCACGTTTCAAATTTCATTGGCGCTGCTTTTGTCTGCCACAGCGGCTTACGGGGGTGGTCCCTATGGAGATTCGGCTTACCGGAGAATGGGAACCCATAATGGAAATCTGATTGCTACGATCTATTTCAACCAGGGAGATATCAGCGGCTGGCATGGATGGGGTTACCCTCCTCCCAGAATAGAATGGCCTAAAGGATCGGGTCATGAATACGGCGACGAAAACAGTATATTGGTCGCTGCCGAAGTTGTGAATGTACACGGAGACACCATTCATATTCTCAGTGAAAGCAGTCTGGACTGGGATGCCACGGATACCAACCCAATTCTGGGAGGTCAGATGGGATGGGAACCATTACCAGGATTTTTCAATCTGGCACAGGATTCCCCTGCTATGAGTGACCTTTTAGAAAGCTGGCCCTCAGACTGGCCCGATAGGATGAATCAGGATGACCCCGGGTGGCCCGGGTCGTGGAATGGCTACTTCGGTCGTGACGTTTTCCAGGCGGACCAGGAGAGTTATTTCGTGATGGATGATAACTACAATGTTGAGTTTGATTATATACCGGATATCACTGACCCAAACCGCTATGGTTTAGGACTCCAGGTCGCTGTCAGAGGCCTCCAGTGGTCCGATCCCCTCGCTCAAGACTGCATCTTCTGGCTCTATGACATAACAAACGTCTCGACAACCACCTACGATAAAATTGTCTTCGGGTCAGTGTTCGACGCAAGGGTTGGGGGGACAGGGGAGGAGAATGATGATTTAGCTGAATTTATTTCCTATGGGAATATGGATATTACTTATTCCTGGGATAGTGATAATTTGGGGTCAGGCGGATGGTCTCCCGTTGGGTATATAGGATTTGCCTTTCTGGAGAGCCCGGGAATTGCTTATGATGGGTACGATAATGATGACGATGGTTTGGTTGATGAAAGTCGAGATAACGATGCCGGAACCTGGTTGGACGCCTTTCCTTATGGCATCGATGATGTGGATAAATTTAAACTATTTTACAAACGGGAACCAATCCCCCACTGGTCCGGGGATGAGGATGGAGATTGGCTTGGCTTTGGTGACCTGAATGGGAATGGAATGTGGGATTCCTTCGAAGTACTCAATGACGACTTGGGGCAGGACGGCATTGGGCCCGACCATCTCAAGTATCCAGGCTGGGATACCGGCGAAGGAGACGGTATCCCCACGCAAGGAGAACCCAATTTCGGGAAAACGGATGTGGATGAGTCCGACCAGATTGGTTTGACCAGCATGGAGTCCCATGTTGAAAATTCGGTCGTGTTTGCCAACGATGAGCTTATGTGGACATTGTTACGTCCGGGTCGTTGGGTGCTTCCTGATCCGGGGTTACTCACAAATTACGAATTCTTCTATGCTTCCGGTTTCTTCCTGCTTGAGCCAGGAAAGACGGAACGATTTTCCCTTGCCCTTCTTTTAGGAGAAGATAAAGATGACATTCTTCGGAACAAGAAAACAGTTCAGAACATTTACGACGCCAACTACCGCTTTAAATCCCCCCCGCTTAAACCGAAGCTTCTTGCAGTAGCAGGGGACAAAAAGGTGACCCTTTATTGGGACAAGCTTGCTGAACGTTCCCGGGATCCTGTCTATGGATTTGACTTCGAAGGGTATATGATCTACAAAAGTACCTGGTATGACTTTTCCGATGCGGATCCGGTGACAGACAGTTACGGGAATGTCGTCTTTTTTGAACCTGTAGCACAGTTTGATCTGGTGGATGGGCTTGTGGGTCCCCATTCGGTCGGGATCGGTTCCGAACCGGGGATAGATGAACCCACCGGGGCAAACCTGAATATGGGCACAGATAGTGGTCTTAAACACTTCTGGGTAGATACGGACGTCCTGAATGGACAGACTTATTATTATGCCATTGTCTCCTACGATAAAGGATACGACATTGACTTCTTCGAACGAGGGCTTACTAATGATTCCACTCTTCTTGTCGCTTCCCCGAGTATTTGCGCCATCGATTTTGAACTGGATAAGCTGGGCAACGTGATCGGTAAAGGCGTAAATACCGCGATTGCGACGCCATCTGCTCCCACTGCAGGATACGTTCCTCCTGAACTATCCGAACTGGAACATATTGCCGGACCAGCGACAGGATCCATCGTCTACACCCTGCTCGACCCACTTAAGATAAAAGACAACACTACCTACCATTTTCTCTTTGATGACACCTCTGCCAATGAAATCATCTATACCGTCCGGGATATAACCGATTCTCGCATAGTCCTTTTTAACCAAACAGGGATATACGGAGACAACAGCCTGGAGTTCGACGGTCTTATGCTCACCATCAACAATGATTCAACCGTGAACTATAACCCATCCAATTCAGGGTGGATTGCCGGTAGCAGTAATTATGAATTACAGATTACGTATTTAATTACTGGAGGAGAGGTTTATCGTTCTCCTTCCGATTATATGATTATCTTTGATAGCACGGTAATCGATACGTCGTGGCATACGGTAAGTACAAGTAGCCTTAACAACAAGCCAGCGAAGTTCCAGATATGGGACGTGACCTATGCTGAAAATCCAAAGAAGCTCAGGTTTGCGTTCAAAGATAAAAATCGGGATGGGTTGTTTATTGGAGATCCGATCAATGATTATGTCTATATCTGGGCAGGGCATCATGACAGCACTAGGAGTTGGAAAATAGCATTGGAGGAACCACCTGACATATACGATACGACAGGAGTCGGACAGGATATAACTATTGATACGATTCGTGTGGATCCAATCCTTCCTACGGTTGGGGATACATTGTTTATTTCAATCACCAAACCGTTTCGGTCGGGTGATATTTATGAATTGAAAACAATGGGAGCTTATGTCGATAGATCTGTTGCTGAAAACAGTCTGGACCGTATTGTAGTAGTTCCCAATCCTTATGTTGCAGCAGCTTTGTGGGAGCAGAAGTTACCCCCCGGCATCATTTCCGGACGCGGAGAGCGAAAGATCGGATTTATCAATCTTCCGGAAAAGTGCACCATACGTATTTATACCGCCCGTGGGTATCTCGTACGTATCATTGAACATGAATCCACTATAGTCGATGGAACGGAATTCTGGGATTTAAAAACCAAAGATGGAATGGACGTGGCTTACGGACTCTATTTTTTCCACATTGACGCAGACAATCTGGGTGAAAAACTCGGGAGGTTTGCCATTATTAAGTGATGAGAATTTGTATGAGAACAAGTTTCCCAAAAATTCCTTCGGACAAGCAGGTACACGCAGCTTACAGTCCCGTACCGCAGGTCGGGGTGTCGAAGTTTAAAGTATCTTATTTCAATCAGTCTATTCGAAATGTCCTATCCTCCCCCCTCTTTTTTGTCACTTTCATTATACTCAATCTTGTGCAGGGTCAATTTGTAAGCAACGTCTCGAAAGTAGGCACCACGGCTGCTCCATTCTTGGGAATTGAAGTAGGCTCCCGGGCTATCGGTATGGGAGGTGCCTTTGTTGCGGTTGCCAATGATGCAACTGCTATCTATTGGAATCCGGCGGGAATAGCCCGTTTATCTAAGAGCGAGGTTACTCTGATTCATACAAATTGGTTGGTAGGAACCAATTTCGACTTTGCAGGTATTGTGTTGCCTATGGGTCGCATGGGATCAATTGCAGTAAGTATAACCTCCTTGAGTACTGAAGAAATGGAGGTTAGAACCGTACAGAACCCTGAGGGCACTGGGGAAAAATTTTCCTATGGCGATTTATCCGCAGGATTGTCTTATGCCAAGAACCTGACGAACAAGTTTTCGATTGGAGTTAATGTAAAATATATTTCACAGAGAATTTGGCATATGAATGCCCAAGGGTATGCCCTCGATATAGGAACTTTATTCCGAACCGAGTTTAATGGGATGATGATCGGAATGAGCATCTCAAATTTTGGCGGGTCGATGAAATTGGAAGGAAAAGACGTCTTTGTAAACTATGATGAAGCGCCTCAATTCGGTGGAAGTAATGAGCGAATCCCAGCATATAAAAAGACGGATGAGTTTCCTTTGCCCCTTCTTTTCAGGGTCGGCATAGCGATGGACCTTCTCAAAAATAGCAGGAACCAGTTAACAATTGCCGCAGATGCAGCTCACCCGAACGACAATACGGAGTATATTAACCTGGGGATGGAATATATCTTTAGAGATCAGGTAGCCCTGAGATTTGGATATAAGAATTTGTTCACCCTTGATACTGAAGAAGGATTCACTGCCGGTGTCGGCACGAAATTGAAATTGGCAGGAGGAGTTGCATTAAAGATTGATTATGCTTTTCAGGATTTTGGTAGACTACATAATGCACAGCGATTTTCTTTGGGGTTTGAATTTTAGTTTATATTATTCAACTACAGCATCCTACGGACAGGAGTTTATTGGATTTTTCAATCCTAAAAAAATCGCAGGGGTAAAAAAATAATGTTTACGAAAATAAAATTCTCCTAAACGATTATGACCATATGCTTTATACCCTATAGCTTATTCCCAAAGTTATATGAGTTCACTCCGAAAAGGGGTTCCTGCCCGTCCGGCAGGAAAACCCCTCAGGTGTTGTTTTATTACCTAAATCCCCGCGGAGCAAGTAACTCGCAGTATCATACTTACCCCGACATTTATGTCGGGGAGTAAAAATAAAGAAAAGATGGGATTTATCCCAATTAAACCTTTTTGGAGCGGACTATATTAATAAATATCATCTAATACAGCAAACTGACAACAGGCACACGTGAAATGTGATGATTAATATAGTTAAAGAGAAGGAAAGAAAAATGCAGCAGAATATCATTGTACTAATTATTTCCGTATTGTTCCTTGTTGCTCCGGCAAGTAGTCAGCATGTTCAGCATAAATATGCCATAACAGATAAGAATGAAAAAGTCATCTTAAAGGATGACGGAACTTGGGAATACATTGAGGAAGACACAAAGAATTATAATGTTAAAAAAGTGCCACCAAGGACATATAATTATGAATTCACACCACAAACGTGGGAGGAGAGAATGGAACAAGCAGCCCATGAATATTGGCGTATAAGAGCCCATGCAGAATTAGAACAATTAGGTATACCAGTAACCAGGTATGATCCCACTACCAGCAATGTTCCACTTTATTTGAAATTAGAGGGTGGCAGAATTAGGACAGATTTTGATCCTTTTACGCTATTAGCAAGAGGGAAAGTTATTGATATTGCAGGTCTGTGGGATCCTTCCAAGGGTGATAATCCAACTCTTAAAATTCAAGGCAAACTTTTCCTGCAAATAACGATAAAATTGGACGACCAAATGAGATTATTTTCGCAATATAAACAGCGTAATTATATTCCCATACCTGAGGATTTTCAGAGAATATTAAAATTTAGAGATTCCCTTGATGTAATTTCTCTTGGAATGCACGACTATAATCGTGACAACACACATATTTGGCCTGGAATTCCTCACAGCTTTCTTTACGCACCACCCGGATCACCCTACGATCCGAATAATCCACCGATTATTCGAGGTGATGGTTTCCCTTATATTCAAAGGGGTCATCTCACTTTAGCGAGAAGGGAAATATCTATGACTAATTCTGAGTATGAAAATCTGTTAAAACGTATTGATAATCTGGAAGGACATGGTCCCATCAAAATAAGATATGATATGGGAAATGGAACTATAGAAACGGTTATTTTTGAGGAAGTGTGGCTTAAGATTAATCCGTATAATGGAGATCCGACACACATTTTAAAAAAAGTAAGTCTTAAAAAATAAGTAACTATTACTACAGCGCAAGATAGTAATTCCCTTTCCAATCCTGCAGATGAGGTGCTACATTCAGGTAAGAATGAAATACATCACCAACCCCAAAGGGGTTGAATGTGAATAGCATCGAATAATAAAGCAAACACCAACCCTGAAGGGGTTGAACAAACAGGAGGATTAAGATGTCAACCTACACGCAATTGTTATATCATATCATATTTTCCACCACTTATGAAACGGGTTGTTGAATTTGATGAAAAATATTTGTTTTGATTCTTATTTGACCCCTTTCCCAGAGGGACTCCTTCGGAGCAGGGTCAGGCTTTGTTCTTTCCGACTTTTCTATTCACATTATTCCCCTTCAGGGAATCCATGGAAGTGCGGGAATTGTTTTCAGTTGTTTAGCACAAGATGAGGACCAATGGGTGAAATCTTCCGATTTGCCCCCCTCTCTGCCTCTATGACGGGATACATTCGGAATTGGTTGTGATGTACAATCATGGCTATCTTGCGCTGTAGTACTATTCAGGCTAAGGCGCCCTTCTACACTACCGTTACGACGGACAGGCAGGCGAAGGCAAAGAGCGTTGGGCTATCCGCCAGCTGGCGGATAGAAATACCCGTGTGGCAACAATCATAGATGTTTTGGAGATAATGTTCAATCAGAGTTTTTCAGACAAAAACAACTTTAATTTTAAAACTGAAGTAAAACACTTGACATTTCATTGTTGACTGAATTATATTGTTCGCAACCGATTGTGTTATTCAAACAAAAAGTGGGACTATTTCATATTAAATCTTTTGCTGAAATGCGAGGGCAATGGTTTTATCGTTGTCTTAATTCATAAAAACAAAATAACCTAAGGAGATAACTAATGAAAAAGAAAAAGCTAATGGAAAAATCATTCCTTCCATTGTTGGTGTTGGCTTTGGGTATCTTTATGATACCTGTTAACGCTCAAACCGGTGACAACACTGCTTTAAGCTTAGCCTGGCACGAAGCGAATGATAATGTATATGGTCGCGGCTACACGCTGAAAGTAGGGATGGACATTGATCAAGACGGCTGGGGAGAGATGCTGGTTTACGAGCGGCTGAATGAGAGTTCGACGCTATATAAGATCAGTCTCTTTGAAGCGGATGCCGACAACAGCTACACTGAAGTGTGGTTTTACCAGTTTGCTTCTGCTGACATTGGCGGCGGTGAGCGTGGGCTGATGGTGACTGATCTGGACAATGACGGTTTTCAGGAAATTACGGCAGTTATGCAAACGGTTGCTAATGTGGATAACCTTCTCGTCTTTGAGTGGGATGGTAAGGACATTAATGGGACTCCCGGACAGGGTTTGCCTGCAACTCCCACGGTGACGTTTGATCTACCCAGAGATACCGGCGGTTACGTGGCTTTGGAGAACAACGTTCAGTACCTTCAAATGGATGATGATGCCAATCTGGAAATGGTGCTGACCCATCGTGGTGGTGCCAGTATCTTCCTGCAGATCGTCGAACTGAGTAATTCCGATTTTGATAATCCGGAGTGGAAGGTAGAGTTTACGGATGTCTGGGAGGGAGCGAAGAACTCGGGCTTCGGTATTACGGATATCGATCATGATGGACATAAAGAAATTATCATGTGGAACGAAGGTACCGGTCAAGTTCGTGTGTATGAGAACACAGGAACGGACGCCTATGAAGTGGTGAATACGTGGACCCCGACTCCGACGGGATATGAAGGTACTGTGAAGAGTCTGATTCCGGCCGTGGATTTTGACAAGGATGGAGTGGATGAGCTTTACTTATCCGATTCGAAGGGAATTCTGTGGGTTATAACTCCCAATGGAAATGTGTCGACGATGTTTGACAATGCGAACTGGAATATTCTTCACGATTGGAAGTTGGATGGTTTTGCGTGGAACGAAGGTGGTGAGGTGCGAGGATGTATTCCTGGCGATCTGGATCGGGACGGTTTGCCTGATCTCTATTTTGCCGGGAACAACTTCGGTGCGATCATGGATATGGAGTATGAAGGTGGATCTGTAACCGATGAATCCAGTTACTCATTCTACTACACGCTCATAGATGGGGGTGCAGTAGATGGTGGTCGTTTTGGCCGTCCGGCTAATGTGGATCTGGCTGATATGGACAATGACGGACATCTGGAAATAGTAGCGACAGTTCCCTGGTCCGGTGACAACCCCGTTGCTAACCTCTTGGGACTCTATGTCTTTGAGTTTGACCTGACCGATGAGGCTCCCTCAGGTAACAATGCCAATCTTCAGTTAGCCTGGCACGAAGCGAATGATAATGTATATGGTCGCGGCTACACGCTGAAAGTAGGGATGGACATTGATCAAGACGGCTGGGGAGAGATGCTGGTTTACGAGCGGCTGAATGAGAGTTCGACGCTATATAAGATCAGTCTCTTTGAAGCGGATGCCGACAACAGCTACACTGAAGTGTGGTTTTACCAGTTTGCTTCTGCTGACATTGGCGGCGGTGAGCGTGGGCTGATGGTGACTGATCTGGACAATGACGGTTTTCAGGAAATTACGGCAGTTATGCAAACGGTTGCTAATGTGGATAACCTTCTCGTCTTTGAGTGGGATGGTAAGGACATTAATGGGACTCCCGGACAGGGTTTGCCTGCAACTCCCACGGTGACGTTTGATCTACCCAGAGATACCGGCGGTTACGTGGCTTTGGAGAACAACGTTCAGTACCTTCAAATGGATGATGATGCCAATCTGGAAATGGTGCTGACCCATCGTGGTGGTGCCAGTATCTTCCTGCAGATCGTCGAACTGAGTAATTCCGATTTTGATAATCCGGAGTGGAAGGTAGAGTTTACGGATGTCTGGGAGGGAGCGAAGAACTCGGGCTTCGGTATTACGGATATCGATCATGATGGACATAAAGAAATTATCATGTGGAACGAAGGTACCGGTCAAGTTCGTGTGTATGAGAACACAGGAACGGACGCCTATGAAGTGGTGAATACGTGGACCCCGACTCCGACGGGATATGAAGGTACTGTGAAGAGTCTGATTCCGGCCGTGGATTTTGACAAGGATGGAGTGGATGAGCTTTACTTATCCGATTCGAAGGGAATTCTGTGGGTTATAACTCCCAATGGAAATGTGTCGACGATGTTTGACAATGCGAACTGGAATATTCTTCACGATTGGAAGTTGGATGGTTTTGCGTGGAACGAAGGTGGTGAGGTGCGAGGATGTATTCCTGGCGATCTGGATCGGGACGGTTTGCCTGATCTCTATTTTGCCGGGAACAACTTCGGTGCGATCATGGATATGGAGCATGAAGGTGGATCTGTAACCGATGAATCCAGTTACTCATTCTACTACACGCTCATAGATGGGGGTGCAGTAGATGGTGGTCGTTTTGGCCGTCCGGCTAATGTGGATCTGGCTGATATGGACAATGACGGACATCTGGAAATAGTAGCGACAGTTCCCTGGTCCGGTGACAACCCCGTTGCTAACCTCTTGGGACTCTATGTCTTTGAGTTTGATCCTACCGTGGGAATTGAACCGGAGAGTCCAAAGGATCAACTACCCAGTTCATTTGCTCTGAAGCAGAACTATCCGAACCCGTTTAACCCTGTTACCAGTATCGCTTATGACTTATCTTCGGTTACCTATGTCACCCTGAAGGTCTATGATTTGTTAGGCCGACATGTAAGAACATTGGTAAACGAATCTCAGATAGCGGGTTCTTATTTGGCTGTTTGGGACGGTAAGGACAATACGGGTGGTATGGTTTCTACTGGTATATACCTCTATCGTTTGGAAACTGAGCAATTCATTTCCACGAAAAAGATGGTACTACTTCGATAAGTTGAAGAGAAAATAGACATAAAAGCCCCACTGGATTTTATCTATGTGGGGCTTTATGTTTGGGATCGTGGAATGAGAAATCTTAAATATACCCGTTGCCATTGTCAGATCAATTGCCTCATTCCCGAAACTTCGGGATCGTGGGTTAGAATAAGTTAAGGTAATTGGGTAATTTTCGGACCAGGCATTAAATTAGCTTGGTTATGATCAGAAAAGTTGAAGAATATATTGCTGGTAATAAGTGTCCCAGATGTGACCTTTACAAGCTTTACCAGCTGGCGGAACAGGGCTATGGAGAAAGAAATCCCGACATTATAGACAGACACTATTTAAATTGAGTAACAATTCTTTAACTGGTTTACTTAATGTTTACAAAAAATCGATGAGTAGTATTTTGCATGGATCTAGCAAATCAGTAAAGTTGTTTTTTTTCAAAAACCAAATTTCACGTCGGGTCAATATTCTGTTCATTTTTCTTTGTGTTTGTATTTTAGGGTCCATGTTAAAAGCTGGAACCACAGGTAAGATTGCAGGTACCGTTCGAGATCTTTCTACGGGAGAACCATTGATCGGAGCAAACATAATTATTGAAGGAACCTCCATGGGAGCTGCAACCGATGTTGATGGCCAATATATTATTCTAAACATTTCACCCGGTGTTTATGATGTAAAGTCTATGATGATCGGATATACTTCCGTCCGAACGGTGGGTGTAAAAATATCAATCGATGTTACTACCTCTCTTAATTTTCAGTTACAACCTTCCGTATTGGAGTTTGAGGAGGTAACTATTACTGCAGAGCGGACAATTGTTCAAAAAGATCTTACATCTTCGCTTTCCATCGTGGGCAGTGATGAGATAGCAGAAATGCCCGTTGAGGAGTTTGAGGATATTTTGGCGCTTCAGGCTGGAATTATTATTGGCGCTGGGGGTGAGATTCATATCCGAGGGGGACGATCCAGTGAAATCTCTTATTTGGTTGACGGTATTTCAGTAACAGATCCTTTTTCCGGTGAGCTTGCCATTGAAATTGAAAATAACTCCATTCAGGAACTGCAAGTGATTAGCGGGACGTTCAATGCGGAGTATGGTCAGGCAATGTCCGGAATTATTGATATCGTAACCAAGGAGGGGGGTGATAGACTGCGGGGGAATATCTCTTTTTATTCAGGGGACTATCTTAGCCGCAATAATAATCTGTTTATGAATATTGACAATATTAATTTTAAAAATGTATCAAATGTACAAATAAGTATGGATGGCCCACTCCCATTGTTTGGTAATAAATTATCTTTTTTTCTTACAGGGAGGTATTACGACACCCACGGTTGGCTTTATGGGAAAAGAAGATTTTTACCTGCCGACTCCTCCAATTTTGCGAATTGGAATGTGAGAAAAGATGATGTGGGTGCAGATTCCACCGCAAATACCGGAGATGACGGTGAAGGTGACGGCAGCGCGACTCCCGGAGAACCGAATGTCTATGTGGAAGAGTCTGGTGATGGCGCATTTGTTGCTATGAATCCACTTGTTAAAATAAGCGCCGAAGGGAAACTTACTTACCGGCTCTCCCCGACCATTAAAGTTTCTTACGGTTTTTTCTGGAATAAGATTGATTTTCGCGAATATACCCATTTATTCAAGTTAAACCCGGAAGGAGATTATCAACAATTCAAATATGGATATGCACAGTCGTTGATTTGGAATCACACGTTGAGTTCCCGCACCTTTTATACTCTTAAGCTTTCCGATACATTCTTTGATTATAAAAGGTATGTATATCAGGATCCTTTCGATTCTCGATATGTTGACCCTAAACGTTTAGATGATGCTTCAGGGAGTGCATTTAAGACAGGTGGAACTGAAATGTTGCATTATTCCCGGAATACTCGTTCATTTGGAGGAAAGGCGGATTTAACCAGTCAAATTACTAATTCACACCTGGTAAAAATCGGATTGGATTTCAGGCAGCACAATTTATTTTTTCACGAATTCGAGATAATTCCTAAGAGAAATAATGCAGGAATCGTTATTAGACCTTTTGAACCTACTCCTGCCGGTTCTGCTTCCATTGCAAATAATCGTTATCGTCACCATCCAGTTGAGGCAGCGGCATATATCCAAGACAAAATGGAATTTGAAGAAATGATTGTTAATATAGGTCTGCGATATGATTATTTTAACGCAAATGCGAAAGTTTCTATTGATCTTAGAGATCCTGACAATGCAAAATATTTTATGGTGACCTCCCAAGATGGCGGTATTAGAATAGTGAGGGAACATGAATATGAATCAGCAATGGGTGAGATTCTCGATACCGTCAACGTCCGGGGAAACAAATGGGAAAATAATTATAGAAATGCAAAACCTATGCATAACTTGAGTCCTCGGGTTGGAATTTCTTATCCCATTACGGACCGGGGCGCTATCCATTTTTCTTACGGCCATTTTTCCCAGATACCCACCTTTGAGCAGTTATATGACAATTCGGAATTTGAGGTTTGGCCTGGATTATCTTCCACGATGGGCAATGCGGAACTGAAACCACAACGTACGGTGATATATGAAATTGGGATTCAACAACAACTTTCGGAAAATATTGGCATTGATATAACCGGTTTTTACAAAGATACCAGACATCTTTTAGGCATGGAAATCATTAATACTTACACTCAGGATTTATATGCCCGTTATATTAATCGTGATTATGGAAATGTAAAGGGTATCACTTTAGCTCTTGAGAAAAGGAGGTCAAATAATATTTATGCTTCCGTTGATTATACATATCAAGTAGCTGAGGGTAATGCCTCCGATCCAAAGCAAGTCTTCAAAGATGCTAAGAGTAATAAAGAGAGTGAGATTCAAATCGTCCCACTGGACTGGGATCAGACACATACTCTCAATTTTAATATAACCATAAGTCAACCAGGGAATTGGGGCTTGAGTCTTATTGGAAGGTTGGGAAGCGGGCTTCCATACACACCCAAAATTGAAAATGTAGGGGCAACCTTTGAAAACAGTGAAAGAAAACAACCCCAATATTCATTCGATCTGAAAGCACAAAAGGAGTTTAAAATTATGGGTACAGTGTACTCTGTCTATGTTAAAGTGTATAATATATTTGATCGGAAAAATGAAAAGCTTGTTTTTTCAGATACCGGAAGAGCCGGTTATACTATTGATCCTCCGGTAAGTGTGAGAGGTGTGAATACTTTGGATGAATTCCTGACCAGACCTGATTACTACTCCGAACCAAGGAGAGTAATATTTGGGGTTTCGATTGGATTTTGATGAGTAAAAATTTAGCAAGTCATTCATGGCATTACCATCAGAAATATTACATACATATGACGCCGTAAAATGTTTACGTAAATGAAAATGATATTTTCAGATGAATAATTTTAATATTTAAGTCAGACACTAAATAAAGTCTGTCTATAATGTTACAGACAAGAAAATGCATAGCCCAGTCCTTTAGGGCTGGGATTTGAATATGCCCAGATTCCAGGAGGGCATTTATGTCCTTATCATTTGGAATATCAGGAAGTTAAAACGCCGTGCCCTCCTGTCAGCAGACGGGAACGGCGTCAGTGCATTTTTAGCATCCATAACCCCGCCATGAATGACGGGGATACGGAGAAGAAAATCAAAACTTTATGGACAGACACTAAATAGAATGATCTCAGCTATATTATTTGTGATTATCATGAGCAGTATCGTTTGCTCTCAGGAGCCATACGGTGACCCGATTTGGAAAAAACGAGGTATCATGGATGGTAACCTGGTCCGGACCCTTTTTTATAATCACGGTGAAGTTGCCGAAAACCCCTTTGATCCTTCCGGTGAATGGCCCAAGGGCAGTGGTCATTCCTATCTAGATGGCGTCGCCCCGTGGGTGGCTGCAGAAGTGGTCGATATTCATGGAAACACAATCCACCCTCTGGAAACCAACTATCGGGAAGAGGTTGATTTTGACCCAGAAACTGGAACGGTGTGGGGTTGGCAGCCTCTTCCAGGCTATGTGAATCTCGATCAGGACTCCCCTGCAATGAGCAATGATCCCGCTTCCTGGCCCAGGCGCTGGCCGGACCAGCCCGACTGGTATGACCAAGAAACCGGGGATGCCTTCTGGAACGGGTATTTCGGGATGGGTGTCAAAAATGCCGATTTGGAAACGTACTTCGTGATGGACGATGCGGTCGATAAGGAGTTTGACTTCTATCCGGATTCCACTGACTCAACTCGAGGTGGCCTGGGACTGCGGGTGGGCGTAAGGGGATTTCAGTGGTCGCATGTGCTGGCTGAAGACGTGATCTTCTGGCATTACGATATTAAAAATGTGGGTACCACCGACTACGAGAAAGCGTTATTTGGGATGTACATCGATTTTGGCATTGGTGGCGACGGGGATTCGTTCGACGATTGGGGTGAATTCGACCCCATATTAGATATCACATTTGCCTGGGATGGTGATGGGCTGGGTAATACCGGCTGGGAGCCCGTGGGAATGGCCGGTTATGCCTTTCTAGAAAGCCCGGGGATAGGCGATATCTATATTTATGATGAATTTGGTAATCTCATTGAAAAGAAATTTGGAGATGGCATAGATAATGATGAAGATGGTCTTATCGATGAAAGTAGAAGCAGCCCGCGAGGCGATTACGTTTTCGGGTCAGTAGGTATTTATAACAATGGTAAACCTAAATGGCACTGGGAAGGTGATGAGGATGGGGATTGGGATAGTTTTAGCGACTTGAATGGAAATGGTATTTGGGATGAAGGTGAATCATTAAATGATGACCTCGGCGCCGATGGCGTCGGACCCACCGATGAACAATATACCGGACCCGATTTCGGAGAAGGCGATGGTTGGCCCACTGATGGCGAACCGGACTATAATCAGACCGATAAGGATGAGTCCGACCAGATTGGCTTAACCAGTGTTAACATATTCAGTCTCCATGAATATGACCTCAAGCAGGATGAGCGAATTTGGGATATTATGGCTTTCGGTGAGTTTGATCCGCAGGAGGGGCAGGTGAATTTGGGAGCCTTGTATTCTTCAGGTCCATTTCTTCTGAAGGCCGGCCAGACAGAACGATTTTCAATGGCGCTGCTTTTCGGTGAGGATAAGGATGATCTCTTGAGAAATAAGAAAATCGTCCAGGGAATTTATAACGCCGGATATAACTTTTCCAGGCCGCCTGACAAACCAAAAGTGACTGCAGTTCCCGGCGACCAACGGGTTACGCTCTACTGGAATAGAGATGCTGAGAAAAGTTTCGATCGATTTCTTGGTACCTATGATTTCGAAGGGTATAAGATCTACCGCAGCACCGATCCGGCATTACTTGAACCTAAAATAATAACCGATGCTTATGGTATTAAAACCTATCGTAAAGCCATTTTCCAATGCGATTTGATTAATTTTGATCAGGATACACTCTGGTGGGTAAAAGGTACCCATCCCGCTGATGTTAACGGTGTTCTGTTCGATATGGGTGACGATACCGGTCTGGTGCATACCTGGACAGATTCCACGGTTCAGAACGGTCAAACATATTATTACGCTGTGGTTTCTTACGACCGGGGGCTTCCTCCTATTACTATCGGTGAAGAAGGATTATCTCCAACCGAAAGTTCTGCAATCATCAATATTGATGAACAGGGCTTCGTAATTGGCACCGATATAAATGCGGTAGTGGTGACACCCAATGCCCCAGCGGCCGGTTACCAACCACCGCAATTGACAGAAATCGATCATATTGAAGGGCCGGGAACTGGTTCAATCTTGATTGAAATTATTGATCCGGCCTACGTGAAAGAAAGTCGTACCTACCAGTTAAGATTTTATCATGAGGGTCCTTTTCAAACAACATCTTATTCTGTTTTTGATATGAATGAGAATCCACCTGTAACGTTGATCGCTAACAGTCCTTATGTATTTCTTGACTCCATTTTAATCGATCCTATAAGAAATCGCTACAAGCATATCCCTCAAGAAGGTGATCTTTTTGATGGGATGAGGATATTGGTAGAGAATGATTTAATTGCCTTAGATACGGTTAAATCAGGATGGACTGAAGCAAGCCAAAATAACTTTATGTACAGAATTACTTTAACAACACAAAGTATACTATACCCGGTAGAAT
>SCKK01000064.1 GCA_004124475.1 Fidelibacterota bacterium
TCTCAAGGCGTTTGACTTTTTTCTCCGACAAGACTCCGTGCCATGGTGGAGTAACATCAAATGTTAACTGATTTCGACTTTTTATGTACTGCATTTTAAAATTCTGTATCTCCCTGTATTATAATAACTTAAGTTAACTATGATACAGAAATAATCCAAGAAAAATATCACTCATATACAATATTATCAGCTAATTATCATAATTAAACTTTTTGCGAGTTCATCATAGTTAACGCTTCTAATTTAATCGGCAATTCGGGTTCATTCATCAAGACAGGAATCCAAATGACATCTCGTTCCCCGATCCTGAGTGCACTAATACCATCTAATGATAAGGGTATCCCACGCCATTTTTTGGAAAATTTTAAATTAGAAGTATCTTGAGCAAAGAACGTATGAGCTGGTGGAAGTTTGAAACTTAAACTATCTTCTTGTTGCGACCAAACATTTACAAAAGTCATAAGCATAATAACGTTCGAAATAAACACCATTGGATATCTCATAGTACTTTTCCTCCAATTTTTTGACGATATAACCCTGTGTAGACTACCGAAATGTCGTATTATAAAAAATACTATATTCATAAATTATCGTGTTTACACAGCTATTAATGTTTTTAGAATCTGTGCTGTTTATTAAATTTACTCCCACAATTCATAATTACAATTTCCTTTGTTGTATATTAATATGGTTTTTCTGCAATTTAGTTGCAAGAAAAGCTGTTGTTGAAACAGGTATTACCAAATTGGGTAGTTGCCATAATTTCAGGCATTCATTTGCCTCACATCTTTTACAAGATGGTTATGATATTCGTACAATACAACAATTACTTGAACACAAGGATATACGTAAAACGATGATTTGCACCCACGTTATGAACAAAGGTGCCATGGCTGTACGCAGTCCTCTAAGATAATCAAGCAGTGATATATTCGTGCTAACCTCCAAACAACAAGAATTCTGAATAATAGGATTTGAGTTTATGTATATTGTAATCGATGCTGTCAAAGAGGGTAGGAGTAGGATTATAAAAATGTATGAAAAAGGTAATTTTTTAGATTGTGATGGAAATAATATTCCCAATGAACATCTAAAAGGAAAACGGGAAAATGATAAATGGTTGGTAGGATCTGATCAGGTGCTTAATTAATAAGATTAGATGTTTCGTTTATTTTTTGTTGTTATTCTATAGATAATTTCATCAGTTGCTCATAAAAAGGCAGGCAAGATTCCAGTAATGGTTTTAGCTTATCAGGAAAAGGTTCTGTTTTAGCTTTGTATTCCATAAATCCTATTGATTTGTGAATATTTCCATACCAATACCTTGCCCATACACCATCCTCGGGTCGAGCTCCGGATTTCCACTCTAACATATTCTCGTCAAAAGGAATATCCACTATATTACACAAGCGGCTCAACACTTTTTTTGGATTAAACAGAATTTTTTTTGAGTCTAATACAATAGGGTTGATGTTCATTTTATGAAAACGATTAACCAGTTCGATATGGAGAGCATACCCTACATCAGTTATGGTGGGGTTGTTAATTACTTTAGCAAATGAAGGCAGCATTTCTATTGGGTCTCTTGTAAGGATGACGTTGATGACATCTTTCATAAAAGAGCGATTAAGATTAAGAAGATGATGCGTCATATTTTTGAAAAACGCCACTGGCTTTTCGTGCTCACCCATCATCATCTCAATTACTTTATTTCCATCATTTTCCATTGAAACCAATACATCTTCGGATCCCGGATGATATTCTCTTGCATTGGTATTGGTTAGGTAATATGCATAAAGAGGTTCATCATAAACCATAGTATCACTACGCTGTGCGAATGAATACATTAGGGTAGTAGAAATATTTCGGGGACCAGACCAAAGACAAATTCGTTTTATCTTATGCTTCGGCATTTGATTTTATTTTTTGATTTCTTTTTTAATTAGATCTTCATACAAAACACTTAATTTCCTAGTAAAAGTTCCGTATTTACCATCTCCAATGGTTTTACCATCAATTTTAGTTACTGGTGTTAAACCACCAAAAGATCCTGTAACAAAAGCCTCATTAGCACCATATACATCGAAAAGAGAAAAGTTCTTTAGTTTACACGGTATGTTATTTTGTTCACAAATGAGTATAACGTTGCCTCGTGTGATTCCATTCATGCAATATTGTCCTGTTGAAGTCCATACTTCGCCATCTTTCACTATAAAAAAGTTTGTTGCATTACATGTGGAAACAAAACCGTGTATATCCAACATAAGAGCTTCATCTGCTCCTGCTTCAATTGCCTGTATAAGTGCTTGTACTTCATGCAACTTACTATGACAATTTAAACGAGGATCGAGATAATCAGGAGATCCTCTCCTGAAGGTACTTGTAAATAATGTAATACCATTTTCTTTACTTTCTGGAGATGCTTTTTTGTGTTCGGCTATTATTACCACATTAGGACCAGATATTGTAAGTCTCGGGTCTTGCGAAGGTGTCTTTTTTATACCGCGAGTAACCATCACTCGAATATGTACGTCATCATGCATATCATTAGCCTTGATGGTTTTCCAAATATTTTCTGTCAGTTCCTCACGGCTAAAGTCGAGTGTCATCCCGATGGTTGTGGCACCTTGCCATAATCGGTTGAGATGTAAATCCAAAAAAATCAATTTACCATTGTGCAGACGTAGTGCTTCCCACACACCGTCACCCACTAAATATCCACTATCAAAGACAGAAATTTTAGCATCTTTACGTGGCAGTAGCTCTCCATTTACAAAAATCTTTATATCCTGATTTCTTGTATCATCTACTGCATTATGAGTACCATGTATCATATTTTTTGGTTATCGATAAACAAAGTTAGCCGTTTTTAAGAGAAATATCAAGTTTAGTACAACTTACCAAAATAACTGCATAGAAATGTCGATAATTGTTTTAAGATTCAAGTAAACGCCGTATATTGGAATAAGAGGTAAGGCAGTTAATTACATGTAGTTATATAAAATTAAGAATCAATATCATCCGCAGGAACCTGTGGATAAAAATTAGATTAAATTTTAATCGATAGGAGAACAAAATGAAATCGGCGAAACTGACTCTCGATAACCAGGTGATCGAACTTCCTGTTTATGAAGGGAGCGAAAAAGAAAAAAGTATTGATGTTTCAAAACTGAGAGCACAAACAGGATATATCACATTTGACCCAGGCTACGGGAACACCGGTTCTTGTTCCAGTGATATCACGTTCATTGATGGAGAAAAGGGAATTCTCAGATACAGAGGAATTCCCATAGAACAACTTGCGGAAAATTCTACCTTTACGGAGGTATGTTTTCTACTTATTTACGGTCACCTGCCATCTGAAAAAGAGATGAGTAACTTTTCAAATGGTATTCGGTGCCACTCTATGATTCATGAAGATATGAAGCGGTTCTTTGACGGATATCCTATGAATGCTCATCCCATGGGAGTCTTAGCTTCTACCGTTGCAGCCCTTTCTACATTTTATCCGGATGAAGATAATTCCGACCTGGATTTGAATATTATAAGACTGCTTGCAAAAGTAAAAACTCTTGCCACTTATGCTTACAAAAAATCCGTCGGTCAGCCTTTCATGTATCCAAAGAATGACCTCACTTTTGAAGAGAATTTTGTCTATATGATGTTTGCAGTTCCAGCTGAAGAATATACTGTAGATCCGGTCACGGCTGATGTTTTACGTTTACTGTTAATTTTACATGCTGATCATGAGCAAAACTGTTCCACTTCTACGGTCCGTATGGTGGGAAGCAGTCTGGCTAATCTGTTTATTTCAATAGCGGCAGGGATTGCTGCACTTTGGGGAAGATTACACGGTGGAGCCAACCAAAAAGTCATCGAAATGTTATACATGATTGCTAATGACAAAGGGAATTATAGAAAATATGTCAACATGGCAAAGGACAAGGATTCGGATTTTAAATTATTCGGATTTGGTCATCGGGTTTATAAAAATTTTGACCCCAGAGCAAAAATTTTGAAAAATGCATCGGATCGAATTCTTTCAAAATTGGGTGTTCAAGATCCATTATTGGAAATAGCGAAGGAATTAGAAGAGATTGCTCTGAGGGATGATTATTTTGTTGAGAGGAAATTGTACCCCAATGTTGATTTCTATTCGGGGATCATTTATCGGGCTATCGGTATACCAACGGAAATGTTTACCGTGATGTTTTCTCTTGGGAGGCTTCCTGGTTGGATTGCCCAATGGAAAGAATTACGCGATGAACCAAAGACAAAAATATACAGGCCTCGTCAGATCTATACAGGGAATACGATTACTGATTATATTCCCCTAAACGATAGGGGATAAGTTGGGATAACATTCTATTAGTTATACCTTTTAGGTAATACAGCCACTGGTTAATATAATTGAGAGATTTCCTCCTTTTGAGGGAACAGTGTGCAATTAGTACCCCAGTAGATTTGTCAAATCATTAAACAAGTTCCAGAGATCATCCATTTCTCTTTGATGATCTTTTTTTAGCTGATCTATACTGACCTAATCTATTCGCCAGCATTTAATTTTGATGATGATACGTCGAATTTTTGTCATATTGACAAAGGTTTATTTTTAGTAGGTATTTTGTATAGGGATTGGGATGGATAGTCTGATCCTTAGTGATTTAAGTTGGGATATCCCTCCTAACCACGTGGTGTGATCACAAGATTTGCAACGGATGGAAAGCGTTGTAATGAACATGGTACTGTCGTTTATTTGAATGATGAAGATTGTTTTTCAACACCATTCTTATTAAACCATCGTCGCTATTTGAGGCTGCGTTCGCCTTCTCCTAAACTTAATTTAGGTCAATACATCTAATGTGTCAACATAGTCCACAAATAACTAGATGCTTTCATCATGTTAAATTCAAAACTATGGTAAAATAATTAAGTTCTGTTACATCTTTTATGAAAATATTATTCAGTCTAAATTAGATTAATTATTCTGGTTATGAAGATCGCATTTCTCACAGCAGGCGGACTGGCTCCATGTCTTTCAGCTTCGATTGGAGCCCTCATCCAACACTACAATAAACTGGCACCCCATGCCGAATTGATAGGCTATCTCAATGGTTACCGGGGACTTCTTCTTGGAAATTCCATCGTGATTCCGGAATCCGTGAAGCAAAACTGCGAATTATTACTTCATTTTGGAGGTAGTCCTATAGGAAACAGCCGAGTAAAATTGACAAATGTTAAAGATTGCATCAAAAGGGGATATGTTGCTGAAGGGGAGGATCCCATTCAATCGGCTGGGAATCAACTTATTAGAGATAAAATCACAATTTTGCATACCATTGGAGGTGATGATACAAACACCATGGCTGGTGAACTGTCAAAATATCTTATTTCCCAGGGATATGATTTGACGGTTGTTGGGCTACCCAAAACGGTGGATAATGATGTTTATCCCATTTATTTGACATTGGGTGCTTCAACAGCGGCGGAGCAGGGTGCTATATTTTTTAACAATATTGCCAATGAAAATACAACAAGTACACGACAACTGATAATACATGAAGTGATGGGTCGGCATTGTGGCTGGTTAACGGCTCAAACTGCTCGGGAATACCGTCAGAAACTCAGTAACAAATCTTTTCTTCCGGAGATTCTCATCACAAAGGATCGTTGGGATTTGGATGCAATTTATATTCCGGAGATATCTTTTGATTTTCAGGATGAAGTTGAAAGATTGAAAAAACGGATGGATGCAAAGGATGGCGTGAACATTTTCTTGAGTGAAGGTGCGGGGATTGATACCATTATAAAGGAGAAAGAAGACAACGGGGAAGTAGTAAATCGGGATGCATTCGGTCATGTGAAAATGGACTACATTAATCCAGGAGAATGGTTCGCAAAACGATTTGCGGAGTCGTTAGAGGCTGATAAAGTCCTGGTTCAGAAAAGCGGTTATTTTGCTCGATCAGCCGCACCTAACAAAAAAGATCTAAAATTAATCATAAGGTCTACTCAGTTAGCAGCTGAAAAAGGTCTCAACGGAGAAAGTGGTGTCGTAGGTCTGGATCAGGATAACAGTAATGAATTAACTTTAATCGATTTCAAGAGGATAAAAGGGGGAAAACTATTTGATTCAAGTACCCCATGGTTTCAAGAAATGCTAAAGGAAATTGGACAGAGATAGCAAAGGAAAGTGGGGTAAGGGAAATAAAATAAATGGTAGAGGAATTGAAAAGGGTAGCCAATGCTATAGTGGCGGCAGGTAAAGGAATTCTTGCGGCTGATGAAAGTACAGGCACAATCAAAAAACGATTTGATAGTATCGGGGCGGAGAGTTCGGAGCAAAACAGGAATATCTATCGAGATATGCTTTTTACTACGGAAGGTATGGAGAACTTTATCAGCGGTGTCATCATGTTTGATGAGACATTGAGACAATCAACCGTGAAGAATGGTATCCCTTTTCCAGAATATCTTTCGAGTAAGGGTGTTTTACCTGGGATTAAAGTTGATAAAGGAGCAAAACTACTGGCTGGTCAAGAGGGCGAAAAGGTGACCGAGGGTCTGGATGGATTAAGAGACCGCTTGAAAGAATATTACGATATTGGCGCAAAGTTTGCCAAATGGCGGGCAGTAATTACAATTGGTGAGGGAATACCCAGCAGGGCTTGTATTGAAGCAAATGCTCATGCCCTGGCTCGATATGCTGCTCTTTGCCAGGAAGCAGGTATCGTCCCCATTGTTGAGCCAGAGGTATTGATGGATGGTGATCACACCATTGATACCTGTTTCGAAGAGACGGAAGAAACCCTTGAAATCGTTTTCGATGAACTCTTTAAACAAGGAGTATCATTGGAAGGGATGATTTTGAAACCCAATATGATCATTTCTGCTCTTGAATGTCCGGAACAGGCTAACATAGAAGAGGTAGCTGTTGCTACAATTGAGTGTTTCTTGCGAGTTGTGCCTGCTGCTGTCCCAGGGATCTGTTTTCTCTCCGGTGGACAGAGTGATATTATTGCAACCCGGCACCTCAATGCTATGAATGCCATGGATATCTCCCTGCCGTGGAGACTAAGTTTTTCTTATGGCAGAGCCCTCCAAGCTGCTGCGCTAAAAACATGGGTGGGAAAGGATGATAATATCCTAGCGGCTCAGAGGGCGTTTTATCATCGTGCAAAGTGTAATAGCGCTGCCACGCTGGGGACTTACAGTGAGGAGATGGAAAAGAGGTTACAAATTTAGGATAGGAATTAAAATGCAAAACCACGATAAACCATCACTACATTTAGTTTCACCTGTATTTATATCATTATTTTGTTTTGTTATTAATGTAGTTTTGGCAAAGAGCTCTGAGATTTATACAGAAGAGGTGGTCTATTATAAAAATCAGAAAAATGTGGTTGGATATTTGGCTCGACCTATAGATGGTAAAAGGTATCCAGCTATCTTATTGATCCATGAATGGTGGGGATTGAATGAGAATATCAAGGAGAGGGCTCGCCAATTTGCTGGACAGGGTTATGTAGCCTTAGCAGTTGATTTATATGGTGGTCGTGTAACCACAACCGCATCTGAAGCGATAAATCTTGCTGGTGAAGTGAGAAATAACAGGAATGATGCTTTTGATAATCTCAAGGGTGCAGTGGAGTTTCTACAAAGCCAATCATTATTTGTTATACCAGACCGAATTGCGTCTATTGGATGGTGTTTTGGTGGTGGTTGGTCTTTTGAAATGGCGAAAAACAATCTAGGTGTAAAAGCTTCTGTTATCTATCCGCGCGATTTTTTAACTGTGTCGTATAATAGAAAGTTTAATAAGCTCTAACTCTGGAATTGTAGTGTGAAGAGAGCATTACAATTGCCAATAAGAACCACTTCATAAACATGGAGTCAATACATG
>SCKK01000005.1 GCA_004124475.1 Fidelibacterota bacterium
AAACAGGAATTGAAATTCTTTCATAAAGAAACAAAAGAATCATATTGGACGATGATAAAAACAGTTGAATATAATCTCAGAGAGACTGTTAAAAATAATATTCCTGGTAGTCATTTTTGCTAAAGTGTATACGATGTCATGACACAGTTAGTGCTACTAAGAAGTGTGTACGATCTCATGGAACTTGCCAGGTAAGTACTAGAAATAAAATATCTTTTATGAATGAACGCAATGCCGTATAACCATTGCATCAACACGACCGCAAGGGCTTAAAGGTTATAAGAATCTCTGTGCTCAATTTCAATTCGTTGTGTTTCTCAAAGATTTGTAACATATTCCTTGCGGCGGGTTATGCAGGCCATTAGGCGACATATCACTAATTAAGAAGCGCACAAATTGAAGGTTACATCAAAATGCTAAGAAAATTGGATATTGTCGTGATCCTTGTAAAGGATTGGCCGGAAATGATTATTGAGGACGCCTATCTTTTCAATGTCACCACTGGTGGAGTATGGGGCATGACTATAATAGATGAAGGCAATTATTACAATTGCTCACATCATGTAAGATGTAATTATAATTTTAGAAAAATCTCTTACTAACCCAACCTGTGGAGGAAACTATGAAGATAAAATATTTGGTAGTAATATGTGCCTGGTTCCCCTGTCAATTCCTTTTTGCAGATAAAGGAAAGGATGTAGCAATAGAAATCGTCATCCAAAATCAGGTAAGGCAGACCCTAGACAACGTTGTGTTGGATTATCTGATTCCAAATGGGCTAGGACTGAACCTACATAGAAAGGATTGGACTGCATCTATTTTGTATGGATATAACAGCTACTTCTTTCAAAAACCCGCAATAAACGTTGGTGTCTTTAAGGAAACCAATACGATATTAGGTAATATAGGAATTCTAACAAGTTTAAACCCAGTCGTTGGAATAGAACATTATTTTTATGACAGTGTCCATAATAAGGATCTGCAAAAGGTACTCAAACAATCCTTCAATTATCTTATGACGGAGATTGGTATTCTGGGTCGGAAATACACACTCCATCGAATGGTGGGCCTTGAAGGATCAATTCGGTTAGGAATCATTTATGAATTGAGTGGATTAGCGGATATAACTAAGTATGGACGAACTCCACTAAAGCTATGGATTAACATCGGAAGTTTGCGACCAGGGATTTCATGGGATTACATTGTACACGACTCGATGGAAGGTTGGGACGTGGATAATATCAAACTAATTGTTGAATATATATTATAAGGTATCCCACATTTTTTTAAATAGATTATAATAGCTTCAATTGGAGACAGAATTAGACATTACGCACTCTAACCCCCACCTTTATGTTTAATTCAAGAGTTTTCTGATTCTTAGTTCAACTCATTCTCTTTTCAGGTTGTAGTACATTCCTTTTTCACTTTACCCTGTGGAATAGGGTTCCCTTTGGGAATTCCACAGGGCGAACACAAACTTTAAGCTACCCACTAAAATAAATACAAAATAAAATGCCTGCCAAACCTGAGTAAGCTCAATGTACAAGGAAATCCTCCTTCCTTGTACTTTTCATAAGTTCCTCTTGAATGACCTTTACAAGATACTGGAAAACGAGAAAAAATAAATGTCTTCCTTGCTTTCCTTCCTTCGTTCGTTGTCCTTATCTATTAAACACCAAACCAAAGTATAATGGCAAATAAAATAATAGTTACAGTTACCACTTTTTTCACCCACTTATGACCTTTTAGGGTTGTCAGTCTCACTCCTACCTGACCACCTATAAATGTACCGACACCTAAAATTAATCCAAGAGTCCAATTAACCATTCCCTTACTTGCAAAAATGCTCAGAGATAAAATCGTGAAAACCAAAACGCAACCTACTTTTACAGCATTTCCTTTAACCAAATCAAGACCCAAAAAGCTGGTAGCAGTCAGAATTAAAAAACCGACACCAGCTTGAACAAAACCACCATAGATACCCACCATAAAAAAACCAAGTGTCAATCCAATCACCGAGGACATGGAATCATTTTTATGCAACGAAGTTTCTTTGGCGCTCGTTTTTAACAGAGTCCAAAGAGAAATCACGATCATTAAAAAAGCGAGGATTCTTCGAAATGCATCATCTCCGACTTCCAATGCTCCCCAAGTCCCCAGAGCAGCTCCCATGGTTGCGGGGATAGCGGTCCACAATGCTAATCTCCATTCTAACACTTTGTGACGCTGAAAACCCCAAACCGCACCAAAATTTTGAATAACAATACCGACACGATTTGTGCCATTAGCAACTGTAGGAGGTAAACCGAGGAAAATTAGTATAGGTAATGTCAAAAAGGATCCACCGCCGGCAACTACATTTATTACTCCGGCAATCAATCCCACTGCAAATAAAATTAATAAGGCGTAATCCCCTATCATACTATTGATAGAATCACGTGGCTGAATAATGTAATTGTCTGATTTTTCTGATGTACCAGAAAAAGTTAAAGTTCGTAGATATTATCGTCTCTCTTTAATCCTGGCGGCTTTCCCTCTCAATTTTCTTAAATAATATATTTTTGCTCTACGGACTTTCCCTTTACGGATAACATCGATGCTTTCAATACTGGGTGAGTGAAGGGGAAAAATCCTTTCCACACCAATTCCGGAAGAAATCTTCCTCACTGTAAATGTTGAATTTATTCCAGTTCCTTTTCTGGAAAGAACCACCCCTTCAAATCGTTGTATTCGCTGTCTATCGCCTTCGACAACTTTCACATTTACTTTAACAGTATCCCCAGCTCGAAAATCCGGTATATCTTTCCGCAAATACTCCTGAGTTAAATCTTGTGCTTCAATCATGACTGTTTTCCCCTATTTTCGATATTTCTTTTTCATACGCTTCCCATATATCCGGGCGCCTAAGCTGCGTTCTTTTTTCTCTTTGTTTGTTCCGCCAGGCTTCAATTTTTGCATGGTGTCCACTTAAAAGTATTTCCGGAACTTTCATTCCCCTTAATTCCGCAGGTCTCGTATAATGCGGATGATCCAACAGTTTATGTGAAAAGGAATCTGTGGTTGCCGATTTATGATCCCCCAATACTCCGGGAATCAGGCGAACAGAAGCATCTAAAATCATCATTGTGGGTAATTCACCATTTGTTAATATAAAATCACCTATGGATATTTCATCCGTCACTAAATATTTCCTTACACGCTCATCTATACCTTTGTAGTGCCCACAGATAAATATGAGACCCCCACATTCAGACAGTTCCCAGGCTTTTTCTTGCGTAAAAGGTTCACCCTGTGGTGAAGGGAAAATTGTTCTCAGCTCCCCTTTTCCCTCGTAAACAGACTTCACATTATCCACGGCTTTAAAGATAGGTTCTGGCATCATCACCATTCCAGTTCCACCACCAAATGGATAATCGTCCACCTGCTTGAATTTCCCACGAGCATAGTTACGAAGATCCAAAATATGGTATTTCACCAACCCCTTATTGGCTGCCCGATTGAGTATACTCGTGGAGACGATAGCTTCTACCATCTCTGGGAAGGGTGTAATAATGAAAATTTGATTCATTACGCCTTTAATCCTCTGGACAGGAGTTGGGTAATAATGAATTTACCTGGTTCTGTAAGAAGCTAAACTAACCGATCCAGGGTCAATTTATCTTTACTCTACTATTTCAAGGAGAGCTCTTTTCCCTCCCTCCTTGGCGCTGATGGCTGACATTATTGTCCGGATTGCCTGGGCTGTTCTGCCGTGTTTTCCTATGACCTTACCCAAATCACCATCGCCAACCCTCAGTTCGTATATGATAGTTCTTTCACTCTCTACTGGGCTTATACTTACTTCATCAGGTTTATCTACAAGCTCTTTTACTATACGTTCTAAGAATTCTTTCATGTTTACCACCTCCTACTTATGCTTTAACCAGGCTATCTTCCATATTGAATTCATATCCCATATTAGCATATTACAGTACCATATGGAACAACTTACTTGTTAGAAGATTCCTCTTCATTCTCATCATCGGCTGAGTCATCATCCATATTCTCATTTTCATCAGTATGACCTTTCTCACCAGCATTTAAACTGCTCTGTTCATTTTCTTCTTTTGTCTCTTTTTAACTACTTTCGAGTCACCCTTGTTTTTATCTGGAGTTGTATCATTTAATTCATCGGTAGATTCAACTTCGGTCACATCCTCCACATTTGCCTTTGCTTCTTCATCTGATTCCATTTCGTGTTCACCTTCATGAACTTTAGATTTCTTGTCTTGTTCATCCTCAAATTTATCTAACTCCTTCTTTTCCACAGCCTCCGAAACTTCCTTACTTGGTTCAGTATCCTCAACTACCTCAGGTTCCACCTCTTTCTTAGGCTTTTCTGCCGATTTGCTTTCTACACCCTCAGATTCATCATCGTTTTCTTCGGAAACTTTTTCTGAGTCAACTACGGGCTCTTTCAATTCTTCATCAGAATCCAGCTCGGTTGTCACCGTCTTTGCTTCAATTTGTTTCTCTGCTACTACAGTTTCAGAAAGATCTGCTTCTGATATAGCTTGTGTTTTCACTGATTCTTCTGCCAACTTCAGTTTTTCAGATTCCTTTTGTTTTTCGCGCTCTTCTCTGTCTAATAACCACTTCTGAAGCTCAAGATCTATCGTATGTTCATCAAGCCCCTGGCGAATCATGTGCCATTTGTATGCCAGACCAGCCTTCTTCAGCAGGTTCTTTACAGTGAACGTAGGTTGGGCGCCTAGCTCAAGCCAGTGAATTATTCGATCCTCTTTAAGAGAAAAATTTTTCTTATTTTTTATTGGGTCATACCAGCCCACTTCTTCTATTGGGGCGCCGTCACGCCTTTTTCTCGAATCTATAACGACCACCCTGAAAAATGGTCTATTCCTTCTTCCAATCCGTTTCAGTCTGATTTTCGTTGCCACTTATTACTCCTTAGTTTATCATTCTAAAATAGCGATTCATCATACGATTATTTTTATTAATCTTCGATACATTTTTCATCATCATTTTCAATTGGTTGTACTGCTTTAATAATGAATTTACCTCCTGCACAGATCGTCCACTCCCCATTGCTATCCGTTTTCTTCTACTCCCATTAATTATCCCTGGGTTTTGTCGTTCCTGATGTGTCATAGAATTGATAATAGCTTCTGTCCAAATTAACTGATTATCATCCATTACCAACCCCCTTGTTATTTGCTTCATGCCCGGTATTAAGCTCATAACCTCTTCCATAGATCCCAATTTTCTCATCTGTTTTAATTGGTCTTGAAAATCCTCAAGAGTGAATTCCTGTTTTCTCAGTTTCTCTGTTATTCTAAGGGATTGCTCCTTATCCAATAAACTCTCGGCTTTTTCCACCAACGTTACTATGTCACCCATTCCAAGAATTCGGCTCGCCATCCTATCAGGATGGAACAACTCCAATCCACCAATTTTTTCACTGGTACCAATAAATTTGATTGGTTTTTTTGTAATAGCGGTGAGTGAAACCGCTGCTCCGCCTCTGGCATCACCATCCATCTTTGTAAGAATAATTCCAGTAATATCCAAGGCTGAGGAAAACACAGATGCGGAATTAACAGCATCTTGACCCGTCATTCCGTCCACCACGAATAAAATCTCCTGAGGTTTGGTCATTTCAGAAATTTGCACGATTTCTTCCATCATCTCGCCATCCACATGGAGACGTCCTGCAGTGTCCAATATGACTGCATCACATTTTGTAGATTCCGCTTCATCAATTCCATTCAAACAGATTTTTACAGGATCGTTGTATTCTTCCACCCAAACCGGTATATCAATCTGCTCTCCAAATTTTACCAACTGTTCTACAGCCGCAGGACGGTAAATATCCGCTGCAACCATTAACATCTTTTTCCCCTGAGCCCTAAGATAATAAGCTAATTTAGCAGCGGTTGTAGTTTTCCCGGAACCTTGAAGTCCCGCTAATAAAATTATTGTGGGGGGCTTGGACACAAATTGAATTTTTTCTGTCTGTTTTCCCAGAAGATCCGTCAATTCATTATGTATTATCTTAATAAATTGCTGTCCTGGTGTTACCGATCTTAAAACAGGGGAACCCTTGGCGTTTTCAATCACAGAATTAACAAAATCTCTCGCCACTTTATAATTGACATCTGCTTCCAACAAAGCGCGACGGATTTCCCGACCGGTATCGGTGATGTTTTTCTCCGTAATTTTCCCCAAACCACGAAGTTGGCGAAATATTAAATTGAACCTATCTTGCAATTGTTCGAACATAGTCTTATTTACATTTATTTTAGCGGAGAAATTTAGCAGGGAAACTAAAAGATTTGCAAAAGATATTTATACGAGAAATTATTAGGTTAATAATGCCAATTTATAGAGCACTAATAGATAACATATAATACCTATCGAAGTCCTCCCTACTTCCTTTTCATCTCCTCACACACTAATTCTTTACAATCCAGCAATCAGATTCAATGCCGATCCAGCTTTAAACCAATCTATTTGAGATGAAGAGTATGTATGATTCAATTGTGTTGTCGTATTAAAACCATCAGAGTTACTGACGACCAATTCCAATGGATGACCAGGCGTAAAATCTTTCAGCCCTCGAATGGAAATCCGACTGTCTTCTTTAATCAAGTTGTAATCATCGGGATTAGAGAAAGTCAGGGCTAAAATTCCCTGCTTTTTTAGATTCGTCTCATGTATTCTGGCAAAACTTTTTACGATGATTGCCACACACCCGAGGTGCCGAGGTTCCATGGCAGCATGTTCTCGGCTGGACCCTTCACCATAATTCTCGTCCCCAAACACAACCCAACTGTGCCCTCTAGATTGATATTCCCTCGCAATGATGTTGTATCGAATCCCATGTTCTCCTGTAAAAATATTAGTCCCTACACCAATTTCGTCTGTAAAAGCATTTACTGCACCAATAAAAAGGTTATTCGAAATATTATCAATATGTCCCCTAAAACGGAGCCATGGACCAGCGGGAGAAATATGGTCGGTAGTACATTTCCCTTTGGCTTTCATTAATACCGGAAAATCTTCCAAATTCTTCCCATTCCAAGCTGGAAATGGCTTCAAAAGTTGTATTCGCTCACTTTTCGGTGAAACTTTTACCACAATTTTTGACTTATCTTCCGGCGGAGATACAAATCCATCCTTACCTGTTTCGAATCCATTAGCAGGTAATTCATCTCCTACCGGCGCTTTCAACTTGACCAATTTTCCTTCCTCGTTTGGTAAAAAATCACTTACAGGATTATACGATAAGCGTCCGCCAAACGCCATAGCAGTGACGATTTCCGGTGAGCCCATAAA
The DNA here is from genome assembly GCA_004124475.1 of Fidelibacterota bacterium. Classification (GTDB taxonomy): domain Bacteria; phylum Fidelibacterota; class Marinisomatia; order Marinisomatales; family SCKK01; genus SCKK01. The sequence continues at coordinate 7,339 of SCKK01000005.1, forward strand.
AGCAAGTGTGGAAGCATTCCCGTCATTTCTTCTGGCAAAGTTCCGGTTGAAGGAGGTTACGATAGTATTTTTCTTCCCCTCTGTCTTATCCAGTCGCTTCCATTGACCTATGCAAGGTCCACAGGCATTTGCCAAAACCAACCCTCCCACATCCGTTAAATCCTTGAGTTGTCCATCCCTTTCAATTGTTGCTCTTACCTGTTCCGAGCCTGGAGTTACCAATAAGGGTATTTTTGTTTTTAACCCCAGTGCCTTCGCCTGTCTTGCCACGTGTGCGGACCGTTCTATATCCTCATAAGAAGAATTTGTACAACTTCCAATCAAAGCTACGCTTATTTCATCGGGGTAGCTTTCTTTCTCAACTGCTGCAGCCATTTCTGAAATTGGTCTTGCCAGGTCCGGTGTATAAGGTCCAACCAAATGAGGATCCAACTCAGAAAGGTTGATTTCTATAATCTCATCGTAAAAATCCTCCGGATTCTGAAGTACTTCCGGATCAGCAACCAGATTATCAGCCACTGATTCCGCCAATTCTGCTACTTTCTCCCTGCCCGTAGCTTTAAGATAAGCTGACATCCTGTGATCGAAAGGAAATATAGAAGTGGTAGCGCCCAATTCAGCACCCATATTTGTAATCGTCCCCTTTCCCGTACAGCTTATGGATTCTGTCCCTTCACCAAAATATTCTACGATTTTTCCTGTTCCACCTTTCACCGTAAGAATTCCAGCTAATTTTAATATGACGTCCTTTGGAGCAGTCCATCCGGAGAGAGAACCTGTAAGTTTAACTCCAATTAATCCAGGCCAGGATAGATTCCACGGTATACCGATCATGACATCTACAGCATCCGCCCCACCGACGCCTATGGCAAGCATCCCCAGCCCACCTCCGTTTGGAGTATGTGAATCTGTTCCGATCATCATTCCACCCGGGAATGCATACTGTTCCAAAACAACTTGATGAATAATTCCCGACCCGGGTTTCCAAAAGCCAATACCATACTTTTGGCAAACGGTCAGCAGAAAATTATAAATCTCGCTGTTCTCAGATTTCGCATGGTTCAGATCATCCTCAGCACCCACTTCCGCCCTGATAAGGTGATCACAATGGACAGTTGTAGGTACGGCGGTATACTCTCTCCCAGCCATCATGAATTGAAGGAGCGCCATCTGGGCAGTTGCATCTTGCATAGCAACACGATCCGGCTTAAAATTCACATAAGATTTGAAAGGGACTGGAGGTTTCTCCAACTTATCAAAGAGATGCACATATAATATTTTTTCTGCAAATGTGAGAGGACGTCCCATCAGTTTTCTGCCAGATTCCACCTTACGAGAAAAATCCGAATAAAATTTAAAAATTATTTCTTTATCCCTTAACATCCATTTACTCCCTCAATTATTATCATCCATATTTTTAAAAATACTTATGGAACCAGTAAATTTTCCTCACGTTAAACGGTTCAAACCTCAGTCGGAAATTACGAGGATCATATCCAAATCTCAACTTTTATAGCAAAAGAATTAATCATAAAAACATATTATCCAAAAATCATGACTTCCTCAAAGTAATCCCACGGTGATAGATATATAATGGCACTAGCGTCCAGGAGAAATGTCTACCTATCGACAGACAGGGAGTATTTTCCCGGAGGGACTCCTGCAGAGGAGCAATACCTGCCCCGTAACTTATGCTTTACTCCTTAAAAAATAATATCATTTTCCTATTCATTACTGTCTTTTGCATTACACTTTTTGGACAGGATTGGGATGTAGTTGTAAACGACCAAAATTCAATAACCCTGTCACTTAAATTTCCACCCTTTTACAGTACGGAAGAACTTGAAGAAATAACTTTTTCCATGGGAATTCCTACTCGCTCTTTCCCTCCGCTACAAATTCAATTATTGGAAACAGAATTAATAGATGCTTCACTAATAAAATCTGTCAAATTTGACCCACCGGGGAATCCGGTAAATTGGATCTCTTTGGACCAATTTCGGGATCTGCAAATTGGAACAATAAAAATATCTCCTATTTATAAAGATGGGCAACAACATTCTTTAATTAAAAAAATCCGAGTTACGATCCATTTTCCCGAAGGTAAGTCAGTTCCTGTTAAAATTGGAAAGGCAGAAAACAGCCTGTACAGAAACCGGGTGATCAACTGGGAAATTGCTAAAAACTGGGTTTCAAAACCTGTTCGGTGGGAAAGAAAAGCAGTTCTGACTCTCCCCGATGGTGACTGGTACCGAATTGTCATTACATCTGATGGAATATATCGATTCACCTATGAAGATCTCACGTCTGCCGGCATAAACATGAACACTTTAGATCCTAAAACAGTCACACTTTATACCCATCCCAGCGGTGGAAGGCCCATGCCCTCAACCGTTGGAATAGACATTCCTGAAAATCTCGTAGAAGTAGCGATGGAAATTACTGGAGATGAAGATGACACTTTTAACGAAGAAGATGAAATTATTTTTTATGGTCGAGGACCACGGGGATTCGACCCACTGGGTAGTTCCAATGTCTCTTTTACACAAAATCCATATACCAATATAAATTATTATTGGCTTTTAATTCCAACAGACCCCAACACTGTGGGTGAACGAATAAACATAAACGGAATCGAATATTTTAATCCTGAACTCCTTGATTTTGGACTCGATTTTGTTCATCACGAGGTTGATCTGGAAAATCCGTATCAGACAGGATTATTCTGGGTAGGCGCAGGCATCACCCGTAATCAATCAATTTCCATCGCATTCAATCTTCATCACCCAAAAAGTAATATTGAAGCAAAGATAAATATGACTCTGTTTGGTGGAACCACAAGTTCTACTGATTCTCAACCCCGGCATAAAATAAAAATATATCAAGGAAGTGTGAATGATACATTATTAGTTTCCCAATCGTGGTCGGGATTATCTGTAAAAGATTTTACAAAAAACCTTAAAACATCGCTTTTAGTCAATGGACCGAATTTCATTATATTTCAAAATAACAGTAATAATGAATCCTCAAAAATTTTCCTGGATCGGAATACAGTGAAATATGGACGCAAACTTGTCTGGGAAGGGTCTCCTTTTGAATTTTGGGCACCCCCTTATATGCCAGATGCTCGATTTGAAATTTCTAATAGTGATATAGACCTAAAAGTGTGGGATATCTCAGACTTTATTCATCCCATAGAAATTCCTACTGAATATAGTGAATCAGGAGGCTTAACTCATTTTGAGACATCATTATCAGATATTGAGCTAAAACGATTTATCATATTTACTCCCGAAAGTATTTCCGACTCCCCATCTATTGAGCATAGATCGGGGCAAAAATTTAACAGTTTGAGAAAAGAAATATATCCTATTGATCATATTATCGTTTCTCCGGAAGAATTTTTGACGCCCGCTGGAAAACTCCAAAATCATCGAACCAATTCGATTGTGGCTTCCCTACAAGCTATATACGACGAATTCTCTGGCGGGGTTGTTGATCCTCTTGCCATCAGATATTTTCTAAAGTGGACGAAAGAAAATTGGCGAACACCGGGTGAAGAATCATTTCCAAGTTTCGTATTGTTACTTGGGGATGGAGACTACGACTACCGGAATATCACAGGGAATTCTCAAATGCGTGTTCCAACATATCAATTATCAACGAGAAACATCTCCTCTTCTGACGATAGATTTACATTTTTTGATGGGCAGACTCCGGAAATGGCAATAGGGCGTTTTACCGCCGTTACTCTGTCACATGCAGAAAATATGATTGATAAAACCATCGCCTATGAAAAAAATCCTGAAATGGGTCTCTGGCGTAGAAAGGTAACCTTAATTGCAGACGATTTTAGAAGACCATTTTTTAGCAGTATAGAATTATCACACACAACCAATAGTGAAGAAATATACATGAGGATACCACGATCTATTGATGTTGGAAAAATTTATATGGAAGATTTTCCCATTGTGAATGACGGGTCTCAATATGGTGTAAAAAAACCCGATGCCACTGAAGCTCTTTTCAATGTTCTCGAGCAAGGGACAGTTTTGTTGAACTACATCGGTCATGGATCACCCTATCAATGGGCACAAGAAGGTCTTCTTTCTTCTACCCGGGGAGATTTAGCCAATATTAACTCAGGCATGAAAATTCCGATCTGGGTCGCTGCGACCTGTAGTTGGGGACATTACGACTTAGTTGAAGGAAGTGCAATGTCCGAAGAATTACTGAGACTCCCCTTCAATGGGGCCATTGCGGTAATCTCTACCAATGATGTCATCACATTTTCTGCAAATAAATCTTTTATTCTCAAACTATTCTCGAGTTTTTTCCCCAATGGACAAGTGACTACAGATCCAATCGGAGCTGTTTTTCAATCCATAAAAACAAGTGATTCCGCCAGTCGTTTATTTCATCTCTTTGGAGACCCTGGTTTGAAGCTAGCTCTTCCCGCCAATACGGCTGTTGTAGATACAGTTTCACCTGACACATTAAAAGCCTTAACTACAGGATCTTACACGGGTAAAACCGTAAATGCCGGTAAATTGAATGGGGATGGATATATTATCCTTTATGATGCGGATAGAACCATCACACAGACAGGTTATTCACAAGAGGTTACTCATATTTTGACAGGTAATACTCTTTTCCGTGGATTTGTAAATCTATCCGAGGGGAAATATGAAGGAAATTTTATCATTCCTAAAGATATTAATTTTTCAACTTCGGATGGACGGATAGCTGTCTATCTCTACGGAGATTCCGGTAATGGTTTGTGGGAAGGACTCGGTGTGAAAGAAGGATTGATTCTTGCTGGGGGTACCACAAATACTCAAGATAATAAGGGACCTGTGATCACCTTTATGCTGGAAGATAGAATGTTACAATGGGGAGACCACATTCCTGAAAACAGTGAACTCACCCTGAGATTATCCGATCCTTTGGGTATTAATGTCACCAGTGAAGTAGGTCATGCCATACGATTATGGATAGATGAAGATGAAACAAATGCTACTGATTTAACCCATCTCTTTGTCTACGACGCTCAAAGTTATAAAACCGGAACGATTTCTCTATCCATGGATAACATTTCATCAGGAGAGACGATCCTCACCGTCGAAGGGTGGGACAACGCCAATAATCCATCCCGGACAACTATCGCACTTAACTTAACAACTTCTGATGATCTCCAGTTAAAAAACGTTTTTAACTACCCCAACCCATTTAGCAAGAAAACTCAATTCGGATTTGAAGTTACACAGGAGGCCCAAGTGACTATTAAAATCTTTACAATTGCCGGTCAACTTGTATCCGAACTAAGACCTATGGAATCATATTTAGGCTATTCTCATATCAATTGGGATGGACGTGATGATTTTGGTGATCTCATTGCCAATGGAGTTTACCTTTATCAGATTAAGGCTGAATCCGTCGAGACAGGGAAAAAAGTCACTAAGATCCAGAAACTTGCAAAATATAGGTGATACACTTTGGACCCCGTATTTATACTTGCTTCCAAATCACCTCGTCGTAAAATGCTATTAGAAAAACTGAAGATTCCATTTCGAGTTGTCCCCAGTAACATTCAGGAAGATTATAATGACAACAAGACTCCCGAAGAGACCGTTCAATTTATTTCCTATAAAAAAGCCAAATTTGTTGCAGAAAATTATCCAAAGAACGCTGTGATTGGCACTGACACAATTGTCGTTTTAAGAGATGAAATACTAGGTAAACCAAAAGATAACCGTGACGCTATAAAAATGCTTACCAAACTTTCCGGAAGGTCACATACGGTTTATACAGGTGTTTCTATTGTAAGAAAGGATCCCCAAGCCTTTCAGAAATTCTACGAAAAGACAGAAGTAACATTTTTCCCTCTATCAACAAATACGGTCGAATTTTATGTAAATAACTATCATACTTTGGATAAAGCAGGGGCTTATGGAATACAAGACTGGTCAGCCTGTTTTGTCGAATCCATCCAAGGGTGTTACTATAATGTGGTCGGATTTCCATTAGCCCGGTTTTTTCATATAATCAATACAGACAGTTTTAGAAAAACATTCGGAATTTACAATTGGCTTGGAAAGGAAGAACAGAGTCCTTAAAATTCCTATCTTTGTAGAGGAAAAAACGTGCCCACAACGACATTTCACGAAGAATTAAAACAACTTAGAACTCAACAAAAAATTGAGCTGTCCGAAATTTCAAACAGGACAAAGATCAATATTAAATTTTTAGAGGCGATTGAATCCGGTGATTTCTCATTTCTACCTCATGTTTATGTAAGGTTATTTCTTCGGGCATACGTAGTGGAAATCGGAGCAGATCCAGACAACGCCTTGAATCAATACGAACTCTTTTTATCTAATTCGGGAGAAAAACTGCCTGAACGGTTAGAAATCGATACTAAGGAATTACTTGAAATTCCCCTGCCGGAACAAGACGATGAGGAAGAGTTACCTCAAAAAACACCTTTCCAATCGAGGACAGATTGGATAAAAGCCGGACTGCTTGTAGGATTACTTTTATTTGCCATTTTTATCATTCAGAAAATTACAACAAATCAGGAAACTATATCCCATAGCGAAATCACTCTTATTCCGATACAAACCCCGATCACAGACAAATTTTTATTTCTCGATTACTCAAGTGATAAAAGAACAGAAACACTTGAAGTTAATTATCCTTACCAATTTTCTCTCAAAGCATCTTCGCCGGTCTGGTACCAATATATATTAGACCAATCTCCTCCCACATCGTCAGATCTTGTAAAGGGAGGAGAAATTATCATGGACTTCGAGTCTGCGATGAAGCTTCGGTTGAACCATACGCAGAATGTAGATTTTCAAATCAATGGACAACCAGTTTCTCTAACGTCCAGCAACTTTCCTATTGACCTCGCCTTTGATTCCGGCACAGGGCAGGTCAACATCATACAATACTCACCCAAATAAATTAGCGATATACGTTTTTGATTAGAGTGTCTTAGCACACTCATTTTTGTCCTAAACAGACTTACCCTCTTTTTTTCTTAAAAATCCCAACATTAAATTCCAATTTTCCTTGACTTTTGTGGGTTAGTGAGTTAATGTTGTGGGTAGTAGTGGGGAATAATCCCAACTTTTTTTCCAAACATGGTATCAGAAAACACATTCACAGGGGAATATTCTTATTCCATAGATGACAAAGGACGGGTCAATATACCCGCTAAATTTCGGTCAGCTCTATCACCCGATAACGAAAATATTTTTGTCATTACACGTGGTTTTGATCCTTGTGTTGTAGCCTACCCGCTCGTTGAATGGCAGAAAGTGGAAGATGGATTGAGAAACCTCTCTTCAGCCACAAAAGTATATAGGGCTTTTATCAGGTCAACTGTACGATATGCCACTTCTGTGAATTATGACAAACAGGGTCGAATTCAAATCACCCCTATCTTAAGGGAATGGGCTGGTTTAGAGAAAGATGTACTGATTATTGGAATGGTAAACAAAATTGAAATTTGGAATCCTGTTAAGCTCGAAGAGTTCGAAAAAACTTCAGGAGAAATCGAACCGGAAAAATTTGAAGACTTAGCAGATAAAATTATTCTTTAGGATTTGAAGAAAAATTGGCAGCAACAAAACATATATCATTCACCTGTATTATTGTCAGAAGTAATACACTTTTTGAATATAACAAAGGAAGGTACCTACCTCGACGGGACAATCGGACCTGGCGGTCATGCCAGGGCAATCCTCTCCAGGCTTTCTTCAGAGGGGATCTTTTTCGGGCTTGATAGAGATGAGGAGGCAATTCGTTTTTGCAAATCTACTTTGCCTGCCTCCTCGATCTGTCATCTCATTTGTGATACATACCATAACTTTCCATTATACCTTGCAAAATATAAGATAAAAGCTGTAGACGGTATGTTTTTAGACCTTGGACTATCATCTCTCCAATTAGATTCGCCAAATAGAGGATTTTCTTATCGAACTGACGGACCACTAGATATGCGATTTGGAACCGATATTAAAATCACGGCTCGAACTATTATCAATGAATGGGACAAAACAGATCTAAAAAAAATATTTCAAAATTATGGTGAAGAAAGATACTCCGGACGAATTGCTACTGCCATTGTGAAAATTAGAAAAAACAGACAGGTTCAAACTACTAGTGATTTGAAAGAAATAATTTCAACTGCCATTCCCAAAATAAAAATAACAAAAACACTCTCAAGAATATTCCAGGCTCTCCGCCTAACAGTAAATCGAGAACTGGAATCATTAGAATTATTCTTAGATACATTTATCGAATTCCTAAAACCTGGTGGTAGTATTGTGGTAATTTCCTATCACTCTCTTGAGGATAGACAGGTTAAACAAAAATTTAAGGAATTGGAAAGGGGTTGCGTCTGTCCACCGACAATTCCTATTTGTCAATGTGGGAAAAAACCTTCTTTGAAAATTCTAAATAAAAAACCTGTAATACCGACACAAGACGAAATCACCCGGAACAAAAGAGCCCGGAGTGCAAAACTACGAGCTGGTGAGAAAATATCACAATGGGAAGAACCAAAATAAAGCGTAAACGCAAATCAAGAAAACAACAGGAATTTGTCAATTCACTTTTGTTTTTTGTGGTAACTCTTCTCTCGATTTCAAGTTTACTGACATATTTGTGGGTTTACAACGAAGTCAATATTACGGACAGGGAAATCAGCGGATTAAAAAGAATCCAAGATAACATTGCGGTTGAAAATCGTGAAATTAGAAGCAAAATCGGGAGATTGAGCCGCATAGATAGAATTACAGAGATTGCTCGGAAAGAATTGCAGATGGTTACTCCTGAGCCGGAATCGTTGGTTGTTTTTGTGGATAAGGAGATTCTCCGTAGAAGAACTAAATAGCATGACAAAATCCTTCACTAAATTTCGGCCCAGAATTTTATTTATATCAAGTATCGTAATCCTGTTATGGTCCGGTTTGACCATGAGGTTCTTTTACATTCAAGTTATAAGAAGCGCTGATCTCCGTGAAATGGGGTTAAAGCAGGGTCAGAATAAAGTTATTCTTCCTTCGGTTCGTGGGTCTATAAAAGATCGAAATTTTAAATCCTTTGCAGAGAATGTCATTCATTATTCTTTTGGGATAAATCCAAATTTGGTCGAAAACGAACAGATAATTCTCGATGCAATTGTAAAAATTACCGGGAAGTCGAGAGAATATTATCATTCTAAATTCTCCAGTACTCGGTCTTTTGAATTTCTTGAGAGAAATTTGAAGAACAGCATCAGTAATTCTTTACTTGCCATAAAAGATAATGGGTTTGTTATCAATAAGCATGGTTACAGGATCTACCCTCAAGAAAGAGTAGGTTCTCAGATAATTGGCTTTACCGATGTGGACAACAATGGTTTGTCGGGGATTGAACTTGAATTGGACAAACACCTTAAAGGACGGGATGGATGGATAATTTTACAAACAGATGGAAGAGGACGATCCAGGCAAAATTCCGGAAACCCGAGACAAAGCCCGGTTGATGGAAGCACTGTAATTCTTACGATCGACATCGAATATCAATCGATTCTAAGAGATGAAATATCAAATCGGGTGGAAAAAACCGGGGCGATTGGAGGAATGGGGATTATCATAGAACCCTTCTCAGGTAAAATCCTCGCCATGACATCCTCGCCCGATTTTGATCCGAATAATCGACATTTATACAAAACGGTGGCATATAGGAATCGCGTCATCACAGACCAGTTTGAACCAGGTTCAACTTTTAAAATTGTTCCAGCGGTGGCTGCCTTAACATTGAACTGTGTCAGCCTTAACGAAGAATTTAATTGCGGATTTGGGCAGTATAACTTTCGTGGTCATGTTTTCAATGATTGGAAGGAATTCGGATTATTAACATTTCCTCAAATCATTGAAAACTCCAGTAATGTGGGTATTATTAAAATTGCTGAAGCGGTTGGGGCCAATAAACTACACCAATTTGTTCGGAAATTTGGATTCGGCTCTTTAACCGGGATCCAAATTTCAGGTGAATCTAAAGGTGTAAGTAAATCTGTCTCAGAATGGAGTGCAATTACTCTCGCTGAAATCTCTCTTGGTCACGAGGTGTCCGTAACTACACTTCAATTAGCCTATGCATATGGTGCAATTGCCAACGGTGGATTTTTAATGAAACCGTTGTTAGTAGAAGAAATTATTCATCCATCCGGACGTAATATTTACAAATGTTCCCCTCAAATTGTTCGACAAATTGCTCCTAAGAAAGTCATGGATGAAATGTCCAAAATGTTGGTCCGTGTGGTAAACACCGGTACGGGAACTTGGGCAAAAATAAAAGGCTGGAATGTAGCGGGGAAAACCGGAACCGCACAGAAATTTATCGACGGAGAATATTCGAAAACCCTATTCATTGCCTCTTTTGCAGGTTTTTTCCCCGCCCATAACCCGCAATTGGTTGGCGTCATTATTCTTGAGGAACCCAAGATTGGTTATCATTGGGGAAGTATAGGAGCTGCACCCGTTTTCAAAAATGTAATGAAAAGAATAATACAAATGGATGATGGGATTTTGGTTTACAAACCCAAATTGGGCAAAGAGAAAATTGCGGATGATCTCCATCCATCCACATTCGTTGCTCTTAACGAAATTGATCTAGAAGAAAAGACCCCCGTCTTGATGACCTCAGTATATGTAGACAACAGTATTTCATCAGAAAATTCAGTCGTTGTCCCAAATGTCAGGGGAATGAGCATGCGTAAAGCTATAATGGTTATAAGAAATGCCGGTTTAAGACCAAAAATCTCAGGATCAGGCGCCGTTAGATATCAAAACCCCGGACCGGGAACAGTGACTGATTTATACTCGTTTTGTATATTGGAGTTAAAATAATGGAAAGGTTAAATGAACTATTGAATGGCGTAGATGTCCTCTCCCGAAAGCCTTACGATGTTCCTGTACAGACCGTCTGTATAGATTCAAGACATGTTTGGCCTGGTACTATTTTTGTGGCAATACCCGGATTCAAACAAAATGGTACCGAATTTATTTCTGATGCCGTCAACAAAGGCGCGGCAGTCATCGTTTCAAATGGAATTGGAAAAAGGGGTAAACCATCAATCAAAACACCCTTTATTAGGGTACGGAATCCCAGAAAAGCCGTGTCTCGAATGGCGGCAAATTTGTTTCAACATCCATCCAAACAGCTAACCGTTATCGGAATTACAGGCACCAATGGAAAGACTACCACAGCGCTGCTGTTATATTCAATCCTGAAAACCTACGGAATCAATACAGGAGTCATCGGTACCCTTGGCGCTATGGCTCAGGGTATGGAGGCAAATACCTCCCTGACCACTCCCGATAGTATTGAACTGCAAAGATTATTGAGATTGTTTGTCGAAGGCGGAGTCACACATGTCGTTATGGAAGTTTCTTCTCATGCTTTGGAACTTAATCGGGTAGCAGATGTGGATTTTGATATGGCTATCTTTACCAACCTCAGCCAGGATCACCTCGACTTTCATAAATCGATGGACAATTATTTTAAGGCAAAAGCAAAACTGTTTTCCCTGCTTCATTCCGATGGTGTGGCAATTCTCAATTTTGATGATGACAGGTATGATTCCCTGAAACCAATAATTTCTGCAAAGACTTTCTCATACTCCACAAAAGGTGGCGCTGATTTTGGATATCAGAAATGGGGAATGTCCATTTCCGGTATAACAGGTATCATAACTCTGGGGAAAGAAACGGTCCAAATAAACTCCCCATTAATTGGTATTCACAATCTGGAAAATATATTATCGGCTGTATCTGCTGCCAGAGCCATGGAAATTCCCATCAATGCGATAGAAAATGGAATTGCCCAATGTGATAATGTACCGGGCCGTGTTGAAAAATTTAAAACAAACAATGGCGCTACTGTGATTATTGATTATGCCCATACACCGGATGCTTATGAAAAACTGTTCTTATCTTTAAGATCATTAATGTTAAAAAACAGGCGTCTCTATATTATTTTCGGATGTGGGGGTGAAAGAGACCGTGATAAAAGACACCTCATGGCAAAAGTTGCAGAAACATATGCCGACAAAATCTATGTGACACCGGATAATCCCAGGACTGAATCTGTAGATGATATAAATAACGATATCATAAAAGGGTTTTCAAAAAATATTCACACGATTTATTCAAACAGAAGAGAAGCAATTCATAAAGCAGTATCCAAATTGGAGCCAAACGATATTTTAGCAGTGGTTGGAAAAGGAAGAGTCAATTACCAAATCATTGGAACGGAAAAAATCCCCCATTCCGATATTGATACTGTCTTAAACGCATTAAATGAGATCTAAATTAAGCGATTCTGCCTATACCATCGACAATAATGTTCGCGCTAACTGGGTTAGTGTGCCTCAACACGAATTGTGAACAACTTACGAACACAAATAGGCTGTTTGTGTTACCCCGAAACTTTGGGGCTTAATTTAGATGAGAATTGATTTGCCAAACCCTGAGGAGTTCAAAGTAATCTTGGAGCAGGTTTCAAAACAGACTATTAAAATGGCGCCAACAGGTATTACTCTTGATTCAAGAGAAGCAAAAAAGGGTGATCTTTATATTGCCATCAAAGGGGAAAATGTGGATGGACATCAGTTTATCCAAGCAGCGTCAAAAAATGGATGCGTTGCGGCAATAGTAAAAAGAAAAGATGCTCAAGCCCGTTTGAAACAGATTCAAGTGACAGATCCGGCTGAAACTATTGCCCAGGTTGCAAAAAAGTGGCGATCTAACTTCTCACTCCCGGTGTTAGGAATTACCGGTAGCAATGGAAAAACAACCACAAAAGATTTATTAATTCAAATTTTCTCTGCGAACTACTCCGTACACGGCACTCGCGGGAATTATAACACCCACCTCGGACTACCCCTTACCTTACTCGAGCTTACCTCCCTCCACAACTTCTCCATCCTTGAGATGGGAGCCAACGAAAAAGGCGATATTGGTTATCTCTGTAACCTTGGCAAACCCCTCTTTGGTTTGATAACCAATATCGCCGCTACCCACCTTAAAGGATTCGGTTCACTGGAAAACGTAGTAAGAACAAAAGAAGAATTATTTTTATCCCTCCCTGAAAATGGGATTGCATTTGTGAATCATGATGATGAATGGATTCGGTCTATGTCCACCATTTGTAAAAAGATTACATTTGGTTTTTCGCTCAACTGCGATTTTACAGCTGACCTTTATAGGGATGAATCCGGACTACTTACTCTTACAATCAACGGAGAAGAAATTGCTCTTCATTCATACAACGAAACATTTGCAAAAAATGTAGTTGCAGCCTCTTCCGTCTCCATCACCTTGGGAATCTCGTGGGAAACCTTTCAGGAGACAGTTTTCAACTTTTCACCCAGTAGCGGCAGATGTGTTGTTAAAGAAATTCGTGGAGTAACAATTATTGATGACACTTACAATGCCAACCTATCCTCGACTCTCTCTGCACTTGATCTCCTCTACTCTCTCCCCACAAAAGGTGACAGAATTGTTATTTTTGGGGATATGCTTGAACTTGGAGATGAATCGGAAGCCCATCATTATCAGGTTGGTGTAAAGTGTGTGGAATTAGGGGTTGATCACTTGCTTTGTTTCGGAACTGAGACAAAAGCAATGGTGGAAGCCGCTGACAGCCATATTGATGTACGACACTATTCTTCTAAAAATAGCCTCTCGAAAGACTTAATGAACATGATAAAAAAAGGGGATGTTCTTTTATTCAAAGGTTCCAGAGGAATGACTATGGAAACCACTATTCAGGAGGTTTTTGAGGAGTAATGTTGTACCACCTCCTATACCCTCTTAAAAATTATGTTTCCGGACTGAATATATTTCAATATATCACCTTTCGATCAGCAAGTGCGGCAATTACTGCTTTACTTATCAGTTTTATTATTGGACCGAGAATCATCTCATTTCTGAAAAAAAAGCAAATATTGGAAGAAATTCGGGGGGATGGACCGGAATCCCATCAATACAAGAAGGGCACGCCGACTATGGGGGGAATCATTATTCTTGGAGCGGCGATTCTCCCCACTCTTCTGTGGGCTAATCTGACCAATACCTATATCCTGATAATTTTAGTCGCTACACTCTGGATGGGAATCATGGGTTTCATAGATGACTACCTAAAAAATATTAAAAAAATGAGGAAGGGGCTCATCGCCCGATACAAATTCACCGGACAGATTTTATTGGGACTTCTCGTTGGTATCTGGATTTTTCTCTCTCCGGAATTCTCTAATTTTAGATCTGTTACCTCTGTTCCCTTTTTTAAAAACCTGGAAATCGATTTTGGTATAGCATATATAGGCTGGGTTGTTTTGGTAATAACTGCAAGTTCCAACGCAGTTAATCTCACCGATGGATTGGATGGACTTGCGGCGGGGCTGCTAGCAATTTGTGCCGTCGTATTCGCAGCTATCGCATATATTTCGGGACGTGTTGATTTCAGTAATTATTTGAATATCATTTACCTTCCCGGTGCGGGTGAACTTACCATATTTGCTGCTTCTATGGCTGGTGCATGTCTGGGATTTCTATGGTTCAATGCCCCTCCTGCTCAAATCTTTATGGGAGATACCGGATCACTCGCCACCGGTGCAGCAATCGGAACGATGGCGATCCTCCTGAAAAAAGAATTACTGCTGATTATCATCGGGGGAGTTTTTGTGTGGGAAGCTCTATCAGTGATGTTACAACTTGCGTATTTCAGATACTCCAAGATAAAGACCGGATCAGGCAGAAGATTATTTAACATGGCGCCTGTTCATCATCATTACGAACTGAAAGGATGGAAAGAATCTCAGATAGTCATCCGGTTCTGGATCATAGGAATTCTTTTTGCTCTCATGTCACTTAGCACCTTTAAAATTCGATAAATGGACATCGGAATTAGAAATCAGATTGACCTGAAGGATCGGAAAGTAACCGTCATTGGCGCTGAACGGAGCGGTATTGCTGCTTCCAGGTTGTTGATTAGTTTGGGAGCCTACGTTTTCTTGAGCGAAAAAAAATCAACATGTGGTTCATACAAAGACATTACCGGATTGGAATCACAGGGAGTAGTAACTGAATTCGGGGGGCATACCAAAAGAATCTATGACTGTGACCTAATAGTTGTCAGTCCGGGGGTACCACAGGACGCAAAGATTCTTATTAATGCGGCAGATAAAGGCATTCCTATTGTGGGCGAAATTGAATTAGCAAGCTGGTTCACCAACCGTCCTATCGTCGCCGTGACAGGATCCAATGGAAAAACCACTACAACTACCATCCTATCTGAAATGTGTAAACAAGGGTCATATAAAACATTTCTCGCTGGAAATATAGGGATTCCATTCTCCAACATTATTTTGGAGAACCTGGAAAATGAACCCAAAAATGCTGTTTATGTTCTGGAAATCAGTAGTTTCCAGATGGAATATATTCTCCATTTCAAACCACAAATTGCCGTGCTGCTGAATCTGACTGCAGACCACCTTGACCGGTATAAATCCATACGCGATTATGCCATTGCAAAGATGAGAATCATTGAGAACATGACACAGGAGGACTATATTGTTTTTAATGACGATGATCCTGTTTTATGCGAGTGGATAGAGTCACCTGCACAAAAAGTCCCATTTTCGTTAAAGAAAAATCCATCTGCCTACTTCAGCGTAAATGAAACCAAAATATATAATGATAAAGAAGAAATCCTGATATATCTCAAGGATGTATCTTTGCCCGGAAAACACAATCTTTCCAATTTTCTTGCAGCTGCCACCGCCAGTAAAATTTTAGACATTCCACAAAACGGAATTCAACAGGTAATAAAAACATTTCGCGGAGTCCCCCACCGTATCGAGTTTGTCCGCACGCTCGATGGTTCAGATTATTTTAACGATTCCAAGGCAACAAATATGGAATCGGTAAAGGTTGCCCTCGATTCATTTGAACGACCCATTATCTTAATCTTAGGTGGCAGAGAAAAAGGTGCGGATTTCAAAGACCTCATCATGAACGCAAAAGATAAGGTAAAGTTAACTATAACCTTGGGAGAGGCGGCTGTAAAAATTGAAAAAGCCCTTTCCTCTCAATTCCTTTGTATTCAAGTAAATTCTATGGAAGAAGCAGTTAAAACTGCAAGAATAAATAGCGAACCCGGAGATATTATACTTCTTTCCCCCGGTTGTGCCAGTTTCGATATGTTCGCTGATTTCGAAAATCGAGGAGAGGTTTTTAAAGTAGCGGTTCACCAATTGGATAAGGATAAGTCATAATGTCAATCCTTATATCAGCAAAAAAATATGACAAGACATTACTATCCATTGTCATGATATTGTTAATCATCGGAACTGTTATGATATTCAGTTCCAGCACCAATATATCCATGGATAAATATGGCAACGGGACCTATTACTTTAGGCGACACCTTATCCGACTGGGTTTAGGTTTAACTGGTATGGTGGCGGCTATGATGATTGATTACCGGATTCTTAAGAAAATAGCCGCTCCTTTTATGATTGTGACTATAATCTTGTTGGTGTTAACCAAAGCTGTATATTTGGTGGAAGGAAACCACTCCCCAGCCCGATGGCTCTACTACGGATCATTCGCCTTACAGACCTCGGATTTGGCGAGATTCGCATCTATCATCTACCTCGCGACATACATCGATAGAAAACGAGACCGGATAAAGGACTTTACCTACGGTTTCCTTCCACCAGTTGTTATTACCGGACTGATCATGGCTCTGGTCGTGATTCAACCGGACTTCAGTACTGCAGCAGTCATTGGACTGATCACCATTGTCATGCTTTTCATGGGTGGTGCAAAGATTTCTCACCTCATTGCAACTGCAAGTGTTTCCGTCGCTGTGATGATACCCGTACTGATGGCAGCCCACTATCGAATAGAACGGATAAAAGCATATTTTGACGCCAGTTCCAATTTCCTTGGAACAAATTACCAGGTCCAGCAATCACTTGTCAGCCTCGGAAATGGCGGTGTAACCGGTGTTGGCTTGGGCGAAAGTCTGGGAAAAAATCTTTTTCTCCCCGCCCCCCACACGGATTTTATCCTGTCTATTATGGGTGAAGAATTTGGCTTTATCGGGATATTCCTGATTCTTACCCTGTTCCTTGCCATTTTTCAGCGTACTATCAAAATCTCCAAGGAATGCACCGACGTGTTTGGGATCATGCTGGGAATGGCGCTTTCTATCCAGTTGATTATATATGCATTCATCAATGCTGCGGTTGTTACCGGTGTGGTTCCCACCACAGGTCTCCCCATCCCTTTTATCAGTTTTGGAGGAACCAACCTGATGGTCAACCTGATTTGTATTGGGATAATATTAAATATTTCGATGGCAAAACGAACCGTTAAACACAGGAAAGGAGCACGAATTCTTTTTGGATAAACAGAAATTAAAAGTTATCATATCCGGTGGAGGAACAGGTGGACATTTATTCCCTGCATTCGCTATTGCAGACGAATTGAAAAAGAAATTAGCGAAGTGCCAGATCCACTTTGTCGGATCCAAGTTCGGAATGGAAGCGAAATACTATCTTAAAAGAGATGAATCTTATACACTCCTGAATATCCGAGGATTTGCAAGAGGACAATCAATAAAAAATTTGCTGAGGAACCTCCTGTTCCCCTTAAGATTTGTGAGTTCCTATCTGCATTCACGCCGGCTATTGACAAAGTTTGCGCCTGATGTAGTCGTCGGCACAGGGGGATATGCCAGTGGTCTCCCCCTTCTTGCTGCCATCCACAAGGATATTCCAACCGTGATTCATGAGCAAAATTCTTACCCCGGCTTTACTACCCGATGGCTTGCAAATCGTGTTAATACAGTCTGTATCAGTTACGAAAGCACACAAAATTTCCTTAAAAAAAAAGTCTGGTGCTTACCGGGAATCCCATTCGGGAGGAATTATTGACCATGAATAGAACTATAGCCCTTAAAAATTTTGGACTTGAGCCTGACAGACCTGTGGTTGCCATACTGGGAGGCAGTCAGGGGTCAACAGCCATCAATGGTGCAGTTTCAGCGGCATTAGGTGACTTGACTACAAAATTAAAGGTCCAGGTTCTCTGGCAAACCGGAAGGAAGGATTTTGAAGAATTATCTCACCTGAAGGAAAGTTATCCCGGCGTGAAAATCCTTTCATTTGTTGAAAATATGGGAGCTTTCTATTCTGCGGCAGATCTTATTATTTCCCGGGCAGGTGCAATGGCATTGGCAGAAATTACATTCTGTGGCAAGCCTTCCATTTTAATCCCTTTTCCTAGGGCAACAGCCGATCATCAAACCAAAAATGCAGAAGGCCTTGTACAAGCTGGCGCTGCTATTCACCTGCCGGAAAATGAACTTTCACCTACAAGACTGGTGGATGAAGTAAAAAAAATTCTTGCTACCAAACAGACACATGAAGAGATGGGATTGAATGCTAAAAGTATATCTTTTAAAAATTCGTCAGAAAAAATCGTTCAACAGATTTTGTTAGCAACAGAACGATGATATTTGGAAAAATAAAAAAAATCCATTTTGTGGGTATTGGCGGAATCGGTATGAGCGGAATTGCTGAGCTGTTACTGAACCTCGGTTTTCAGGTATCGGGCTCTGATATATCCCTTACTGAGATCACGAATAAACTAAGACAGAAAGGGGCAATTATCCACTCCGGACATGATAGCAATTTTATAAACGACTGTGATGTGCTGGTTTATTCATCAGCTGTCAATCTTGATAATCCGGAATTACAATCGGCAAAACGAAGAGGCATTCCGGTTATCAGGCGGGCAGAAATGTTAGGAGAACTCCTGAAACTTAAGACAAAAAGTATCGCTGTTGCCGGCACCCACGGGAAAACTACCACAACTTCCATGATTGGAAGGATTTTAACGGAAGCAAATCTTGATCCCACCATTGTTGTGGGTGGAGTTGTGAAAAGCTTGGATGTTAATGCTCTACTCGGATCGGGAGAGGTCATTGTGGTGGAGGCAGACGAGTTTGACCGCAGTTTCCTTCAACTCCAACCAACTCACGCCATCATCACAACGATCGACAGAGACCACATGGAATGCTATGAAGGTGAGGACGATTTGTTGGCAGCCTTCACACAATTTGCCAATGCTGTTCCCTTTTACGGTACCGTAATTGCCTGCCGGGATGACAAATTAGTACAAAGGATTATTCCCAACATCAGCAGACCGAAGATCACATACGGATTCAGTCCTGGAGCTGATCTTGTGGCGGAACACATCACTTATCACGAAATCCACACGGAATTTTATGTAAGGCAGAACGGGAACATACTCGGACAAATTCATCTTCAGGTTCCGGGAGATCACAATATTAAAAACGCATTGGCTTCTATTGCCCTCTGCATGGAAATGAACATAGAATTCGGAACAATTCAGAAGGGTTTGGCACGGTTTACCGGGGTAAGGCGGCGGTTCGACGTTAAAGGGATTTTCAACGACATCATGGTTGTGGATGACTATGCCCATCATCCCACAGAAGTAGCTGCCACAGTGGAAGGGATCAAAAAGGGGTGGGGCCGGCGGCTTGTGTGTGTTTTCCAGCCTCATCTCTATTCCAGAACACAGGAATTCTTTAAAGAGTTTGCCCATTCATTCAAGAAATGTGATCTCTTGGTGGTGACTGATATCTATCCCGCCCGCGAAGACCCCATAGAGGGTGTAACAGGAAATTTGATTGTGAATGCTGCAAAGATGATGGGAAACGATCAAGCCTATTGGATAGAAGACAAAGAAAATATCGTCGAATTTCTTACAAATGAAGTAATGCCTGGAGATATGGTAATCACCATGGGCGCCGGGGATATATGGAAATATTGTGACCAATTTGTTGATGAACTTTTAAAGTTGGAAGTGGCGGTTTAATGTGGAAATTCTGGGAGAATTGTCAAAAGTGATTCAAGGTAAATTATTAGTAAACGAACCTATGACAAAGCATACATCCTTCGGAATCGGAGGCCCTGCCAAGGCTTTTCTCTACCCTGACAATGAAGAAGATTTGGCTAATACCTTGAAATTTTCTGCTATACACAATATCCCCGTATATTTTATTGGATCCGGTTCGAATCTGCTCGTCAGCGACGAGGGATTTGATGGGTTTGTCATTTCCCTCCAAAAAACGTTCAAGGTGATTCGGATAGATAGTACACATGTATTTGTTCAGACCGGTACCATGATGGGTCATTTCATCAAAGAGTGTATAAAGAATAATTTAACCGGTGTAGAAAGTCTGATTGGTGTTCCCGGTACTTTGGGTGGAGCTATAAAAATGAACGCCGGGGCATATGGAAGGGAAATTTCAAATTATCTAACCCTGCTCAATATTGTAACCATAAAAGGAGAAAAGAAGCAATACAGGAAAGGAGAAATTGAATTCGGTTATCGGTATTCATCCATCCCCAACAATGAAATTATCACCTCTGCGGAATTTGAGTTTATGATTGGAGCATCAGAAGAAATCAATAGACTGAAGGCAAAAGCAAGTCAGAGTCGGAAGCTATCTCAACCACTTCGATTTCGGTCCGCAGGGAGCGTGTTTAAGAATCCATCCAAAGACCAACCTGCGGGATATCTCATTGAACAGGCAGGCTTAAAAGGGACACGACGTGGCGATGCGGAAATATCGACAAAACACGCCAATTTCTTCATCAACAAGGGGAATGCTACAGCAAAGGATATTGTGGAATTGGTTCGTCTTGCCCGGAGTAAGGTAAAAGAAAAATTTTCTGTAAATCTACAGTTAGAAATTGATACACTGGGATTTCCTCCGAATTATTTAGATGCATAAGGATATTTCAATGAGACTGGAACGAAAAAACTATTTAGTGTTTGAACAAAAAGTATTTCTCAATTCCCGAAAGTTCGGGGTTCGAGTTCATAAGGATAATTTTTATCATCCACTGTTTTCGTTCAGGCTATATAAACACGGATTTCCACAGATTCATTCTAAGAAATTAAAAAATGAAAAAAAGTAAAAAAAGAAGTAACTGGTTAACCCAAATTAAGCGTGGGATTATTGGGCTGCTTAGTGTGGGGGGTCTTACGAGCCTAATCACCTTCGCATTGATTTGGGCAGATAAAACAGATCACTTTGAATTGTCGAGAATTATATTGACCGGACAATCATATTTGGATAGAAATGAAGTAATAAAATATGCCGATTTACCCCGATACCCCATCCTAACCAAAATTGACTTAACGGCAATACAGACAAAACTTGAGAGTCATCCTTATATAAAAGCAGCAAGAGTCAGCCGTAATTTTCCTCAGACACTACGAATCGATATCATCGAGCGAAACCCAATTTCCTATATCAATCATTCGCCCCTCTACCTAGTAGACATCGACGGCTACATCCTCCCTGCTAAAAATGGTACAATAGAATTTGATGTTCCCATGCTCACTGGATTTAATCCAGCCGATGAACTTTATCCCATCGGAGAAAAATGCTTATCCCAAAAAATAAACGAAGCGGTGGGTCTATTAAATCGTATAAAGACCCAGTTCCCATCATTCTATGAGGATATTTCTGAAGTAATTATCAATCCCAAGGATGAATATGAACTGTATCTATCAAAAAAACCGACCAAAATCTACCTTGGATCAGAAGACATCTCTCGTCAATTGACTATACTACAGGAATTCGTCAAATCAATCCGGGGGGTTCGATCAATTTATGATTACCAGTATGTCGATCTTCGATACTGGAAACAAGTTGTGGTAAAAGAAAGGGTTTAAGAAGAAAACATGGGAAAGGAAAAAGGAATTGGTGTAGGGCTCGATATAGGTTCCACAAAAATCTGTTGTATTATTGCCGAGCACGATGACCGTGACCACGAAATGAAGCTCCTTGGATCTGGGCTTTCTCCATCCAGGGGAGTGAAAAAAGGAATTGTGGTAAACATTGAACAAACTATTGAGTCCATCGAGAAGGCTGTACAATCAGCGGAAAAAATGGCAAACATAAAGGTGAATCACGCTTTTGTGGGGATTTCCGGAGAACACATTCGGGGAATAAATACACAAGGAGCGATTGCAGTATCTAAGAACGGCCATCATTTATCTACAGTCCACGAAATTTCAAATGCGGATATAAACCGGGTACTGGAAATGGCAAAAGCAGTTTCTCTCCCCATGGACAGGGATATCCTACACATTTTACCGCAGGAATACGTAGTGGACGATCAGGGAGGAATCAAAGACCCATCCGGTATGGTAGGAAGACGGCTTGAAGCAAAAGTACACCTCATCACCGGTACTTTATCGGCAGCCAAAAACATCAAGAAATGTGTTGAGGAAGCAGGATTGTCAGTGGATGCGATGATCTACCAACCCCTTGCTTCTTCTGCGGCCACCCTGGAATATCACGAAAAAGAATTAGGTGTTGTTCTGGTAGACATCGGCGGTGGGACAACGGATGTGTCGGTCTTCTTTGATGGCGCAGTTCGTCACTCTGCTGTCATCAGCCTTGGAGGGTGTAACATCACTAATGACATCGCTATGATGCTTCAGATTTCCATAGATGACGCCGAAGAAATAAAATTAAAGTATGGATCAGCCAAGGCTTCTATGGCATCCACCGACCTGGAGTTCGAACTTCCATACGGGGTTGGTGAGACAGCAAGACGGGTTTCCGAACACGAGGTTTCCCGCTATGTTGAGGCAAGGATGACAGAGATATTTCAGATGGTAAAGCGGGAAGCAAGTCGAGCCGATACTCAAAATCCCATGAACTTTGGCATTGTTCTAACGGGAGGTGGAGCTTTGTTAAGAAATATAGTGAGCCTTGCGGAAGAAATCTTAGGTGGTCCTGTGAAAATCGGAATTCCCAAAGGGGTAAGTTCCGTGGTAGATGTAACATCAAGCCCAATCTATTCCACTGCCATCGGTTTGATTCAATATCGATCTTCCATTGTCAGGGAGATCAATCTGGGAGATGAGGTTGAGCCCGTCGTTTCCACTGCCGTCAGACGAGTAAAAGATTGGTTCAGTGAGTTATTTTAAAATTAAATTGCCACTATCGACAAAACTTTAAATCATAATTAAAGGGGAAAAATGGCCATTAATCCAATAATAATAGAGTCATACAAAACTTTACTGAACTTAAAAAGTTTTGTAACGGTAAGGTTTAATTGCATTTGTGAGAAAAACATCATGAAAATTGGCAAAGAATCAATTCAATGCCATCAAAATCAACCTGGCGGGAACTTAGAAAATATAAGGAGGGACGGCAATGTTATTCGAGTTTAACAGCTTAGCAAATCAGAAAGCAAAGATAAAAGTCATCGGAGTTGGAGGTGCTGGCGGTAATGCCATAAACCGTATGATCTCATCCGGACTGGAAGGTGTGGATTTCGTAGCCATAAATACCGATGCACAGGATTTGGACTGTAACAAGGCGGAGATAAAAATCCAGATCGGAAAAAATTTAACCAAAGGTCTCGGAGCCGGTGCAAAGGCTGATATCGGTAGGACTGCCATGGAATCCGAGAAGGACGCAGTGGCACAAATATTGGATGGAGCGGATATGGTTTTTGTCACGGCAGGGATGGGCGGTGGTACTGGTACGGGTGCTGCTCCCATTATTTCTCAAATCGCCCGGGAATTGGATGCACTTACTGTTGGCATAGTAACAAAGCCGTTCAATTTTGAGGGACCGAAAAGGAGAAACAGGGCCATGGCGGGAATTGAGGAGATGCAGAAAAATTGCGATACTCTCATTGCTATTCCGAATCAGAAGCTCCTTACACTTGTAGATAAATCCACTACCGTTATTGACGCATTCCGGATCGCCGATGCTATTCTACTCCAGGCGACTCGAGGCATCTCTGATTTAATCAGTGTACACGGGCTGATAAATCTCGATTTCGCTGATGTGGATACCGTTATGCGGAATATGGGCGATGCCATTATGGGCACCGGTGTTGCAACAGGTGAAGAGCGGGCAGTATTGGCAGCTCAACAAGCTATCTCCAGTCCCTTATTAGAGGATGTGAACATCCACGGGGCTCAAGGTGTATTGGTAAATATCACTGGAGGCGAAAATCTCACACTGATGGAAGTGGATGAAGCAAGCTCAATCATTTTTGAAGAGGCAGGAGACGAAGCAAATATCATCTTTGGGGCTGTCATCGATCCCAATCTGGACGAAGAGATTCGTGTCACCGTCATCGCTACGGGATTTAACCAGCGTGCTTGGGTCGATGAACCGGTAAACCCCTTCACGGAAGAAAGAAAATCCCGGGTTAAGATAGAAGCCTATAAAGTACACAATACATTGAACAGTCCCACTTACGCTATAAAAAAGGATGAGGATGAACGGGAATCATTAAGTCCAACTCCCAGTCCACTGATATTTGACGATATGAATGATCCGGATATTCCGGCTTTTATTCGGCAGAGGAGTCAATGAAACGGGAAACTTGAAACGTGATGCGTGATGCGTTAAACGCTTGTCCCATAATTCCGAAACTTCGGGAGAGCGTGACGGTGTGAATAGTGTATAGTTATCCTTCAATCATCCCTGTGAAAACCAGCGAAGGAGATGTTTCACTGGGGTCAATAGAAAATCACGCCAACTCTGGAGGAGACCCTTTGGTTCTGGCGGACAATTAGTAAAGTGAAAATAACCGCAGAATTCTATGGAGAAAATCCAAAGAGAAGTGAGATTGTACTTATAGGATTTTTTTAAGTATAGATGAGTCTACTCAAATCTATCTGTCAGCAGGGACGATGGACAGATTCGGATACGACTCATAGATAAAAATGATATCAGGCGGCTTTTATGACTTTGCCTGACCGAATGCACGCCGTGCAGACCCGAATTCGCTTTACGGTGCCATTTATTTTTGCTTTTACCCGCTGGAGGTTAGGTAACCACCGACGCCGGGTTTTGTTATGAGCATGACTCACATTATTCCCTGATTTGGGTTTCTTTCCACATATTTCACATATACGTGCCATGTTTTACCTTATTAATAAATAATGTTAATTCAAATCAACAAATGCAGCGGCGAAGTTACTGTTTAAAAAGGAGAAGTCAAAAATATCTTTCTTATCGGTTCATTGAGTAAAATAATCATGGAATTGAGGTAAGAAGGCAGTTGCAGGAAGTAGCGGCAGAGGAATGGGGAGGGAAAGTGTAAAAGTGTTAGATTGTTCAAGTGTTAAAGTGCTCAAGTGTTAGAGTGTTCAAGTAGTTGGGATTTTTCGTAAATTGTTTAGTGAGTTGTCACAGAAATTAGGTTAATCGAGGGGGCTTTTGACGCCCATGGGGCCTTTATTCATCACGTGGGTATACCCCGTTAGAATCAACTACTCAGATATGATTTCAACCGATTCTTAAGATATCTTTTTCCCATTCCGGATTTCAGATATTTCTCACGAGCTTTTGCATCATTCCGGTGCAAACAGGCCTCATAATAGATAAGCTCTAATGGTCGTCTATTTTTAGTTGATGGATTAAGCCCCTGATTGTGTTCGAGTAGTCTTTTTTTCAAATCATTTGTATATCCTGTATACCAATTGCCGTCTTTTCGGCTTCTCAATAGATAGACATAAAATAATTTCATTGATTAGTCCTTTCTTGATATACCATAAATGACTTTTGGGATTCTAACGGGGTATAGATCATCGTAGTTCGTAAGTCCTTATGACCAAGAAGATCCTGAACAGTTCGGATGTCATAACCATTCTCCAGCAAGTGTGTAGCAAAGGAGTGTCGAAGGGTATGGCAACTCCCCAGTTTGGTGACGTCTGCATTAATTATGGCTCGTTTTACAGCTCGTTGCAGTACGCTTTCCGAAATATGATGTCTTCGTTCCATGTCTGATCTAGGATCAATGGACCGTTTTTTTGCAGGAAAGATATACTGCCAGATCCATTCCCTTTCGGCATTGGTGTATTTTCGAGCCAGTGCATAGGGCAGGTAGACACGACCAAAGCCTTCACTGAGGTCCTTGTTATGAATGGCCTTCACTCTTTGAAGGTGAGCTTGTAGAGGGTCAATCAAAGTATCGGGGAACATAGTTGCTCGATCCTTGTTGCCCTTACCATCTCGCACAATAATTTGCCTGGAATGAAAATCCAGATCCTTAACCCGCAAACGAACGCATTCCATGAGCCGTAATCCAGAGCCATAAAGTAGACCTGCCATAAGGAAGGGAGTCCCTTCCAGGAACGATAGGATGAGCTTAGTCTCTTCCTTAGTGAAGACAACAGGGAGTTTTTCAGGTTTACTGGCTCGTTCTATATCAAGATATCCCTCGATGGGTTTACGCAACACTTCACGATAGAGAAACAGGATAGCGCTGAGGGCTTGGTTTTGTGTTCCTGCCCGACTGATTTCGGTCAGGCGGGGAAGCAGCTACCTGCTTATCTCTTGCCAAATGAGTCAGATATTGGGCAATAGCATCCCTTCCCAATTCGGAAGGATGTCTTTTATCGTGAAACAGTATGAAGCGTTTGATCCAATCGACATAGGCTTGTTCAGTACGGATACTGTAATGCTTGGTGCGAATTTTATCTCGAACCTGGTCGAGTAGCTTGGACGGGCTCACTTTAAGTTCTTAATATTCCTCTTGCTTGTAACGTTCAGTATAGTTAAACTTTTATTACTTAGTTAATGAGGGTCCGAAATTACGGAATAATATAACGGGGCAAAAAGAGTATTTAGCCGTATAAAAACAACGTAGTGTGGAAAACAGACGTGATAAATCACGTCAAATAGGTAGTCTAGTTGAAGTTAGCCGTGTTATAAATAAATTGCGAGGTATTGATGTATAAATATGATTTTGCTATATCCTTTGCTGGAGAAGAAAGAAAAATTGCTGAATCTTTAGCATTGAAACTTATAGAAAAAGGTATCAGAGTCTTTTACGATAATTTCGAATTACATAAACTTTGGGGAGAGGACCTTGCAGAAAAACTTTATAGAATCTATTCTGAAGAATCAAAGTACTGCATAATATTGGTTTCAGAAAAATACTTAGAAAAAATGTGGACAACACATGAAAGGAAAAGTGCACTTCAGAAACAAATAACCCAAAAGGGTAGATACATTTTGCCAATAAGGATAGATGAAGTTTCTCTACCTGGACTTCCTGATACAATAGGTTATATAAATTTTAAAGAGCATACTATTGTTCAGATTGTAGAACTTGCTCAACTTAAATTGGGATTGCCTGGCTCTGACACTAAAGAAATTGTTACTAATCCAAAAACTATTGAAAGAGAAGAAATAATAGAATTAACTGATCCAAGATTAGATCGTCATCAATCCTTTTCAAACAGTTTATTTATAGATCAAGATACGAGACCATTTTATCAACTTCAAAGCTTATCGAAAACAGTTGTCTCTATCAATGATGATACATTTAAAGAAACATTCATAAATCCTGAGAGAAGATATTCTGAATCATTATTTTATTCGCAAAGCCCTATTACACATTTTGAAGGTTATACTAAAAAATTAGTTTATCCCAATCCTGATAGACTTATTGATGCAGTAACTTGTTACTATGATGGACATGTTGTTACAGAGGGTTACTTTGAAGAAAATGTATTGAATCCCAACTTTTTTATTTATGCAATTCAACGGCACTTACAATTATCAAAAGAAATTTTGGAACAGTATGTTAGTGAAATCAATTTTTTAATAAGATTTAATAATCTAAATAATATAAAGTGGCAAATATATAGAGGTAATCATTTTAGTAAATCATTGGATTATTGTGGCTATCATAAAGAAATAATTATTCCAATACAAATGAACGAAATACATGGTCGGGATAAATGGAACAAGAAAATGGCTGTTGCAGAGTTAGCCTTAATAAGGATAGCAAGAATCTTTGGTTTAGACCACTTACCACAAAGTTATTGGGATAATGAAGAATTATTAGTTTATGCAAAAATCGGTGAAAGATAATAATAAATCGGCTAACACCTAGTGAACCAGACGTGAAATACTTGTGGCGTGAATTCAGTGTTTGGAAGTTTTACGATCGCAAATTTGAAAAGGGAAAGTCCTGTGGTGAAAAGTTTCACACCGGTTACTTTTTCCGTTAGGCAGCAAATTTTTATAGGGTGATAAAAATGAGTATTAATTCTATAGCGTTGAAATCTATAATATTGAAAACAACAGCATTTGTTAGTATAGCTACCCAATTGGGAGGACAATCATATATGGAAAAATCACTATCTAATAATGTAATCCAGGTATCAGCTCCAATAACAACAGATACATCTGGTAAAATGGGGATTGTGGCTCAAAGCTCAGTATTAAGGGTAATATGTCAAAGCACAAAAATGGGAGGTACAGGATTTTTGCACAAAAGTGGTGTTGTTATTACCGCTGCACATGTAGTTTTAAATTGTGACAATAATGACCTCTTATTAGTAACATCATCTGGTGATCAGATAGGCGTTAATTCAGTGTCAAAGGATGAGAATAAAGATTTAGCCATTTTATGGCCCGAAAAGCCATTACAGGGTCCAACATTACAAATTAGTAGTTCAAGTAGTATTGAGGTTGGGTCACAAATCACCACTTGGGGGTTTCCTTCTGGGTATAACAGCCTTTCACCATTATTAACAGTTGGATATCTTTCAGGAATAGACCAAATAAAAACACCTAGTGGTGTATTGATAAATCGCTGGGTTGTTAATGCCGCATTTAATAGCGGCAATTCTGGTGGCCCCGTACTAGATTTGGAGGATGGTTCGGTAATTGGTGTAGTATCAAGTAAGCTTGCTCCTATTCCGCCATATATTGAAAGTGCTTTAGAAGCATTGTCAAAGCAAACGTCTGGATTCGTATATACAAAAACTTTACCAGATGGCAGTACTGAGCAGATCTCTGAAGGAAAGATTATAGCTGAAGTATTGCTCTATTTAAGAAGCCAGACTCAATTGGTTTTAGGCCATGCGGTAACTTCAATAGATTTAATTTCATTTCTTAACGACAATAAAATTGATCCATAATTTGCTGCCTAACACACGCTGTTACGGACGCCAAACTCGAATAGCTTGATTTTGAATATTAAGGGAACGAAATGAAATTTAGATTAAGAAAAATGTTAGTTACAAGCGCTGCAGAGCTTGACCGTTAGCAGTACTTTGGTATAAGTAGGGTCTGCCGAAAAACGGGTTTTCTTTTGTTATATATTAAATTCTCTAATTGATTTGGCTTGTACACGATAAGCCGTACTAACGAACAATTCGGGACAGAAAGAAAATAGTCCAGCTATTCTTTTCTACTCTTAAAACTGGTGATGGATATTCCGGTTGAAAGAGAAATCCCTTTCATACTATGAAACCAGATACCATTTCTGAATTGGAGAGCAAAGTCAAACATAATGGGGCCTTTGTGAATTCCAAATCCTAGTCCGAGTTCTTTTAGAAACCTCCCACCCCAACTGTAACCGATTCTCAACGGTAGTCCGGGAAATCTTGTAATCTTAATCCCGATAGACCATTTCCATCGCTTCTGTACGAAGAGTCTATCCTGAAAACCTGCAACAAGATCGCTAATCACCAGGAAGTCGGGATCAACTTGTTTTGATACACCAATTCTAAATAGTGCAGGATATCGAATGACGAATTGTCGAGGTTCACCGGAAGCTGTCGTATCTCTCACAACTTTCTTACTGGACGAAATAATTGAACTGACTTCTCTATCGATCATATCCATGTAGTTGAGGCTATCGATGGTAAATTCATACACCATAGCGCTGCCCTCAGTTACCTCTTCCCCTCCCCAGCTAAACAATCCATTTTCTTGATCTACTCCCAAAAGATCTTTAGTAAAAGATGGACGATTCCACCTGATCTTTCCAAGCGCATTGATCAGTGAAAAGCCTACTTTCCATCCATTAAACTCTTTGGTGGAAAATCCTAAGTCCATACCAAATCCACCACCACCAATCCCCTGACGGATAAAGTACCTTCCATTCCCATAAAAGACAGTAGTATCTGTTGTTATAAGAGAAAAGCTTGAATCGGGGTCAATGCCCAGGTAAAAGAGTCCCTGCAGATATTTAAAGGTAATTCCTAATGCAAACTTTTCATAAGGTACGGCAAATGAAAAGCCATACTCCGCTAATCCTAATAATTCATACTTCAATGTCAGATCAAATTCCTTTCCTATGGGGTCATTCCCCTCAAGGATAAAATGAAATAAATCTTTGGGTATTCCAATATCCCATACGATTATCAAATCGCTTGTAAACGCCATATTCCCAGAAGCAAAGTTCAATGCAGGGAGCGACATATGAGTATCGACCGTCAGGCGTAGTGCATCTCCAATCTCATTGAAAATTTCCTTTTTCTTTTCCTGATTGTTTCGTTCCAGGTCTGCTCCGCTCAAACCAGCCCAGTTTTCCAGCGAAAAGTAATTGTTGACTATCCCCAAATTGATCGTACTTAACTGCCACATAAATGGCTTGTCATGTTGAAAGGCAAGGTTTGCCGGATTTACACCCACAGCGTAAATACCATCCGCCAAAGTGGTATAGGCACCGCTTAACGCTACCATCCTCGGATCGCGTTTTGCCTGACCCAATAAAAATGATCCTTCCATTAAAAGGACGAGCAGTCCAAGCGCTATTGTTCTAAACACTTTCAACTTATTTACGCAGCTTTTTAAATTTATTATCCAGTTTCTCATCCACCGTATGTTGATGTACATTAGGTAGTTCGTTAAATTTCCCGGCTTCTTCTCCCCAATTCACAACTCCAAGTATCCTTGTCCCTGACACTACCTCAAATGTCCAGCCACTTTGATCACATAAGTTTCCAGCTTCATTACAAACACGGAGCCAAAGAGCCTCCGCTGGAGTGTCGGGCGTCCAGACAAGTGAATCGACATTGGCTACTGTACCTGATATTGCAAACCAATGTCCATCATTCGTTACATCAGGATCCGGTACCAATGATGTGAATACTTTAATATTCTCACTTTTGACCTTGTTACCCAGGGATCTCCATCGAATAATCACATCCTCCCCGACCGTTAAGGTCTCTCCTCCGTTAGGATTGGTGATGATAATCTCGTCTTTCACTTCCTCGAACAGCCCTGTACTTACCATAGTAAAGG
Source organism: Fidelibacterota bacterium (assembly GCA_004124475.1). Lineage (GTDB taxonomy): Bacteria > Fidelibacterota > Marinisomatia > Marinisomatales > SCKK01 > SCKK01. The sequence continues at coordinate 38,533 of SCKK01000005.1, forward strand.
TTAAATAAGCCAGAGCCCTAAGCGTATCTCTCATGGAGAAAAATACCGTGTTACCGTCGGTACCAAAGAAATGGATCCTTGACGTGATGAAGTGTTCACCAAGACTTGTAAGCAGTTTTACATCATTGGAGTCCAAACCGCTTACTACTGTCGTATCCCCTTTATCTTTAACCATCCCCGGTGTAAATACGGAATCCGCCGATGTATAAAACGCTGCAGGTGAGGGAAGTACAACCTTGAACAAAGTATCAACAAATGAAATGACGGTATCAACCTCACTATTCGCCGCATCCCTTATCAGATAGGCAACATCCTCAACGCAATCAGTAGAATCAGTCATAACCGAGAAAATGTACATATTAGGATTTGAAGGGGTAAGTGTAGAACATGATGTCACGATATAGAGAATGTCAGTCCCCGGCCAGCCCAACGAATCTCTTACCATCGCAAGCGTAGAATCTTCTCGATCTAATGGAAAGAGATCCTTATCTGACAATAGGATGGTTAACTCTCCTCCCACAGGCAGCCCATTGATGATGCGGGTGGTCATAGTTGCCCCTTTCAAGGAATTTCTCATCTGGCTACGGGTGTCATGGGGCATTTCATCCATGGGTGTGGATGTATTAGGAATGAATGTCATGGGCTCCATCGTCACTTCAAAGGGAGCAATAAGTTTATATTCTCCCCAGATAGCCGCACCCACATCAATATCTCCTTTCCCCTTGATTCCTGCAGTCGCATCAACAATGATTTCGGTGGGGTTAAGTGCAAGCAAGTCAACAATCGTTCCTGTTTCTCCTTTGGGAAGAAAATAGGATGAATCCGGAGTTGCACTGCTCGCAATTTTATATAAATCAACCTTTGTACCATCTTTGTTCAGTCTTAATACGGTCTTTGCGGTATCACCAGGTGAGTCTGGGTTTTCCAATTCAGCATTTAAAATTACTGTTACCGTGTCGCCCATTTTACCTACCCCTTTCAGGTCAAGATTCAGAAACAGGGGCAACCTGATTTGATTGAACATCGTAAACTCGAGAATAACTTCTCTAAAGGACATCCCCGTAAATCCTGTGGGAATACCGGCTATTTCCTGACTCTGGGTAGGAAATGGGCAATCTATATCCGCACTAAGGTTTGAGAAATGGAGAGCACTTACATTCACGCCAATATCAAAGGACCATGCAGGCTCGGAACCGTCCAGAAAAATATCAACAGTATCTGCAACAGTCTTTGCTGTCACATCTATAAAAATCGAGTCTAAGGGTAAGTCCGGATTTGGATTGGAAAACGTCCAACCATCAATTTTCTTTATATTAGTAACTGGAAGATTTCCTCTCGAAAGGTTAGCATTAAAACTCAAAGTGTCATTAGTTGGTGAGACAAAATTCCCAAATTTCATGGTAAAATCGATATCAAACGGGAAAGTACTCATAACATCAGATATTCCGATAAGATTCACACCTTGATCAGTCCCATTAAAAAATTCTCCACCATAAACACCGATAACCTTACATTCCTCCGCACTCACTCCGGCATCACCAAAGGCAACCGGATCTACATCCGGCGCAAGGGGAGTTTCAGCAATGACCACCACCACCTTTTGAAGATTAGCAATACCGATGCCTATGGTTATTTCAGCATTCACATTAGAATTGGCTGGAATGGTAATCAAAGTAGTATCATTGACTCGTTCAAGGGTAAATCCGAAAGCAATTTCAATGACCTCGCCCAATGATTTTCCCACTAATGATGCAGTATCCGCAAAAGTACTGTCTGCAGGTACATTTGATGTTCCATGGAAGGCTAATGTGTCATTGGAAGAATTCAGAAAAGCAAAACTGGAATCTATTAACAGGGGTAGGTCCTCATTCACAACCCTGAAAAGAAAAAAATTGTCATCACTTGTTTCACCAATAATAATACCCTCTACAGATTGAATGAATGACAAACTTCCAAACACTTCCTGGGAATCGTAAATGGTTTCAATAATGCTGGTGTCTCCGATTGCCGCTTCCACAATAGAGGCAATGATATTCCACGATTCACCGGTTATTACCTGGTCCGAATCAGATGGGATAGAGACTAACTGACCTGTATTCTCATTAATGATAGTACCGTCCATAAATGTGCCTACTGGTATGGGAATCGTCAATGGGAGTGTAAACCCAGAGAAAAATGATGATGCATTGGGTGGGGTTATAGAAAGAGAATTTGTAATACTGATGTCGAGGGGGATTTTCAGATAGTCAGGACCGATAGAATCTTTTGGTAGTTCTCCTGAAAATTGAACCTGAATTGAATCACCGGCGGAATGGATGGTCGAATCATTTACAATTTCGGCAAGAGCGTAACTTCGGTCCATTAAGGGTATGTTGAGATTGATATTCCAGGTTGGAATCTCAAAATCAGAGGGATTTTGAAAATCGCAACTGGAAAGTAGCCAAAAAATCACGACAATTACGGCTGTGGTTATTCGTTTCATTGGCAATAAGGATGGAAACTATTGTAGACTTTCACAAATATGTAAAAGTATTTTGCAAGTTAACCGTCACAGACACTTATGACTTTCAACAAATATCACTTAATTAGGAACACTTCGTATGAATTCATAACAAATAAGAGTGTCTGTGACGGTGTAGAGTATCCGTCAGCTGACGGACAAGTAATTCTGTTTAGTTGTTTCATTTCCACTGTGAGCACTTTAACCCCGTATCCCAACACGTCGGGACTATGCTCCTTACGGGGCAGGCACTTGAACACATAAACACTTTCTTCGGAGGAATCCCTACGGGAAACACGGTAACACATTCATCTTTAATGATCTGTTTTTTACGAAAATATACTCTAAGTCCCTTGTTCCCATGAATTTAAGTAATCTTTCTGTTCCTTGGTAAGAATATCAATTTCGATACCCATGGTCTTTAATTTCAAACTTGCAACAAGTTCGTCAATATCTTGAGGAACCTTATGAACTGCTACAGATAATCCATTTTTTACAGAATATTCAGACATAAGCGCCTGTAGTGAAAAACTCATATCCATGACTGATGCGGGATGACCTTCCGCTGCGACTAAATTGATGAGACGACCCTCCCCTAACAGATAAATTCGACGACCATCTGCCATAACATATTCATCCACATAATTTCTGACATTTCGATTTACTTCATTTGCCAGCATGTCTAAAGCTTCCAAATCAATTTCCACATTAAAATGTCCCGAATTGGCAACGATTGCCCCATCTTTCATCTTCTCGAAATGGCTGATATTTAAGACCCTGGTATTTCCAGTCACAGTACAAAACACGTCTCCCATTGATGCAGCCTCATTCATAGTCATCACCTGGAATCCATCCATGGTTGCTTCCAGCGCCCTCAAAGGATCTATCTCTGTCACTATAACATGAGCGCCTAAACCTCTTGCCCTGTTTGCAAGCCCACGACCGCACATACCGTAGCCACCTATCACAAAGGTTGTACCTGCAATCAATATATCAGTAGCTCGGATAATTCCATCAAGCGTGGATTGCCCAGTTCCATACCTGTTGTCAAAAAAATGTTTAGTATTTGCATCATTAACAGCAATAACTGGAATTTTCAGACTCCCTGCCTTCTGCATTGCTTTTAACCGGATTACACCTGTCGTTGTCTCTTCCATGCTGCATTTCACGTTACCGATATAATCCTTATAGTCGGAATGTAAGGTGCTGATCAAATCAGCTCCGTCATCCAACGTGATATGAGGTTTATGTTCCAGCGCTGCCTGGATATGTTCATAATAAGTGTCTCTATCCTCTCCGTTGACGGCATAAACCCGAATGTCAAAATCTGCAACTAAAGATGCCGCAATTGAATCCTGTGTTGAGAGTGGATTTGATGCACACAATACTACATCAGCCCCCCCTGCCTTCAAAGTTCGCATGAGGTTCGCTGTCTCCGATGTCACATGAAGACAGGCTGAAAGTCTTATCCCATTGAGGGGTTTTTCTTCAGCAAACTGTTCACGAATAGAAGTCAACACAGGCATATTCCTGTCAGCCCATAAAATTTTTCGTTTCCCTGACTCAGCCTGATTTATATTACTTACATGATAATCCATTTTTTTTATTTTATCCTATCATTCATATAACTTTTTAACGTTTCCACTTTCTCTAATCCTTCCCAAGTGAAATCTTTATCATCTCTGCCGAAGTGTCCATAAGCAGATGTCTTATAGTAGCGCGGTTTTTTCAAATCAAGATATTCAATTATTTCCGCAGGTTTGAGAGGGAATTCCTTGATGACAATTTCAGTCAGTTTTTCGTCATCGAAAATTCCTGTACCAAAGGTATCTACAGAAACGGATGTGGGGTCTGCTACGCCAATGCTATAAGATAGTTGTAGTTCACATTTTTCTGCCAGCCCGGATGCTACAATATTTTTTGCTATATATCGAGCCATGTATGTCGCGGATCGATCTACCTTTGAAGGATCCTTTCCGGAAAAAGAACCTCCCCCATGTCGAGCATATCCGCCATAGGTATCCACAATGATTTTTCTGCCTGTTAAACCAGTGTCGGCTTCCGGACCCCCATGAACAAATCGACCGGTACCATTTACAAAAAATACTTCATCGTATAAAAGACCTGACTTGTTTAAAACAGGCTTTATGACATTTTCGATAATTTCCTTTTCCACAAAGGTGTGTTCATTATCCTCGTTTCCTAATTTTTCTAACATATCATCGTGCTGAGTTGCAATTACTACTTTTGTGACTTTCACCGGAGTATCGTCATGATATTCAACAGATACCTGAGATTTGCCATCTGGTCTTAGCCAGGGTAATGTGCTGTCTTTTCTTAATTCTGCAAGACGATGAGTCAGCTTATGTGCCAATTGGATGGGGATTGGCATGAATTCAGGCGTCTCTTTACAGGCAAATCCAAACATGAGTCCCTGGTCTCCAGCCCCCTGTTCATGACTATTTGTGGTATCAACTCCTTGCGCAATCTCCGGGCTTTGCCTATGGATGGAGGTAATGACCTTTACTTCCTCATTGTCCATGCCAAAAACCACATCTGTGTATCCTATGTCAGTTAATGTTTCTTTAACAATCCGTTCTACTTCTACAAATCCTTTTGTTGTAATCTCACCCGATACCACGACCAATCCCGTTGTAGCCAATGTTTCACAAGCAACCCTGGAATCTGGGTCCTGACGCAGTAATTCGTCCAAAATGGCGTCAGAGATGCGGTCGCATACTTTATCCGGATGACCTTCCGTAACAGACTCTGATGTGAAAATCCTTTTTTTCATTGCTTATCAATACCTTAGTTCTGATTAGTAAAATTAGGAGTGAAGTTAAACTTTTTGCCCGACGAAAAACAACAGAATATTAGAGAATGAATTGAAGGGGTCATTATATTATTCGAGTGACTATTCAGTCTAAGACTACGTCCCGAAGCTTCGGGACGTAGCTATGTTCTTATTCGAGCGATAACATACCGGGTTCAGGGAAATCCAAAAAGTTGTCAATACGGATCCTTTTGAAAATCCTTCTCGCATGTTGTTCTTCCACTCTTTGATTCGCCAATTCAACATCATTAAGTGACCCCATGACACTAAACCCTGAGATACAGATCAGAGAAATCAGTGGTACAAATTTAGGAATGATTTGTGAACTACCACCGCCCAATTGAAGTCCTAAACCCAGTATTGAAACCCATTGTCCCGCTGCTGAATACCAATCCTGGTGATAAGCCCGACCTCCACCTGGGATGATTGAAAATACCACAGTGAGCGTTTTATTTCGTTTAGGAAGTTCATCGGCAGCATCACAGGCTCTCATCAACCGGGCTAAATTTCTGTCATAATCTTTTACTTTAAATAATGTTCTGGCTCTCCTGAATTTTTCTTTAGCCTCCTCCCAACGATGTTCTCCAAGCAATGCATAACCTTTGAACACAAGTAAATAAGGATCACTTGTATTTTCAGTGCGAGAATAAACCATTTGATATTCACTCTGCAACAAATGGAGATAGGTGATTTTGTATCCTGATGACATATATTCCGAAGATTGCGGTTCAATATTGCGTTGTACCTCGTGATAATAATTCAGAGCAAGTGCAACGTTTCCTTGATATTCATAGCATAGTGCAATCTTATAATAAACATCCGGGAGCAGATCATCCATTGGATACAGAAAAATATATCGAAAATAAGCAAGTATTGCTCTTTCATAATATTCCTCATCAAATAAAAAACCACAAAAACCAAGTAACTCTTTCTTTTGATATGTGGTATGTTTTATCCACTCCTCCTCAATATCCCTCACAGAACGATGTGTTTTTTGAGCCAAACTTAGAGATTGAAAAAATAAAGAAAATAGAAGAAATAACGTAGTAATACGGAAACTACCTATTCCTGTATTTAATCTCATAACAAGTCCTGAATAAAAGTTGGAATTTTTCAAATTATGTAAAAAATAGTAGAGGTTTGATAAAACAAAACCTCAGTTTGCTATTGCAATAATAGCATTTTCTTCTGATCAAAGAATTTATCTGTTTTTAAAGTGTAAATATAAATTCCTGAAGCTACTTTATCACCGTATTGGTTTCGTCCATCCCATTGTACCTTATGATACCCTGTAGGCATGGTTCGATTTACAATAGTAGCAACCTTCTGCCCGAGCAAATTATAGATGTTGAGTTCCACAAACGAATTGTCTACGAGTTGGAAATTAATTGTCGTGATTGGGTTGAACGGATTGGGGTAATTTTGGCTAAGGGCAAACACTTCAGGTATACCTGATTTATCTTCGGTCACCACAAGGAAATCAGTCGAAAAAGTGACAGGATTGTCCACATCGGGGAAACTACAAGCGACATTCTGTACATCCATACCGGATAACTTAACGCCTCCTTCTCCCCCAAGAGAAAATTGTATCTCATTCCCCAAAGCGCCGGTGATAACAAAATTCACTTCTATTAAAATCCCTTCTTCCCCTGGTTGTGTGGCATCGCCGGATAAACTAAATCCAAAAACAAGTGCAGATCCCCAATCAGTCTCTGTAAACGCTATTGTCCAACCCTGAATTTTATCTCCCACAACAACACTGGCTCCAGCTTCAGAATCTAGTGTTAACGCATTATCTGAATTGTCAAAAATTTCAAACTGAAATGCTCTTAGCGGTTCATTATCATATAACAAAACAGGTAAAGTTAATGTGGATGCGTCACCACTAATATCAGAAAATCCCAGACAGGCACACAGTCCGGTTGAAATTGAATCCCCATAAGTAGCGCTTGTTGTGTCAAGGTCGGTGTACCAGGCCGTATCCTGAGGACAGTCCAGCGCATTTGCAAACGAAATCGCTAAGACAATAATTAAGTTGATAGTTAATACACGCATATTTGTCATTATACCTATTTGTTGAAATCTACAACTATCTAATATGTCCTAAAACTATTTTTTCCTTTTCACTTGAGAGGATCAGTAAAATTTACCTTAGTTTTCTTTATTATCGGGGCATATCCGAAACAGTATCCCACCAATGCTCAATATTACCCTTTTTATTACTCTCTTTTAGTCGAAAGATGTGCCACGCACTTTTAAAGTGCGTGGCACTTTCTCAATAATAATTATTGAGGCAAATCAGATTGTGGAGAAGTGAGGATTTTTTGAAAATTGATTATTTCTTTGTATTATAAAAGTAACCTTGAAGGTTCATTGAGTAATTTACCCGCCAAATGTTTCTAAGATAGAGAAAATATTTTCCCCCGGATTTTTGAATAACTCTGATCCATCATAAATAATAATTGCTACTCCTTGTTTCTTTACTTTTACCTCTAACAATACAAGATCTTCAGTCCCGCTGATTGATGGTTTATAATCCCCATGTAAAAAAAAATAGATATTGTACGGTAGTCTACTTTAAATACATCACTTTTTGGATGTGTAAATCTTCCTCAATTTTAATCCGGATGAAGTAAATCCCTCCAGCCACTTTTTCTCCAATAGTATTGGTAGCATCCCAGCGAATTTGATGGTAACCGGCTGACTGAGTGACGTTCAGCAGTGTTGTAATCTTTTGTCCCAGTAAATTAAATACATCGATTGAAATCTGTGTTTCATGTGGTAAAGAGTATTCAATCATCGTAACCGGATTAAATGGGTTGGGATAGTTATCTTTTACATGGAACCCCTCTGGGATCGATAGCGCCAGACCATCCACGGATGCGGTACTATCTGAACTGTTGCCAGTCCGAAGTAGATTACCACGATACATATTCCAGTAATCACCTTCAATTCCCTGGCTCTTGACATCAATCACGTACAATGAGTTGCCAATCCCAACAGCAATCTCCGGATCACCATCACCATCTATATCTGTGACAGTGAAAGATCCCTCAGTGGTTCCGCTTAAAGTAACTGGAAAATTAGGATACATATCGCCTTCAAAGGTTAAAGCATATACTTTCCCCCCTAAATCGACAGCAATAATTTCCGGATGACCGTCCCCATCCAAATCATAAAAAACAGGTGCGCTTTTTACGGAACTTGCAGCAGTGAAGGGCCATCCCGGCAAATCGTTTCCATTCCTATCAATACCGTATATATTTCTATCAACGCTTCCAAAAAAGATTTCTGGCTCTCCATCTCCATCTATATCCTCAACCACAGGTGATCCTCTTAAATCACTGCCAGTACCGTAAACAAAAACCTGTGCTCCTTTATAATCGATTGCGTAAAAATTATTGTCATCCGATCCTACTAAGATCTCCAACTTTCCATCTCCATCCAAGTCAACTAAAGCTGGATCTGAGTTAATTCTTCCACCCGTTGTAAAAGGGAATCCGGTGAGAATCGCCCCCTCTAAATCATATGCATACACACTATTAGACCAAGTTCCTACAACAATTTCATTCGATCCATCGCCATTAATATCCCCAATCGCTGGAGCTGTCATCAACGATTCATTCACATTAATAGGAAATGATTCATAATCTGTTCCATCATGGTGAATCACATATAAATAGTTTGCGAAATCGCCGAAAATGATCTCCAAATCACCATCACCATCAAGGTCAGAAAGGGCAGGTGTCGACACTATAGATCCATTTGCCATATATTCTAATTCCACATTTCCGTCTTCATCCAAGATGTAAAGAATCTTATCCTTCGAACAGAAAACTATCTCCAAATCTCCATCTTTATCCAAGTCAGCAATTGCCGGTGCTGATCTTACTTGATCCCCAGTTTGAAATGTCCACCGAAGGGAACCATCATTATTGAGGGCATAAAGGTTTTTGTCATTGGACCCTATCAGTAATTCTAACTGGCCATCACCGTCTAAGTCCACAATAGCGGGAGATGATAAGATGCTGTTTGATGTGACGAACGGGAATCCTGATTGAACCAGCGAAACTTCAATGTCAAAGGTCTCCTCTGTTTCATAATTTTCATTCGCCGTGATCGTAATGGTCACATGTATATCCCCCGGAACTGCGGTTGAAGCGATGCTGAACTCCAAGCTATCCAATATATTGACACCTGATCCACCAGAGATAATATCGGGAAATGTGGCGGTGTCATCAATAATTGTAATATCTGGATGATTGGAAGATAACACAGCAATGACATTTGTAGCTTCCGCCCACCCTTCTTCGTTCAAAATCACTACCCGCATTTTTGCCGTCTCACCCGGATTTAAAACACCGTCATCATCATCAACCATCTGTATCGAGTGAGATTCAATCGAGAGGTCAGGAAACGCTCCGCTTGCAATCGCCGCAAAGATATCCACTCGACCGGAACCAAGTCTTCCTTGTAAATACGACTCCTGATTTACCTCGTAGATAACCGGGTTTGCCGTTTCTATGAGCCTGGATTCAACCCACTCCCGGGTTTGATCCGGGAAAAAAGACCATAACAATCCATAACTACTTGCCACAACCGGACTTGCCATGGAGGTACCACGCCACGATTGATAACCTTCGGATATGTTTAAATAGACTGTACTCAGAATACTTTCCCCCGGCGCCGATAGATCCACACTCTCATGATACGTAGCCCAGTGATTCCACTGGTTATTCGGTCCAAGGGCGGTAACAGAAACCACGTGATTATAACTTGAAGGGTAATGAGCGGAATCTGCCTCGTTTCCGGCATTATCCCCATTGCCAGCAGCAGCTACGATAATAACATTGTAATTATTATAGACACTATTTATGATACTCTGCTCGCTCACACTTGATCCATATCCTCCCCAACTGCAGTTTATGATGTCAGCGCCCGCTTTGGCAGCGTAGAGTATCCCCTGATACCCTCCAACTATGAGGTCATCGGGATCATCGTCTTCCATCGTTTTAACCGGCATATGCTTCACAGACCAACCTGTACTTGCCATACCGATTTCATTGTTTGTTACTGCCGCCGAAATGCCTGCAACATGGGTACCGTGCATATGGAGTCCAGAAGTACCCTGACCCGGAGGTCCGACTGGATCATTATCCTGATCACTCCCAGAAGTCGTTCCTGCAATATCCCATCCGATTAAATCGTCCACATATCCATTACCATCATCATCTACATTGTTCAGATCCCCAGGATCCAACTGCCAGTTTCCATCGATATATTCAATGGTATGTCCATCTTCATCATAATCTTCTCTCAGGTTCTGCCATAAATTATTAATCAGATCAGGATGGTCCCAGTCACATCCGGAATCCACAATTCCGATAACAATGGATGAATCTCCAGGCGTTTCTCCACCTGAAATATCCCACATGTCCCACGCCTCCGGTGAACGAATCGCGGGTAAATACCATTGTTGAGAGTATTTCAGATCGTCGGGAGTATAAGTCAGTCTGTGGATAGGAACTCGCTCAGCAAATTGAATATGATCATCCCGTTGAAATACCTCAACTATAGTCAGTATATCTTCTCTCACAGCGGGAAGATGAATATCATAAAACCTGTTCAGGAAAATATCCCCATCCCTGTCAAACTCCGTCGCTGTTGGCAACCACTGGACTATTTCTCGAACCTGATATTCAGATAATAAATTATCGAATGATGTCATGCTGGTAAATATGACCTTATTAGTTTTATTTAAACCAATAGTATTTAGATCATTTCTGAAATAAACTCGAATAATATCGGAATGATAAATACCATCCAACGACTCGGTTAAAATGACCGCAGGTAAAATTGTTGCCATAATCCACAAACTTCTGAACGAACTGATTTTCTTTTTCAACTTTTTTTCCCTTTAACCACTTTTCAAATCTTAACTAACATTTCTCACATTATTAGTGGATACATAACCTCTTATTTATCTTACGGAAACAATATCTTTACTACTTTGTTTGGTTCTCATAAGGTTAAACCACTTTTTACTATTCCCATAAAACAACTCCATAGGAGTGGTATGTCTATAGTACGTATTTTCTGGTTGATTATAACCCCGTAGGGGTGATATATATCGTTTTCAATGAGGTTGTGTACAGATTTACTCGAAATATACCACCCCTATGGGGTTAATTTATTTTTTATTCCCAAACTATAAACATATCATCCCTACGGGATTAACCTGTTATCCAATGATTCTCCAAGATTATTATCAAGAAGTAAGAAATGTTAGTCTTAATATTAAATATACCTCATCACTGGTCTTTTTAATCAATTCAGATGATTTTTCTTAAAAATATTTGGCAAACATTTGGGTAACTTATTTCTTGTCACTTCAACAAAATCATCTTTTTTGTCATCGTGAAACCATCCGCTGAGAGACGGTAAATATAGATACCTGTAGCCAGATCACTCCCATCCAGAGGATATTGATATCGCCCAGCAGGCAACCATTCACTCACCAACTCCCGGACAATCCGACCCTTAAGGTCATAAATTTCCAAAGACACATGAGTATCTTTGGGTAATTCAAAAGGAATAAAAGTAATGGGGTTAAACGGATTGGGATAATTCTGTTTCAGTGAAAACATCGACGGTAATTGTGACAGTTGCATAGGAGTGATAGAGGCTACCGCATCCACCACCGCCCGAATCATAAGGTCGCCATTGTAGCCCAAATCGCTGATAGGTGCCCAGGGACTACCCGGAATCTGGAAGTAACTATTTCCCTCAACGGGTGCGTCTGTGTCTAATCCTAATTGGGTTGAAATTCCAGATTCACCCCACACAACATAAAAACTTCCGCCATCTACACTGATATTTCCCGCCGATACATCCTTTTCATTCCACCCTTCTATGATGGAAGTGAAGAGCAAATCGGTTCCCAATTGGGTACCAGGCATTCCATTTTCACCATCATCTTTAAACAGTTTTACCCAGGTCAGACCGCCTGCTCCTGTTGCATAATATTTCACTTTTAAAATTTGGATAGGATAGTCGTCCGGTGTAAATCTTACGGCATAAAATCCACCGTCTCCCAATAGGGTGACGCCGGTTTCCGCTGTGCCGTCATCATAAGAAATTTCGTAAACTGTTGTAGCCTGCGGCATGACTTCCACTTCGTCTGAAAATGGACTTTCCGCTTCATCTTCATTTCCGTAATTGTAAACAGCCGTGACTACATACCAATATGTGGTCCCATTCATCACAAATGGATCATCAAACTTGTTATCAGGCCAAGCAGAGCCGTACGAGAGAGGATCACCATAATCCTGACCCACTGTGTGACGATAAATATTGTAAACTACGCTTACCTCTCCTGAAGCTGCTATTATTGCACGAATTCCCCACTCACCATCGGGAAAATTATATGCTTGAGCATTGGATTGCCATGTACTCCACCCACCTAAGTCAGCGTAACTGTTGGTGGATGGAACGGCACTTTCATCTAAGGCAGCATATATTGTATCTAAAGGAGAACCGAAACTTCCAACATCAAATCCAATAACAAAGTCACTCGTGAATTCCCAACCATCAGGGGAAAGATCATATTCGTTCCACGTACCTGCCGAAAGTATTATATCTTTCTGAAAGTCAGGTGTAGCATTAATTAAACCACCCGTCGCCGAATAACCTTTTATCGTTGTTTGACTCCCGTAGTTGTTACTATACCCAAAAATTTTCACTGATGTAACCTCCGCACCAAAAGGGGTATCGAAATATTCTCCAACCACAAAAGTGCCGGACTGTGCATAAATCCCATTGGTAAAGATAGAACCACTTCCATCATCGTTATCGTAGACAATTTCCCCGCCTTCGCTACCTCCGATTGGATCCCATGTTAAGGACACAAGTTGGTCTCCCGCTACAGCTACTAAATTTGCCGGGAAAGGATATTGGGGTTCTTCGGCTGTATAGGCAACATGCCATAAATCTCCTCCTATGCTGACTAAGGATTGGGCATTAAATCCCGTTGTGTCTTCTCCATCATTGGTAAAAACTCCTGCAACATCAATATTGTCAATCCACACACCAGTTAATTCCGTATTATCGGTGGTAGAATAGTTCGGATCAGAAGCAAATGCAAACCGGATCATTACCTCTTCTCCATGATAAGATGAGGGAATAGGAACGGTTGTGGATGTCCATGTGGGATTTGTTTCAGGACCTCCCCATCCGGGAATATCACACCCTTCGTCGAATTCGAAACCAAAACTATAGGTTACATCAGTGTTGTACTGCGGACTTGAAGGGGTCAGCACCTCCCACGATGCTCCTCCATCATTGGAGATTCGGACATTAAAGGCATCCCAGCCATCAAAATTGGTAGGTCCGCTACAGGCTGGACAATTAAACGTACAAATTTTTTCTATGGCTCGCCTTTGCATAAAAGTTAGATTCATTTCACCACTATTTGGTAAGGTGACAGGGGGCGTATCCAAAACTTGATACCAATGATCAAGATATCCTCCATTGGTTCCAAGATCCGGATCAGCCATCCGCCACGATTGTCCTCCATAGGCATTCACCGTGGACTGATGCCACATGGCTGGTGTGGCTGTCTGATCCTCTGAAACCCAGTTTCCCATGATTCCATCCTCAAAGTCTTCAAAAAACACCTCAGCTCCATCTACATGAACCACAAAATCATCAATCCACAGTCCTTCAGCCTCTGCGTGAATTGCATCACGATCGGAATGAAAAAACCAGCGAAATTGAATGGTCATCCCCGCATAATTATCCAAATCGATTGGAGTGTTATACCTTTCATTGAAGGATGCCCACATATCCGGAGTATCCACATAGACGAAATTGGTATCGTGAACGCCATATGGATTTGAGATATAATACCAGTTGACTCCGCTATCCGGAGAAACCTGTACACCCCAGTAATCAACATTGGGGAATTCATCATAATCGATTATCGCTCCTCTGACCATAAAATCAGCATCCACTTGATTGCCTGAGGGTAATACGATCTCCGGTGAATAAACGAAATTTTCCATGTTCGGGTTATATGTTCCTTCATCGTTCTGGCAAATTAGAGAATAATCACCTACATAAACGGTGGATGGTGTTACTTGTAAGGTTTGATATCCCCCCGAATAGTCCGTATTGTCTCGAGAAATTGCAGGGTGCAACTTGATGACTTTTTCACTGAACTCAGACTTGTTTAATAAGTCAACCGATATTTCTCCCCTGACCCCAAAAAGTTCAGTGGAAGAAAAAAAGATAAACACAAACATCATAATAAAATGGTTAGCTATTTTCACGATTTTTTCTCCAATTTACTTTTAAATCTAACCCAACCGGGAGTAATTATTCTTGATCTGGCTCACCTTAGATTAAAACTGAATCTGTAATGATAACTGATGAACAAAATCTAATAATCCAAAGTTTACAAGAGCATAATCAAATTGCAGGAAACCGTAATGAATTCCTGCCCCAAAAGCGAGTCCTTCTAAAGATAATTTACCATTTTCGTTATATACGGGATACTCAACATAAGCATTCTGTTGATCATCGTCCTGGTATTCTGCAAAGGTATAACGTCTCCATCCATTATATTTTTTTCCCATCCGAACCGATAGAATTTTTCTCCATTCGTATTCCATTCCTACACTTAACCTCATTGTATGATCCAGTGGATCACTGGCATTTGCGAGGAAACTTAATCTATGATCCCGACTTATGCGGGTCTCATTTATACCGCCAAGAAGGTCTGTCCGGATGCCCATTCGGAAAGTCAGTGGGAGTGGCCATTTTTCCGTACTATAACGGCTACCACCTTCAATTTCAAGTCCTGTTGTCGTGTTTTCTAAGGGTATCTCCAAGTCAGGACCGTCAAGTTTCATCTCACCACCAAAATTTGTTATGGACATCCCTAAAATAGTGGCTGCCACTCCAGTAATAAAATAAGAACCGATATCAAAAGCAAAAGTCTGGGCAACTTCCCTGTATATCTGTTCCCTGATATACTTAATAGTTACTCCCAGACTGAGAAAATCGGTCATATTCCTGGCATAAGAAATCCCAAGTACCAAATCAGACACGATAAAATATTCCCCGAGACCCTCATCAAATTCTACGGTCGTTACCTCCATCTCTCCGGAATTGAGATAGATGAGGCTAATCCCCACATAGTTAGATCCATTCAAAGGTTGTACATAACCAATATAGAAATGTGAGATATCAGCATAAAGACGCGAATGACTGACTGCAAGACTATTTCGTCCCACTGATGCCATCCCTGCCGGGTTCCAAGCCATGGTCGTGGCATCATTTGCCAAAGCCACGAAAGCACCACCCACAGATGCTGCTCTGGCACCCACATCTAATTTCAGAAATGTACCGATGGTTGTGGCAACTTTAGTCACGTCCTGGCTTTGTAAGGGACTGGACAACATAAGAAATAATAATAAACCCATGCCTCTCATTTTATCAAATATTACGTCTGAAACCTGATGGATTGAACCTTTACAAACAGATGGAATTTTTCTCTTTCTATCCCTCATCATCTAATAATTGCAAATTTTCCAATGTGTTTTAAATCTTCGGCTTCCACCACATATAGATAGAGACCAGGGCCTACCAATTGTCGGTTGTAAGTGGTCAAATCCCACGACTCCGAATCATCGTAAGGATTGTCGTGTTCTAGAATTTGCACTCTATCCCCCGCCAGTGTAAAAATGGTTATCGAGCATTTACTTGGCAAACCACGAAATTCTATTTTTTTCGAATAAACCAGTTTTTCCCATTCAGCTGTAACGATATAGGGATTAGGCACTACCCGGACAGAATTCTTCAGGTCCTTTTTGGTTATTTTAACCGACCGTTTCAAATCCTCTGTAGAAAATGTCCAAGTGTCACCATCGAAATAAGGCGTTTTGATTGAAATGACTGCGGTGTATTCATTTGACCACGGTAATTCATCCGGTTTACCACTCCAATCAAGTTGGACGTTTGTAAATGTATTTTTTTCCAAGGACGGATCAGTAAAGTCGACACCTGTCTCCATCAATTGAAGTGCTTCTCCCCGTGTCCATAATCCATCGTTATCACCAGTATCCCCACTAAAAGGAAGACCATCAATACCTAAATCATTCACCCCTATTTTTACCTTTTCACCTGTCCTATCATTATAAATCGAAAATGGGAGGGCTACTTTTCCATACGTCGGAAAAGGAGAGGGGATGAAATTGGAACTGTCTTTTCCCATTTCTCCAAATACAATACGGTATTCACCAAATAAATTCACCGCTCCAGGACTTTGACTTGTCCCAAATACAATATCAAGTGTATCAAGTCCAAATCTTGTACTGAAAGTAATCGGCTCATTCCATTCCACATCCTTCACATAATTTGCATTATTAATAGGATAATTATTGAGTTGAATTCGAACTCCATCAAAGAATGGAGACCAGATATCTTTTGCCTCACCTAAAAAATTGATGTTTACTGAGGAGTCGATAATGGTTTCTCCCTGACTAAGGTTGATAACCGAGAAATAAGGATTGTCTATTTCAGGTGAGTTTGTATCTTCCGGGTCGGTGTGTTCAGCATGTATCGTGATGCTGTATTCATCCCCTGTTATACTTTCCAAGTCCACAACTTCAAAGGTGAAATCTCCATTCCCCAAATTTTCCTCACCTGCAACAACAACTAATGAATCTATCCCAGGAATATCTATAGGCAATGGATGGGGAATCACTTTCACAAAGTTGACAAAAGTTTCGTTGTTACCCTTTGAATTTTCCAGACTGGGTAATGGATCCCAGCAATCGGGATTATTATCAGAATCAAGTTCACAATCCACAATCCCAATATCATAGGCAGTTACGGCATACGTGTATTCTACTCCGTTCCTTACATCCGTGTCAATATAAGTATGTTGTAGCCCTGTATTGTCCCCAAGACTAAACCAAGGTGCAAGCGGGTCAGAACCTGAAAATTCTGTCCCGTTATATCTGTTTTGGTCTTCTTCTTCCGTGAGATCGAATTGGGCGATGGGCTTGTACCCTACCAACACACCATCGGTGTCATAAATAGGATCACCCCAGTGCCTCCCGCCATCGGTACTTTTGTAAATTTTATATCCCTGGAAATCAGCATATCCTGTAACGATATCGGTAGAAATTTCAGCTTTATCATCCCAATACAATTTCACTTTTTTATCAGAAGGAACTGCCGTCACAGTTGGAGCTGATGGCGAACTAAATCCTTGATACCGAAGGTCGTACATAATCTGAGCCATCTCGGCGTTTTTCTCAAGATCATCAATATCCTGACCCATCAAATAACAAAAGGAAAAATAAAGGGTATCCCCCGCAGCAAAATCAAAAGGTCCTGAACTCATAATAAACACGCAGTCAAGGCCATCAGGGTATTGGTTTATCAACCCTTCAATGGAATCGAAATGGGGATTGGTTATCCCGTTCGGATCAGGGTGAAAATACCAATCCTGCTGAAGGGGGTTAACCGTTGTATTCCCACTCATTACTTTGAACTGTACTGCTTCTTTACCAAACTTAGCCCTTATTTCGGGATTATTTTCACTGCTTCCTGCAACTGGAGTCTGGCCATCGCCTGCATACGGTCCTGTATCTCCCTCTTTTGATGCCACACCCGGGCGGGTGTACCAGTCAAACCAGTGCCAATCCGTCATCCCAAGCTGTTCCCCGGGAATTACATCTATATCATCATTAGTGTCCCCATCATTATTTAAATCCAGATATTCGGATGAAAGTGGACTATCCAGAAATTTCAGTCCGGAATAGGCAAGACCTGTAGCACCACTGCTGTTATCGTCTAAATCATAAATATATCCGATATCATATTCCTGAATGTACCCCATCATATCGTCGCTGTTGGTTCTGCCTGAAAAACTTCCATCAGCCGTTTGACTGTAGGAGTCCACATCAAAATAGAATCCCCCGTAGCACCCGCTATAATCAAACCCCTTCTTACCATTCAAACCGTTATCAATGGCGTCTCGTACTCCATCAATTGCAGGAAAATCGAGTTTATGACTCTCATTCACTACCTTCATCGTCACAAAAATGATGTCTTCAGCGTACGCTGCACCGTATGAGTGGGCTGTCGCGTAAACCCTAATACCTAATGGATATCCTTGACGTGGATCAACATCCATAAAACCCCATCTGTCATCGAAGACAAAATAGACATCAGTATCTGAAACAAAGCGATTCGGTACTTCCTTTAAATAATTAGGAGACTCCGGATTTGTCTCAACCGCCCACCAGCCAGGCCACTCACGAATGTCTTCTCCCGTTTCGTCATCCACACCTGTAATGGGCCATGTTTCAGGTATGGTATTCGTTGCCATTAAACTATATGTATCATCCTCCCGGGTGTAGATACCGCCATATATGTCCCCGGAGGTGACTTCCCCCGAGTGATACTTACCCAAAGATCCCCTTGCAGCTTCCCAATTTACTCGAGAAAGATCGGGTGATCGGTCAAACCACGATTCCTGCGTCGTCCCTCCCCAATAGACCGTATCGCCAGGATTGTCATGCTCAGGACGGTATGCCCATTCAAACCGTACCAGGACTTTTCTCTCAGAAATAGGGGTCTCAGAAAAAAGATACAAATGGTTTAAATCCGGGTTATAAGTCCAACCCCCATCCACAGACAGTTCACTAAAGGAATCAAATCTAGGGGATGAATTACCTTGATCGGAAGGATCTACATCATCCAGGAATAGATAATTAATATCACCAATACCCATAGTAAGATATAAATTCTCTCCAGCCTGAATCCATTCCCTTGAACTGATATATCTTTCACCGGGTACACCAAAAATAAAAGAGAGATTTGGTATATACATATAATCTCCCCAAAGTCCCGCAGGAGAATGATCCCAGTCAATAAAATTCCCATAATTTGCAATGGCAGACTGGAGTTTCCCCTGGTCAAGGTAACCACGTGCCCTATCCCAGGGTATTCGATTTGACTCAGTATTAAATCGAGTTAGGGCAGTTGGTACATTCTTACTTAATTCTTTTCCGAACATTTTAGATGTGAGAAGAATAGTAAACCCAATGATTACAATTGAGAATAAGGATAACCTTTCCCTAATAACCATTAATACTCCATCTCCACAAAGAAATCTATACTTCTAAGATCGTCAAAATACCAAGGTCTATCATAATAACTGTCGGAGATTAACCCGTTTCCCACATTTTGAACGTTTCTTTCTCCAGGATCGTCTGGACTTCCGGTCCTGGGATATATGTCAATTGGGTTTTTCCGGTTAAATATATTTCTTACAATTAACCCCAGTGTAAGTTTAGCTGGTCCAAGAGTGATATATTTTCTCAGTGCAATATTTGTATTAAAAATAGAAGGCATTCGCTCAGAATTTGTCGGACCAGATCTATTTGTAGTTGATAGAATTGGTGTATAGGGAGCGCCGCTTAAATATTTTGTCGTCATGCTAAACTTTGTTCTGGAAAGAGGGTAGAAACCAAAAACATAGGGTCCCCCTTTCTCATAAATATCATAGATCAATTGAATAAGTAAATCGTGAGTTCTGTCGTAACTCTGAAGGACCTCCTTTTTAGGCATTGTCAGAGGATCGTCTTGATTTCGATAACCCTCCCACGGGTCAGCCCGGTTGGCTTTCGCTTTAGAAAATGAATACTGTATCTGCCCTCCATACGGACTACTCCGTGTCTTTCGTTTCTCTAAAATAATTTCAATACCTCGAGACGAACCATAATCATAGTTAACAAAAGTTGTATACTTTACAGGTCCCATCCTCACCACTTCCGCACCCAAAAGGCTATTATAATCCTTACTATATCCAAGTATCGTGTAAGCCCATCCCGGATAAAATTCATTTTTAATTCCAAACTCATAGGTAGTAACTGCTTCCGGGGTAACCAACGCATTACCCATCAATAATTGTAACCCAGTAAAGAATTCTGACGAATCCGAAAGAGCATCTGAATTAATATAGACATTCCTATATACAGGATTCTGATAATACACACCATACCCAAAAATAAATTTTGACCTGTCTGTAATAATATGTGAAAAACCGAGTCGTGGACTATACCTGGCGAACCATTGCGAATTGATCAGCGAATCAGGGTTGATTGCAGCTTTCCTTGGATCCGGCCACGCTTTTCCCTTATAGTTTACAAGATCGATACGAAGTCCGGCATTTAATACCAATCGATTAGGTACCTCAAATTTGTCTTGGACATATAAGCTAAATTCTTTAGGTATCTTAGGAGGATCAAATTGTCCATATTTCCATCTTGTAGAATCACCTTCATCTGGACCAGTGCCAAACCTTTCCACATAGCCTCCCTGGTACCAAGGTAATTGGACTTCATCAAACATCAATTCATGAGCCTTCAAGTCGATTCCCATACGAAGCTGGTGCCGTTTTGTCAATTGCGACTGAAAATCGATCCTTATTTCATCTGTTGTCGAGCGAGATTCATGCCAGTACCGGTCATCACCGCCTTCGATAAATTCAAAAATATAAAATAGATAATAAAGTGAGTCTAAAATTTCCTGTGTAAGGGCACCAGAGGAAGAAAGGTCGAAAAGATAATCCCTGCTCGAATCTGAGTAAGATTGCCACCGCCATCCCACATATTGCTCGGGAGTCAACCACTTTTTCATGGGGTCCCCTACACTCCATCCCGTTCTGTTATCGGTGTAGATAGGCTGATAATTCTCTTCCTCATCCACTTCACTGGGATAAGTGTAATGATCATTTGGATCATACGAATAAGCGTCTGACCCATATTTATACTCAAACCAGTTTGGCCACCCATCTCCGTCACTATCGAGATTCTTGACCTTCATTTCCCTATCCTGGATAAACCTTGCCACTCGAATTGTATAAAATGATTTGTGACTGATCTGATGTCTCCACTCAAATGCGTGACGGTTTGATTTCATCATTAATATATTTCTGCCATCTTCATTATAGACATACCACCATTTAAACACCTTGGCTTCATAATCTGATTGCCAATAACTGTAATTCACTTTCAACCGATCTGTGATTTTTATATCTAATCTGCCGAAGATATCCCACACATCTGAATATCCAAACGCACGCCAACCCTGCACTTTGTCATAAAAATTAACATGATTTTTTTTGTTATTTCTATTTGCGGGGTCATCCGAATCGAAAACTTTATCATCAAATTTTAATACACGGTATGCCTCCTTAGTTTGATCCCCCGAAACCCAAAACCGGATTCTATCATTCAAAAATGGTATACGAACCGGACCTCCAAATCCCCCAGCCAATTTATTATATCCCCTGAGTTTGTCTTGGATTTGACCGAATTCACTCGTTTCATAGCGGAAAGCTCCTGAAAAGACGTTTCCTCCAGAACGGGTTACATTATTAACCAGTCCCGACATATTATCCCCATATTCAGCGTTGTAAAACCCCGTTTGAAAGTCCACTTGCTCGACAGCATATTGGTTCAAATGACTCCCTTTACCAATACCTCCGTACAAAGGATTTTCCAAGTACATTCCATCTACCATAAATCCTGTCTCGCCATGGCGACCACCACGGACGTGTATCTCTTCAATACCCCTATCCTCAAAACCCGGTACACCCAAAGCAAAACTTTTCACTTGAACCACCCCAGATTGAAGTGTATATAACTCAGCCAAGTTACGTACTGGAAGAGATATTATTTCTTCTGCATCCAATACAACCTTCTTACCCGTTACATCCTTTTCAACTAGAGGTCTTTCTGCCGTCACAATCACTTCTTCTCCCTCAATAGCTGTAACCTCCAGGTTAAAGTTTATCCAAACAGCCTGGTCACGCACCACCCGGACATTTTCAACGGTAACAATTTTATACCCAATCATAGAAGCCGTTACGGAGTAGACACCGATAGTAACATTAATAATGTAATAATCCCCTTCACCGTCTGTTGCTGCCCCCATGGTTGTGCCATCAATGATAACGTTAACACCAGGTAATGGATTTCCATTTGCATGATCTATGACTTTCCCCTGGATAGTTCCAACTTCACTGGCAATCAGAAAATTTACCGTACACAAAATCACCAATGAAAAAATGATAATATTTTTCAATTTTTTCATTTAACCGAATTGATAAATAGACGGATTAGATGAATTATTTCCATTCTAAACCAGGGTTTCTTTATTGGTTTTATGTAGCGGGATACTATTTTAATACAATGAGCTTTTTTGTTTCCATGTATGACAAGATACCATTTTGTCTTACAATCAGTCGATAGAAATAAATACCTGCAGCTCTTTGGGAGGCATCCCAAACAATTTCGTAGCTACCCGATTCCTGTTTTGTATTAACTATCTGTTCAATTTCCTTACCCAATATATCATAAACCGTTAATTGAACGTGAGCGGAAACTGGCAATTCATACAGGATGACAGTCTGTGGGTTAAAAGGATTGGGGAAGTTTTGATCCAAATGGAATTTTTCCGGCATACTGATATTGTCTTCGATATCCGTCTCGCCAAACATCACTTCTGCAAAGAAAATACGATTTTTATAATCTTCAGGAACTACAGGTGGATCTACAGTTTCCGTTGAATAGTCAGGCATCATATATACAACAAAACATTTTTCATCCGTAGCTAAGGGTGCCAGATGGGCATCAATTTCATCAATTTCAAGAGCAATTGTATTGGTTACATTCATAGGATCACCCCAAGTAGTACCACCATCCTCAGACCGTCGTATCATTACATCATAATTAATGTTGGCTGGTGTCGTATCACTTAATTCCGTATAAGCTAAATACATAATATTAGAGTTACCAACGCTAATGGCGGCTGAGGGAAAAATTCTCTGCCAATTACTGTTATCCCCGTGAGAAAACGAAAATGTCGTAGCTGTACTTGTAACAAAACTTATCTGCCAGCTCTCAGGGTCCGACGGGTCCATTGTGTAAAAATGGTAAAACCCTACAGATTCATCAACAGAAGGAAATACAAAATCCCCCGCCTGAGGAACAACAGCGGCAAATAAATGTAGTCCGCCTGTAGGATCTACTTTCAGCTCAATATCATAAGCAATAAATGCAGATTCAAACCAAGTTGTATCATAAGGAGTTGCTGTTGTATCCACGAAATACTCAGGCATTAATCCACCGTCATAGAAATGAGCGTTTAACACTTCTAATGGAATGTAATAGTAATCTGTCATATTCATTCCAGTACCTCCTTCACCACTCCAGGTAGCGCCGTGGTCAATTGTCTTTCTTATCATGAAGGTGTGAGCGGCATCAGGTGTATCGTTGTTGAAATAGGAGGTAACAGCAGCATATCCTGTACCATCCTCGTTCACATCGACTACCGGCGAAGACGTGAAAGACCCACCGCCATCAGATACTTGGAAATCATCTTCATCAAAAAGTAGGTAAGCACCATTAAATGTGAAATATCCAGCAGCATGGAAGTCAGAATGGTAGAGCCACGTATGGCGGACTCCAGTCCATTGAGAATAGGCGACGTTTAAAACTGGGGTATCACCGTCATGGGAAAGGGCTGGAGATCCAGTCCAGTTAGCATAAGGATCACAAGGTAGAGGATTACATCCGTTGTTAATATCAACAGGTGGTGAAAAAAATGACCCACCACCATAAGAAAATTCGTCCCAAGAGTACAGTGGTCTACTTGCAGGATCTGTAATAGTGCCTGTAAATTCATTCCAGATCACGTATGGATATTCATTGCCACCAACAATACTGGGATAGCGCCCAGTCGTTTCACCGGGGGAATTGATATTCAGGTTGGAATAGGTTGCAAAATCAATCCCATCCGGAGAATAAGCTGATCCAATATATCCTGATGAGGCATTCTCTCCCTGCCATTGACGATAAGCCATAACAAAACCGTATTCTGGCTTAAAGACCAATGGGTTTGTTGAAGAAACTATCATCCCATACCCATTCTTGGATGAATCTACCAGAACTGCATTTACATTGGTATTATTGGGATAATGAATTGTAGAAGGTGTAGAAGATATCTCCCTGAAAAATTCTGAAGATTCCCTTTTTGATTCAAGATTATACTCTGCCGTTTGAGCAAAGGAATTCAATTTTACAGGCTTATTCTGTCCTGCATAAATGAAACTTATACAGACACAGAACAGGAAGAGGTTATTAATTAGTTTCATAGTTTTTACCTTCATTAAATATATTATGTATAAAATATCCATCTAATATGTCTGTTACACGACATTTTTCAAATTTTACACAAACTAAATACTACTGTCTTTTTATTAAAATATTATCTATCAACCCGTATTTCTTAGCCTCATTTGCTGTCATAAAAAAGTTTCTGTCCGTATCTTTTTCAACTCTTTTAAGGGTCTGTCCTGTCTGTTTGGAAAGAATCATATTAATGCGGTCTTTTAGCGCAAGAATCTCCTTCGCTTGAATTTGAATATCACTGGCAGCGCCTTCTACACCTCCCCACGGTTGGTGTATCATAATACGGGCATTCGGTAATGCAGATCGTTTTCCTTTTGTCCCGGCTGCAAGCAATATTGCTCCCATGCTGGAAGCTTGGCCCATACAGATGGTAGCAACTTCGGGTTTAATATAACAAATTGTATCATAGATACCCAAACCAGCTGTTACTGAGCCGCCTGGAGTGTTAATATAGAGGGAAATGTCTTTGTCCGGACCATCCGCCTCCAAAAACAAAAGTTGGGCAATCACTATATTGGCAACATTATCGTCAATAGGCATACCCAAAAAAACAATTCTCTCTTTGAGTAAACGAGAATATATGTCATAAGCTCTCTCCGTTCTACCAGACTGCTCAACGACCATTGGGATAAGCTGTGATATAACATTCATATTTCTACTCCTTACAGATTTAAACTCATATTTCGCTGTTTCCTTAAATCCTTAGTATAGACTTTTACCTCATTCACTTTTGCCAGCGATTCAAGTAAATTAAACAGTTTTTCATCTAAAATATCGTCTCTGAGTCTTGCCCTATTGCTCGGTTTT
Organism: Fidelibacterota bacterium; assembly: GCA_004124475.1. Taxonomy (GTDB): domain Bacteria; phylum Fidelibacterota; class Marinisomatia; order Marinisomatales; family SCKK01; genus SCKK01. The sequence continues at coordinate 63,947 of SCKK01000005.1, forward strand.
TTGTAATAACGGCGTGCCTCTTTAGCTTCTTTACCCGCTTTTTCCAAAATACCTTCCACTTTTTCGGAAACTTCTTCATCGCTGACCGAGAGATTCTCCTCTTTAATGATTACCCTGCGAATAAGATACCACTTAATACTTCTAATAGTAGAAGATTTTAACTCCTCTCGTAATTTCTCTTCATCCAATTTTTCACCATTTTGATTCTTTTTATCCTCAATGATACCGTCTATGTAAGTATCAATCATAGACGGAGGTACTTCTAAGTTAGTGTTTTGTAAAAAATAATCTATTATGGTTTCATGTAAAAGAACATTTGCCTTCCTATCTAACCTAGATTGGATCACGCTTAGAATATTTTGACGGAATTCCTCAACATTAGATGCATTTTTGTCTAAATTTTTAATGAACTTTTCGTCAATTTCCGGCAAAACCTCTTCGTGAACATTTTTTACGGTCAACTCGAAACCAACTTTATTCTGTTCATTCTGTCTCTGTATATTGATAAAAGTCCTATCACCAGATTTTAAACCGGTCAATCTATTTAAATTTTCACCTCCAAAAATACCTTCCCCAACTTTGATATATCTATCTTCCACTTTTCTGCCAATGATGGGAACACCGGAATTATCCATTTCCTGCATGTCTACCAATAATAAGTGTCCCTCCTTAGAGCCTGACTCAACCGTTCTCAATTCAGCAAGTTGTTGGCGAATATCATTGATATAATTATCAACATCTTCTTCATCCGGAATATAACTGTTCTTTTTCACTTTAAGCTTTCTTCGATAGTTAGGCAGCTTAAAATATGGTTCTACTTCAAAGGTAGCTTTAAATTTTAAAGGATTACCTTCTTGAAATTCCATGTTATTGATTTCAGCCCTATTAATAGGAGTAATCCCCTCTTCACGAAGTGCCTTTTGATAATATTCCTCTAAAGCTGTCTCAGCACATTCTGTTTCCAAATCAGCTCTAAAGGTTTGCAATATCATTCTCTTAGGAACTTTTCCTTTGCGAAACCCTGGGATGGAAAGATTCCTACTAAATCGAGTAACCGTTTGAGCAAATATTGTTTCAAGTTCCTCCCATGGAACCTCAACAATGATTTCCCGGGTGAAGGAGTTAATTTCTTTTAAAACTACATTCATTTCAATTTAATTGGTTATTTGGTCAGGAAATTTACATATTTCACAAAGAATGACCAAAGATTAAGGTGTGAAATTTATTAAGATAATGTATATAATTCACTCTCAAATAGTGTGATCGAGTAATAACTCAGTGGTGGGTGGAAAAGAAAATTCAAAAAACCCAAGAGCCAAGAACCAAATATTCTGGGTAATCAGTAAGTTCCCTGCCTGCGTGACGCAGTCAGGCAGGTGTTCTTTGGTTCTTGTCCAAAGGATCCCGTGGAGAGTTTGCCTACCTGTCGGTAGACAGGGGGCTTGCCTGCCCCGTAGGGAGGAATCCCGACGCGTCGGGATACGGGGGTTCTTCAATTATGCCCCCGTGACTGAGGCATTACGTGATCGAACAAATGAAATCTGAAATACCCCAAAACAACATTATCCACCATAAAAGAGGTTTATTATGAAAAGTCCTTTAACACCAACCCACCTCGATATAAATACCATATGGCTACTGTAATAATTACATGATAAATATCATTGTGATTAAAATGAGTATGTAAACTAAACCCACTTTTCCAAACAACCGCACCAAAAAACATAATCATCAATCCTATTATCATATTTCCTGCTCCTGATTGCCCAAGAAAAAAATAAGTATAAATAATCAGGATAAAGATCAAAACCATTGCGGGAAGATAGAATTTACCGACATTCGAAAAATTGGGATTATTCCAAATGATAATCACATAAAATAGGGTAGCAAATATTGGAATCCATCGAATAACTAAATATGTCTTTAACGGGGTCGTTAAAACCAGAGCTGCAAGCAGGAAAAAGAAAGAGCTAATACCGATAGAAATAACCGTACCCCTCCATAGGAAATTCCTTAAGACTTCAGAAAAATGAGGCCCAAAACCGTGAAATACTCCTCCTAAAATTGCGGAAAGCGCCAAAAAATAAAAGGTGTAACTCAGATTGGAGTGAAATATTTGAAATGAACGCCAATAAAAATCAGATATTTTTAATCCAAAATAAAGAGCAACCAATCCCAATATCATATCAGTGATAAGTGTCATGGGTTCGTATATCATTTTCACTCCCATTGGGACTATTCAGCCTTGTTTAACTGTATCACCTGCCCCGGTTAAATCGGGGTCAGGAGGGACTGTCTGCCCCGCCTGACCAATCTCGGTGGGAAGGCGACAGGCATGGAATTTCTCCTCTATAGGAGACCCCCTTTTGGGGCATAGGTCACAGACTCTCCAACGGAATCCTTTATGACCTTGGGAGAGTCCCGAAGTTTCGGGACAATATTGCTCGAGGATCATTTTCACGCAGTTAACACAGTCCTGATGCATTGAGACGCAAAGATCGCAAAGCTTTTCTTATTCTCTGCGGACTCTGCGTGAACTTCTTTTTCAATCAATCCATCTTAATGAAATCCATCTGTCGTACGGAACGATAGACAGGTGACGACGGATCAATTTGCCCAATTATGTTTTTTCACTACAGTTTTCTTCTCACCACAATAGATGCACTCATTTCCCAACTGAACATGAAAACCACAAGTCTGACAGATCCATTCTGCTAAATCATCTTCGTTCTCAGTGGAAGAAGTATTGGTTGAATGTTTTAGTACGGCAACAAATATCAGTCCCAACGAAATCAGAATCAAGGAAGTAATGATCCAAAGAAAAATCATAATCAAAACTCTAAAGTAAATCCTCCAATTGGAAAGACCTTAAACTGAGTGATATCTTCTTTAGTCCCGTCAGAATTTCTTTGAATGTCCCATATATTATCTCGATTGAATACATTCTGTAGATCAAAATACGAAATAAGCGTCATTTTGCCAATCCTAGTGTGCCACAAAATCATTATATCAAAACGGTGGTAAGGAGCAAGCCTTTTGGTATTAAAATCAGCGCCTTCATTATTATACCATCGCTAGACAGTGTGGTTGTATACCTTGGGAGTGTAGGGTTTTCCTCCCAAATAGCGATACCGGAAAGACAATTCTGTACGAGAGACTCTGTTGGATCTTAATTTCCGTAAACATTTCAGAAATATGTTTAATCTAACGAAAAATTGAAAATGGATAAAAGCAGGAATTCCGCGATTATTTGCGTTCACCCAGTGGAATATGAACTTCGTTTTTCTGTGAGAAATACATCCTGCTTATCATTCTACAGGGTTAATCTGTGGCTGAATTCTGATTCCGGATAATTGGAATCTTTTGTCCACAAGAACAATTTGAATCGTTCAAATTCATTTTTGTTATAGTATGCCATCTTCTTTCTATTAATTTTTCATTACATTGAGGACAAGATGTTGTCTGCCCATCCGAATCAAATACGTTACCGAGATAGACATATTTGATTCCCATTTTCATGGATAGCTTACGAGCATTTATAAGCGTTGATTTTGGAGTATGAGGCGTATCCATCATTTTAAAATCTGGATGAAAGGCAGTAAAATGGAGGGGAACTTCATTTCCCACATTTTCCAGAATCCATTCGATCATTTTTTTAATCTCACCCATGTCGTCATTTTTCCCTGGGATAAGGAGATTTGTAATCTCTACCCAAACATCTGTTTCATTGCATAACCAGTTGATGGTATCCAGCACATCCTTAAGGTGGGAAAAAGTCAGCTTGTGATAAAACACTTCCGTGAAAGCTTTCAGGTCAATATTGACAGCATCAATCAGAGGATAAATCTCCTCCCTCGCCTCGGGTGTAATATATCCTGCAGTGACCATCACATTTTTAATCACTTTTTCTCTCGCTATATTGGCAATATCCATAACCCATTCACCCCAGATTGTCGGATCATTGTAAGTATAGGCAATACTGGAACAGTTATTTTTTAATGCAATTTCAACGACATCTTCAGAAGTAGATTCTTGAGAACTAACTGCATCTAATTTCGCTTTGGATATATTCCAATTTTGGCAGAAACGACAACCCAGGTTACAACCTGCAGTTCCAAAACTTAATACCCGAGTACCGGGTAAAAAGTGATTGAGAGGTTTCTTTTCGATGGGATCAATGGCAAATCCGGTAGAGGTACCATATCCCATCTGGTATAATTTTCCACCTTCATTCTGACGGATAAAACAAAAACCATTTTGTCCCTCTCCAATCCTGCAAAACCGGGGACATAAGGTACAAAGCACTTTATTATTCTCGAGCGGGTTCCACCATTTTGCTAACATTTTCATTATTTTAATTTACACAATGCAGATCTTATTTCCCGATAACCGTTATCACCATGAAAAAGGTGGAAATATTTACAACATGAATAGCAAGACATACTTTACATACGGTTTTAAGTTTATACAGACCCCATAATAGATAAAGACTGGATAAAAATGCAATTGTAGCAGGTATAATCAGGAATGCTATAGGAAAAATACCTCTTTGAATTAATATAACCGCCAGAACAACTACAGGATAATAATAACTACCCCATAGAGCATTAGGTTGTCCGAATGTTTTTCCATAAAAAGTGTCGGTAATCAATATACAAGAATTCTCTGACATTCTACATATCGACGGCATCCACCAGATATCCGGGTGTAGGTTACCCCGTAAAACCTGTAGAAAATAAAAGGAAAAAGCCCATCCGGCGAATGCCAGAAAGGCTAAAAGAATTAAAACTATTTCCATTGAATCATTGTCTCAGTCGATATGCAACTCCTTCAATACACTGTTTGAACTTTTCTACTTGGGACATTGTGTTAAACAGTTCAGACATATCTTCAAACGTGTCAACTGGATAATTCTCTTCATCGTAATCTCTAAGAAAGTTTGATTCGAGCTTTATCAGAAAATCCCGAATAATTACTTTCGGTACCTCCCTCTGCCTCAGGTTATTGATTAAAAATTTGATGTACCCCCTTGAAGTCATAAGAAACAATGTTAACATACCAAAGTCCGATTTGGATTTAAAACTAATGGTACCATATTCACTTCCTCTTCCCCAAGAGACTTCATCCGCATTTTTCTCGGCAAAACTACAAAGTTCTGCACCAATTTTGGTAATTTCTCTGGACGTTTTAGCCCTCATGTCTTTAAGAAATGTCTCTTTACTCCATCTCACTGATATATTACCCCCCGCGTTTCTAATATAATTGTATATTTTGATTTATTTGGGAAAAATCGATAGGCTAATTTACCAATAAGTAAGTATAAATAAATTTACTTTTTCATTTTAAAGATAAAATTATTCCGATATGGTTTTTTTATCCTGAAAATGGATTAAACTTAAGATGAAAATCAAACCTCGCTCTTGCTTTGAGCCAATCGAAATCTTGGATTGTCCTCTCATTCTTCTTATCCCAGCTTTGAAATAATGGAAAATATAAATTTACAGGTCCAAACGAAATCATTAAGCCCACATCCACAAAATTCCTTGGCAAATCTGTAGCTCCTCCAATATCGGCGAATAGGCTGATTGGACCCACAGGTAAAGTTTGATCAATATTAATTCCCCACGCCGTTTCTTGAGAATAATTTGGTACCGATCCCCTCAAACCGGGTCCATCTAAAATGTACTGTTCATCATAAACATTTACCTTGTTGACAAAAGTACCCCCATCTTCCGTATCTGCCGTTCGATTTAACACAAATGACCCAACAAAATCGGGATCTACTCCACCACCCATCCAAATCCTGTATTGAGAGGGAATATCTTTATCTCCAATAAAAGTCCCTAACCAGGTTCTTACATTCATTGTTAGTTTTTTATGATATCTCCATCTTAGATTACCCAAGATATGTGGTTTTAAAAAATTGGCTTCTTTCAATCCAGCTACAAAACCGATTGAACCGGAATAAGAAAGAAAGGGATCAACTCTCTGTTTATAGGTCACCTCAGATGTAAGTACCAGAAACGTCCCGCCATCATAATACAGTGGATTTACCGCAATGGAATCGATATCATGATAGAATAATGAGCCAGATACATTAATCGAGGGGAAAGAGACAACCGGTTCACGGATCAACCCGGAGAATGATATTTGCCCTCCTTTGCGACCGTTATATTCGCTTACCCTTGTTGAGAGTGTCAACCGTCGAAATCCTAAAGTCTTGTACAGGGTCTTTTGTGCTGATATTGCTCCAACAACTCTATCATGTTCAAAATCCCACTGGGGTGAAATACTATAACCATATTCAAAACCGGGAATAAACCCAGTGTACCCTACAAATCCAAGGGTTGTCCTATTGAAGGCGTTCCATCCGAGCCAGGGAAACAGGTTAAATTCTCTTGAATGAAACGTCGGTTGATCAAAAACAAAGTTAAACTTTAGTGACTTTGAAGTAGAATTATTTTCACGATTTATATCCGGCATATAATTATCAGGATCAATAACTACCCGATCAGTACCATCAGGGACGGGTATTTTTTGATTTCCTTCAAATCCTTCAATCCATCGACGCTCCAATTCTACCCCTTCACTATTGTAAAACGCAACTTCAACAGGAGAATACAAAGTGCCTAAACTGATTACCGTCACCTGTTGATTATTAAGTAAACTCACAGCATAATCGATGACTTTTGTATCATTGAGAGCATCATCAAAAAACCAACTTAAATCTTCATCTACATGTTTATCAAGGAAGCTTTTAAAATCGCCAGGGGAAGGATGTTTAAACTTCCATGTTTCATAAAAATCCTGCATGACAACATCAATTTTTTCTTCTCCCAGATAATGTTCGAGAAAACGAGCAAAAATTGCAGTTTTACCATAGACAATAGAACCATAATTACTCCTATGAAAATCACTCGCTGGTAAGTCAATAGGCTGATCATCAGAAGAAACTGCTCGTTGTTGGTATCCTAAATATCCCATTACCCAACGCATATCCAAATTTTTTGCTATTCCCAACTTATTTTGCATAAAATCTACAATGATAATTTGCCCATTTCGATCCGGATATTTCTTTTCCCAATACCGGATATTGGTATATTCGTTCAATCCTTCATCCATCCAGGCGTGGTCTCGCTCGTTGGAACCAAGAATCCCGTAAAACCAGTTATGTCCGACTTCGTGCATGATGACGAATTCCAGGGCATCTTGACTGGGCATTTTGGAGATGACGGTAATGTTGGGGTACTCCATCCCTCCCCCAGCCGACAGGTCTCCATCAACTGCTGTGATGTGATTGTACGGATAGTCGCCATAAAACTTACTGTACCAGTATCCTGCATCATGGATGTACTCGATGGAGTTTTCCCACAACTTAGCGTTTTTTGCAAGATACATGCTCCAAAGAGTCACTTTTCGAGTAGAATCAGCTAACCATAGCGTTCCTTTTCTTACAATCCAGTTTTGATCCGCAAACCAGGCAAAATCGTGGACATTTTCTTGATGAAAATGGAGAGTTTTCATTTCCTGTTTTTTCGATGAAATCTGAAATTGACTTTTCTTCTTTTCAGCTTTTATCTTTTTCTTCGAAGCCTTTTTCATTGCTTTGATTTTTTTCTTGAATGCTTTCTTATCCAGCGCATGTAAAGAATCTCCCTCAATAGAAAGAGAATCGAGCCACGTATATTCTGCTTTACCATCTACCAAATCGCCGGTGGCCATGATCCGATAGTTCTTCGGAAGGGTAATGTAAACGTCGAACGTCCCAAATTCGCTGAAGAATTCACCCATATCAAGATACGGCATGGGGTGCCAACCTTCTTGATCATACACGGCCGGTTTGGGATACCATTGCGTTATCTCATAATGCTTCCCAGTGTGCCCTAAACGAGAAAAAACTTCAGGTATTTTAACAAAGAATGGCGTCTCAATTGTGACGCTACCACCCGGAACAAGTGGTTCTGATAATTGTACCTTAATGACATCAATCCACTCAGGGTGAAATTCATAAATCAGAGATACGCCATCCGCAGTAAAATCAAGACTGTCGATAAATCCCTTATCTTTTTCTTTTGCATAGTAAAACTTAGTGGAGTTATGTTCAAGTTTCTGTTTTGCAAAGGCAGTCTCATTATTCTTGTAAGCATTTGGCCAGAGATGGAACCAGATAAATTCCAGAGTATCCGGGGATTGATTCGTATACACTAATTTCTCATGGGTAGTTAGTGTGTGGGCAGAATCGTTAAGAGTAACATGAATCTCGTAAGCTACATGCTGTTGCCAATAATCATTTGCCTCTAAAGGAAGAAATATGGATATCATGGATAAAATTATCCACTGCTTTAAACAAAACTTTATGTTATGACTCATCGGGGTTACCTTCCTGTATTAAGCTTAACTAAACCTTTGATGTTTAGTGAAGGTTTGTAAAAACGGATTCAATGAATATTTACCTTTCTATTTCAGAATATGAGAAACGGATCAAAAATTACCCTTAACCACAGATCTTTCAAATTCAAAACCAAAAAACAATAATATAAAACTACTACTCAATTTATAGCTGAAAAGTTGTCATTAATATTCTAATATTTGTGAATTTGGAATAATTCAATTAAACCCCTCAATTACTTATCATAATATGATTTCTCCAAAATGGAATATTTCATAACTGAATAATGTTGAGAATGCTATCCAATCAATCAAAAGGTGTTGCACTATTAATCCCTGCCGCTCTCTTATGGAGTTTGGGAGGTCTTCTCATCAAAATGATAGACTGGAATCCCCTTGCCATTGCAGGTACCCGGAGCGGCATTTCCGCTTTAATTATTTACTTTTATCTGGGAAAGCCGAAACTAAAATGGAATAAAATTCAGGTTGCAGGAGCAGTCGCCTACATGGGAACCGTTCTGCTCTATGTAGTTGCTAACAAAATGACAACCGCTGCCAATACGATTTTATTACAATTTACCTCACCCATCTGGGTCGCCATTTTTGGTGGTTGGTTCTTGGGTGAGAAGACTACATTCAAAGATTGGATTTTTGTCATAATAGTAATATTTGGAATATCCCTGTTTTTTATAGATCAATTAAGTCCGGAAGGGTTTTGGGGTAACATCTTTGCTTTGATCAGTGGTATATCATTCGGTTGGGTAACCCTTCTTATGCGAAAACAAAAATCGGAATCTCCCATTCAGTCAATTCTCCTCGGAAACATTCTTACTTTTCTCATAACATTCCCGTTTATGTTCAGTCAGCCTCCAACTGAATATTCAGATTGGACTGTCCTCCTGATTCTTGGAATTTTTCAACTTGGGATATCCTACATTCTTTACTCAGAAGCAATCAAATATGTTACCGCTCTTTCTTCAATTTTAATCACAATGATTGAACCGATTTTGAACCCCATCTGGGTGTTCATTATTGTTGGAGAAATTCCGGGTCAGTGGGCTTTGGTGGGAGGTATGATTGTGATTGGCACCGTGACATTCCGGGGTTTTTCAATGATAAAAAACGGACAACGAAGAAAACAACAATTATAGGTTTTGTAGATTTACAGGAGATTCAACAGTTTAGATAGTGTCTGACCGAAAACAGTGATTGATTATCCCGAAGTTTCGGGACCCCTATTTACTCAACGGACTGTCCAGTACGTTTCCGTTCAATTTTCTTCGTAAGCCTTGTATTTATAAATATCTCCACCCTCTCATAACGACCTTTTGTGAGAAATCCGGGTTAGCGGATCATTTTAATAAAACAATCTTCTTCGAAATCCTCTGATGTTCACCTTTTAACGTTACCAGATAAATTCCGGAACCTGCTGAAGACAAAATCCCATTTCTTGATGACCATTTAAAACTATGATCACCTGATATCAGCCACCCTGCAAAAATCGTGTCCACCCACCGACCGTTAACATCAAAAACATCCAACTCAATGGCCTGATCCTTCTGAATGTTAATCTCAATTGTGACTGTAGGATTAAATGGGTTCGGATAAATTGAGGAAATTGACAGCGATTTCGGAAGAGGGACGTCATGAGTTACATTAGTTGTCTCACCAATGAGGTTTTCAATCACGGTGATCATAGTACCCGGATCATATTCATTGTCAGCAAAGTGAATAAATCTTGTCTGATCAATGATAAAATCCCTGGGATAAGGTGATTGACCACCGGGAAGATTATACGATGAATAAACTGCTCCCCCTTGATCCCGCAAAACGGGAAAAGTGACCCCCTGATCCTCTATAAAGTCTTCGATAACAGAGATGGGTTGATTGGAAATTCCTATAACTGTTACACCGTCATCCTGATATTCCTGCCAAAATGAAAACTCCAAATCCGAAAACTCCGGAGCACAGACTGGTCACCAGCTGGCAAAGAAAGCCATTAGTACGATCTGACCCTCTACCTCCGTTAACTTGCTTAGCGTGATTTCACCATATCCATTCACAACAGGTAAAGTAAAATCCGGAGCGGTTTCGCCGGATTCTATCCCATAAGGGGAATTACCCTCGATAGAGACAGAGATTTGCGATTCATCCGGATCATTGGTGTGAATTGTGAGTGAGGCAAATCCACTTTCGGAATTCGGACAATAAATAATGTTTGCTGAGAGAGTTATACCGGGCATAATTTGATCCCCCGGAAAAATAATTTCGTATTCATCGTCGTCGATACTTACACTCTGGATTTCTAATGGGGACATTCCATTATTTGTAATATAGAGAGTCGTATCTCGGCATTCACCACTCTCAGTATGCGGTATATCAATGGACCTTTTCGAAACATCAATATCAGGTGCTGAGATGGTTCCAAACCTGAAAGTCCTAAAAAAGCGCCATTCTGCAGAATATACAACGTCATCCACTATATTGATTGCCATAACCCTGCCACCGGTATTCTTATACCCTACCAGTTCAAGAGATGGCGTTGAATCCCACTGGAGAACTTCCACATCATCCCAGTCTGAAACCGCAACAAGGTTTCCACTAACGGCAACTCGTGATGCATAACCGCTTGTATTGTAATTGGCAACCAAAACGGGGTTTGTAGGATCAGAAATGTCAAACATATCTACCCCTCCTGCTCCCACAGCTACAAATGAAAAATTCCCAACCGTCCACACATCTTTAGCTGTCCCAGAACATTGAGCGCTACCAATTATATAAGGAGAGTCAAGCACTGTTACATCTATGATTTTAAACCCTCCAGCTCCATCTGCGACGTAAACAAACTGTCCATCATTAGACACCTCAACTGCCCAAGCATTCTTAGTCGAAACGAGCGATATTAAATCCGGGGAACCTGGAAATGATACATCAATTATTTCAACGCCTGCAGTATGAACAGCAGCAAATAGAATTGAACTACCATCCTGGTAAATGTAACCATCGGTTTGTTCATAAGTACGTGATGACCCACTTCCATAACCGGAAATAAAAACCGGGTTACTCGGAGTTGAGATATCCAGAATCTTGATGCCGCAACTCCTACCACTACCATAGGCAAAATTATCATTTACATGCCATGCATATATCCGTCCGTATTCACAGCCATAAGCCCGATATCCTGCAACTGACACAGGATTTGCAGGATCCGATATATTAATAATACTCAAACCTCCCAGACCCGCAGGGACATAGGCAAAATTGCCATAAATCTCAATATCTAGTAATTCGAAATTGGGGGGATTATAAACACCAATTTTTGTGAGGTTTTTTGCTTTCATTCCTGTTACTACCAACAACAAGGCAAGGAAAACAGTGAGAAATTTAAAATGACTATTTTTCACCATGGCAAACCGACTGCAACTCCCCAATAATGTAGGATGACATAAGTCCAAACTGTATAGATACCTACAGCTGATATGAGAACAAGCAGGGAAGTATTAAAAATTTTATTCCTATTCCTTTTTACATGATCCAAAGTACAAATTCCCCTGCTCCGGTAGTAAAATACCAAAGCAACAATTAGTGTACCCAAACCCAATAATCTAAAAACCCACCGGTATTCCCAATACAGTACATCTCCCAATTCAGCCGCAAACGATACCGTAGATATTCCTAACAAAATAAGGACAATGGGTGTTAAACAACATAGTCCTCCAATGAGCCCAGAGATTCCAACTACTGTGAGTAACTTTTTACGTTCTTTCATTTCTGAGTCTTTGCGACTTTTTTGATGATTTTTTTCATTTCTTTGGGTGATTGATATCCAACATATTTCCCAATCACCTCTCCATCCCCGTCAAAAAAGACAATTGTCGGTAATCCCGAAACACCGGCATCTTGCGCTAATTTAAGTCCAACCCCCTCCTCAATATCTATCTTTATGGAAATGAACTCTTGTAACTTATCTAAAATATCCGGATCGCTGAAGGTAGTGTTATCCATCTTATTGCACCAATGGCACCAATCTGCATGGAACTTCGCCAGAACAATTTTATTTTGTTTCTTAGCTTGGATAATCGCATTTTCGAAGGAGAGATCCATGAAAATTTCGGGCGTGCTTCCTAGGAGGGTAACATATAAAAAGGAAGCAACAATCGCGATAGGATTTAGAGCAGGTTTTTTCATGGATTCTCCTTCAAATGTTTATTTTTTAGACTAAATGATTTCGTTAAGGTCATTCCCAAAACAGGTTTCTCATCAAATCCTGCGGGAAGCCTTAAATCAGACCACCGTATGATAGGGTAAAATCCGTATATCCTTAATACTAAGCCTGTCCATTTTGAATGACTATATTCTAATCCACCCCCGATTAAACCATAGGTGAAATGTATTTTATCAAAAGAAGAAAGATAAACACCACTTTCCTGAATCTTCAATGCTCCACCTTTAAAATAAACCGATGAAAACGGAATGAGGTCTTTGTAAACACCGTATCTCCATAAAAATTGTAACGTAGAATAATAGTCAAACTGGTAAAGATTTCCTGATTGTCCGTCTTTGCGAATATCGGCTTTTATAGAAAATATACGGTTTTTCCCTTTATGATTTATGTAGTGGGATAAATGTCCATACCCAAACTCTATTGAGTTAAGAGGTGAGGTACGAAACGGAAAACCCCCGCTCGAATAATATTCATACAACGGCACTGTCAATCTTGCCCATAATGAATGTTTAAAATCAGATGCAAACCAATTTATACGAGCTTGTAAATTGGCAAAGGAAATACTCGATTCTGATCCACCAACTGTAAGTTCTTCAGAAATGGTGGAAAAATTACCTGAGATTGCAGACGTTGCCAATAAATTGGGTTTAATAAAATAGTTGATGCTGGCAAAATATCCCATTAACGGGCCATTAATGATGAAACTGTTTCGATCCCAATCATCTGAACCGTTAAACTGGAATTGGATTTGTGTTCGTTCATAGTTTTTGGCAAAATTCAACCCATCAAAATCAAAAATAGTTCCAAAACTCGAATTTCCATTAAATCCTTGAATTGTGCAGCATGCTTGTCCATATAATAAAGACATTCCGCTGTGAAGGAGGAAAACAATGAAAATCTGGAATGTCAATTTTCTAACCATTTAGCCATATTGAAGTTTCCGGATAAAATGCAGCCCAGGAAAACCAAAAACTGATAAATGAATTAGCAATAGTCAATATTTCCCCTTCCCTGGAACCTGCAACTGCCACACCAAAAATATTCCACTCGCTGCCTGATTCGTCATCCGTGAAAAGAATGACTCCGGTTTCAAGATCATAGGCTTTCACCGTAAAGTGATCATCGGTTTCGTATGCAACTGCAATGTTATCGGATGATGAACCAAAGATGACAATTTTTTTCCCGCCCACATTATCATGAATAACAGATACACTGTCAAAGTCAGAAATGGTATATGCTTTGGCTTCTTCGTTCGATAGTATTCCTAAAACACGAGTTTTGGAATGAAGCCGGTCATCAAAATTGTTTATTGGGAAAAAAATAGAATTATTTGTCTTATATGACCCATATGGGTATCCTAAATAATTCCGGTTAAAACCTGTATTTGATGATACCACTTGCGATTCCGGGAACAGTTTTTTCCAAACACCCCAAGTAGTTTCAATCATTCTTTCAGTCTCAAGCTTTTCTCCTCTAAACTTTCCGGAAGCCGATCGTAACAGCATTTGTGGCCAGAAACTATTTGACTCTTTATCGTACATAATCAAGTTGCTGTTGTACAACATACCTGATACACCATAACCTCTATCATCTAAAATATGAAGGGCACTACCCGTCAAAGGACAGTAAGATATTGTGTAGTCATTCATATTGATTACCTCATGCCAGTCGAGGATAGGGTGTGGGAAGGCAAAATAATCATTTCCCTTTTTCACCCCAACGACAAGATCATTATTACTTAGGTAACTGAGTTCCGGTGAGGATACAGAAACCATCTTTGGATTGGTAAGATTCGGGATACAATCTTGACCTGAACAGCCCCATAAGATATATGATTCATCTATGAGCCAGGTACCTGTACGAGGAAGGGACTCCGCACCCAGGTCAATGAGATAATCATCTGAACAACTCCATACGAAAAGAAGGAGGAACAGACTTAGCAATTTCCGGGTCGGTCTTTTATTCTTTGCTTTCATATTATGAAATGTAACATAAATAAGGAGGAGTTTACTGTCAGATGGGCGACAGTTTGAGCCAAACCTGTTAGGTCAAGAAAAGCGTAAAACAGGCATCAGTCAGTTGGTAGGTCAAACAATATAAATATCTATATACTGATTAATTTGACTGCCATCTTAATGCCAATCCCAAGTTCAATTGTTTTATATCAGACCCTTCAATTCCGACTATCCAGGGACTACTTATTGAAATTGTGGTGTACATTTTGGTATTAATCCGGATATCAAGGGCGCCAATTCCATGAACAAACCAACCGTCTGTATCCTGAACAGGATTCCCTTTGATACTATCAGAAAACTGATGTCGGTAGGATAGTGTCAAATACGGTACAATTCCTGGCTTCGTAAACCGGTAATCAATTGCATTAACACTTAATTGAAAGACACTGCCAGGTCTAATTTTGTTGTTGTTAAGATATAAAGGCGTTTCCCATAACAATTGAAACCCAAAAGATCTATAATTTTCAGGTTGTAACCAGATCTCACCCACAAATCTATTAGAATAAGTACCTTTTCCGAGAAGTGAATTTGATGAGCCTCCGTCAATCGGGTTATTTGCATCAACTATATCTTGGTGACCAAATGGAAATACTATACCCTCATTCAGAAACAGTTTCCAACCTTTTTTTGAGAAAGTGGAAACAGGTTGCCATCGAAACCCAAATGCAGGATCTCCTGTGACCCAGCCGCTTGATGCATCGTTCTTTACAGCAGGCAATTGTCCCCATATACTCAGAGCGGTACTGATACCGAAACCACCCGAAATAGTGACAGACCGGATAATTCTATCCACCTTCATCGGTACAAAGTTTATTTGTCTTATCTTGAGAGTTGTTTCGGTATAGGCAATACTTACCTGTTTTGAGCCTGCAGTTAATCCAGTTGTATTGGATGGGTCTCCTTCAATGGATAGAATTCCTATGTTCCCAACTGATGTGCCACCGATCTCACTTCCTCCGACCGGAGGAGGTGGTGCGTTTCAGAGGGCGCACTGAGCAGCGAGAGGTTGAAACAGATAAACAAAAAAAATAGAGGCTGAAATTACACGTATTGTTTTATGTAGCTTTCGATACCGAGCGTCAAGATACAAAATATGTGTTTTATCCATAAGTTTTATCTAATAATATGAAGTTGAATGAGTTTCATCATCAATGTCTATGCCAAAGAACACGAAAACTGGCAGCTAAAGTATATGAATCCAATTGATTTCCTTTCAATGTCCTCCATATTGGTATGTTGAAAGAAATGACCGCAGTAATTTTTTCATTAATCTCAAGGTCGAGACCCACCATTCCTTCCACCATTTTACCTCCGGAGTTCTTTGCCTTAATTCTACCCCAGTAATCCGGTGCCTCTAAGTTAATCAGCAATTTCAGATAAGGGAATATTCCCGCGAATAACGGTCTTTGGCGAATAGCATGTAAATTTAACCAATACTTCGTTCCTGGAAGAAAACCGATATCGCTTTTTTTCCAAGGGAACGAATACCGCCCGACAATCCCAAAAACATATGAATACTCGGACCTATGCCACCACTCGAAATTAATGTTTGAAGATACTAATCCATCTCCAAGAGCAAAGTGCCTGTGGTTAATCGAGTCAGCATCTGAGGAAAAAGGATTATTTTCATAACTTTCTCCAGTAGGAACGGATACATCCAGACCTATAAAAAGTCTCTGTCCAGGACCAAACGATTGATTTTTAATCAGCCATCTTGCTCCGATTGTAATATCACCAATCCCAAAAACAGTTTCATTACGATGGTGTGCGTCCGAATGTTCGGCATTCTGATGCCAATATAAGATTGGCAAAGTCGATAATATGTTCAAATCAGATGAAAGTCCATATATTACAAACGGAGTAAAAGACTGTAAATAAATAGACCCAGCATGGCTATCATCGTCTGAACTTGAAGATTCTGATGAAAATCTGCTGGGAGTTAGAAAGGATAAGTTGTAGTCGGATCCAAAGACCCATTGATTCTTCTCAAGACCAACACCTTCAATTCCACTCCCGACCGGAAGTGTGGGATTACTTCAGAGGGGTCATTGACCCCAAAGTAGTGATTGAACCATAATAAAAATTGCAAAAAGTTTGATGATTTTATATGGGATATGCATGATTTTTACATGATCAAAAAGTGTGGAAACCTAAAAGCTCTTTATCGTTCTTTACTCCAAAGTATATCTGTAAATACAACAATTCGCACTTAAAAACTCAATTTTCATAGGCTACCTCTAAATGTTCGGCTCCATGAAAAATTGACTCGATTAATTCACACGCCTTTTGAGATTCTTCATTCCGGTTGATTCGATAATAAATAGTCATGCCATCGCGCCGTTTTTTTACCAATCCCCTATCCTTCAAACGACGTAATTGGTGAGAAACTGCCGATACTTCTCTGTCCAAAATATCTGCCAGATCGCAGACACATAATTCCTCTCCTTTATTTAGAGCATAGAGAATTTTTAACCGTGTCAGATCTCCCAACATTGATAGTATTTCAGCATGTCTTTCTAAATCATCACGACCGGCAATATCGGATCTTAAACTACGAATCATACCGTAATCGACATAGGAACGGATACAGGAACGCTGGAAATCATTATTCATAAATATCTACCTCATGTAACGTGGTAACTCTATCCAACTTTAATGCAAGATAGGTATTTCGAATATCTCCTAAACAGCAGCGCCCTGAAGGATTTGTCACTTCGCAAGGACACAATTTGTCCTTCACTTTCTGTCTAACCTCTTTTTCAATCGTCGAATACCCGTATTCTTTAAAATCCGATATAATCTTTGATTTGGTGTGCCGAAAACAGTAACAGACAAAAAAGTGGTTCTTCCGTTTCCTTTATACCTACTCGATCAAACACGTCGTCTTTCTTCACCACAGTACCCATCTTCGAAAAGTAATAGACCGTAGGATCATAAGAATTGGTACATAATAACCCATCGAAAATTTGAGGATAGTTCTTCCAATCCCGTTTTGTAAGTGAACGAATGGTCATTGCATTAACCGGTTTCCCTTTTTTACCACAAATGGGACAAAAAAACTATCCTTCTGTATGTCTGTATTTGGTACTGAGCAACAGTTACTCATTTACATTTTCCTTAACTCGTCGAAATTGGTTTTTCTGTTTCTTTTTGCTTTGGAATTGCCTTGTATCCCATTTTTGCAACGTGTTCTGCAACCTTCTCTGAATTCAATACTTTATCATTATAGGTGCAAACCATAGAATTTGTCTTATAATCCACCTGGCAGGAAACTACTCCTTTTACCGCAGCCATACCACCCTGGAGCCCACGGGCACATCCCTGGCATGTCATTCCTTCAATAGACCATTCAGAAACAACGCCTTTACTGTCATTCTCCAGAGGATCTCCTCCAAAAAGGACGCCATTATAATATGGGAATATCACTAATGCCAGAATGATAAGTGCAATCCCCAACAGAGTTCGTTTTTGTATTTTGTTCTTTTTCATGACTTTCTCCTTATCTATTTCACAACAGTCTTTATTGTTATCTTTTTTGAATACTTTCAAACAGGTAAATCCTAAAATTCCTAATGTTATTTACGATCGCGTAGGGACGGATGGACTCTAAAAATGAAAATACCCCTAAAGAAGTTGCGCCAAACAACGATAATAAAATAGGACCGGTGCAACATAAATATGCACCAAACGCAGTTGTAATACTTGCCACAATAGATCCTTTCAAAATAATAATTCCTTTTAATTAATGACAATTTGAATATATGTTCAAATATCGAAACAGTCACAACCTCTTTTTGTTCCAAACTTTTTTGAACCTTCCATAAAGATTCGAGCTCCTTTTAGCTCCAGTAATCTTACCAACAGATAATGTAGGTTAAAATCATTAACGATCAGTTAATCGTAAGATAGTTTCTTCCGTAAACAACGGGCTCAATGATAATCCCAGCTTTTTATATAGAGATGGGGGTATGCCAATGTCTGTCAGGTACAATTCTCCAACATATTTCTTTGCATTTGAACTAATCAGACCTTTTTTAGGAAGAGCAAGGGTCATAGTTGCCGAAGCTTTTATGCAGAGATCATAGGCAATTCCTGTTTCTGTATCGAAGCCGGAAGGCACATCAAGAGACAATACATTTTGATTTTGAGATTCGAGAATTTTCTGAATTATATAACCTGGAATTCCATAGGGATTTCCTGACAAACTATAACCAATGACCGCATCAATAATGAGATCAGCTTCCCGAAATAAGTGCACTGGAGTATCATGATTAGCAACAACAAGTTTAATTGGTAACTTTTTCAATGTTTGCCACCTCATGGATGGAATTGACTTAAGTTTATCTTCACTGCAAGCAAGGATTACGGTAACATTAATACCTCTGTTTGATAAAAAACGAGCTGCAACCATTCCTCCGCCACCATTGTTCCCATGACCACATACAACCATTACTTTTGACGTTAAATTACGGAGATGCCTGTTTAAAATTTCCATCGATAAATCAGCAAGATTCCTACCTGCATTTTCCATCATCTGTTCAAGTGAAATTCCATATTCCTCAATCATAAGGCGATCTATTTCTCGCATTTGGCTGGAATTGACAGTGGGAATGTCCAGGTTTATCATGATTATTTTTTTTCGATTTTTATCTATTTCATGACTCTATGCTACTTGAAGAGTAATGAAAACTAAACTGAAACTTTCAAAAATACGATATTATATAAAATTGACTTGCATATCTTCAAGAGTTAGTAATTGAATCGTTGGATTATTCAATCGATTCAATAACCAAATCCACTACCCCGGGTTCCTTACTATCAATAGAGACTGTTTTAACGATTTCTCTTAAAACCTCATGCCAGATATGGATTCCCTACTCACCCGTTAAAACTCCTTCCAATCTATACCGACCCGTAAAATTAGTTTTAGCATATTCCACGTTTTCAAGTAGTAAGACATACCCGTTCATCCAGTCATGTACATCACATTTAATATTTACAACCTTGGCATCCCCGCCTATATTTTTACTCATTCTTTTGATTACACCAGGTTGAGCGATATTAAAAAGCGTTTCACCATTTTCGTCGAAAACGTGTATATTGTGTAAGACACCATCTTCATCATCAATTCCATTTTACACATCATTTTCATCCTCATATCAATGCTCTTCAAAGCCTCACCCATTTGTAGAGAGGGATCGAAGTTCTTGTAATTGGAAGACACTACTTAGTATCCCCTCGGAGGGTTTGCAAGTAACTGATTAAATCTGAGATTTGCTCAAACGTCAAGAACCTGTAATTCGGCATTTTAGTCGATTCGTCAATTTCAACCCGTTCAATTTCATCACCAGAAAAGGTCCTCAAGTGATCTTGGCTGACAAGGAGTTTGATTTCTTCATCTGTGTTTTTCCGAAGGATTCCGGTGACCATTTCACCTATCTTGAGATAGACATCGGCATTTTTCCAGTTAGCCCCGATTTCTGCGTTCGGGTCGATAACCGACTCGGCCAGCCAGGTCCAGTTGCGGTAAGCCCCGATTTCTGTCAACTCTGGCCCTGGGGAGACTGCTTTTTGATCTCCCACAATATGACAACTGTTGCACCCTGCATCCTTGAAAACTGTTTCCCCACGCTGAGGGTCACCATTACGGAAGGGATTCATTGATGGCTCAGTGTCGAGCTTCTGTCTATCGATATTGATCTCCCAGGTATCGACGTTTCCTCCCTGGCTTTGCAGATAAGTGACAACAGCTTTGAGTTCTTCCTCATGCAGATCAACCGGAGGCTGATACACCTTTGGCATAGCATTCGTATACCCTTCAACGACGTGAGCTTGGGGTTCCAGAATTGATTGAACCAGATACTCCGTTGCTGAGCCCAGTCCCAATATTCCCGCACGGATGCGGGCGCGGAATCCGATGTCGCTAAGGCTGGGACCGCGGAGGGCATCGCCCCGATCTCCTATCTTGTGACATTGATAACACTGGGCTGTGCCCCAGAATAACTCCTCACCCGCCTTCACGATCGGTGGGAGGACTTTTTTGCGGGCGGCTCTCTGCTTTTCCTCCTCGGTTAGTTCAAAGGAACCGGTCGTTGTGATTTTCCCTATCATGCCCCCGTGAATGGTGCAGTACAGGTTGAACAGTCCTTCTTCTTCGATAATTACCTTTGTCGATCCTCCGGACGGGATTGTGGTGGCGGGAAACAATACTTCGTTGAGGTTTGCGGTACGAACGATGTAAACGTCATGGTCAAATTTGTCCTTATTGACGAACGTGAGGGTGTCACCGACCCCTATTTTGACTCGGTTTGGGATAAACTCGATATTTGTCAGGCTTATAATCCCATGTGCTCTAGAACCCTCGGGTTGGGCATCAATTCCATAGTACGGATGGAGTAGATGGGAAAAGCAGACTATGAGAAGCGTATATCTACTCTTATATATGAAAAGACCAGGTGATTTTATGATGGTCAAGACCAAAATCGGGAACCCCGAAATACAATCGCGGCTCCCGATTTAGTTTCTATCGGCTGGCTTCAATTTCGATATTACCGAACATAATGTGTATGAACGGCATACCGTACATCTTGCCTTTTTCCCCCTCCTTTAATTCATGTGTGGCATGCAAGACGTGCTCTTTGGTATGGCCCATCAGCTCTTTGATCTCCATTAGTCTGGCTACTCGCTCGCTGTCACCAGCCTTTTTCGCCGCCTCCATATCCGCCATGATGTTCTTCTTGACATATGGGAAGGGCATAAACATCGTCTTCAGCGGCGAATTTTTCATTCCCTCGCGCGTGGGCTTGTAGGGCGGAATCATTAGGTGCATTGTGATGCCTTGGGGCGGGTCGCCCACACCGCCATCAAACTGCAACTTCCACCCTTCGCCGCGGACGATCTCGGTCACCATCACGTGGATCATGTGATCCTCGTTGATCAGCTTTCCATTCTTGTAGACATTGCCGACACCCCAGAACGCCACATAAGTGAACTCCGTGGGCATGAGGCGGGACCCGATACCGGTTCCTCCGTGTATCAGGTGGTTGGTCACTACACCGCCGAAGAACGGGAATGCCATTCCGTGTGGCAGCGGCTTATTGCAGGTGACCCGGTACTTATTGCCATCTGGCAACTCAAATGTTGCCTCGAAGTCGATCTTGTCCATCGTCCGGGCACCATCAATAGCAGTGGCGTCGACCACCGTCATGTTGACACTGCCCACTCCGACCTCGCGCCAGTCACTAAACGGGGTAGCGTGATCTACGAACGTATACTTCCCTTCTGACGTCTTGCGCATCTCCACCGCAACGCCCAGCAACGGAAACGGCGCTGGATCAAACCCCGTTGGATTATCCGGGGTGCCGAACACCGACGGATCCATGAAGCGCGGTCCCGGCAACGCCAGGCGCGTACTACCATCCTTCTGCGTTACCTTAACTGTCAAAGGACCGCCAAGAAGGTCTGGGGGATTCTGATGTTTGGCATGTCCCTGGGTGTAAGCGTGCAGACCTGGAGTAGGCGGGTTTGCGGGGACCTGAGAATGGGTCACCGTTTCCTTTTCCATGATGGGGGTGAGAGTTGCTTCAACAGGGGATGGTATGGGTGCGGCTGTGCATGTGAACAATGTTGTAAAACCTATTCCAATAATCATGCACTTGGCAAATTCAGCTCCTTTCATTAGATACTCCTCCTTTATTTATTTCTTAGTTTTCACATTGAATAATATCCTTGCGGTATTGGTATTTTTCTGTCATCTTGACGACAGTTTGCACTATTCAGGAATTTTAATACTGAAGGTTGGCTATGGTTGCTATCGGTAGTTGATGTCTTGACCACTGTACCGCCATTTTGGAGAGCACTGTAGTCGGATGGAGTAAGTGTAATCTGATGGGTATGCCCGCTATTATCGGAGGACACCATGGAAAAACCGTCACCCGAATGACAGTTCGTGATTACCAAACCAAAAAACACTGACCTGACGCGTGTGATAAAATATACAACAGGTTTCAGCCAGTAGACGGACAAGCCATTGCTTGTTTGGACAAGCTAACAGCTTGTCCCACACAGTAAATTCGCAGTTATTCATAAAATGGTTTCAGCCAGAAGCTGCAGACAGTTTTCCTGTCTGTAGCACCTTGAAAAGGTGAGGGGAAAAAGCTAACAAATATCAAATTACATCAGTTCCCGCTTAGGTCAAGACAATGAAAATGATGTCTCACTTATTCAGGACTTTCTCTCGCATAATTCGTCGCCAGCGAGAGTCGATTGTATCAACTGCTCTTACTGCATATTCCTGAGCCGTGTACACCTGTTTCATAACAGTTTCATCTTCCCGTTTTATAGCTTCTCCGACAACAAATAAATTCCTGACGGCTGAAAGGGATGTTCACGAAGCTCAGAATAATCGACTCGTCCCTCTTCGTTGACATAGGATCAACGTGACATTCAGATGATCGTATGCCCGGGTAATATCCGGCTCAGCAGGAATGGTGTCTGACATCGACCACACCATCCAGTTGATAAAGGGCAGTGAGAATGCCGGTCCTAGATTCAATACCACACTCATTAATAGAAAGTGTCAGTTCCCCATCGGACTCTGTCAACATTGAATCGGCTAACGAGATCTGATGATTCCTCAAAAAATCTCTGAGCACGGGAAGTTTCTCGTGTTTGACTTTGATATCCAGATGCATACAGAACTGCTGCTGGAACAGGTGATGTTCTAGCAGGGGGACCATTCTTAGGAGGAAAAAAATGATCGCAGCGCTCAAAATAGCCGTGATAGGATATCCCCACCCGATCAATATTCCCAAGGCACCCAAACTCCAGATCGATGCCGCTGATGCCAGTCCTGAAATGGAGTACTTAGATCGAATGATGGCTCCCGCCCCTATAAACCCGATCCCCGATACGATCATGGAACCAATCCGGGTGGTATCCCCGGGCAAATGATCCAAACGGGTCAATATCACTCCCCCATGGACAAACAACATGGACCCCAGTGCCACCAGAATAGACGTCAAGATACCCACCGATTTCCCCTTGCGTTGCCGCTCAAATCCAATGAGAAAACCCACCAGAATAGCCGATGCAATCATGACAATAAATTCAATCCCGTGATTAATCAAGTATTGTAACTCTTTTTCCATCATCTTCGGATTCCCTATCTCCGCTTATAAATGCTGGATAATCATCTGCTGCACCTCCGGATAACTCAGAAGCCGATAATGAATAAAACACCCTGTTAAATTATCATCCGCCGAGTTCAATTCTCTCGATTGATCCCGGTACAAAACCGTTTTATCACCCATATCCGTTAAGAAATATTTATTAGAAAATATCCTTTTTTTTACTATCTGAAATTCATTCTTACCTGAAGTTGTTTTAACTAAAATAACCCCGCTTAAAGTGGGATTACAGTTCCCTGCGATGATATAATGCTCAGTTTCCATACTATCCCATTCCAATTTATTTAAAACAATATTAAAATATTTACCTCTTTCTAATGCCATTCGAACAAACTCCACAAACTCAATTCTTCTTTGATGCGCCAAAAATTCCCCTTGGTCGGGATAATATATCGAACATTGTTGTTCAAACGAATCCCATTCCATCTCATTAAATATGCTGATTCCGTAATCTATCCATGTCTGAACATCGTATAAATCAAAGTCAATGGGATTTCCTTCTTCATTAAAGATAAAAGTTTTCGAGTCTAAAGGCAGCATTTGATACAAAGATGGCATTGTAAAAGTCGCCCACCTGGATATGGAAACGAACGGCATTAGATCTGTACCTTCGTGTAATGTCTTAAATGCAAAAACAGACCCGTGATAAGGTGTACCGAGGAAAAATACTTTATCAACGTTTTTTGCTCCGGAGTAATCCGGTTCGGCTAATTGACCGTTATCGTTAATACCCGTCAGAACATCTTTTTGACCGTACATAAGATAATATTTTGCAATTAACCCTCCCATACTGTGAGCGATGATAGTTACTCTCTGATCGGGATTATGATATACCCTCTTAATTTCTTCAATACGTTCGCCAAGCAAAACAGCCGATTCAACCAGATCCCTTCTCCAATCATAAGGGAAAAGGAAAAGGTTATCCTGTGCCGTACATTTTTGAATATCTCCCTCCCGTAACCCGCAGCTGGATAATGTTTCTACCAATCCCTGATATATTTTTACTTCCATAATCCTATTAACCATTTTATATCGTGTGATGATTGATGAAGGAATTAATCGATCTCTGTTTCTTTGAATGGGTCTTAGATTTGTGGGAAGCTCGATTCCATCAATTTCTTCATTTATTAGAGCTTCATGAGGTCCGACTGCTTTTAAATCTATTATCTTTCCCCAGATAACATTTCCATTCTCAGGATCTACTAACTGGCTCCCCAACATACCGGGGATAATGATTACGGGGTTTGATGAATGAACTGCAGGAAAACTGGTTTTGGTCTGGAAATTGATCGTACAACTTAAGATTACCGTCATTAAAATAAAAAGCAGGTTTGTTTTTTTCATTGAAATACCATGATTAGGTAATCTTTTATTAAAAACTATTGGGATCAGCTACTTTGTACCAATTCATTTTATCGTTTGCTTTATTTTGTATTTGTACCATAATCCAAACATTTAACCCTCTCAATTGTTTCTATACCTGAATAATTTAATTGCCATTAAATACGCCGATTAATTTCACCGGAATCCATATCAAATCCAAAGACATCACAGAAAAACACCAGATCTAATATCCCCTTTCCCAACTACTCACTATCTTGCCAGTCACTTTATACTCTTAATGCAGTTTTGCAACTTTCTACCTGAAGTTCAGCAATAAAAAAATAATAGGGAGACCACTTTTAGACGGTCTCCCCATTCCCGTTATTATTGTTAATTCACTTTGTTATTCAACTTAACATTTAATGAAACATTGACTATAACCTATCCATCTCCATAAACAAGCCCAGCAACACTACCATAGGCCAGATGAGTCATTAGGCTACCCATGATCATCAGCACATTCCCTCCAGAGAATACACCCATCCCCATCATAGGCATAACCATTATTTGAGCAAGCAAAAATGGAATTAATCCCCAGATCGCTCCCCGTTTCCAACCATCCGATGGCAATAGTTTCACGAAAAAGGCAGCATAGATGCCTGTAAGAACAATTCCAATGATGAAATGCATTACCCAACCCATCCAATATGGCATTGCTACCATGGGATTCATGGGACCCAGCATTTGCCCCATATCCATCTTGGGCAAACCCATCATGGGTCCAATGAACAGTAAGACAGTAAAGGCGAGCGTTCCAGCAACTCCTGCTAAAACAACTTTTTGATAATTAAGGTCTTTCATTTCGACCCTCCTTTTTTAGTTAAACGTTTACCTGTTTACTTAAATTAAGCACCAGGTGCTTATGAGTTTTTCTATAGTAAATAAATTCCAAACTCAATGATGTGTAAATCTTTTGATTAATCGATTAATACGCTCATCAAATCGGTTAATATCAAATCCACCAAAAGACCAAAGCCTTCCATTCACCCATAATGCGGGTGTAATATTAACTGATTTTCCGTTGGGAGTCAGATGTCCATCTTCTAGATCTAAAACTTCAAATGTGAGATGATCTTTAGAATTGCAATATTCTTTCAAGTCGTTCTCCACTTGTTTACAAGAAGGACATTCTTCTCGCACAAATAGTTGAATATTAATTCGTTTCTTATTAATTAATCTCATTTCCACTGGCAGAATAATAAGTATGACAGTCCAACATTAACTGTCATCCAGCAGACAATGTGAAATGATCTTATAATTTTTCGGAAGAAGTAGTTTTAATAAATCGTCGTGTATACTGAATTTTCCCTTCCCGTACAAGATCATTCAGTATGGCATTGACGGTCTGTCGTGTTGTGGCAGTAAGATCAGCAATCTCCTGGTGAGTGAGAAATGGGCGCACCATAATACCGTCGACCAATTTTTTCCCGAACGTACTGATATACCTTTTTAGAAAGGTGATCACCCGTTCTCTGGCATCCTTGAATACCAGGTCTTCCATTCTTGATTCAATTTTTCTAATTCGAAAACCAATAAATTTTGTAACACTCCTGTTCAGCCCTGGATTTCTTTCCATCATTTCGCTTAATAGGTCTTTGCTTAATGTACAAATAACAGCATCTTCTACAACTTCAGCAAAATTTTCGTGCCTTTTCTGTCCAAGAATAGCGCTTTCTCCAAAGATTTCCCCCGGACCAATAAGTTGTAATGTAGTCGTGCGACCATCCTCAGAAATACGAGATATCTTTACTTTACCCTCCTTTAAAAAATAAATAGTATCACTCTGCTCATCAGGAAAATATAAAACTTCTTTTTTCTTACTTTTATGCATCTTGCTCCGTCTGCTCATTTCAGCCAACGAATCTTTATCCAACCCCTCAAGAAGATTGAAATTTTGTAAATACCACAGTTTTGTCTTTTCAGCCACAGATTATTGTCTCATGATAGTCAGTCTAATTTCGTGAAATTTACATCAATTTTCCAGTTTATTTTATAAACTCAATGTCTGAATTCAAGATAGCTTT
The DNA here is from genome assembly GCA_004124475.1 of Fidelibacterota bacterium. Lineage (GTDB taxonomy): Bacteria > Fidelibacterota > Marinisomatia > Marinisomatales > SCKK01 > SCKK01. The sequence continues at coordinate 91,170 of SCKK01000005.1, forward strand.
TTCTACCAGATATAGTACGTCTAATTTTTCTTCCTCCTTCTCCAAATCATCAATTTTCGATTTTGTAGCAGGATGTTTTGGAACAAATAACGAACAACAATCCTGGTCCGGCAAAATAGATATTTCAAAGGTACCCAGTCGTTTAGCCGTATCTACAATTTCCTGTTTATCCAATCCGATGAGCGGTCTCATAATTGGAATAGTTGTAACAGCTTCGATAGATTCCATATTTTCTAAGGTTTGGCTTGCCACTTGACCCAGAGAATCCCCAGTGAAGATGGCGTGAGCCTTCTCATTTTTGGCTATAGCATGGGCAATCCGAAACATAAATCTGCGATAGAGTACAACTCGGTACCTTGCCTTAGTTTTTACCATAATTTCACGCTGGATAGGTGAAAATTGTACCAGGTAAAGTTTACACTTTGTCTGAAATATTCTTAAGACCTGGATTAATTCTCGAACTTTGTCAATGGAAGCCCTGTTTGTATAGGGCACGGAATGAAAATGTATAAAAATTGCTGTTGCTCCCCTCTTCATGGCATAAAACGCAGCGACCGGAGAATCAATTCCACCGGATATCATCACAATGGTTTTTCCACTGACACCCACCGGTAAGCCTCCAGGTCCCTGAAACCGCCTAATGTAAATAAAGACTGAACGATCTACAATGTCTACATAACAGGTTATATCCGGATTCTTTAATTTGACTTTCTTATCCAAACCGGCAATAATACCGGCACCTACTTCCTCATTAACTTTTTGAGAATTCAAGGGAAAATTTTTATCTACCCTTCTTGAAGTGATCCTGAATGTTTCAAACTTTTCTTCAGATAATAAATTTTGGGAGGTGGCAATTATATCCTCTATATTCTGAGATACACGACAAACAAATGCAAAGTAAGCTATCCCAAAAGTGTTTTCCAGCGCATCTTTAATATCGTTAAGTGACTCATGTTTTTCTGACGAAAGTTTCACGAGGATTCTGCCATATATTCTGTGAACAGATTGAAAAACATCCGAACCAATAGTGTTTAATACTTTTTTAATATTGTCTCGTAAACGGTCTTCAAAGAACTTTCGATTCTTTCCTTTTAATCCGATTTCCGAATAATGGCAGATGATGTGGCTGGGCTTCATTCAATTATAAAAGATGCCATCCATAAACAGACGGACGGTATCTTTAAATTTCTCCATATTTACCGATTTGGTTTCCGGTGGTGTCACAATTTTTTGAAATAGTCGATTTCTCTATCAGAAAATACACAAGTTCTCGGAAACATAAAACAGGCATCAACCAGTTGGCAGACAAGTCCTTGCCTGTTTTTCCTGTTTATTCAAGATAACGCGTTGGAGTACTATATCCTAAGATTGCCAAGTAAAAGTAGGGCAAGATGTAATCCATCAGTGATGGGTGGAAATGGAAATTCAAAAAACCCAAGAACCAAATATTCTTGGTAATCAGTAAGTTCCCTGCCTGCCCGCCTGTATGACAAAGTCGGGCTGGCGTGACGCAGTCAGGCAGGTGTTCTTTATTTCTTGTCCAAAGGATCCCGTGGAGAGTTTGCCTACCTATCGGTAGACAGGGGACTTGTCTGCCCCGTAGGGAGGAATCCCGACGCGTCGGGATACGGGGGTTCTTCAATTATGCCCCTGTGACTGAGGCATTACCACCATTGGATGAATTTACTTGCTTTTCAATGAATGGGAATTTACATTTCTATTGGGCGTCAATTGTAGGTAAAAGTTAAGAACTCAAGGGCTTCAAGAAAAGGATATTTAGCCACATAAAAACGCTGTGGTATGAAAATAAGTCGTGATATATCATGGCAATTCGGCAGTCTAGTTGAAGTAATACCGTAAATGAAAGTACTAAAGATTCTAAACAAAATCATAAGGAGGTGCATCATGACTTACGTATTTCGAAGTATGTTTGTACTCGTTTTTCCAATTCTCATTCTGTCCTCGGCACTAGCACAGTCCGATTCACCAACGCTCTACTTAAGAGTCGATTATATGAAGGTAACACCCGGGAATGAAGAAGATTATGTGAATGTTGAACGGACTACTTGGAAGCCTATACACGAGGCGCGAATGAAGGCTGGTATCATCACAAACTGGTACCTCTACTCAGTGGAGTATCCATATGGAACCAAAGCTGACTACACCTACGTTTCGGTCAACATCTATGACGACTTTAGCAAGATGAAGGACGACTATCCCGAGGGTGTCATGCAGACCGCTCATCCGGATGTAAATGAGTACAAGTTCGGTAAAATGATGGCAAAAGCGCTGGCCTCAAGAGACCTCGTGCGTTCCGAACTCTGGGTCATGAACGACTCGGTGCAACCAGACCGACCGGCTCCATATATCCATGTTAACTACATGAAGGTTGCCCCAGGCCAGGGTCAAGAGTACCTCAAACTCGAACGGGAAATCTACAAGCCACTCCATCAAGCCGCAAAGGCTGCAGGTTACGAGGCTGGATGGGCCGTATTTTCACTTATGTATCCGCGTGGAGCTCAAAGGCCTTACAATTACGGAACGGTGGACTTTTTTGATGAATTTTCCGATCTTGTAGTTGGGATTCCAGAGGAGGTTTTTAAGAAAGCCCACCCCAGTGTAAGCAAGGAAGGTTGGGATGAAATATGGCAGCGTACCACCAACGCGCGAGTCCTTGTACGCCGTGAACTTTGGGTATTAGTGGATCAGGTAGCTACGCCAATCGCTACTACGAGCAAATAGAGGCCAAGCGTAGGCTTGGCCCAAAGGACTTGCCCGGCTTGGTGATTCGTATATTTCTGAACTGCACAAGCCACTATGGTGTAACTTTATCGTATAACAAGGCGGGGACAGCCGTCGATGAAAACCTTTACGCTGTCATGTAGAGAGGAGTGGAATCATGCTCAAAGGGGTCATTGCCAGCGCGGTTGTGGTGTTGTCGTTCATGCCACTGATGGCGCAGGCGCAGGATGAGACAGACTCAACGTCGACTTCCTCGACAAAAATGGAGATATTCTGGCAGAAGGCGCCGGCTATCGTCCCGATCCAAGTGATGTAGGCTGTTTCCGTACGAATGCTGTAACTGCGGGTGCGAATCTTGTCTCGGACTTGTTCGAGTAGCTTTGACTTCGGCATTTCTCTTTCCCTGAATTAGGCTTGACTTTAGAAACCGAAGTGGTTAATATCATTTTCAGGAGGATGATAAGAGTATAGTACAATTCATCCATAAAGCTAAAGTGAAAAGAAGCCGTATAAAAACTGAGTGCATTAAGGCAACCACGAATATAGGGCGACGTTTGGCAGCGGTTTCGCCGACTGTGACCATAAAGCCACTAATAGGTGACGAAACTTGAAAAAGTATCAAGCTGGCATGCTGCTTACAATTGGCACGCTCGCCCTTATCGTGTCTGGAATTCAGCCCGCCGACCGGACGATCTGGATACTCGTGGTTTTGCCGATCTTCATTGGGGTGCCGATTCTAATCGCGACCTACAATCGCTTTCCACTCACGCCTCTCGCCTACTGGCTCGTCCTGGTTTACGCCCTGATAATGATGCTGGGAGGGCACTACGAATGGTCGCAGGTCCCGCTGGGGTTCTGGCTACAAGACCTCTTGGATCTGAGTCGCAGCCCCTACGACCGCCTTGGGCACTTCACCCAGGGCTTTATGCCTGCCATCTTGGTGCGGGAGATTCTTCTCCGTCGGTCACCTCTTGTCCGCAGCAAGTGGCTGGTTTTCTTGGTGACCGCGGTGTGTCTTGCTATCAGCGCGTGCTACGAATTTACCGAGTGGTGGGCCGCCGTTGTCATGGGCGAATCCGCCGAGGCCTTTCTCGGTTTTCGGGGCGACATTTGGGACACCCAGTGGGATATGTTTCTCTCGTTGATCGGAGCGGTGAGTGCACAACTACTTCTCGTGAGCTGGCATGACCGGCAGCTCGACCAACTGGTGACATCATCGGTCGCAGGACGATCCGCCGCCTAACGTATTAAGACTTAGCATTCGATCGACGTAGTCGTCGATATGCAAGTCAAGGTTGCCTGTCCGTCCACTGACTGATGCTTAGCCGTTAGTAAGCTATTTGGAGTTTAAATAGAAATGTATACTACAGTTTTACGATCAAAACGTATTGTAAAAGCAATAAACAAAACAGATTTGAGTAATCTCACTGAGTATTGATGGAATCATGATAAAGAGCGGTGAATATTAAATGGTCTAAAGGCATATTTTTCACTGCCGGTACGTACCAATATCGCTATGCACAAATAAGCATTTTCAAAAGGTGTTCATTATGATTGCCTGCAAGTATTACCATGGGGGTCCTCGTTTGCATGGCAACTCTTCAACCCAAATCAGCTGACTACCACATTTAGGGCAGCAGAAGGTATTGTTTTTAAGGGGCTCCGGTTTACTTACTTTAATTGGGATATATCTTCCATCGAACTGTTCTTTGATATTTTCTAGTTGTTCACGATTTACGGAGCTCAGGAAACCATAGTAGCGAACTTTCCTAAAACGGTATGGAAGGATATGCTGCAAGAACCGGCGGATAAATTCTTCAGCGAGTATTGTCTTCAGGCACCATTTATTTGTAGTGGAGTCTTTGCAACGGAAGGCTACCCTACCGTCTTTTAAAGTGATAATATTATTGTTTGATATAGCCACCCGGAAGATATAGGGCGCCAGATATTTAAGCGCTGAAAGGCCGGTTCCAACCGGCTCAATATGTACCACCCATTTCTTT
>SCKK01000065.1 GCA_004124475.1 Fidelibacterota bacterium
AGCGTGAGCTGGTTGTAGTGTCTCATTTGTGCTCCTCATTTTTGTCTTAAAGAAAAGAGGAGAGCCTACAGCAGCTCCGCTTTCTTTACAAACAGTGTTTGAGTTGCACTTAATAGTTGAATTCAAGTATATTAAAGTATTGGTATGTCATGAAGAATTTTATTAACAGATTTATTATACGATTCATTGCGCTCGTTGTTCTTTCAACGAGTATCCCAGTGAGTGTGGCTTCCGGAGTGAATACCAATTCTAACAGTGTATCTTCAGAACAGCAAAAGAAAAAAAGACCCACCAAGAAAAAGAAACGTTCAGAGAAAAAAAGATCTGCCAGGAAAAAGAAACCTTCAAAGAAAAAAACAAAAAAGTCAGATAAGAAGATAAAACGACCTCGTGTAAAGTCTCAAACGAAGAAAAAACCGACAAAAAAGAGACGACCACCTTCAAAGAAAAAGCCATCTAGAAAACCGAAGGCAGCGCCTAAAGAAGAAATAATAGACGTGACAACCCGGGAAATTAAAAAGTTTAGCATTTACGAGTTGTCTGATGATATTTATAGTTTGACTCATGAGCTCGACAAGAGTATGCGCAGACTTAATAAAGCTAAGTTGGTACTCAAACCATTTGAACCAGTGAGGGAGGATAAATACAAAATAGACAAACTCCAGTTGGCAAAAGAAAAAGTATCACAAAAACCCAACAGCTCCTTAGCGCAACGCGAATTGGCTCTTGAGTACGAGAGGAAAGGGATGTTTGCAAATGCTAGAGACATTTACCTGCGGATGATCGCTTTGGAACCCTCTAATGCTGATTATCACTATTTTTTAGGTTCGCTTTATTCAAAAAGTGGGCAACACAGAAAAGCCAGATTTTCCTATGAAGAGGTACTGGAAATTGACCCGAACCATACAGCTACAATTAATGCTATTTCTTTATATGCTGATACACCGGAAGGTGAAAAAATGGCAGAAGAATTATACGATAAGGCAGCGACTCGAGCTCCTCAAGGTCCTGCCAGTCTACTTTCTGAAATCAGGGATTATTTTGGCAATGACCGGCTTGAAGAAGCGCTTGCAAAAAGTCAGGAGGGAAAATCCCGATTCCCCAATAATTTTATATTTCCCTATCTGGAAGGGCAGTCTCTGGAAGCGTTAGGAAAGATTGAAGAGGCAAAAAAATCTTATAAATATAGTATGACGATGGACAGAACCGATCCAACCGCTACAATTGCTCTTGCAGACTTGTATTTCAGCCAGGGGAATTATCTATATGCAGCTGTGAATTATGAAAGCGTTTTGTCTTTACAACCCCTTGATGTTTCCCTGAGGTTTCAACATGGCTTAAGTTATTTCAAGGCTCATGAATGGAATAAAGCCTCCTCAGCATGGGAAGATCTCCTCCATTATGCACCCAACCATCCTGAAGTCCGTCATATGCTTCCTCAAACTTATTATATCATGAGTCTTGAATATACCCGTAACGGCTATACTAAATTGGGGAGAAGATCATTTGCAAATGCGTTGTCTGTTAATGCTAATTCCAATGATTGGTTGGTAGATGCGCTGAAAATGATTGGCGAATACTACCGGGAAAACGGACTTTATAGAAATGCACTACATGCTTTTCAGGATGCCATAGATATTGAACCACGTGACATTGAAGGTTATAACGGTTTGGGAATGACTTACTGGTATATGGATGAACGAGAACTGGCAGTTGCAGCGTGGGAAAAAAGTCTCTCCATGCAACCAGAAAGTAACAATGCTCGTGGGTGGATGATTTTGTCGAAGAGTATGGCAGGGTCATAACCGCTGCTTCACCTGAAGATAGCTTTGAGCATGGAGCAGCCTGCCCTGTAGTCCCGAATCTTCAGCTTGAGCGTATTATTTTTTAATAGACTATACAAAATACCTGGATTCAAGTAGTAAGTGCAACTTTGTAAGTCTCTAATTATTAATTACAGTCATTTTCTCCCAATGCCCTTTCATATACTACTGAAGGGACTTGGGAGAAAATGACTGATAAAAATCCATTATTCTTCAGGTACGTAAGAGTTGCACTTGATAGTTGAATTCATAATAGATAGTAAACTCCGTATGAGACATTACTTTACATTCGTTAGTGTATTTCTACTTTTTAGCCAATCGTTGCTTATTGCTCAACAAAAAGGTGAGTCAAAGTACAGGGGAAATGAAATTGTCTGGGAAGGAATAAATGCACTTTACAATGAAGAACACACTCGCTCAGTGGAGATATTGTCTAATGCCAGGGAAGATTTCCCTGAACACCCTGTCGTACATTTTGTATGGGCTGTTTCGGATTGGCTCAGATCACAAGCTTACGAGGGAGCGGAAGCAAGTTATGTTATCTTAGAAAATGATTTGGATGAGATATCTAAAGTCTATGAAAACCTGGTAAAGAAATATCCTGAAGATCCGAATTATAAGCTATATCTGGCTTCTACCTTCGGAATGAAGGCGCGGGTCAGCTTGGGTAAGAAAGAATGGTTAGGTGTACTTTACGATGGATTTAAGGGATATCGTGGAGTATTAACAGTTCACCGAGATTATCCTGATCTGAAGGATGCTTATCTTCCCATGGGCATACTCAATTTTTATGTGGGGTACAGTTTTGCTATTGTCAAATTTTTTGCAGGATTATTGGGTATGGATGCCGACAGGGATATTGGGATATCCCAGATTAAGGAAGCTGCCGTTCATGGGGAATATTCGTGGGTAGAAGCTTATGGAATTTTAGCATGGATATATCTTTGGATGACCAGAGAATTTGAGTTAGCCCTTCCTATTACCGATAGCTTGAGAAACATTTATCCCAATTCAGTTTATTTTCAATATCTTTATACGGAATCATTGATATTAACCGGTCGTAGAAAAGAGGCTGAGAAATATTTGGAGCTGGTTTATTCCTTAGCAGAGTCACGACCCCCTGCATCCAGGAAGGGATGGATTCCAACCTTAAAATATCAATCTGCTTATTTAAAATTCTTGGATGGAGAATTTGATATTGCGCTTGCACTTATTACCGAGTCTATCAAGGAATTTAACACTGAGTTGGACACTCCTCTCGGTTTTGGGTACCTTTTGCGTGGAAAGGTTAACGATATATTGGGGAATCGGGAAGAAGCTGTATCGGACTATCGGTCTGCACTTAGATTAAATAACTATACGTGGGCAATGGATGAAGCAAAGATTTATGTTAAAAAGCCCTATCAGAGGACTGATGATTGATAGAATATATCTTCGTCCAGACGCGTCGGGATAGAGGAGAAATTCCCCACCTGACCATGTGCTCAGTCGGGCAGGCCTGCCTGACATTAGATAGGCGAAACAGTTAAATACTGTGATTGACTTTACAGGTATTTCCTGGTGTCGAAGACGTTTCATTTCAATTGGTTTTTCTTTGTTTGATTGATAACTTTGGTTTCATATTATGGATAATACCAAACCGATAGTCCGACGTAAAACACGTCAGGTAATGGTAGGGAATGTCCCCATTGGGGGAGATGCACCCATACCCGTGCAGTCCATGATTACTGCTAAGACAGAAGACGTGGAAGCTGTTGTAAGAGAAGTAGAACGTCTTGAAGAAGCAGGCTGCCAGATAATTCGTATTACCGTACCTGATGAGGAAGCTGCAAAGGCACTGGCAAAAATTAAAAAACGGATGACCGTCCCTTTGGTAGCTGATATCCATTTCAATTATAGAATGGCGTTAGCAGCAGTGGATGCAGGCGCTGATAAAATCCGAATTAATCCTGGGAATATTGGCAAGCGTGAACGGGTAGAAAAAGTCCTCGATAAAGTCAAAGCTGCCGGATTACCCATTCGGATTGGCGTGAATGCAGGAAGTCTGGAAAAAGATCTTCTGGACAAATATGGATATCCAACAGCACAAGCGATGGTTGACAGCGCTATACGTCATGTTAAAATTTGTAAAGAATTTGGATTCAATGATATTATTGTTTCTTTAAAATCCTCTGATGTGAGGTTGATGATTGATTCCTATCGACTTTTCTCCGAACAGTTCGATTATCCCCTTCATCTGGGAGTAACGGAGGCGGGTCCTACAAAAACCGGTACCATAAAATCAGCTGTAGGAATAGGAGCTCTTCTGTCTGAAGGTATTGGTGACACAATACGGGTGAGTCTCACCGATGATCCGGTTGAAGAGGTACGTGTTGGATATGAACTCTTAAAATCATTGGGGTTGGCAAGTCGAGGTGTCACACTAATAGCTTGTCCCACTTGCGGTCGGTTGGAAGTAAATTTATTCAAAATCGCAAGTGAAATGGAGGAAAAGCTGAAAACTATCAAAACCCCTATGAGCATTGCTTTAATGGGCTGTGCTGTCAACGGTCCCGGTGAAGCAACACATGCTGACATGGGAATTGCTTTTGGTAAAGGGGAAGGTTTGATATATAAACATGGGAAAAAGATCGGAAAGGTGTCAGAATCCAAAGCCATTGATGAGTTGCTTGCATTAATAGAGGAGGAGGAGAATAAAGCAAATGGACCGGGTTAATCTCATACTGGAAAATAAACGATTTAATTATTCCACTAAAAAGATCGTCATAGTATGTTTTTTTCTATTTGGAATAATTCCACTGTACTCGCAAAAAGATTATTCACCCATTGTTCTTTATTGGAAAACTTTATCGGACTTTGAAAAAGAGACTTATTTATTCGCGTATCTTACCCAGATTTATGATACTCATACTTCGCTAATTGAAGACAAGGGGCATGGTGAACTCACAAAGTGGTATTTTACAAATCGTGCAGAATTAGCCTATAATATATTGGATGAATTTGACCGAACAGATATCACAAAATTCATTGGTTGGATTGATGACTTTTATACTCAAGAAGAATATAAAGACAAGCCATTTCATGAAGCCCTCCGGTATGCATATATATACTCCCAAATGAAGGGGGAATCACTCCTTGAAAAGTATGAAAGTCTTCTCGGAAAACCTTCACAAGTAGAAGAATAACATTGAAATTTCTGGTTCCAAAGTTCGTTCCTGAATGGCGGGCCGTCTTCCGTGAAGGTGGTATAAAACTACTCATTCGTAAAAAGGGCTGGGTGATTGTTATTTTCTTTTTAGTATTTTATCTTATCAGGGACACATTTCTCTATATTATTGTTCCCTATCTCGTAGTAAGTAAATTAATATCTTGCCCGGTATGAGGATAACATTGTGTATTTTAGGACGTTGGTCATTACTATAAACCAAAATATGTCATGTTTTTAATGTATAGGATTTGATATGCACGCCCGTGTCCTCAGCAGCGCTATCCTTGGTATCGATGCATATAAGGTTGAGATTGAAGCCAATCTGACACCGACCCCTGTACCCAAATTTATTACTGTTGGATTACCGGAAGGTGCCGTGAAAGAAAGTAAGGAACGTGTAATAGCTGCAATAAAAAATTCGGGTTTTTATTACCCCAATAAAAAAACGGTTATTAATCTTGCTCCCGCAGATATTCGCAAAGAGGGAAGCGCATTTGATCTTCCTATTGCAGTTGGAATTTTAGCTGCTTTGGGTAATGTAAAATCGGATTATCTCGATAAACTTTGGCTATTGGGAGAATTGTCTTTAGATGGAACTTTGCGTCCTATCAGGGGTGCACTCCCCATAGCCATTTGCGCTGCTCAGAATGGAGTGAAAGGTATCATCCTTCCGAAAGAGAATGCTAAGGAAGCGACTGTAGCGGAAGGGGTAAAAATTGCTGGAGTAAATTCCCTAAAAGAGGTGGTGGATATATTAAACGGAGTAGTTTCCATCACTCCTGTTACCGTTGATATAGAAGGACTATTTCGGGAAAGTATGAATTATTCGGTGGATTTTGAAGATGTGAGAGGACAGGAACATGTAAAGCGAGCAATGGAAGTGGCTGCTGCCGGTGGACATAATGTTATTCTCATCGGTCCACCGGGATCGGGAAAAACTATGTTGGCAAAACGTTTGCCTACCATACTACCTCATCTAACCCTTGAGGAAGCACTGGAAACAACAAAAATACATTCAGTTGCGGGAATACTCCCAAAGGGGAAAGGACTAATTGCCACACGCCCATTCAGAGCGCCCCATCATACCATCAGCGATGCCGGATTGATAGGAGGAGGTACCATTCCGAGACCGGGTGAAGTAAGTCTGGCACATCATGGTGTTTTATTTCTCGACGAATTGGCTGAGTTTCGGAAGAATGTGTTGGAGGTAATGCGCCAACCTATGGAAAACGGAGAAGTCACTATCTCCAGAGCAGCGATTTCTATCAGCTATCCTGCCAGTTTTCAGTTGGTAGGCGCTACCAATCCCTGTCCTTGTGGGTATCGCACCGATCCGAACAATAATTGCACCTGCTCTTCACAAATGATACAAAAGTATATGGGCAGAATTTCAGGACCCCTCATGGACAGGATAGACCTGCATGTTGAAGTGCCAGCTGTACCCTTTTCCGATTTATCGGAAAAACCGTTGGGAGAAAAATCCGAGTATATTCGGGAACGGGTTCAGAATGCCCGGGAAATTCAATTAAAGCGATTTATGGCAATCGATGGGAAATACTGCAATGCACATATGGAGACCAAAGAAATTCAGAGGTTCTGTCATATTAGTGAATCAGGAAGTACACTTCTGAAGACAGCCATGGAAAAATTAGGTCTTTCCGCTCGAGCATACGACAGGATACTAAAAGTTTCACGTACGATTGCCGATCTGGAAGGTTCCCCTGAAATCCAGACACAACATCTCAGTGAAGCGATACAATATAGGAGTTTGGATAGACAGTTGTGGTTGTAAGTTTATTTTATAGAGATGCTAAAGCATCAGTCTTAATCAAAAGAATCAACCTGAAAGTTGATTTCATTATCTTTTTGAGTTGTTTTTTTGTACTTTTCAGGTAAGTAAATATAAGAAGAAAATGATTATTTTTATTAAACCATTATTGGCATCATTTTTCTCTATTTGTCTATTTATATTTAAAACCGTACTAATTGAAGATGATATCACATTGTTTATAGAAATGGCCACTCAATACAAATTATATTTCAAATAATGAAAAGCTGATCAACTAAAGACCGAAGCATGTAAAATCAGGGTGGAGTTAAAGACTTTGAAATAATCCTTGTGGAAATGCCGTAATTTAATCGGGTGATGATATGGGGCTGCGTTCACTGCGGATCGAGATAATTGTTTGGCTGCCGGTTGCAATGATTATATGGCCAAACCCAGTAGTGTCCGGTTAAAATAAGTATAAGGTCTGGTAATCCTCATAAAGGAGAGTAATTTCTCCTTATGAAATCATAGAATAACAGAGGAGAACCAGACCATGAGGCAAGTTAACACGATTATGTTG
>SCKK01000044.1 GCA_004124475.1 Fidelibacterota bacterium
AAAGAACGGTGTAATCTCACATATGCGAATGCTACAAAAAACACCACAACGGGTGATGAATTACTTTAAACATCCTAAGACTGTCTACGCTGCATGATGCATACGATTAATCATCGCCGGAGTAATATATTCCGGGATTTTGTTTTTTTGTATCAGTGACTTGAGAGAGTTAATTCAGGTAAGTTAATTGAAAGCGCCATTTCTAATTCCAAAAATATTTTGGGGATCCATCGCTTTTTTGCACTTGCGCAACACCCTGAGGCTATTTTCAGATTGGATCTGCGGTAGGAATTTCTGTCGAATTTTTCCAATGCCGTGATGGTGAGAAAGAGAACCACCATTTTCGAGTATCACTTCCCGCAGGCGGTATTCAATTTCACTGAAAACATCATCCGCTCTATCCAAACCTTTTACATAAATGCCCATCATGAAATAGATGCACACGCCAGTGTGATAGGTCTGTGTTACCCGATAAGAGAGAAACGGGTAGCCCGGCAAATTATATTTTTCTCTTTGTACATGCAGTTCTTTTTCAACACTTTGGGTGACCTGGTGAATCTTATTCCACGGAACCGACGTTTCGAATGTTTCGCCCAGAATATAGTACTTGTTGAAGAAGTCCCTGATATAGGCAATGGCAAATGTCAACATATACCCCCTTTTACCATTTGCTGCTCCGCTGCTGATACCCTTATATTTTTTAGCGAGATGATAAATGGATTTTTCTTGCTGGTGGACTTCTGCCTTCGTCCCCTCCATCACAATGGTACAGGCAACCATTTCATTCAATTTAAATCCCATAATTTTGAACAGGAAAAATCTTTGAAGTTTATCCTTTTGCGCTTTCCAAAACGTGGGTTTGGGTTTCAAAGCTTGTCCTAGCCGGAATTCGATATTCGCGACCAGTCGTATACTTGCAGGCAGCACGCTGCTTTGATGCAATTCTTTAAGAAAGTTGACTCCTATTTCAAACGACGGGAATATGAGAGAACCATAATGACGGATTTTCGGTTTCGGATGAATTTTCAAGACTGCTTTGGTAATAATTCCAAAATTCCCCTCACTGCCAAACAAAAGCCATCTTGGCTGTATGCCCGTTGAATTTCTCGGTGTAATGCTTTTCGTTTCAACATTGCCCGTCGGGGTAATTAGCGTTGCTTCGAGTACGATATCTTCGATATTCCCATATTTGTTCTTTTTCATGCCACTGGCATTGGTAGAAATCCACCCGCCCAGCGTTGAAATCTCAACGCTGTCCGGATCATGACCCGTTGTAAAACCTTTTTCGCCAAGTGCAATTTCCAATTGTTTCCCTGTGATACCCACTTCAATACAGGCTAAATAATTTTCTTCATCAACCCACAGGATACGATCCATTCTTCTCATATCAACAGACACGATCATCCGTTTTTCTTCAACCGGACAGGCTAGTGCGCCACTGACATTGGTTCCTCCGCCATAAGGCACAAGGCACACATCATGTTGATTTGCGAATTGAATGAGTTTCTTAACATCATCTTCTCCTTGAGGATACACAACAAGGTCAACGACCCTCTTTAAAGAAGTGCCATACAGAATCCGGTAGATTTCGTCTACGCTCAATTGACCATGACTATGAATCAAACGTTCTTTGGAGTCTAATGAAAACTGTTCTTCCTGAAAATTAGCTTTTATTGAAGAGAAAAATGCTTCGTTGATTTCCGGTTCAGGTATGTCATCATCTTCATTCTCAACATTCTTATCATCCGGATTGATCGTCACACCAAGCATATCTTCTACAAAGGGTATTAATGAAGGCATCGAGTATCCGGATATTGGGTACCTGTTTCCAGATACTTTCACACTTTTGGGACCGTCAAAATCAAATTCCGTATCGGTATATCCCCACTTATGGTGATGCCTTTCCGTCTCGGACATATCATAATAAACATCTAATTCTTCTTCGGTGGTTAACCGTTTCACTAGAACAAAGACGAAAACAGCAACGGCAACAACACTAATGATGGTAATCTCAATCATAATATTTCCCTATGCACACAGTAATCAGGTGGATTTATTTGTTTGATTTTCTTTTAGTTCGTGGACTCTTTTCTCAATCTCTTCAATCATACTGTTATAAACCTGTTTGTTAGAGTTACCCCCATTTTTTTTTACATAATCGTTCGGATAAATTGGTTGACCAATCGTGGCATATATCTTCTTCGGTTTCATAAAATAGTTTCCCTTTGGGTATGCATCATGTGTACCATTAATATATACGGGTACTACAGGGAGTCCAAGTTCAGTTGCAACCATTGCCAGCCCTTTCTTAAACTTTCCTATTTTTCCTGTAATAGAACGAGTGCCTTCCGGATAAATAATGATATTCCGATTTCCATTTTTTGTAAAATCCCGACAAGCTGCAAGACTCTTGACAATCGTCACATGGTTGGTCTTTCTATCGATCGGAATGAGATGCATAAGGAGGTTAAGGGAAATCCTTCGGATTTTATTGTCGAAAAAATATTCCTTTGCAGCCATCATTCCGAAATTCTTGAAGGGTAAGCCAGAAGCAACCATCAAGACCCCGCTATCCATATGGCTGCAGTGGTTGCTGCATAAAATAAACGATGATTCAGGGATATTTTCTCTTCCTTCTACCTTCACAGGACAGTAAAATGTGAAAACTACTTTACAAAAAATCTCGAACAGCTTTTTAATGAATCTTCCAAGAAGTGAAGGTTGTTCTAAAAGGTAGGAGTATTCAGGTCCAAGCGTCGTGTTTTGTAACGCCTCCCGGATGGTCTTCAATTATTTCCTCCCATAGTGGGCATGTGATTGGGCAAACTCATCACTACGGATTGCGCCGGCGAGCGATAGTTCCAGAGCCAGTGCTGAGGCGCAGACAATCTCGGCGAGTTTTTTTGAGGAATCTTTACCAGTGCAACGAAGCATTTCCAGATTTTTTCTTTGCTGATTCAGGCGCGTACCTCCACCCACCGTTCCGACGCTAATGGATGGCATCGCTAAAAACATGAGTAGATCGTCATCATTTCGCAATTCATAGGAGACAATGCCAACGGAGTTCTCTGCAACACAAGCAACATCCTGTCCTGTCGCCAAATATAACGATGCTAAGGCGTTTGAGACGTGCATATTTTTACCAAGAACTCCAGCCATCTGTGATGCAGGGCTGCTTTGTGCCCAGCTTACGACGGCATCATTTGCACTCATTCTCAATATTCGTCTGAGTAATTTACCTTTTATAAGCGCGCTGGCAATCACATGATGGCCTCTCCCGTGAAGTAAGGTTCTATAAGCAGGATTCTTGTCACCACTGAAGTTAGACTCAATATAATACTGGTATTGAAAATCATATTGATTGGAAAACTTTTTTTTGATAAATAGACAAGCCTCATGTGTGGCTATCGTTGTTATATTTTGACCGGCAGCTTCAGCGGTATAATAAACAAAATCAAGAATGATACTATTTTGTATTGGATATTTATCAATTCTAAGGAGCTTGCCGTAGTTGGTTGTAGATTCTGCGGATTTCTTTATTTCTTCGTAGTTTTGGTCTATCCACTGATAAAAAATGTTGGCTTTATCAAAATCTTCAAAAATAAATAACGGACTTCGAGAAAGTTCCTGTTTAATATGTTTTGTTTTAATTCCGTCAGAGCTATATGTGAGATAAAAGCCGCGCGTCATGGACTTCGAAAGCGTCCCCTCTAAGGTACACAGGGGAATATAGAATTCTCCCTTTGCATAAGTTCCTTCAATTTTGAGAGGACCAGCAATCGCCATCGGAATACTTATATACCCAATATGATTTTCAATGATCCCTTTTAAAACCTCGGGATCATCTGGTGCCGTTTCATCGATATGAAACCCAGTTTTTTTTTCAAGCCACTCTTTCCTTCGCTGAGTGTCTTCTTTCAAATATCCTCCAGGGGGTCTCAAGTTCGCCATATAACTCCTTATCATAAATTTACATGTAAACTATTGGACATCCGATAGATTGAAATCGGACTAAATTATCATGTCTGACGCGATAGGGCTGTGGTCTGTAATTAATTGTCTTTTCCATTTCGGCTTGTCAATGATTCGAGACGGCCAATATGCACCATTTTTCTTTTTTATTACCTCAAAGACTCTACCAGCTATCCGATCCAATCGCATCGGCATTCATTCATATCATAGTGTAAGCTTTTTCTTCACCCAACGATAAAGAAAATGGTGTAGCTATTTTTGCGTTTTTATTTCTAATTTTCTTTCACTAACATCGTAATTTAGTGTGCTAAGAGATTCAAATGACTTCCAACAATTAACCCCTGTATCGGTAATGACGCAACCAATATTCATTGTGACGATACAAGGCAAACAGGCTAACATAAAAAGGACACTATGTCAAGCGATTTTTAGAGGAATAACCAAAATATTCACACTATTAGCTTTCTAATCATTCCCTATGGCATACGACTAATTATCATCCCAGAAGGGAATAATAAATCGGTTATCTGTGTTTTAACTTCTAATTTTCTTTCTATTTAATGCCCAAATCACCATTGTGATTCCCATAATAATCAACGGTATGGTCAGAGGCTTTCACATAATCAGCAACATGCCTTCTTCAATATCCGATTGGTTTTCCTTGACAATCTCGATGAGAAATCGAATGGTGAGAACCGCAAAGAGAGAGAGACGCCAAATAGCAGTGCCGTCCGTTTTTGCCAAATCACCATAAAATTTATTAAATACGTTATTGATAGTTAATCCCTATCTGAAAAGTATTGAGAAATGAATGTAGGGGCTCAAATGTATAAACATGGTTTCTTGTATTTTGATTCTTTATGGTTATATTTCATGCGTATGATGCTGATCTAAATATCATATGATTTATTCCCTATAGAAAAGGTGGTAATAAGGAGATGTAATTGGTAGGTGGAGAGTGGTAGTTGTGTCACGATTTTAAGGGGTTATGTCCCATCCATGGAAGACTTGACAGTGTGAAGTGCCGACCCAATCTGCCGAAGCATCAGCACAGGCAAGCTGACCAGATGTCAGCTCGGGCAGGACTGATTAGAAAAACAATACACTAATCATTAACCACTCACCAATATCAAACATCAACTCAAACAAAGTGCAAAAAAAAGGGATAATTCGTACTGTTCATATAACATAGCCGTGCGTATTAAAAATTTCAATTAGGAGGGAGACTCAAAGATGACCTTGAAACCTATTACATTTCATCTAACGATGGAGGATATCGATCGATATCAAAAACTGATCAAACAATTTCCCCTTACGTCAGAGGAAAAAATATTAAACCAAATTCCAAAGAAATTAAAAGCAATACTGAGAAAAAAAAATTCTTCATTTGTCCTCGAACTTATTGGGAATGTAGAACTCCTATACCTTGCTATCGTCGAGGGGAAACCTATCTCGGAGGAGATTAAAAGAAAGATCCTATTTGCGTTAAATTATTTTATTGAAGAAGAAGACGAAATTCCGGATAATCTGGATATGTTGGGGTTTTTGGATGATGCAGTTGTTGTTCGATGGGTGGTTGATGAAATCATGACTGAAAATCCGGAAGTGTTTATTAAATCTTAGAATATAGAATATCAGTAATGAATTAAACCTTCAATTGGATATATTAAATTTTTCAAGGGAAGAGAAATAACTCAGATTTCGTCCACAGTAAATTGCCACCGGCATATCCCACACCACCAGGGTTTACCCATATAGTTTTGTCGGTTTTCATTCAGAGTCAGTGGGTTATCGCATCTGGGACAGTTTTTTTCTTCATCCTCGGTGGGCCAAGCGTAATCCGGTTTGAATCTGATAGGATTTTCAAATTTAGTGATGTCATCCATATCCGTAAATTACTGCAAGAACAATCTAAAAAAAAGCGAATAAGAAGTTCTTAAGTATTAACTTAATTCAGGTATAATTCTGTGAGTTATTTGGTCAATTGAACGGTCAGGAAAAGGAGTGTCGTCAGTAACACAATGCCAACGCCTGATTTTATAGCATGTTGTCTTTTACGGCTGTTGAGTGCTTTTTCGTAAGGCTTCCACCACAATTCCACTGTAATAGTTTCGTCGGGTACAACATATACTTCCTTTACACCGTTACGAACAAATTCATTTATTTCTTTTTCGTTATAATAATATTTCAGCAGTGAACTAAATCCGGGATTGAAATATGAAATAGTATGTTTACCAATTGAAAGTGGTATAGGATTTTCGATGGGTATCTGTCCTGCTAACATATTATCAATAAAGATGTCTATTCCTAGCGAATCACATTTAACAATTACATACCCAAAACTACCTTCTTCATCTTCAATTAGAGGTATTTCTTGTAAAGTGGTATCCTTTGAACAGAATATCACATTATTGCAGAATAATAATAAGAATGCGGTTAACAATATCTTTCTCACGGTTTTTTCCTTATAATAAAAGTTAACAGTTTATTTTTCTCAAGACTATTGTAAAATTCGGTCAATATAATTTACAAAGAAATATAGATTCAATGGTTTATTTAAGAAATTACAATTACAAATTTTTGCTGGGTATTCCCATATTAATTCTCGGAATATCGTGTGCCTATTTTAATACTTTTTACAATGCTCAAAAGTATTTTGCAGTAGCAGAAACCGAAATTGAAAAAGCTGAAGATCCGGAAAAATTATCGAAACAGACGATAGAAACGTTAAAGAAAACAATAGAAAAATGTAAGCTGGTTATTAAGAATTATCCGGAAAGTAAACTGATAGATGATGCACTCCTTATTATGGGTAAAGCGCACTATTACCGTCAGGAATATAAAAATGCGAAAGAGACACTGGAGAAGCTCATTCGTGAGGCTATTTCCAGTCCTTTGGAGAAGGAAGCAAGTTTGTGGCTTCTTAAATCAAGATGGAAATTAGAAGGTAGAGAATCTGTTAAAAAAGATATAAAAAAATTCATTATAGAGAATGAGAAAGTTAGAAGAAATCGCGATTTAATTGTGGTTGCAAAGGGAACATTAGCAGAAATTTATCTGGAATCAGGAATACTTGATTCTGCAATAATCCTATACAGTGAAACAGCAGATTTACAACAAAATAATAATATGAAGGCACGATTATACTTTAAAATAGCTGAATTATCCCTAAAACGCGACAAATTAGGAACTGCTAAGAAGTTCTACCGGAAGGTGATTAAAGTATCTGAAAATCGAAAGGGCATTGAGAAGTCTCGTTTGCAAATAATAAAAATTTTGCGGCAGCAGAATAAATGGGATGAGACCATAAGTGAAATTCAATCCTTGATTAGTAATGACAAGTTTATTGACATAAGGGCACAACTTTATTTAGAATTGGGAATATTGTATGATGCAAGATCTATGGTATCTGAAGCAGTCAACCGATATAAACTTGTGACAGAAGAATTTGCTAAATCCGGATCCTCAGCTGAAGCATACTTTCATTTGGGGACAATCTCGATTAGAGAATTTCAAGATTATGAACAATCCAAAAAATATTTTGAAAATGTTCCGAAGGAAAAAAGGAATTCCATATTTACTCCTTCGGCAAAACTGCGAATAAAAGAAATAAACGCTCTATTGACAGCAAAAGAGAAAATTGAGGAGCTTAAATCAACACTTAAAAGAGCCAGGAAACCAATCGCAGTAAATAATCAACAAGTTAACAGAGATATCTCAGATACAACAAAGACTGATACAAGCACAATAGTAGCAGAAATCGATACCAGTCAAATAATAGATACCTTATCCATAAGAAATGAATTAGGTGAAAATCTTTATTCATACGGAGAACTGTTAGCCTTTCATTTCGATAAACCTTCTTCCGGTATTATTTATTTTAAACAATTAGTGAAAGACCTGGATGAGCATCCAAAAACTCCCCAGGCTCTTTATTCCTTGATTTATTTAAACGGACTTATAGGTGACTCCTCCGCAGTCACAGAATTCTCAAAAAAATTACTGACTGATTTTTCCATCTCTGAATATGCACAGAAAATTAGTTCTGAGAATGGAAAAACCGTGAAAGACGATGCTTTGTCGATGCTACGACAAGCGGAACAATCAATGATTACCGATCATTTTCTGGCAATCAAATACTACAAAAAATTAGTGATAGATTTTCCAGCTTCAATTTATATTCCGAATGCACTATATGCAATTGCTCATATTTATGATTTTCAGGAAAATAATCTGGATAGTGCTTTGGTTGCTTATCAAAACCTACTTACTCAATATCCGGTAAGTGAACAAGCGATATCTGTTGAGAATCGTTATCAGACTTTACTTACCTTAAAAACTTACACACAGGATAGCATACAAATTGATACAACGGAATCATATGAAAATTGAAGTGGCATCCATATCTGGTAACAAAGAGATAGCCAAAGGAATATGGAAGATGGATTTTGATTGTCCAAATATCGCAAATAATGTATTAGGTCCCGGTCAGTTCATCAATATAAAAGTTGATCCCTCATGGGAAATACCCCTGAGACGCCCAATGAGCATTGCAGGTGTAAAAGGGGAAAAAATTACCATTATTTATAAATTATTTGGAAGGGGAACAAAAATACTTTCTGAATTACGTCCAGGCCAATCCATCAACATTTTAGGACCTCTTGGGAATATATTTACTACATCAGACAAAGATTCATTTCCAATTCTCGTTGGAGGAGGTGTGGGAATCGCACCTATCTTATGGATGCATAATGAATTGAATATCAAATCCGTGTCTCATATATTAATTATTGGCGCAACAACAGCAGAGGAACATTTCTTACAACACAATCCCGATAAAAATATTTTTCTAACAACTGATGACGGGTCCATCGGTGAACTTGGGACAGTTGTTCCAACCATGGAAAGTAAATTTAAGGAAGTTTCATCCCGAAGTTTCGGGATAATTTATGCGTGTGGACCAACACCCATGTTAAAGGCAATTCACCAGATTACAACAAAATACAAAATTTATTGTCAAATGGCACTGGAAAGTTATATGGGTTGCGGGATCGGAATATGTCAAAGTTGTGTGATAGAAAGAAAAAACGACTCCCCAGAGGAAGATAGTTATGGGAAACGATTTTCCTTGGTTTGCAGCGATGGTCCGGTTTACTCTGCAGATACAATCATTTTATAAATGGTCGATTTATCAGTCAAAATAAAAAATGTGGAGTTTGCCAATCCGGTGCTGGTGGCATCCGGTACATTTGGGTATGGGAATGAAGTAAGTGAGTTGGTGGATGTTAACCGATTGGGAGGAATTGTTACAAAATCGATCACACTCCATCCGAGAGAAGGAAGCCCGCCTCCGAGAATGGTGGAAACTCCTTCAGGTCTCCTCAATTCAATTGGACTTGCCAATATAGGCGTGGAGCGATACATATCTGAAATGCTCCCTTATTACGAGGATTTAGATACAAATATCATCATGAACATCGCCGGTAGTTCCTTAAAGGAATATATTACCATTCTTGAGAGAGTGGAAGGAACGTCAAACTATTTAAGTGGCTATGAGATAAATATCTCCTGTCCTAATGTGGAAAAAGGTGGGTTGGAATTTGGGGTTGACTGTGATTTGACATTAGCTTTAACGAAGGAATTACGAAAAAGGACAGATAAATTACTTATCATGAAATTATCTCCGAATGTGACTGATATTGCATCTATCGCAAAAGCAGCAGAATTAGGAGGAGCAGATGCTATTTCAGCGATCAACACGGTCGTGGGAATGAGTATTAATCCCCAAACACGAAAACAAAATATCTTCACTGGTTTTAGCGGATTGTCGGGTCCTGCCATTCGACCTGTGGGTGTGGCGAATGTTTATATAATCTTTGATGCAGTGGATATCCCAATTATTGGGATTGGAGGAATTACATCAGCGGATGATGTTGTGGAATATCTCCTGGCGGGTGCCACAGCGGTTCAAGTTGGTACTGCTAACTATCGTGAACCAGGAATCAGCATCCGGATCATAAAACAGTTAATAGAGTATTGTGAAAAACACAATGTCACTACCATTCGTGAGTTAGTTGGAGCGATTAGAGATGAAGATTAAGGTAATTTTATTCTTTCTGGTAATGTCCTTGATATTAGGATGTGCGACTTCACCGAGATACAAAAGTGGTAAAAGACATAAAGGATCACGTGAAACCACTCTAATAAAAAAACGTACAAAAACAATAATTGGTATTTCATCCTATTATGCAGAAGACTTTCATGGCAAATTGACGGCCAATGGGGAAGTATATGATATGTACGGATTAACAGCAGCCCATAAAACACTTCCCTTGAACACTATCATACGTGTTACTAATCTCGATAATCAAAAATCTGTTATACTTCGTATTAATGATCGAGGTCCTTTTGTAAAAGACAGAATCCTCGATTGTTCTTATGGAGCCGCCGTGAAATTAGGGTTTGTTGGACAAGGCACAGCGAAAGTTAAGATTGTAGTGATTGAATTAGGTGACGATGAATACATGAAACATAGGGAATGATTGCATTGGAAAGATGTATACCAGACATTCTGTATGTCACTACAAGATAACAGTTTACAGTACATTACCCGAGAAAAGAAAAGATGACATTTTTAATATCTCGGAAAATCAATTTGGATTGTTCTATCTTTATTATTACACCATGATTTTACACGCTTCCTATACTCTTTTCCCTCATTGGATTGAGCTATTTGATTAATTAAATTTGAAAAATGAATATGGGGATATTATAGAATTGGTTGATATTCGTCCCTTTAAAGGAATAATCTACAACCCAAGTCGTTTTTCAGATTTGTCAAACGTACTTTCTCCTCCCTACGATGTTATTACAACGTCCCAAAGGGAGCAATTGTTAAAACAGTCATCATATAATATGGTCAATTTGATTCTGGGAAAAACAGATAAATCAGGTATCGAAAATACCTTTTATAAATCTGCTCGCGAATTGTGGATGGATTGGAGAAATCAGGATATTCTTTCTCAAATACCAAAGCCTGGAGTATGGAAGATAAAAGAACAATTTTCTGGTCCGGATGGATTAACGATAACACGGAAAGGTTTTATATCACTAATAAAGGTGAAGGCATATAATTCAGATGGGATTATGGGACATGAAATAACTCATAAAAAACCTAAAGAAGACCGCTTTCGACTCATGGAACATATACACGCTAACCTGAGTCCCATTTTCTTTGTCTATGATGATTCTGAGAAATCTATCCTCCAGCTAATGTCCAGCTTTAAACCCGAACAGACAATTCATTCAAAAACAAATATCGATGAAACGGTTTCTATCAGGTCTTCCATGACTATGGATAAAAAATGGATAAATTCATATTCAAATTACATGAAAAGTAAGTCTGTGTTAATAGCAGACGGGCACCACCGGTATGAAACCGCTCTAAAATTTCACAACACATATCAAGGTGATGAATCACTTGATACAAGATTTACGTTGGGTTATTTCGTCTCCTCTAGTTCTCCCGGTCTGATCATCCACCCTACTCATAGAGGAATTCATTCTATTCCCAATTTTAACCCGAATGAATTCTTATCACAATGTAACGTATACTTCGACATTTTATCAGATTATGATGTACCAAAAAAGAGGAGTTCTATCCTCCCCTCTATCCGAATGAAGACAACAGCGAATAAAATGGTCATATTAAAATTAAAACCGGAAATCATGCAAAAGTTGGAGGATCGACTATTTCCTTCTGAGTTAGCTTCTGTCGATGTTGTAATTCTACAGGAAATAATCTTAAAAATTATCCTTGGATTATCTGATGATGACATTTCTCATCAAATCAATTTGAATTACTATCACTCTGATAAAGAATGCTTGGATAATTTAGAACTGGGAAAGATTCAGATTGCTCTTATTTTATCTCCGCTTCCCATTGACCTTCTCTTTACTATTACATCCAAAGGAGGCATTCTGCCCCAGAAAACCACATACTTTTATCCCAAATGTCCAGTTGGACTGGTTATGCATTCTTTGGAAAAAGATTAAGTAATATGAAGAAACCAAAACTATTTATTCCGGGACCTACTCATGTTAATGATACTGTGTTGGAAGCTATGGCATCCTACCCAATTGGGCACAGGGCATCTTCATTTTCCGCACTTTACGATGAAATTGTAGCTGGCGTGCAAAAAGTCCTTTTTACAAAAAACAGAATATTCCTTGGTACGTGTTCTGCTACGGGTCTAATGGAAGCAGCGGTAAAAAATACCGTGAGGAAGCGATGTGCTAACTTTGTCTGTGGAGCTTTCTCCGAGCGTTGGCATAAAATAACAAAATCTTCTGGAATTGAATGTGATAAAATTGAGGTTCCACTTGGACATGCAACAACACCTGATCTCGTTAGAAAGGTACTGGATGCAGGCAAGTATGACACGGTTACTGTAGTTCACAATGAAACATCTACAGGTGTGATGAATCCCATCTATGAAATTGCTGAGGTTATGAACGAATATCCTGATATTGTTTTTCTGGTCGATATGGTAAGTTCCATGGCTAGTATAAAAGTAGAAATAGATAAACTCGGGATTGATGTGGCAATAGCAAGTGTTCAAAAAGGATGGGCACTACCTCCAGGTTTTTCAGTTTGTTCTGTTTCAAAAAAAGTGATGGAAAGAAGCAAAGAATTGAAGTATAAAGGGTATTATTTTGATTTTCTGGTCATGGAAAAATATGCTCAGAAATCTCAAACGCATTCTACACCCTCCATTCCACACATGTTTGGACTAAAAACACAACTTGGACGAATATTTTTCGAAGGATTGAATAATCGCTTTAACAGACATAAAGAACTGGCAAACATGGTCCGTACCTGGGGAGAAAATCATTTTTCTCTATTTGCTCAGGAAAGGTATCGATCAGATACAGTAACTTGTATTAATAATTTACCTGGTTTCAGTTTAGCTGAAATGATTACCAGACTATTTGATAAGGGATTCCACATATCCGGAGGTTACGGACCCCTGAAAGATAAAACATTTAGAATTGCCCACATGGGAGATATACAAAAATCAGACATAGAGGAACTTCTCTTTGTAATGAACGAAACAATTAAAGAAATGAATTTATGAAGGTATTGATTACAGATCCAATTACCGACAGTGGTAAATCCCTGCTTTCTAATGCTGGGATTGAAATTATTGATATGACAGGTGAAAACTCAAAAATATTGGAAAAATACCTGTCTCAAATTGATGGTTGGATCATTCGAAGCGGGACGAAAATAACCGAAAACCATGTTCAACAAGCGAGAAATCTAAAAGTCATCGGTCGTGCAGGTGTAGGTATTGATAATATCGACATTAATTCTGTTACCTTACACGGGATTGTCGTGATGAATACACCGGATGCCAATACTATTTCTGCTGCCGAACATACTATCGCCATGATTCTTAGTCTTGCTCGAAATGTACATATGGGGTACGATTCTTTGCGTAAAGGTTTATGGGAAAGGAACCGATTGATTGGAACTGAACTACATGGGAAAACTTTAGGTGTGGTTGGTTTGGGAAAAATCGGGACTGAGGTAATTCGGCGGCTTCAATATTTCGGATTGAATTTTATCGGGTACGACCCCTATGTATCACAGGAACACTTTGAATTCGATTTTGTGAATATTGGTTCGTTGGAGACATTATGTGAAAAAAGTGATATAATAACCATTCACGTCCCAAAAACTTCCAGTACTAATGGTATGTTTGATATGAAAATGTTGGAAAAAATGAAAGATACTGCGCTCATCATCAATTGTGCCAGAGGAGGAATTATTGTTGAAGAAGATTTAAAAAAAGCTCTTGAAAATAACACAATAGCAGGGGCTGCGTTAGATGTGTTTGAAACGGAACCTCCTGAAAATAGTCCATTGTTGAAAGCTCCCAATCTTTTATTTACCCCCCATTTGGCTGCATCTACCAAAGAAGCCAAAGAAAGTGTTTCCATATCTATCTGCACACAAGTTAGGGACTATTTAATTGATGGTAAACTTTCCAATGCTCTAAATATTCCTATTGTTGATTCCTCCCTGCTTGTTACGTTAGAACCATTTCTCCGTATGACTGAAATATTGGGATCGATCCAACAACAACTTGCTGACAGTCCTGCGCAAATTATCTCAGTTACCACAGAAGGTTCCTTAAAAGAAACCAAATTGATTACGTTAGCTTTTCTAAAAGGATACTTGGAAAAAATTCATGGAAGCACAGTCAATTATATTAATGCGATTGCAGTAGCAGGATCTCACGGTATGCGGATTAACGAAACATACGAATATGGTGAAAGTGATTACGCAAATGTCATCTCTACCACTGTATCTTGTAGCAATTCATCATTGACGATTAAAGCAAGTTTGTTTGGTGATGTCCATCCTCGAATAATATATTTTGACGGTTTTCACCTTGACTTAAAGCCTGCTGGAAATCTTTTGATTATTTATAACAAAGATGTTCCTGGGGTTGTGGGCAAAGTGGGAACACATTTAGGTAATCACGGCATAAACATAGCAGAATACCAGTTGGGTCGAGAACCGGGAAATCATCATGCTATTAGCATTATTCGAACTGATTCTCCCTTAAATGAACAAGCACTTCAGGAATTAATTCAAATAAATGATATAGTGTCGGCAAAGCAGGTTGTTATTGAATAATGTAAACCAATTACTTGTTCAATGAGATTAAAATTTTTCACATTTTTTTTCTTATGTTTCTCCCTTTTTCCAGTAACATACTCCAATCTTTTGAATGCCCAGGATACATTAATACAGAGGTCAATCCATCAACTCCAATATGAGGAATCTTTTTCATCCGGTATTCTTCAAGAAAAAGCTGAAGTTATAACAGGTCTTGAAAATCTTTTACAGAATCACCTAAACAAAATAAAAGATAAAAAGATCGGGATCGTCACCAATCATACCGGATTGGACAATTCCGGTACTCCAATCTGGGAAAAGATTGGTAAGATTCCTGATGTTACGATAGTTGCCCTATTCTCTCCTGAGCACGGTTTACTTGGGAAATTTGCGGATGGAGAGAAAGTTATTTCTGAAGATTCAGTCATTGAACAAATGAAGCTCCATAGTTTATATGGTAAACACCGAAAACCATCGAAAGAAATGCTCCATGACATTGATCTACTTATTTACGATATTCAAGATATTGGTGTCAGGGTTTACACCTATATTTCTACATTAGGATTGATTCTGGAGTCTGCCGGTGAACTTGGAATCCCCATCCTCATCTTGGACAGACCTAATCCTATAACGGGTGAAAAGATAGGAGGCCCTGTTTTAGATATGGCATATAAATCATTTGTGGGATTCTACCCCATTCCTGTGCAATACGGGTTAACTGTGGGTGAATTGGCAAACATGATTGTTGGTGAAAATTGGATAAGACATAAACCATCACTTGAAGTAATCCAGTTATCAGGGTGGAAAAGAGGCCATTGGTACGATGATACTCAATTAATATGGACACCCCCTTCCCCAAACATTCCCGACCTCTCAACCGCTACTGTCTATCCGGGGACCTGCTTTATTGAAGCGACAAATGTTTCGGAGGGTCGAGGAACCCCCCACCCTTTTATTTGGATTGGAGCTCCTTGGATTAATGGTAAAAAATTATATCAAGAATTGAACAAATTACATTTACCCGGTGTCGTATTTCGACCGGTGGATTTTATTCCTCAAAATATTCCCGGGAAAGCAATTCATCCCAAATACGAAGGTGAACAGTGTCATGGTATTGAAATCAATGTTATTGAAAGACATTCTTTTGAAAGTGTAAAAACGGGGGTTGCAATTCTTTCAAAGATAAATTCTCTATATACAACAGAATTCACAATAAACCCTGATCAGATGAGAAGACTGTATGGATCAAATACCATAATTAGTGGCATAGAAAACAATCTATCCTATGAGGATATTTGTCAACAATTCAAGGAAGAATTAGAAGAATTCAATCAACTAAGGAAAAACTATCTTCTATATTAGATTAGGGTAAAGTCGCATTATAGCCACCAATGTTAATAAATTACACATATGAAAAAGCAATTGAAGTGTTTACGTTGTGGTTGTCAAAAACTTTACTCTGTCCGACGAGAAAAGAAGCGTTGTAGCAGTTGTGGTTACGAATGGAGATCAGGCAGATTACCTTTGCATTTAACCCGGAAAGAATGGTCCAAAATTCTGCACTGGTTTTTAAGGGGATTACCAGCAGTCGCAATTGCTCAGGAAACAGGTCTGCACCGGCAACGGATCCTGCGAGCTTTAATGCATGTGCGTGCAGCCATGCAGAAAGACATTCCAGAGATTTTTTCAGGAATTGTGGAAGTCGATGAGACCTATATTGGCGGTCAGTGCCTGCCCGCCGTAGGCACGCAGGCGGGGAAGAACAAAAGAAAGAAGGAAAGAGCCAAGGGTACCAAACGCGGCAGAGGGACTTCAAAGACACCAGTATTTGGCATTCTCTGCCGTGGCGGAAAGGTATGGGCACAAGTGGTACCTGATGTGGAAGCAAAGACATTACTGCCATTGATTTCTCGACGGGTGGAAGTTGGAAGTACTGTCTGTTCCGACACTTGGAAAAGCTACACAGGTATTGCCGCAAAGGGCTACGTTCATCGTTTGGTAAAACACCATGCTGGAGAGTACAGTGACGGCAAAGGAAATCATATTAATGGGCTTGTCCCGACTTGTCGGGATGGGGGTATTTGAAAAGAAGACTGGCCGCAAAGGGCGGTATCAGAAAGAAACGGATTCCATTGTTCTTGGCTGAATATGTCTGGCGTTACAATCATAGGAATGATACTATTGAAACCCAGAAGAAACTCATTCTTGAACAACTTGAAAACTCATGCATTTAGTGGCGGTTTTACGACTTTACCCTAGATTATATTATGATTTTTCAGCAAAGTATTAGATTATTTCCCAGTCATCATTATCATTAAGACGATAGCGGATAAATCCGGTAACTAATTTCTTACAATTACTCTTCTGCTATTTGGATTGATTTTCAATAGTTGTATTTATACCAGTTCCATTAAATGAATCTATCACCAATTTCCTCAAGATTTCTAATAATCTTACGGATGAATTGGTGGTGAAAATGGTTGGAGCGGTAACAGATAACTCCATGGGGACCTGGGATAATGGATTAAGAGCGATAAAAACACTTTTGCAGGGTGAGATTGGTATTGCAAGTGAAGAAGGTATACTTCCTGAGGTTTATGCGCTTCATCAGAACTACCCCAATTTCTTCAATCAAATCACGACGATTCAGTACGATCTCCCGGAACAGTCCCACGTCACAATAACCACATATGACATCCTGGGAAGGCAGGTTAGGACTTTGGTACAGAGTATAGAGGAACCTGGGTTTAAGTCTGTTGTGTAGGATGGGGAGAATTATTACGGACAGTCTGTGGGTTCCGGGGTGTATTTGTATCAAATCAGGGCTGGAAATTTCACCCAGACCAGGAAGATGTTGCTGCTAAAATAGCGCTGTGTCATAAACCCCAATTATAATACACCAATTCAGCCGTCTCAAAACCCAATAAATGAGAGCTTATGATAATTAGCTTTCGAGACAAGGCGCGAACTGTTAATTAAACGATCGTTTAAGAAACGATTTTTTCGGGTCTTGGGATTTTTTGTTTGAGGAAATTTTTTAAGAGTGCCATTTGATATCTAATCGGTTTTGCTTGGGGCACACTAAATGGGTATGTTTTTCCGATGCAGACCATTCGACACTCCTTGAGATTTAGGTCACGATACTGTGGTACATTCCGATAACTCTATAAGTAAGAGCGATGTTAATAAAGGATATTAAAACAAGGATGATTGTTTCAATACACATTGAGAATCAGTTCAGATGGGAGGAGATACAACATGTCAGGAGTCATACGCGCTAACCTAAGAATCCAATTTCAAATCAGGAGTACGCTCAAGGCAGTTCTGGCAGTGTCGGTACTAAAACTACTGTTGATAAACCCGGCAGTTGGTCAGACCTTGAAGGCAAATATTGGCATCAACCTCGCGAATATCGCATCACATTCGCCACAGTGGATGTTTGTTGATGTCATGAAACAATCTGCAGAGTGGATAGTGCAAGATACCAATGGAGTTCAGTGGTCAACCGATAATGTCGATATACCTCAGCAATCGAATGGGTCCCCTGTTCAGGTGCCATTTAGTGACGGCGCAAATAGTTATTCGTTCAGCTTCCTTATAATAATCATCTGAAATAGCCTTCATAAATATCGCCCAATCTATTTTGGTCTTCCGTTCTGTGATTTTTACAAAACGCCTCCCTCTAAGGGCTTCATTTGCCATAAAAATATTGCATACTCCACGGCGAATATATTCACAGTCATATTTAGCCGCTTGTCCGGATTTCATAGGAAGCGGTATCTTGGTTTCTCCAATGAGTTGTTTCGTAGACTCATCCATATTAACTACCGGATATCGAACATTGTATGGACGTCTATATACATCTAATACTTGTTCCATTGCTGCTACAAAGGCTCCATTCTCGGTTGATGGAATCACCCAACATTTATGTTTCCATGGTTTTAATTCGTTTTTTTTAACACCTGTCTTACTCTCTCATGCGAAATGCTCTCTATATAGCGTAGTTCTACTATCTTATCCGCCAATAATCTTAGCGACCATTTAGCATAACCCTTCGGCGGTTTACTGCAACTTAACGCTATGATATGAGCCTCCACGTCGCCATCCACTTTTCGATCATAGATCCGTTCTCTTGGCTTGCTGTAAAGGGCAATGTCAAAGCCCTCTAAAACAAAACGTTTGCGGATATTCTCAATCGTTCGTACCGTGACACTCAGAATGTCTGCTATATCTTTATCCTTTTTCCGTTTTCCATATGGACCTTCATCGACATTCAGTAGTATCAAGGCACTCTTTATTACGCGGGCTCTTTTTCGTCCTTTCCGAGTAATGGCTTTAAGTTGGGCAATTTCTTCTTGTGTTAATGTTACTTTATGTATTTTCATGGCGACCTTTTTGCCATAAATTTAACACTGCAACCCGAATTATCATAGTTGACTTGACACTAGTACAGAAACAGAATCAATCTTACCCTCAGGCTTCAGTTTACATCAGAATTACCCAAACCCGTTCTATCCGACAACAACGATTTAATATTCTACCCCACGCTCTGAATATGTAAGCATTATAATCTATAATCTACTCGGAGAGGAAGTAACTCGACTAATTGATGAAGAAATGCCGTCAGGAGTTCACACCGCTAATTGGGATGCATCAAACATCTCCAGCGGAATCTATTTCTACCGTCTACAAGCTGGCGATTTCGTCCAAACGAGGAAGATGGTTTTGCTACGATAAGGACACGTCCCCTCACTGAAAATTTTCTCTTATCTTAGAAGTTGTTAAACTACTAAGAGATATAGGAATCATATTCGCCAAAAACGGTAGCAGTAAATCGAAAAATATTACAATCACCAGCTTTCCAGGTGTCATTTGGCAATCCCGCTTTTTGACATGTATAATTTAAAAACTTAACTGCCTCCCACCTTTCTTCTACCGCGACTTGAGGAAGAAGTAACCCCTTGAACGATCCAAGTTCAACAATCAACCCATGAATACCCACTTCTATTTCTGAAGGACCGCTAATTTCTTCCGGGGGTGTGAGAATTGATATTTCTATTGTGATATTATCTAATTCTTCAGCAGTGACGGGTGGAAATCTTGGATCACGAGTAGCTGCACCCTCTGCCATTTCATATATTCCATTTTCCAGTGTAAAAACCGGTTCTACGGTACCGATGCACCCTCTCAAGTCCCCTCCACTTTTTAACGTGATAAATACACCCCTTTTTTCGGTAAAGAGAGAGTCACCGAGATGGGGTTTGGGTTCATTTATTCCCTGGACTACCTTATTTAAACACCAGCGAGCTAAGTGTAATGCTTCTTCTTTACCTGATTCTGATAGTTGTGCCATTACTCTTTAAAACAACCTATGCAGCAATATCCCACTACATTATCCCTAGGTCCCGCCGTATCGCCGGAATTCCTGTAATCCAGTACTTGGAGTGAAACATTGTGGAGTTCCTCGATCGCTGATAAAAAAGCGAATATAGGTCCAAAACCACAGGCTTCTATTGTTCTCGATTCGTTAGCTTCCCAAAGAGTTGTTAGATTGCCCGATACAACGAGGTTGCAAAATCTGCCATCTATTTCATTTGCCGAGTCATAGGAATGATAATGTGAGAGATCTGACGAAATGATGATCAAAACACTTTCCCGAATATAATCCCCAATAATTTTTGCAGCCTGATTTATGGTATCACGATTTTGAAATCCCATAACAAGCGGAATCACTTTCCAGCCCGGTGTTAATACAACCTGTAAAAATGGGAGTTGTACTTCAAGAGCATGTTCCTGACGAAATCCATCATGGGAACTCACAACAACATCTTTGGAAGTAAGAGTTTCCTTGTCTTCCTCAGATATCGTAACTACCCCAAGAGGAGTTTCCAATCCATCGCCAGGGTAGATAGATAATCCATAAAAACTGTCAAAATGACTGGCGGCAAGAATAAGCACTTTTTCAAAATGTTGACTCATAAGATATTTATATCCTGTAGCTGCAATTGGTCCGGAAAAGATGTACCCCGCATGAGGAACCACAAATCCTAAAGGTGTTTTGGTCGACTGTATATTTGCTCGTCCTAAATAATCTTCAATCTCCTTTTTCAACAGACCCGGATGAGCTGTATAGAATGTCCCTGCTACGGCTGGTTTTTTTACTAACATAATAGTCAGATTTCTAAATTAGAATATATTTTGGATTTTTGCAAATTACTGAAGGAACATTTTAACAATTTTGTTGGGGAATATATCATCGATTCTATCTACCCTATTATCATTTTCAAGTAAAACAAATTTATTCACTTTCTTGTATCTCGTTTGTACTAAATAAAAAGGCGCCATCTATAAAGACGACGCCTTAAAACTCACCCTCCTGCTCGAGCAGAATTGCTATTTCTTTTTACGAAAGAAACCCCGTATTTTTGGTTTTTCTTCATCTACTTTTTTCGATTTAACTTCTTTAATGCTTGCCTTGGCAGCTCGCTCCTCAAGTTTTCTTTCATATTCGCTCATCGCTACTTCCGCAGAAGATAGTGGTTCAGATGTCTCCACTTCTTTCTCTAAATCTCCCTTTTCAAACAGATCCTTCAATCTGGCATCTCTTACCTCTCTTCTGGATTTTAATGTGTCCAACAACTCG
The DNA here is from genome assembly GCA_004124475.1 of Fidelibacterota bacterium. Taxonomy (GTDB): domain Bacteria; phylum Fidelibacterota; class Marinisomatia; order Marinisomatales; family SCKK01; genus SCKK01. The sequence continues at coordinate 21,306 of SCKK01000044.1, forward strand.
GCAACTTCATCATGAAATAAAGCTACAGTCCGCTCCATCCTCAATATAAGTTCCTCCATCAATGCTTCTCCGTATCCCGGACCGATCCCTTCGACGAGTTCATCAATCTTATTAAATAAAAACTGCTTTTGAGCATCAATTTGTTCATCGTCTCGTAATTCATCGGTCATCTAAGGACTCCTTTACAATTACCTTTCCGCTACATAAATGATTTCTTTTGGGGTTGTTAAAAGTACTGCAAAATCCGAAAACTTTCCACCCAATAAAAGAGATGACACAATGCCTCCGAAACGATGATGCCAGGCAGTATCTATGGCTGGATTCGATTGATAAGACCAGGCTTTTGCCATACCGACTCCACTTAGTCCAACAAACGAAAAATAAACTATTTGAAATGTTGTGCTTTTTTGCTGTTGAAAAAGACGAAACTCAATTGAATCTACATCTAAAATAGATACTTCTTCCTTGCCAAACAATTTTTTTATCTGGATTATTCTGCCGTGATAGCCGATGAAAAAACCTCTGACTTTTTCTCCGGAGTGAAGTTTTATAGTAAAAAAACTCTTTGCTGGAATTTCTGCCAGCTTTTCTTTCACAAAACGATATGACTTGCGTTTGAGGTAATCTTCCCGAACTTTTTGGGTTATCTCCGGGTGTCCTTTTGCCACTTTTTTCAGAACCTGGAATTCTTTCCACGAATATTTCTTCTTTGTAATGCGAAGACGAGTTCGATCTCTTGACACAATTTTTGCCGTATATTTATCTATTCCGATTTCATAAAATTGAGCACTCCTAAATCCTTTAATATCCGGGAATAAACCCAATATATCCCTTTCCACAGCGTCAAGGGTTGTGCCAACGGATGAAGATAAAGGCACAATTTCACCCTCCTGAGACAAACACCAGGTTAGAGGCAAAAACAGAATTAGCTTTATGAGATTACCTTTGTTCAATCAATTTTACAACTTCACCCTGGATAGCGTGACGCCCTATCTTTTTCTTAGAAAATACTAAGTTACCATCGACTATCACCTCAAATACACCACCACCGGATGGAATAAAGGTGAGGTCTTCAATGTCTGAACCGTATTTTTTACGAAGTTCATCCGCCAAACTGACGGCTTTCGGTTTATAGTTTCAGACCTGGCAATACTCAATTGAAATTTTCATACGCGTTTTCCTATGTTAAGAATAAAACAATCCAAATAATCCCAAATACAGCAAGTGCACCCGCTAACGTTACAAGGAATATAGCCACCAACTCAAATCCCTTTTTACCACTGTCGTAACGAAACACCGTTTTCATATCAGAAATTGAATTGTGTTTCTATGGTTGTCTGCTTTACAGGTTCAAGACCAGATCCCGTATCCCGATAGAATTGACGGAAGTCCCAAACCAAACTTACACCCTTACTAAGTTCATATCCTACGCGATAACCCAGGATAGTATTTACAGATGGGTTACCGAAATCGAAAGGATTCTTTTCGTTGTTTCTTTGGTAAAAGGCACTTGCTTCACTTAATTTCGGAATGTTTTCAGCATTTAGACTGGCAAATGCAGAGAAACTGTTGAATTCAATTGTGTCAGCAACCATACTGGTGTAAGAAGCATTTAATTGTGCCAGATTAAAGATATTAATCCCAGCGGAACCAAAAAAGCCGGAGGAATTAACCACCGAACTTGAATTCTGGAAAACGAGCATATCTTTCGTTTGTACAACAAAACCTTGTTCATCCTCGATTGCTACAACACGATTTAGGTCGTAGGCCTGATCAAAGAACTGAGGTACGAAGTATTCCTGCTTAATTCGGTATTCGAATATGATATTCAAAAACTTGAATAAATTTGTTCTGATACCAGGTATGGTAATCCCGCTCCCTTTCCTCTCTATTCGATTGAACTGTTGAGTATCGATGGCCGGGAATGACAACATGTTGTACTCAGCATAAAGGTCTACGCTTACCGATTTGGTTCTGAGAATCGGGTAGCCGACATCGAAGGCGATACCTGTAGCAGAGCTTTTGTTCTTTTCAATGCTGAAAGGCTCTGGTTTCAGTTCCTCATCATCAGTTCCTCCATGCAATGAACTCAAAAGATTGTCCCCATCCGCATCGATGTCCCATTTAGAGGAATCAAGTCCGGCATGTGGATCAGGAATACCATCTCCATCCGTATCATTCCAAAGTTTTGAGCTATCTGGAAAATCATCAAAGAAGTCAGGATATGTATCATCATCTCTATCTTTGAGGCCCGAGAATTGGTTTATATCTGTGATATAGTTGACTCCCAAAACAAGTGGAAATTTCTTTGATACAGTGTATGACCCACGTAATCCCAGCAATGTACCACCTCGTGAAAAATCTTTAACATTTGCCATGAAGATTTCTGCTCCAAATCCAGCAAAGTTTACTCCGGTATTGATTCCAACACGACGCACGGAAGGAAATTCCATCATATTGGAATATCCACTCAATATACCACCGTAACCAAGAGTTATTCCCTCAAGTGCACCAAGTTTGAACCAGAATGGATCCGTTTTTTCAGCCCAACGTACATATAAAAATTTATCGGCAATATCACTTACTTCGTCCCATTCTTCCTTCCTGAAATTCCCCTCGTTATCTATGTATATTACAATATCAAGACCAACGCCTAGTTTCCCAAACCTAAACTCCGGTCGGAGCGCCAATTGGTTGTAAATGGCACCATCAATTGTAGCCGAACCAATACCCAAACCCATGTTAAATGGTCTCTCGCCTTCGGGAGTAGGCTCCTCTATTGGCTCTTCTACTTCCTCCATTGGTTCTTCTATGGGTTCCTCGACTTCGGGTTCTTCCTCCGGTGCCTCTTCTTCCACTTCTTCTTTTACCTCTTCCTCAAGTTCCTCGATTTCAGGTTCTTCTTCCTCAACTTCTTCTTCCACCTCTTCTTCGATTTCTTCTTCAAACACCGCTTCAGGATCTTCAGGCACTTCTTCTGGACTGGCAGGAGAGGTAACAATTTGTCCCGTTGCTGTCGAAAGTGTCATTTCACCAGGTCCTAAAATTACAAACTGACCACTAATTATGTTAAAAATTTCTACTTGTCCTTCCAACCCATAAAATTTATCGAACCCCATTTTATTAACTACTGACCAAAACTGCGTCCCTTTTACTGATGCCACTGATACTGGAGTTTCGATGCGAAAATCCTTTTGTCTTTCTTTTTTCACATCAGATAATATCTTTCCAAATTCTATGTTAAGTGTTCTAGTATTTTCCGATTCGACAAACTGGAATTGTGTTGATTCCCGTATTTTAAGAATACTCTTGTCATCAAGAAAAATAACCATACAAAAACCAGGCTCACCTACATTAATTATATCTCCGGATTGGAGGGAAAATCCCGATGATAAATCTGAAAATGAGGTTTCACCCATTCTTTTGAGCTGTACGTTTCCCCTTGCTTTTGTAACCATTGCAATCGTTTCTTCTGCAGCATTCAAATGAACAATAAAAAATGATAAAAAAAGTACCCCAGATAAAATTCGTACTTTCATTTATTCTCCTATTCTCTAATAATTATCCTGGCGATTCATCCATTTCAATAGGTGGTTCAGCAGAATCGATTATATGTTTCAATTCAAGAATCACTTCTTTTGCCGGTGGCCAAAGATCTTCTTCAACATCACCATTACTTTGAAAAAAGACTTCAATCCGCCTGGTTAATTTATTAAGAATTTCTGTATGGTTATTCATCGTTTTATCAAAATACGAATAGATTAAATATACCCAAATTAAATAAAAATCACTCAATTAAAATTGAAAATAGTGAATTTCTAATTGTGGTGTTAAAGGTACGTTATTCGAATGAATTGAGTTTAATGACTATATCAAAATTTCTCCGATTTTTTACGAAGGAAAACAATTTGAATCAAGAATGAATTACAATAAATTACTTTTTGTTGGTTTGAGTTATATATCTCTTTTAATAGGTAAAATATCAGATTGATACTGTGATTAAACTCACTAAATCAACACACTTGGGGAGTAAAAATGGATCAGATTAAGAAAGAGCTGAAACAGCCCTACACGGAATACACCCTCGATATGTTTCTAAGAAGCGCTGGAAAGGATCACGCTGAGATTCATCAATTTAACCGGTGGCGCGAGGAAGTCATTAAGGCAGGAAAATATACATTTGAAATTCCCCATTTATACGCTCAAAAGTCTGAGATTGAAGTTCAACGGATCACAGGTGAAAAATATAACCTAATTAACTTTGCAAGTTATAACTATCTTGGATATTCCTATCATCCGGAAGTATTATCTTCAGCTAAAGAAGCGCTCGATACCTATGGATTGGGAGCTACAGGATCCCCCCTATTAAACGGTACATTTAATCTGCATAAAATTTTTGAACGGAAACTTGCTGAATATTTTGGGTTAGAGGGATATGGCGTTTCTCTATTCTCATCTGGATATGGTGCAAATATTGGTGTGATATCCGCTTATATTCATAAAGGTGAACATGTCGTTCTGGATAGGTCTTCCCACGCTTCGCTTTTCGATGGTGCATTACTCTCACAGGGTAAAATCACACTTTTCAAGCATAACGATATTGAGCATTTAGAAAAAGTTCTAAAAAGGATCTCTCACGAAAACTCTAGAGTTCTTATATGTACGGAAGGAGTTTATAGCGCAGATGGTGATTATGGAAAGGTGAAAGAAATTGTTCAGGTTGCAAAGAGATATGATGCAAAAGTATTGGTGGATGAAGCTCATTCCCTGTTACTGGCTGGATCAAATGGAAAAGGAGTGGCAGAAGAACAGGGCGTTCTTGAAGATGTAGATTTGATCATCGGCACGTTTAGTAAATCATTTGCCGGAGTAGGCGGATGTCTTTATGCTAAAGAGGAAATCATCAATTATATTAACTATTATGCCCGTTCCCGAGTGTTCTCATGCGCCATTGATCCTGCCGTTACAGGTGGTTTAATAAAAGCATTGGAATTGGCAGGAGGTTCGGATGGGAAAATTAAACGGGTAAAAATTAAAAAGAATGCCAAATATTTCCGGTCCAAATTATTCGGAAAAGTCGATATCGGAACATCAGAGACATGGATAATTCCCGTCATTTACGGTCATGAACGAATAACTATTCCCTTGAGCGACTTTCTCCATAAAGAGGGAGTGGATATTTCATTGATGATGTTTCCTGCAGTACCAAAGAATAAATCCAGACTGCGTGTATTTGTAACCTCAGAACATAGTAAGGAACATATGGACAAAGGCGCAGATGCAATTCTAAAAGCAGCTAAAAAGTTTGGATTTCTACTTGACGATTAAGTATTGGTGTAATTAAATGACAAAAAGAGAAAATATAGATTTATTAGTCTGGAATTTTGATTTTGCTCTATCGACGTTTTATGAGATAGAATCATGGCAAGTAGAAAAACTTTTACCTCCTCGTATTATACCCATGGAAGTGACACCCGGGGTTGCGTTAATTAATATCACAGTATTCAATTTCCCCGAGGGAGGATTGGGAAAACTACCGGAATTTCAGGAGCTTATCCTCAGTATTATTGTTTTGCCTGATCTCTCCCGTGATGTACCAAAATTTGCTATGTATGTTATTTCTTTAAGCAGTACCTGCCAGGAACATTTAGATCATAGCTCTGATTATTACAAGTTACCAAGTTTCAAAAAGCTTTCTTTCGGCAATATAGATAAAAAAAATATTAATGTTGAATTTGGAGACTCAGATGGTAAAATATTAACCATGCAGAATTGTAATCCTCAAGCAAATTACCGTAATGAAAAGCGCTATTTTCAAGCTTTCACGACAAAAAATGAAGTGATATATGTTGCTGATATTTATATCAGAGCAAAATTGTTTGATCACCAACAAAGTGGTTATACAGGTAAGCTATTCAATCACCCATTTTTCAAGCAGCTTGAAGTTGAAGACACAGAACCAGTAAGTTATTTACAGATGATCGCAGCGCCGAATGTACTGGGTCAACAGATATATTACAGGCCAAAGAAGTTTATCTGAGAATAATTTCTATTCTTATTGTATAATATTTGACGGTCTCGCAAAAAGTACACCATCCTATTTAAACTGTTTGAGCAAGATATTCGAGTGTTCGAGCATCATGTCCAACAAACTCTTTGTAAGGGCAACCATTGGCGATATTTTGACGCCAAATATAGCCTAAATCGCCGAAAAAGACAGGAAAGTGATGCAATCTGCGAGTTTTTCCGTACATACGTTGCTGTTCTGAACATATTGATCCCAAGAGCCTT
>SCKK01000006.1 GCA_004124475.1 Fidelibacterota bacterium
GATGATGAAATAATCAGAGTTATTAAAAAGCTAAATAACCGTCCGAGAAAATGTCTCGGGTTCAAAACCCCCAATCAGGTATTTTTCGGGGAACTTTCAAATGTTGCACTTACTACTTGAATCCAGCATACAATCATAAACGCAATTTTGTATTAAAATTTTTATATTCTATTTAATATGAAACAGATTTCTATCTCTTTCCTAACTCTTTTGTTCTTTGCTAATATTATGATCCCAACTATTGGAACAGGTCAGGTCATACGACGTCATACACTTGGATTAGAACAAACTCCTACATGGGGTTCAATAAAAATTCAAGGCATAAGTGTTGAAGAAAAAGTAAATGGGATGCTGATCCGAATGATCTGCAGTAAGAAATTTCTTCCGGAACAGGTAACTGCTTGGATTTCTGAATCCGACTGGTTTTATATTACTTTGTTAGGAGCAAGAATTGATACAACAAAGAAATGGCAATTCATAAAAACCGGATTTATACTTGACTATCAGGCACAACAGCTAAAAGAATCGGTGCAACTCAGTTTTAGACTAAACAGGGAAATTGGGGCATACGAAATCATGATTAACTCTCGAGAAGTGATCATCACATTGCGGTTACCGATAGCAGAAACAGTGGCGGCCATTGAAATATATAGTGAGATTAGAAGTGAAGAATTATCACCAACTGCAAAAGTTAGAGACACCAGTTTTAAAGAAAGAATTCCAAACGTACTATTACTTACAGGTACGGCTTTTGTTGTAGCAGGATTAATCGAACCCAGTGGATCAACTTTTATTATTGGTAGTGTACTGATTATTACCGGATATTTAATGAAAAAAATTGACGTGGAGAAATATTCACCACTAAACCATAGAGGTCACAAAGTAAAATATTAAAACAGGTTTATATTTATGGAGAGATTTTAGAAATTGATTTTGACAAATAATTGCAGGACAGTTCGACTGTAATGGTTTTAATAGCAATTCCAAATACTCTATACTCTCTATGGCTCATAAATAATTCACATTAAATGGAAGACTACTTCATTTATTTCGCTTTGTATTATGTCTTGGGCATTCTATTATTCAGTCTATTTATCAGATTTTGGCTGAGAAAAAAGCGATTTAAGGATGAGGAGAAAAAAACGGATACATCTTCCAGAGAAGGACCTTGAGATCAATTCTAATTGACCTTTCCATTTCAATGAAAAACGCTATTTATTTCTTCCCTATTTTTCTGTCTCTATTATGGGCTATGGATGATATTAGCCAAGTCCATTTGAATTATAGTCAAGGTATCTTATCGACGGATGAATTTGTATTAGATCAAGTGATCAGACTCCTTTCCGAAAGTAAATTCCCTGCAAAAAGCCCTATCTCGATTCCTGATAAGTGCGGTACCCATATTCTTCTAACTCTGGCACAAGCATATCCACATCTTGCAGAATCTACTAAAAATACACTAAAAGAATTGGGTATTCGGTTCAATGGTATAATCCCTACCCTTCAAAGACCAAACGGACTTAACCAGAAACATAATTTTGGAATTTTTCAGTTTCATTATACCATGACAGGACTTGATGCGGTTGACCCTACCGACTTTGATGGTGACGGTATCCCCGATTACATTAACAGAATGGCAGAAATCTTTCAAACAGTTATCAACACCATTATTAACACGTATGATTTCACACCTCCTCCCGGAGACGGTCGGTATTCCGATAATGGGGGTAATGAACTATACGACATTTATGTTATGAGTCTAAACATGGGGTTTTATGGCTATGTCCAGCCGGAATATCCTGCGAATAACGATGGTAATAATGAAAATTCTGAAGTGACAGAAGAAAATGCATTTACTAGCTATATGGTATTAAGAAATAATTACGAAGGATTTTATGATGTATTAAATATTTATGGACCCATATCTGAATTTGAAGCAGTTCAGGTTTCAGTTGCCCATGAATTTTTCCATTCCATACAGTTGGGTTACGATGGATGGGAAGCAGTATGGCTCCTTGAAGCAACCGCAACCTGGATGGAAGATGAAATATTTGATGAAGTAAACGACAACTATCAGTATCTATTCCCATGGTTTCAAGATCCAAAGGTCTCCCTAGATCGTGACAGCGAACCTCATTTTTACGGGAGCTGGATATTTTTCCGGTACCTCTCGGAGCACAAAGGTGGATATCCCACAATTCGTAAGATATTTGAGAAAGGGATTAATCATAACAGTTACTCCGAAGACTTCAGTATTCAAACAATTGACGAAACCCTTTTGGATATTGGCACAAGTTTCGAACAAGCTTTGGTCAAAATGGCTGTCGCAAATGTATTACTAACATCGAATTCTCTATCAACCCCTTATACTTATGAGGAGGCAGAAGATTATCGAACTTTTGGCATCAAGCCTCATTTTGAATCTACGATCATTTTATCCGATTCTTCTTACACATTTTTGTATGATAAAAGGAGTCTTAAAGAAAACGCAGCCCAGTATTTAAAATTGGTCAGCAGTATGGGTCCCCTTAAAATTTCTTTTTTACCCGAAGACCCTGTAGCACAGCATTATCCTCAAATTGTTATCCAAAATATCTCAGGGTCGGTGGTTGTGTTTAGCATTGGAGCGTCTTCAACAATACAAATTCCACAAAATTCAGAATCTATTAATATAGTAATCGTTACAGGGAGGAATAATCACAGTTACGACTACCAATTAACACTTGATCCTGAAATTCCATTACCCAAAGAACTGACACTTATAAAAAATTATCCAAATCCATTCCTTGATATTACCACTATTCAATTTTTTACCCCGGCTCTACAGCCAATGACATTGACTGTATACGACATTTTAGGGAGAACCGTTGGAAAGATTTATCTTAACGATATTGTGGAGGGGATCAACGAAGTGAAATTTGAAGCTCGACATCTGCCTAGCGGAGCATATATTTTAAAACTTCAGGGACGTGATACCAACTCCATTCAAAAAATTATATTGAGAAAATAATACTCAAACAATAGGGTGTGTATGTGTTAAAGTGTTAGAGTGCCTGCCCCGAAAGGAGGAATCCTGAAGTTTTGGGATATCGGGGTAATGAGCTTGTCCCTTAGCTTTGGGATACGGGGTTTAAGTGCTAAAGTGTTTGTGTGTTAAGATGTGGAGGTGTTCAGGTGAATCTTTACTTTACCTTTATATTTGCCTGTATTTAGATTCAGACAAATTTCAGCTCTCCGGATTGTAATTTTGCAAATAGATTATCATATCCCCCAATTGGAGTTTCATCGATGACAATTTGGGGTACAGTCGATCCTCCGGTCAGTTTTTCAAGCTCCGAGCGACTCATACCAATTTTTTCAATATCAATTTCATCGTACTCGACCCCTTTTTCCGTTAAAAGTCTTTTTGCCATTTTGCAATAGGGACACCAACTTGTCATATAAATTTTTACCATATTTATCCCTTTGTTGTTTTATTAATCAATTTATTGTTTAAGAATTAAAAATAATTTACAACCAAAATTTCCAATGTTCCTTATATCGTATAAATTTCGATCATTATCTTTTCTTCACAATGGATGATGGAGTTTGTAAATTTCTCTTGAAAACACGTCAAAATATTCATACTATAAAATTTAGAGGATAAAATTGATCAAAAAGGTTATTGTTGGATTGGATGAATCCAATGATACAAAATCAGCCATTAGTGTGGCATGTCGATTAGCTAAAGACAGTGATTGTGTAGTCGTTGGTGTTGGGGTTGTCGATCTACCGGGAATTGAATCTATTGAGAGGGGAGCTACCCCTGGTGCATTATACTTTGCAGAAGAACAGAAGAACATAAGCTCAAGGACGCCATTGAAAAAGTAGAAGGATTTCTAACACAGTTTGAATCTACTTGCAAGAAATATGGAGTGAATTATGAACTTCATTCCCAAACAAGGCGTTCCATTTGAAGTGATTGTCAGCTAGGGAAAAGTTTCAGATTTAATCATTCTCGGACTCCGAACTTATTTTCATTTTGAGACGAGATCAAAATCGGGAGACACACTAAGACAAATTCTTGAAAATGCAGTCTGCCCGGTTTTAGCAGTCCCGGGAAAATTCAATGACCCACAAAATATACTTGTAGCATACGATGGGTCTGTTCATTCCGCCCGAGCGCTTCGTGCATTTACAGACAGGTTTTACTCAAGTTATCGCCACATAAAATGGATCGTTTTAACTCTATCGGATAATTAAGAGGATAGCAAAGAGATTCAACTAGAGGCGTTAAATTATCTTCGGTGTTGGGGAATTGAAGCCAAAGGATTGGTGCTTGAAGGTAGTCCAGCTAGTGTAATCCACAATCAGGCAAAATCCCTTGAGCCTATGATTGCCATTATTGGGGCATATTGAAGAAGTCGAATTTCGGAAATCTTATTCGGTTAAACGACACGCCGGCTTATCGATGATGGTGAGATACCTTTAGCTATTTACCATTAATAATTTATTAAGGCACTATATAGCTATTATCAATTCTGGGACTGATAATCAATTCCCTCTCTCCCCTAAAAAAATCATAAATGATCCACCCAAGTGTTGTAAGCGGAAAAACAACGATCGAAGAGGGATAAACATTATTAAACTCGTTGAAAACCTTATCAAAATTATAAAACTGATTTAATGCTCTGAATTTGCTCAAATAAAGAAGCAAACTGATTCCACTTCCCAAGTAAAATCCTTTTTTAGCAGCGTACTCGGAAAGACTGTAATCAATTTCGATCTTATGGATTTCAGTTAATGGTATTTTTTGTCTATTCTGAGATCCGGGGGTGTAATAAACTAATTTCGGGTTATACATAAACATTTCTTCAGCAAGAAAAGAAAATGGAATAATTTCTCCCTTAGTTGTCATAATGACTCCTCTCCTACCCAAACTCCTTGCAATGAAACTCCACAATTCATCAGAAACATAAAACAATTTCCCTTTTGTATTATGAATATACATGATATTGTCTAATGCAATAGATATTTCAAATGCTCCGGTCCATGAGGTAAATTGTATAGAATCCGCGGTCATTCCAGTGACATAACCAAATTTTGAAATACCACCTTTGAATACTACCTCATGTTGAACGGATGTAGCGTTAAGTGAGGAAAAAGTGATGAAAATTATTAACCAGTTCTTCATTGGGAATTCTATAGTCTCAATTTAAATTTAAAGAACATCTTATCGATTAAGTAGATAAATCATGAGTGATCTGAAAGTGATGATAAGTTAAAATGAAAAAACATATTGGAGGACTACTCATTCTTTTCATCTCCTGTCTCCCCGCTCAATTTAAATATAGTGTGGGAACCGGGGTTGGAATCCAATTTCCCGATTTTTCGGATTTTAACACAACAATCAGTGATACGGGTTTAGCAAATGTTTCCCAGATTTGGCTCCCTTTGAGTTACGATATTTCTTTCAAGGTTTATCCCTCTATTCGATTGGGTTTTTTCCGGTTTTCTAACGCTTTAGTAAAAAATAAATCATCTTCAGGATTTTCACAGTATATCACCATGAATGGGATATCCATTCAGACATTTTTTGTATTCCTGAATCGATTTGAGGCTGTATTTGGTATGGCTCCAATGTTATCACGAATAAATTTTTACCAGGATAAAATCACCGCTAAGACCTCACCATTTCAATTCTCAACAGAAACTCGTGCAGGTATTCACAACACCTTTTTCTCGTACTATTCCTGGGTAGGTGTCCGGTTTCATCTCAATACGTGGCTGGCATTGGAAGGAACATTGGGGTTCATTAAATCAAACATTAAGAAAGATGCCTGGAAAAATGAAAAAAAGGATGTGGACCTAACTATGGGAATTGACATGACCAAACCGCTCTATCGGTTAGGATTAGTATTCGGATGGTAATCAGGCCTGTTACATTATTTTGTATCGTCTTCTGTTTAACAGGAGTAGGGTATTCACAAACTCCGTCTTCGTCTCTGGAGGATGAACCAAATCCATGCCAATCCCCAGTTCTTCAAAAAGCACAAACACAGGGACTCAAATCACTTAAACCGGATGAAATAGTGGAATATTGGATCAGAAACTGGCAGTGCAAAAGATATGCAAAACGTGTTGGACAAGATATCAATCTTGGATACTTGCAAAAGCAGAAACAGGAAGAATACTACCGTGAAGCGAAGGAATTATCCGGTTTGGGTAGCTGTTTCACCACTGTAATCATCATAACGATTCTGTACTCGTTTGTATCATTTGCTCTCCTTAATTAACTGTGACGTCTGCCTGCCGCATCAGGTAGGAGATTTCTCCATAGAAGTTCCGAAGTTTCGGGACTACAGGGTAGGCATGTATTAAGTTTCACATTCCTTCATTAGCTACTAAAGCGGTTATTTGTCCCGACGTGTTGGGATGAGAGGACAAACTTTCAAATTCCTATATATTAATATATGTTGCTAATTGAATGTTGTACTTTGAATCAGCCACAAAATATTTAGACATCACAACATCTCACTTCGTTTATGCCGGAAATCAAAATATGTCCCTGGCCAGAATCTCAAACTCATGAATCAGGTACGGCAAGTATTTAGATATCTTCATTACTCTTATCGAACAGATTAGGCTTTGATGAATAAACCTTCCTTGGGTATCATATAATTCTATTTCAACAATACCATCTTCATCATCTGTACAACGTTCGGCTCACAGGTGGAGGCGCATCGGAGCTGGTATCCTGAGCAGCCGCTCATTAGAAAAAAGTTCTTATGATGTTTGTATTTCAAGTTTAGAGAAACAATAATTGTTTCCATGTAAGTAACACGACTCATGAGCATCATGAGGTTCAAGCCTCAACGATTTTATGCACCGTATATGTTCTTTCTTAAAAGCTTCTTCAACTAAAAGATCAGCATCAGCATCACGCCCCCCTTCGCAATGAAAAATTTTAGTTTGACAAATAGCATTGGCCAAATAGCCTTTATTTAGTTTGGTAATTTTAACGAACCATCCAAGCCCTTCGCTTGATGTTAATGGCAGCAATAAGCACCCTCCCAAAACGAGAGATTCCAACCATCGGGCGGAAATACGAGATACTCCGGCATTAACCACTATAACATCAGTATTTTCTTCAAAATATTCAACACCATTAGTTCTAATAACTTTGATATTAGATTTATAAGATAGGTTTTGTTCAGCTAAATCACTGATCGAACCATCAATTTCAATTGCGGTTACATGGCCAGAGTCCCCCACGATTTCTGATAGAATGGCACTATAGTATCCAGTCCCACAGCCAATATGAATAATCTTCTCTCCTTCTTTTAACATGAGTTTATCAAATAATAATGCCCACAAGCTAGGTTGTCCGTTATTTAAACTCCTTTCTTTATCGATAGCCACCAAAATATTATGATATAAATGTCGAGGGTCATTATCTTTCGTAGACCAGTATTTTCTAGCAAAAACATCTAAAATTTCCCAAGGTCCAGGACCTAGAAAATTTTCTCTTGGTACTTTGGCAAATGCATCAATTATCGATTCGGATTGAATATTCGATACATATTTTATCTCATTAGCATATTGAATACGGCAATTTTTAATATCTTCCATGTCTACTTTTTCTAACAGTGTCAATATGTGGGAACTTTTGCTTCATATCACCCTTCCCCCTGTCCGCCAGCTGGCGGATCGGGCAGGATAGACTGGAAACAATAACCATCTATTGATATATTGTAATACGAATTTGAAATAATAATTGGTGTTTGTCCATATATAATTGGTTTAATATAGGTAGCATAGAATTTTAACATGAGTAACAGGTAAAATTATGGAAGCAGAGGTAATTTTCTGCCTTAACCTCTGCTTCTAGTAATAGCCTTTCCTATTGGAACCACCCTCTATTGGTATCGCTTTTATACCAGTCTTTCTGTTAATAAATCCGGCGAGTATTGCTCCTCTTTATCACTTAAATATTTCTCCCGTTTCTTTAAACCATAATACCAAATCAAGATGGCTCATGGGTATGCCTGTCTTAATTGCAAATTTCCTCATCTTTTTCTCTATATCGAGATATCTAACCACGGGTAAGGACTTTGGTATTTCCTCTATGACTCCAAGGAGATATAAGTTCTTTAATATATGTCTGTCAAGAATAGCCAAATTTTCTCCCAGCCCGATATTTCTCATAAAATGACTAGCTTCTTTATAACCAAAGCCCTTTACGTTCTGCACTAACCACCCTCTGAGAGCATAACCATCGCTTGCTCTTTCAAGTTTAGATTTGATGTTAGACTTGCCATTATTGGAAAAAACCTTTCTCGCTTTAACGATATAGGAAGCCTTTTTGTTTTTAAATCGACAAGCCGCTATGTCTTGAGCGATGCGGCTGGTATCTCCGTCAAATAACAACCCTTTTTTCTTAAGATTCAATACCACATACCAACAGGTTTTTGCTTTTGCCTGAGGAGTTAAGATGCAAAAGACGAGTTCAGTAAAAATCTCATTGTTTTCTCCTTGCCCAACCTTTTCAAACTCCATCAACCTCTTATTGATTACATTTTTCTGGGCAGAGAAAATCTCTTTTATCTCCCTTAGGATGGGTTTATTTCTTCCTTCACACGATTTGTCTTGAGTCATAAGTTCGCTGTCATAACAATTTATTCTATAAGTTTTTTAATAATATCAATTTTTTAAAATATTAAAAAGAATAATCTAATTAATTTACATATTTCCCAGCTGGATAATATTCAATTATGTGATAACTTATAATTGTTCAGGCAACTCATAGCATAAAGTTGGTTTGACATTGAATGGCTTTGGCTGGTTGTTATGGAGGGCCTATTCATCAGGTGGGGTGATTCCTCTCACTCTCAGTCCCAAGAGGATACATATGAATGTGGGATCCTTTTACCAAGCATAGGCTTCAGGTGCTTCGCCTCCGGGTCCTGGCCAGATCTCACCAAGTTGGGCAAGGTTATTTTCTGATAACTCAATACCCAAGGCGCGTTGGATGCTAATGAGTTGACCCCAGCGTACGTGGTCCGATGATGGGTGCTGTTACATCAGGATTGTGGAGTAGCCAAGCTATGGCCACATCAGCAGCGTTTTCTCCAAGCTTTTTGCAGAACGATTCGTACGCATCCAAATGGGAATGGTTCTTCTCAATAGCTTCTCGCACCCGGTCTTCTGCCCGCCGACCCTTACTGATTTTTTGAAGGACTCCACCAAACAAACCACCACCTAGTGGACTATAGGGAATTAAAGCCAGACCATATTCGCGACAGGCCGGGATGACTTCTAATTCCACCATTCGGGCACTGAGGTTGTATAGACTCTGTTCCGAGACGAGTCCCATGAAGTGGCGTTCCGAAGCGATACTATTTGCTTGTGCAATATGCCACCCGGCAAAATTGCTACTCCCCACGTAGAGGACCTTCCCTTCACGCACCAATTGTTCCATCGCTTGCCAAATTTCTTCCCAAGGAGTATCACGGTCAACGTGGTGCATCTGATAAAGGTCGATGTGGTCAGTTTTCAAGCGCCCCAGGCTCTCTTCACAGGCGTGCCTTATATGATATGCTGAGAGTCTTGCTTCGTTGGGTCCTTTACCCATTTTGCCGTATATCTTGGTTGCTAATACAATCTGTTCTCGGCGACGTCCTCCTTGAGCCAACCATCTTCCAATGATTTGTTCAGTAATTCCTTCACCTTCGTGCCAGCCGTACACATTGGCAGTATCAAAGAAGTTGATTCCCACTTCGAGAGCCTTCTCCATTATGGCAAAGCTGTCAGTTTCATTGGTGAGGGGACCAAAGTTCATGGTACCAAGGCAAAGCCGGCTGACTTTCAAGCCGCTGCGACCAAGGTTGGTGTATTCCATAAGACCCTCCTTTTGTTATCCCGATGCAGGAAATTGTTCAACCACGCACTCTCTTATACAACATTCTCGGAGAATAAGGAGCCCTAAGGGTTTAGAAGCAGATAGGTATGGTTTAGTGAACAACAGACACACGGTTATATTTGGTCAACACGCCGCCTTTTGAAAAAAATGATTTTTAGAACTCTTCATAGAGGTGTACGCCACGGTGGAGGCGGAGAGCAATCTGATACGTCTGCCCTTGTGCCCTCACCGTTTGGGCATGAGCAGCCAGATAACGTGTTGCAGCGACCAATACGTTGGTTCTATCTGACATCTCGCTCAGCAGGCTGTACTGACAAAAAGCTGCTTCTAACATCTGAATCGTGTGAAAGTCGCGGTCTTCTCGTAATAACAATCTGCCCAGCATTGCCATTAACCTGTCTGGGGCACCCCCACTGTACAGATACCGTCCGACCAATTCACCAGCCGTGTTTATCTGCTGCTGCCGGTCCAGCAGCTCTGGCAGTTCATCTAGAAGTTTTTCAGGGTTCTTGACCGTATCATCTGATTCTACCAGACGAACAGCTGGAACGTTTAGAAAGCGGTCAAGGTATATACTCATGGCTGCGTCAAAGGTACCTCGTAGTAACTCAGGTGACGCAACCCGCCGCAGTCCTTGGTGTACCGCATTGGCAAATGTAAACGTGTGTAGTGCTGTATCCCAGTCACTGAACTCATTACTGGTGTGGAAGCGAGCAATTCGTAAGGCTGCTGCGTAGGCAACTGCACTGGCCAATTCCTCTTCGGTACAACCCGCTCGCAGCGCTGTCAGCAATTTGTCAGCGATAGCCTGGGGGTCTTCGCCTAAGACCACCGATACCAGTTTGTCGTGGCCAGACCATGTCCCGCGTCGATTCCGGCCAGTTTCTAATGCCTTTGGTAAGGCTTCGAAGGTGTCCTGCAAGATTTTAATCAGGTCTACCGGGTTACGCCAAGCATTTGATTCTTCCATCCGGTCAGCATTGGCGTAGCTGGAGGCCAAGCTGGTTAGTACTTGTTCTGCGTAATCCAACCCTGCTGCATCCAGCGCCTCCAGTGCCTTGTTGGTGAAGTCGAGAACATGACCTATATCAATATAGCGATGGTCGGTAGCTGCAGCAAAGAGCATGTCGGCCAACTTTTGAAGATTGGCCCCCGCTCGTACAGCCGAAACAATACAACGTTCAGCCCCCTCAGAGTCCCGCACCTCAACGAACTGACGGAACCAAGCCTTCAGCGTAGTTAGGTCGGTTGTAGGACTCGGAAGCGGACGAACCCCGAAACGAGGCGGCATGCCAGCACAGTCCTTAGAAATGGCTGCCAGACCGTGGTAAAAAGCCCTTCGCCTGTCCTGGGAATCAAGGTAAGGCAATAAGTTCATCATGCAGGTGTGAATGGTGAGGCCTTGCCCCCAGCCCCCTTGGCGATAACGAGTCCCAAACTCAAGCCCAATGCAGAACGGCTCTCTCGGATCACCGTCACTATCAAGCAAGACAATGACGGCCTTGCCGATTATCAGTGGGATGTTACGCTCCAATCCGTCCCGCAAACGCTCGCGTTGGTGATCTCGCAGGTTTACGCGCTGGGCGAGATCCACCCACACCTCACCGTCGCGGATTTGCACAGGGAACATGCGCACGTCGTCGGCCCACTGGTCAAATGTCCCACCGCTTACCAGGTCAAAGCGGGCATGATGCCAGTGGCAGGTGAGGATCCCGTTCTTGACAGTGCCTTGGTGAAGGGGAAAGCCCATATGGGGGCAGCGGTTATCCAGAGCATAAATCTTATCCCTGTAAGCGAATAGTGCCACGGTGTGTCGTTCCAGATGGACTACCTTACAGCCAATGGTTTGAACGTCAGAAAGCTTGGCGGCACGCACATAGTGCTCAGTTTTCCTCGACATTTCGACCTCCTTATTCAAATGGGTAACATCTTCCTTTTAAATGTGTATAACGCCTCAAATCACTGGCGCCTTTGGCGACTCGTACATTTTGTGGTTATACCTTTTGTAAGATAATATTGTAAGCATAAATCTCTGGTTTATCTTCTACTTTTGAAGACATCATAAGTTTTCTTTCTTCTTTGCTCTTTCGTTTTAACAAAAGATCTGAATCGTTAAGTTGATGTCCTGGGAAATACATTTGTGTAATGAGTTCAATATATCCCTTCTTACTAACCTTAAAATGTATATGTGGAGGCCTTGTCCATTTATCAGATGCCGGATAAGCTCCAGGATAAACAGTTTTGAAACGAAACTTTCCTTCTTTTCCACTTGGCACAATAGCCCATCCTTGAAAGTTAGGGTCCAATGGAGCTTCGTTTGAGTCATGCGGATGTCTATACCTTCCAGCTGCATTCGCTTGCCACAAGTCAACCGTGGCATCCGCAACTGGGTTGCCATCCGTATCCAAAACCTGCCCTTGGATGATTATTATCTTCCCTTTAGCCACTCCCTGTTTTCCCTGTATCCGTGTCAGATCAAAGTCCTTATCTTTCTGAGCTAACACGGGATAGAAAGAGCCTTCGATTTCCGGTGGAGTGGGGTATAGCTTTGGCAAATAACTTGCATATGCAGAACTTGCAAACAGACCTAACGCTCCGCCGATTACTCCCCCCTTAAGAAAAGTTCGTCTATCCATTTTATCCATCATACTCCTTGTCCTTGCATAATGGATAAGCTCACCGCGCGTGAGACTTCTACTTTCATGCTTTTGTTAAACAAATTTACATTCCTTTTTTCACTTAAACATCAAATTCACGCTACGCACTTCTCACATCGGGTGGAGCGTTGGTTAGAAGGCATATTGTTATGAATGATTTTCACTCTCTATTAGTTTGTTCATATGAATGAATGACACCAACCAAGTATCCACATATATAGGCTAATGTAGTATAAAGTAATGTCTTGTGATCATTACGATATTCACGTTTTGTCTTGGTATATTCATCCTTAAGTGAACTTCCGATAAAATCAATGTCTGATATTGTGATTTGTTTATCCATCTCATGTGAACATTTATTTCTCACTTTATTTAGGTTTTTTAAGCTTGATATTAGTTCATCTGGAACTATATCAAAGGAATCGAGAAGTGATACTTTTTGGTAATAACCTAGATTTCCGTTGAAAACGATTCTATCACCTCTTTCTAGGACAAGCATAATTAAACTTTTAATTAGATTTTCTGTCAGTAAGTGTGCACGAAGTAATAATAGTACTGGGTCAAGATCAGGATCGACTATTTTTGTAAATGTTTCAAAATCTTTATCAAAATCTTTATCTATTTCAGCCATTTATTTACTTATTATTAAAAATGCCTTCTAACGGTGTGCCAATTCACCTGCCACCAAATAAGACGAGAGACTAACTCTGAATTTCAGACGAACTTTTTTTGGCGGCATTGACATCGAAATTACGTCCGGGCGTTTGGTGGTCAGGTGAATTGGCGTGTTAGGTGTAAATCATCCTTTTGCAATAGAATTATCCTTGTTTAAAAATTTCATAAACTCAAAGGGTATAACAGAGAATCGTATCAATTTTACCTACTAATATTGAATTTTAATCCAATTCCCCCACCAAGCCCGATGGGAACATCATTTCCAAATATTATATCCACCCGAAATTCGATTGGAATGGTAAATACTTTTGAAATTGGTATTTCATGTCCAATAGCTAACGGTATACCTAAAGTGGTGCCTGATCCATTAAAAAATACGTGAAAGCTGCCACCCGTTAAAGCGTAGTAGTGGGAGGCAAAACTCAACCTTACTAGTCCACCTAAATGCCATGTCCAAATAGTTCCCCAACGCCACCTCACACTAGATCCAACCGGTTTATATTTTTCTTCCCAATAGTATAATCTGTTAAATCCTATTTCTGCACCAAACGAAACTTTCTGGGAGCTATTAAATAATATTTGAATTAACCCTTTATAATTAAATTGATCCCAATCAACCAGACCATAGTCTGTAGTAGAAGAGGATTCAGGGATTTGCATCGCTTCAGAGACATTTACAATCGTGTATCCGAAATTATTTTGTAAATTAATACTCATATCCTGCAACATCCCTCCGTATGGTTCTTGCTTTTGCACAGTTTCATTCAAATCATAGAACTGAGTTTGAGTTTTAGAGGATATAACACTAATAAAAAATAATAGGAATATCTTTTTCATTTCCTTGCTTTCATATCAAGAAGAATAAGCTAAGCTATGTGGAAATATAAACCACTCAACTTCTACTTCCAAAATCTACGTTGCCAGTACTCCAAACTCTGAAAGTCACTACAAAGCTTTTCACATCAACTTCAGTGAGTGGTTAGACTACCTCACTCTCCTTACAGCAAAGAGAGCCTTACACCTTGTATGCGACAAGCAAGCCGTCGCGAATGGGTACTACTGAAGCAATCCATCCGGTGTCGCCAGTTATTCGCCGTGTAAATTCGCGTACACCTTCAGTACTCGGCTCTTGATCGTTCTTGTCAAAGATGCGCCCAAGCCAAAGCATATTGTCAACAATCAGCACCCCACCTGACCGTAGCTTCTCCTCAATAACTGGTAGAGAGCCAGGGTAGGCCTCCTTATCAATATCATTGAAGATTAGATCAAAAGGACCTGACATCCCTTTCAGAATCTCTACCGCTTCTCCAACATGATATTCAACAATATCACCATAGCCAAGTCTTCCCAGATGCTCCTGTGCTCTCTGTGACAATTCGGTGTCCCATACCACGTGATGTACTGTCCCTCCGCCATTCTCTGTCACCGCCTTGGCGAACCACGCGGTCGAGTACCCATAGCCGGAACCGAGCTCAATGATACGCTTCGCACCAGTCATACGTGCGATCTGGTAACACAGATAGCCAGCGACTGGTCCGATGATGGGGTAACCTACCTCCTTCGCATACATCTCCATTACTTTCATTTCAGTTGAGCGAGGAGGTACGAGTGTCTTCAGATAGTCCTGCACCATCGAAAAGGTCATTTCATTACGCACTTGACTCTCCCTTCTGTAGTCAATTCCGTTTACCATTCTTACAAAATGGCTCATTCACCATTACGTGTTGTTACTCGACAACAAGATAGGTAAGTTTTTCGCATAAATTGTTAAGAAGCAATTTAATGAACACAAAGTGTTTTTTAAGACCCTTATTTTCACTTCTGAGGTTGACTCCTACTCAGCGTGCTAAGGTGAAGGATAGTATCAAGACATTGGATGACAAAAGCGTCATTCCCAACGCCATGGAAACACTCAGCGGAGTGAAGAATTAGATGACTGAGCATCCCGTTGAAACCTGACCATTGGCAATTCTTCAAAACCTTATTTTAAGTGGCACTCTTTCACGTCCGTTGGAGTGAATGTTAGGGCGCAAGATTTATCGTAAGAGAAATGAAATCGAAAACTCTATGCTTGAATACCTACCACCATAAGCGTCATTTGTATTGGACAGACCCACATCATAGGAGAGTTCAGGCAAAACAGCGAGGACAATACCAAGATCTATCAAATAGCCTATAGAGACAATTACACCGAATCGAATTTTCTTTGTCTCTGGAATTGGCTTTTGTATCGCGGGAAAATCTCCAGTCGCCTCAAGTCGACTGTTCAGATTTACATCCAAGACAGGACCAGCGCCAATGATCAACCCATTCAAAAGTCTGTACTGCACTTTGGAGACTAAGCTCAAGTAATTGAACATAAGAGTCATAAACACTGGTCCATCAGCTTCGCCTACTCGATGAGTGGAAACGGACTTACTTGTAAACTTTGCTGCGGAGTTAATTAAGACTTCATCGCGCAGGTGGAGCAATGCGACTACACCGACAGCATATGTTGTACGTGAGCTAAAACCTAACGGGGTCTCCGCATGTGTGAAGTAGTGTGACTCAGAGGTTGCCGTGTTCGGTAGGATTCCGAATGTCATACCGTATCTCAATATTTGAGCTTGGACAATAAGTGGTTGAAACACCAATGCAAGCAAAAGTACGTTTTTCATAGACTCTCCTTATTGTGATATCTTTTAATAAAATGTCTTGCGCCCTAACTCGTTTCTGGCCTTCTAATATTATAGATAAATAATTTATTCATCGATTCAGGGGTACAGACACAGTGATCTGATGCGTCGTCACTCGAGCTTCTTCGAGGGTTAAAGGACCACTTGGAGCAATGATGAAGTCGGCACCTGTTGTTACCATCCATCCATCTTCAATCATCCATCCCCAGTTTTGCTGCTCAACTCCAGGACGACCTGTGCCGGTAGTAGTTCTACCCATATACCTTAACTGAAATCCGGGAAACTTTAACGTAATTCCCCAACTTGGTACCCACTCCAGCCAGTGCTCGTTCTGGGTTCTATGGGATTCCTCAATATTATTTTCCTGCTCAAGCCAATACCGGTATGACTTCATCTGTAACCCCAATTGCAATCCGAAACGATTATTTTCTTGTCTAAGACCAACCCGAATCAACCAGTTAGCGAATTCGAAGTCGTTTTCAACAGTCTTACCTCCGGCAGGAATAATCTTTCCACTTTCCGTTTCGATAGCCGTATCTGTATTTGCCCAGGTGTTACTCCAGATAGGTTCATAGATTAAATCAATTCCAAAGGCAGCCATATCTTCAATCATGGAAACACCAACTCCAACATTATATGCCCAGGTATTTCCAGGGTCTCTCGGAATATTCATGATTTCATAGTTAGGAATTTTAGGGTGAGATTTTCGATTGATGGTTAGTATTCCACCCGCCCGGAAACCATCTTTGCCTATGGGTTGAACATATCTTGTATGGATTCCCCAAGTTTGGGTGTGATCCAGGTTTTTTTCTACCCTTGTCACCCTAGAAGAACCCTTCTGGATATCCCAAATCCATTCAACATAAGTGACGTTATGAGTCATATCGAGTTCGTTAAATAAAAAGAGTATTTCATAGGAACGTTCTCCGTTTAATTCACCGAACAGCCCAATTCGATAATCTGCAATGTATCCGGACTGATCAATTTTTTGGCTGCGCACATACAAAAGATCAACTCCATCGAGGGCATCCAAGCTTGCCCAAAACATACTACCAGCAATAGAAAGGTTTGCATGGGGGAACCTTTTACCAAGCAAACCAAATGAATATATGTTACTTGCTGAATTATCACTCAAAAGACGTGGACGGGATAATCCGAATCGGAAATTATTAGGGTTAATTACCTCTAATTGTTGTATAGCCACAAAGAGTCCGGCAAACCATTTAGAGGAGCTCAGCATTACACCTAATGGCAATGTCCTGACAGTACCATCATTATTCGAAAAACTGTAGAAAACCGGCGAACTGATCATCTGAGATTCATTGATATATGTCCCTTTCGCTGGATTGATAAACGGATCGAGAAGGGAATCTTCCAAAGCAATTGAGACACTTCCCATACCGAGGTTTTGTGACGGGAAGATCAGAAACTGATCTCCAGTGGCAACCGGTACCGTTTTTAATGAAATGAGCTGCGCTAGTACAGTAGTCAGAATAAAAATGATAGCAAAGCACCAACGTGAAATCGTTCGCATTAATCTAAATTTTTTCATTTTCAATGTCGAAACCTCCAAAACACTCCAAATGAAATATCTACAATTAATTCATTCACAGTCACTTTTTGTTCAAACTGTGTGCCACATTATCAATTGAATCTGCTAAAAACAGATTCTTTGAAACACATTTTCATTGATGATCCCCTTTATTTCCTGCTTAGATATCAGAATTATCTTACATGAACGGGGATCGCCGACGGAATATTGGGTCGTTTCTTTTAGTGTGCGTATTTGATATCCGCAAACCTGTTCAGAAGCACTTTAGGATTTTTTAAGTAGACACCAAAAAAGGAGTAGAAAAAATTCCTGAAACTCACTCCAATAATACTAAATGATATAGAAAACCATCAGTTTTTTGAAACTTCTTTCAGAAATCTGAAACATAGATAATAAAATTTCTACAATTTCAAACAGACATTCAAAGTGGGAAGGAAGAAGTCTTCTTCTCCCCTATACCCTATGCCAAATACCTTATACCGTTTTACATAGACATCCTGATGAATTGGAACTGCAAAACTTAAATGAGTAATTTGATAGTGCTTTTCATATTACTCATATTTTGCACCTCTTTACGGTCATTTATGTATTTGATGTTCGCAGAATGTATGATTTTGTCGCATTAGAAAAATTTTATCATTGACGTCAAACCATCGTGCCTGTCTGCCGACAGGCAGGGAGGATTAGAATGAATTTCTGTTTGAGTGCATATCCGCCAGTTGGCGGAGAGGGGCGAGTTTAATTCATTCCCGAAACGATGGTACAGACGGATAAAATTTTACTCCAGCGACAGTTTCTTTTGGTACTTTCCTGTCCGCCGACAGGCGGGTCTTACGCTAAGAAAAGTACATATAATAACGATAATAAGAAATTCGTCTTTTCCATTATAATACTTAATGACTTTATTTATGAACATCTTCCGAAATATGAAACACTTACTATGTGCGAACCTTGAGTAGTATTACGTTACAGCTTATACTTAATGCCCACTTCAATGACGGTTTTATCGTAATAGCGCTGATTTAATATCGTCTCGTTCTCAAACAAACTGACCTTAATAAATACTACTCTTCTTTTTGCCATCATACGTTCAATCTGAATGTAACTGCGGTTTTGGATTTTTTCTTCCGGATCCCGATATCCACTAACACCACTCAAACTTGGGTATCCATATTTTTTATCCACTCGTTGGAGAACAAAGTGATAGAAATATGTTTCTCCCACCCGTCCTGAAAAATAGCCCTGGTAACTAACAAGGGCATATTCTCCAATCGCGCTATTTGAATTGATCCATTCAAACCCTAATTGTAACCCGTAAATTATTTTACCTCGATAACGAAAATGGATCGTATTCCTTGCCAACCTGTCCTTCTGATTAACATCCAACGAAATTAATAGAGTATCATTTTTAATATCCCAAGCAGCAAAATCTTTATAAGTAATATTTCCCAGGATGGCAGCGGTTTCAATAGAAAATCGAGGATTCATTTGGAATTTCCCCCTCATTTCATAACTATACTCGTCAAATCGAAACTTACCCAATGAAGTGAATGTGGTTGACCTGAAAAAATACCCTATGTTAGCAGTTATTTTACGATGAGGCAAAAACTGAAGATAGATATTGTATTCCGACCATCGGTGAGATCTGGTTTGTTCATAAAATGATTTCTGGAAATAAGAGAATTGACTTACGATGAGAATATTTGGCACCCATTGATATTGAACAGTTAAATCCGAGTTGAGAATCAATTTTGATTCATCAATAAATCGGGCATCTAAGAATGTCTGAGCTAAAATATCTTCATAAATATTCCATTTCGACCGGGAAAATTCATGGTGCAAATCTCCTCTGAGTTTTAATCCAAATGTCTGTGTGGGATTGTTGAGAGATTCTTGAACATTGGTATCAACATAGGGTGAAAGCTGGAATTGTCCGCTGATAGCGCAAATGAGAGAATGATTATAGACTACACAGAGAAATAGGAAAAGACCGTTTATGTTTCTCAATGGCTTTGTTCTAAATACTGACTTATCCGTCATCTGACGGATGATCTTTGTGAGGAATAAAGACGCGATGCGTAATGCGTGATACGTGATGCGACATTCGACTATCGGTTATGTTACCCACAGAATTACTCCTCTCTAAGCTGTGAATGGATGGTAGGGGAGTAAACTGGCGAGGCACTCCACTATTCTACCACTCACCCCTGTACGGTCGTTCCTCCCTACAGGGCAGGCAGTTACCACTCACCAATTCCTCAGCCTTAGCCTTCTCAACCTATTGTGCCAATTCTTTCTCAATCTGTACAATAAGTGTCTGGTAATGTTGACGTTTGTATTTCAGAAAATTTATATTATTCTCAATCGTGGATGACCCAATCGAGGAGCTTCTAATAATCTCCGGAGTAATTTGATTTTCTAATAATGAGGAACCCAATGGTCTTTTTTCCGAACTCGACCTTTCAGAAAAATAATTCCCCATATCAGTTACAATAGACCCATCAGTGGCATAATCAAATGACCCCACACCCTGTTCTTCTGTGGAAAATATCTGACTACCTCCAGAACCTAAGTCACGATCTGATTCCAATGCTAAACCAAGATCGCGATGGAATTCCTCAAGGCGATTTATCAGTTCCTGTTCCGATCGCCACTCGAGTATGATGAAATCGATTAACGTTATCTTTTTACCAATAACCAAAAGCAAATCTTCAAAAATGAGTTGTCTGATCTGATCATCCTCATATGGATTCGTTAAAATGGAGGAATAATCCGGTAAGTCAACGGGAGTCAATCCTCTTCCCACAATCCACCGACCAATTGAAAACGTACGCTGTCTATCTTCCACTGAAAGAGTATCACCAACTCCGGATTCTAACAGTTGACGATAGACTGTTTTTAAGGTCAAAAATATTCTGTCCCTCTCCATCAACAGCTTTTGTTCATTGTTTTGTAATGCTTTTAAAGAGTCATTCAATTCAACTTGCCGGTCACTTTTTCTATGGAGAATTAACTCATTTATCCATCCATTGAACCACGATTTATTCTTCCGAAGAATAGTCATCTCATTTTGCAAAATCTCAAGTTGTTCTAATATAAGCTGTTCCTTAGCTAATGTCTCACTAAGTTCAGATTCCGATTGTATATATTCAGTCCAGACATTTTGAATGTCCTGCGGCAAAATAAATATGGGTACAAGTAAAAAAATAATTATTCCAAAAAGTTTCATTCTATATTTTTTCCTGTTAAAGAATGAATGAGATTGTTCATTCATGAGTCGTATCCGAATCTGTCCATCGTCTGTCCATCGTAACGTAGTGAAGATGGGTAACTGCGAGTAGCCTGTCTATCGTCCCTAACGACAGATAGGTCGGAGTAGACTTATTCATCAATTCCTGTTTCTTCTTTTTTATCGAAAAGACCATATTTATTCATCTTGTAGTAAAGAGTGCTGGTTTTGACTCCTAAAATTTTTGCAGCTCTCTGCTTAATGCCCCCTGCTTTTTTAAGCGCTTCCTTTATCATATCATACTCTTTATCCTTCAATACACTTATAAGTTTCTCTTTTCCCTCAATAGGCATGTTGCTGTTCTCATCAAAATAAATATCATCTGCTGTAATCATTTTTTTGTTGGAGAAAATCAAGATTCTCTCAAGAAAATTCTCCAATTCTCGGATATTACCAGGCCATGAGTACTGTTTTAATCTTTCAATAGCTTCATTACTAAAAACCGGTTTTTCTATGTCAAGATTTCGGGATTTCATGGTTACAATATATTCAACGAGGTCGGGTAGGTCTGAATATCTCTTTCTCAATGAAGGAACGTCAATGGGAATCACATTCAGACGGAAATAGAGGTCTTCCCTGAATTGTTTTTTCAAAATGGCTTCTTTCAGATTCCGATTTGTGGATGCTATGATACGAACATCCGTGGATATTTCTTCGGTACCTCCCAAGCGATAGAAAGCCTGATGCTGTAAAATTCTGAGAAGTTTTACCTGCATTTGTCTGGATATTTCCCCAATCTCATCCAAAAGTATCGTGCCTCCATCAGCTTGTTCAAATATTCCCTTATGTTGTCTAATCGCACCCGTAAAGGCGCCCTTTTCATGTCCAAATAACTCGCTTTCGAGCAAAGAATCTGTAAATCCCCCACAATTCACAGCTAAAAATTGTTTCCCACTTCTTTTACTCTCTTTGTGTATCGCTCTTGCAATGAGTTCTTTTCCCGTTCCGCTCTCACCCGTGATTAAAGCCGGACTGTCTACCCTTGCTACTTGCTTAACTTTTTCATAAAGCTCTTTCATATCTGGTGAAGAACCTACCATACCGTGAAAAGTGGAAATCATATCTGCTTCAACTTCCGGAAAAGTTAAATCCTCCAGCGCTTGGGAGACTTTTATTTTTAATTCATCAATAGAGAACGGTTTGGCGATAAAATCTTTGGCACCGGATTTTAGTGCAGTCACAGCCAAATCGATAGTACCGTATGCGGATATGAGAATCACCGGAAGAAAAGGATTGATTTCTAAAAATTCGTGTAATAAGTGCATACCCCCTTTTCCGGGAAGTTTCAAATCTGTGATCACAAGCTGGGGATTGTACTGTGTGAACAGTCGGCTTCCCTCAATCCCATCCAAAGCAGATATTACATGATATCCCGCTTTCTCTAAGACAGTCTGAATCCCTTCACACATGGTTTTATCGTCCTCAATGACGAGAATCATTATTTCTTTAGCATCACTCATATCAGTTTTCAGGCAATTCTATAGTAAAAGTAGTCGTCTTTCCTTCCTGACTTTTTACAATAATTGTGCCATTCAATTCATCAATGATGTTTTTTGCTATGGTTAATCCCAATCCATAACCCTTTTCCCGCGTAGTGAAATAAGGTTGGAATATCTGAGACATATTGTCCTCCGGAATGCCAATCCCATTATCAGTAACATCAATAATAGTGGTTAAATTTTCATTCTTAATCTCTACTTTAATAGTACCTTTGTCATCAACTGCTTCTAAACTATTTTTCAAAAGGTTCAAGAACACCCTTCTTAATTTTGATTCATCAGCTAAAACTTCCCCTTGTCCGGATAGTGTGTATGAAATTTCCTTTTGTCTCATTTCCGGAAGAAGTATCCTGTAAATATCCTCAATCAACGATTCTATATGGATTGGTTTTAAATCACTTTTAAGAGGCTTCGCATAGTCTAAATATTCCAATACCACCTGTTTTAAATGTTGAATTTCCCGGGTGATTTTTCCTAGGTAATTTAAGCTCTCATCAGAAGTAGAATTGCCATTACTTTTAGCAAGTTCTTCCCGTAAAAGACCTGAATAAATTTCCATTCCACCCAATGGATTTTTGATTTCATGAGCGATTCCTGATAATAATTGTTTCATCGTCTGTTCATTCTGTTTGATTTCTGTATGCATCTCAGAGAGGGATTGGCTTAAGTCTCCAAACTCATCTTTACGGTTTAGTGTTACGGTGTCCGTATAAATATTTTTCTTGATCGATTTGGTATATTCAGAGAGTTTTTTTACAGGAGATAGTAAAGATTGAGAAAAAATAACTGCCAAACCCATAGCAATGCCCACGGTAATTAGAATGATCCAAAATACAATTCCCGTAATTTGATCAATCTCGCTCATAAAATCGGTTCCTCCCCAAACTACCAGAAAAACCATCGGATCGTCAATCATAAAAATGGGATAAGCAGCAGCTTTAAAATATTTTCCACTCGATAGTTTATAGAGTTCGGAGACATTGCCATGTTTATTTTCTGTCCCGATTAAGGTTTTTATCAGTTCAAATATTAGATCATTGGCACTTTTACTCATTTCCACCATTGCTAATTGTTTGCCATCTGATCTATGGATTGCAAGTCCATCTATCTGTTCTGATACAAAAAACATCAAATTATCTTCTAAACTTTTCCGTACATTTGATAAGGCAGGTTCTCTTGCAAGGGTACGCAATAGGTCCTTGTTTACGTTATTTGCTGTAATCTCCGCAATGGAAAGCAGACGTTTATCCAATTCATCTTCCAGAGCGCTTTTTAGGTACCAATACACCGGCACCGATAGAAATAAAAAAGACACCGTTACTACAATCAATGTCAGTGAAAGGATTTTGGACCGAAGTTTCATTTTCTATTTATTATTTTAGTCAAACCTAACAGCCATAACTGAACACTCTGGTTTGATAATTAAATATCATAAACCAGGTTAAAAATAATTTACTCATGTTTCGCACCTCTTTACGGTCATTTATGTAGTTGATGTTCGCAGAATGTGTTATTATGTCGCATTAGAAAAATTTTATCATTGACGTCAAACCATCGTGGAGGATTAGAATGAATTACTGTTTGAGCCTCTCTCCACCAGCTGGTGGAGAGGGGCGAGTTTAATTCATTCCCGAAACGATGGTACAGACGGATAAAATTTTACTCCAGCGACTGTTTCTTTTGGTACTTTTCTTACGCTAAGAAAAGTACAGAGAATAACGGTAATATGAAAATCGTCTTTTTTATTACGATACTTAATGACTTTATTTATGAACATCTTCTGAAATATAAAACACTTACTATGTGCAAAACTTGAGTAATTTACATAACAATCCAAATAAGACCACGAAAAGAACAATCTAAATTGAGCAATTTTATGATAACTATTTCTGAAGGATCCTTTGGAAAAGATATTACGTATAGTCAAGAGGACAAGTTAACAACTTATCCTACGCAAATCTCTCAATTTAGGAATAAATAAAACCTGATAAAAAAACCGGAGTATTATTTCAGGAGAAAATGGTTATCGTTTAGATTTATAAGGAAATCCCCATAATGCTGCATTGTATCCTCCCTCTGTGCTGAAGAGTGTTTCAAAATCGATGACATCGACAAACATTTTGAAGATACGATGTCTAAATCCCCTTCCGGGAGGATGAACAAAAAATATCCTCGTGAATTCGTTATTGTTTTTTACCACATCTCCATGAGTCCCATCATCGAAAAATTTTCTGCGAGCATGGAGGTGTCCGTTTAGTGACCGACGTCCTCTTCCTATCCTCAAATGGGCTCCTTCACCCGATTCCCATTCATACTCCGGACCTGTATTGGAAACGTAAAGCTTCAGTGTGATCGAATCCCCTGTAGTAACTTGAGGAATGTTTTCACGATCGATATACAAATCCAACAGGTTTTCTGCTTCGAATCTGTAAAGAAGATCACCATTTTGAGTGTTTGTAATCACCAGGGAATCAATATCAATCTTGCTACCGGAAATACTCACTATGGGGGTTAATGCAACCAAGCGCCAATTTCTACGCGGTTGTCGTGTATTGTCTATCCTTTTGAACTTTACTTTACGGATTACCTCTATGTTAAACGGTTTTGCAAACGAATCTACAAGTACTCCCGAGGTATCAAAAATGACCGTGATGAAATCACCTGAAACTGTATGAGATATGGTGGAATAGACCACAGAATCGCCTTCGAATTCGTGCGTAACTGAGATTTCATGATTGGTCACATTCCTGCCAAATCTGAATCGTAGACTGTCTGATGGATAGTAATCTTCCAAAGTCTTTCCTAATCCTCCATCCGTGATATCTCCGAATTCGATGTCTAAAGCGCCACCATCGTTAAACTCATCCATCCCGAGCGCTACATCGCCTGAGATAATCGCTTCAAGGGCTGACATTATCTCATCTTTCGAAGGATCGTCTGTAGTTTCACATCCCGTAAAAATGACTAACCCACCAATGACCATCGATGCGATCAGTTTATTCGTGGAAAACATTATTCTTCCTCCTATTTACTGAATGAAAGTGAAAAGTAATTATCAGTTATTAAGTTTTTTCTTAAATCCAGAGAATACAATCGAACACCAGAATCTTTTAATTTTTTTACCTCCTCTACCGAAATGGATTGATCTACTATTAGTTTAGCCCACCCCTCGGTGATCTCTCCAACTTGATGGACTTGTTCAACGGAAAAATGGGTGCAGAATATATAATTAACATTCATACCCTTAATCGATACCACCTGGTCTGGTGTATCAATTTCAACGATAACCTTGATCAGTTTCCTCAGTTCCCCCACTTCATCCAAAGTATTGAAAACCGCTTTTTTAATGGAACCGACCCAGGAAATGTGTTCAGACGTAATAAATACGATATCATCCAAACCGGTACCCAGTGAAATTCCGCCCGCTTCCTCAACAGCATAGGCAAACAATTTTTCATACCCTATGGGCAAACCAAAAGAATGTGTTACATCTATCTTGGTAGGTTTTAATTCAATTACTGTTTTTTCTACTGTAGAACGAACATTTTCCAATAGAGATAAAATTGGTTTAGCGGCCTGCCACACAGTTAAGATGGCACGACCGTTTCCCTCCAATTGTGCGATAATATCTCCGGGATTTGCGATTTCGCCATTCTCTATTTGAGATCGGAAATTGATTGTGTTATCACCGTGCATTACCAAAGCTTTGAATATTTGATTACCCACCGCTGTCGCCTCTTTTTGACACACCACATTCACCTGGGTATGTTTTGGATACGGGAAGAGGTTTTCAGTTGTAATATCTCCCTCCCCAACTTTTCGGTCGTAAAGGACTATCGCCTGTTCGATTGCTTGTTTTAATAAATCAGCCACAATTTACCCCCATATCTGTTTACCAGCGATCTCTCATTCTTTTCCGGGGTCTCGGTTTGTCCCGATCTCGAAATGGAAAATCGCGCCTCTCTTCCCTTAATGCCTTTTTAAGCTCATGTTTGAAACGTACCTCAAATATTATATACCTTGCCCTTTGTTCCGGTGATAAGACGTCACTAAGATCATGTACAAATTTGAATTTTTCTTTGATTTTCAATTCTTCAATTTCCTGAAACTGTTTCATCATACGATTAAAATCAGCATCACTGATTTCATCTCTCATCTCCATCATCTTTTTGAATTCTTCTACAAGTTCTTTTTGCCTGGAATTTAGAACCTCAATACCTTCGCTTAATCCCTTGTATCGTGGGAAAAACTTCGTTGCTTGTTCTTCCGACAGGTTAAGATGTTCAGTCAATCTCCACATCTTCATCATCTCGATACGACTTCGTTCTTTGGGATCAACACGCCTTTCCAGTGGTGGATCAGGAATTTGACCCACGACCAATGTTGTCAGTAACATAAAAATTGATATATTTTTCATAATTAACTCCCCAATTCCTCAGTTATTATATTCAAAAATCCCAAATTATCCAGGTCATCAACCAATTCCCATCCTTGTCCTGTAAAGTCGGCTTCGTTAATTAAATATTCTGCCACTTCAATTGTAAACTGTTCCCCCTCCAGCCACTCTTTTGGATAGTAAGTAAAATCATTATCAGAAAAAAGATCCAAATCAAACTGTGTCATGTACAACTCGTCATAATCCACTGAAATCTTGTTTATCACTCCCAGTGTTATAACAAAAATCAGAGCTACTGTTATTATTCCAGAGTAGATTTCGGTCCTTATTTTATCTCTCCGGACAATTTCACCGTGGAGACGGTTAATAAATTTGTCCGAGTCCGGGACATCTACTTGCCGGATAGCTATTGCCTTAAGTTTTTCTTCGATATTCATTTCGTTACTTTTCCAAGGGATTCTACAGACAATTGTCCCTTCAAATTTTTAATTGCATAATGGTAGTTAACTTTCGCACTATTTTCAGATATTCCAATCACGTCAGCGACATCTTTAAAAGGTAATTGTTGAAAAATCCTGAAAATGATAACCATTCGCTGTTTTCGGGGTAATTTTTGGATAGCTTGCCACAAGTTGTGGTCGGTTTGTTCTGTAAAAGATTCATCTGTGTCTGTACTTCCTTCATATTCTTTTTCCGAAAAAAATAATTTTTTTATCTTTTCCCTTCTGAAATGATTGTTTGCCACGTTGATGGATATTCTATATAACCAAGTTGCGAATTCTGATCGAAATCGAAATCTTTTAAGTCCTCTGTAAACTCGTATATACGTTTCCTGACAAAGGTCGTCGGCAAGCATGGCATCTCCTGCCATCCGGTGAAACAGACGGTATGTCTGAGGATAATGTCTTTTAACCAATTCATCAAATGCATTTCTATTTCCCTGCTGATATTGTTTTACGAGTTCCCTGTCTTTCATTTTCCATTTTGCCTGTTTAGACATAACAACTTGTAAAAGGTTAAAATTTCTCCCATAAAATCAAAAAAAATTAAACCACACAAATGAATTTTCCTTTGGGAATATTGATCAGTATTTTCGACATCATTTTACTCATGCTCGAATCCCGTACACGAACTGTCGGGATGGCGTCTTGTTCCTGGACAGGCAGCTTTTTGGTTCTCCTCCAATGGAGTCCCTGCGGGACACAGGATTCGTCAGCTGCCCCGTTAGATAATGTGGAATAAGGAATACCCTATATATCAATTACATAGCAGAAAATGGATCAATATTGGGGCGAAAATTCTCGATGAAATACTTTGGATTTAAACCAATGACTGTCGCCTTATAAGTGTGGTTGATTTCCCTCAGAAACAGCTACTTTTGGTGCCTACTCAGCCATTGTATCCAAAACTCTATGCTACAGTTGAACGGATGTTTAATGAAAATCTGTTTTATTGATGATAGTAAAGATAACTAAATAATTAGTATTTATTGTTCAGGGAATTAAACCTTTAAATCGCAATTCTTCAATACAATCTTTAAAAAATGCAAACATAAGTGCAACCGAAACGCGGTATGCCGGATGATGCATATCAAGTAATATACACTGATGACCATCAAAATTATGGATTGCATATCTACCACCTGCTTGTAGTAGTTTATCAAAGAGTCCTAACGGCTTCTTAATATATCCATAAATACCTCCACATATAACAATGTGTGGTGCCATTATCCTTATTTCCTCAGTCCAGAGGTCTATATCTTCCCTTGCAACAGTAAGAATCTCAATATTCTTAGATGAACCGCCTCCCCCACTTTTTTTGAGATTTGTCACACCGATCATTCCGAGACCATTACAGATATTCATAGCTTCACTATCATAACAGGTACGAAAAGGTGGGAAATCACTCTGCTGCATGCCGTAGGTCAGCGCTCCTACCACTTTCCACATAATTCTTCTAGCCCAGTACTTCTCCTTAATATTTACCCTAATTTGTTCTGGCAGATTCCACGGTTTCCAATCCTTAATATCATCAGGTTCAGGATCATTTGGGTCTTTTAATAACCACAGAACTTTAGTTCTAGCATTACTATAAAGATCTTCATTAACCAGACCGCAGTTAACGAATCGTACCCGACCTTGTTTCTTTAACTTGTATAGCCGATCAAGCTGCTCTTGTATCATCAATTTTCTCCCTACATAAATGGTTATGCTTATATCTCATCGAATTTACAACATTCTGGTTCACTTTCCGCTCATATACCCTCCGATTTGGAGCCCAAACAGCCATTGTTCCCCGATCTCTACAATGAAAATGAAAGAAGATCGTATGACAATCTTGCCAAACCCAGAAAATATATGCAGAAATTATTGAAAGCGGCGGGTAAACGAGCACTTAACTTGCTGTTTAAAATAAACCTTAAAGATGCCACTAAACCATCCAAAAAGCAGTAGTCCTCTGTCAGCTCAAGGTATGGTAAGGCAAATCTGAACTTTCCTATATAAAGTTGTTGAATTTCAAAAAGAACAATTGATCTATTTAGAACGGAAGATCATTTTCATCGGATAAAATGGTGTTTTTTAGATCTTGTAACTTAGTCTTTGCTTCATCACTCAAGAAAAAGGTTGTCCGCGGTTTGTCAATAGTTTCGATAAATTTCCGTTGGTGATCTGACTTCATTTCATCGTAGTTTATCCAAATCCAATATTTATCAATCTCTTCTGTCTTAATATAGCAATTTAACACACGATTTGAAAAGTTTACAATTTCATCATCATCCAGATACGCTCCTATGTGGTCAAATTTATGATTGAAATCGCCCAAACCACTGGTGTAAGATACAAGTGCAAAAAGCCTGTCTTTAATGAATTTTCTATCTGAGCCGTTTGGGATATATTCAAAATAGAAATTTTTGAAAAAGTAATTCTCATAAAAATTAATTTTATAGCTACCTTCATTCTTTAATATCCAGATATGTCTCTGCATAACTTTTGTTTTTACTTTGATAGATACATTTTCAAAAATCCTATGAAAGCATATTTGCAATGCATCTATAATCTCATCTGTGACCGGATTAGATTCCTCTTTCATAAGCTCAAAGTAGCTGTCTGGGATAATCTTGAGAAGAAGTTTTTCAAGCTCAGCTTCCTGCATATCACGAGTAAAGTGTTCAAGAACTTTTACGACATTCGGGTCACGTTCTAATTGAGTAACGAATTGCTCTGCAGTTAGTCCATATAATGATTGCCTTTTATCTCTTACCTCTTTTATTATCATTTTTACAAGTGAAATGGCAATTTGGGCCGAGTTGCGGTCAACATTTTGTGCAAGCCTTTTGATTCTACCAGGATGAATAAGGTTTCGGAAATCCTTCACCACTATTGTAAGCGGCTCACTTCTGTTACTAAGAAGACCTGCTTCCTTACATGCCTTGATTGCTTCATTAAACTTCAGACTTAGAATTTTGTTAGTTGACCATGACTTGTGTTTCGTTGATAAGAGGAAATCTATTAACAATGCCTCAATAATACTTCCTGCCAAAACATGCACTGCTTTCCACGCTTCTACTTTGAAGGTTGCTTGCAGTTCTTTGTAGTCGGATTCAAGGCCGAGACGAAATTCTTCATCTGTTATGAAATTAAAATATGGCATAAAGTTTAGAGATAATGATACTCAAATTCCTCCTTCCTAACATTGTCAATATGTGTAAAATTTTGCTTCATATCACCCTTCCCGCCCTGTCTGACAGCGTCCGCGAAGGCAGGATAGATTGGAAATAATAAACACCTATTGATATATTGTGATTGGAGTACGCCTGCCTGCCCGCCCTCCGGCGGACGGGCCGGCGGGCAGGGAATGATGATTTATCCACATAATATTAAATCAATATGGTTCTAATGTCATTTTAACAAATTTATAGATAATGTTATGGAATTAATAAACAATCCACAAACGAAATTTGGTTAAGATTAAACAAATAGTCAAAAAAAACCTTGTGGGGCTCCAGTGGGGCAACCTAAACGTCACAAAACAACATAATTCTGCACGAATCAACACAATTCTACAAGTGAAATAATTCACGAATTATAGATAGAAACCGGGGATTTTCCTCCTGTAGTGGGAGCTGGATTTAATATAGCGACCTTTGGGTAATGCGATTTAACGTGTTTGATAAAAAAGAACCATATTTATCCCGAAGTTTCGGGAGGGGCTTGTCCAGGTTGGGTTGTTTAAAACCTAATGGCTTT
This sequence comes from Fidelibacterota bacterium, assembly GCA_004124475.1. GTDB lineage: Bacteria > Fidelibacterota > Marinisomatia > Marinisomatales > SCKK01 > SCKK01. The sequence goes on from SCKK01000006.1 coordinate 30,892, forward strand.
GTTCAATGAAATGTATGAATTATCCACGCTTTCCTGATGGTATGTTTGAGCTGGGGCTGATATTGGTTATTGGTGAGTGGTTATTGGTTACTGGTACTACCACTCCACCGCTCACCACTCACCAGTTATAACTAACCTTTTAGCCACGTTTTCAATCCGCCAGCTGGCGGATCATAGGGTATTTAGAACAGCGCCAACCTAAAATGTTAGATCGCACTATGTTTCCTCCCAGTAAATTGTGGATAGAAATTTTTAATCTCCTTATGTTTCAGTAACTTTTATCCATGACATTTATACCCAATACACAACAAAAAATAGCTATCGAGCATCCTCCTGCTCCAATAATGATTCTTGCAGGTGCCGGGACAGGGAAAACATCTACGATTATCCATAGAATCGGACATTTGATCCAATCTTATTCAGTAAATCCAGAACATATTGTTGTCCTCACTTTTACTGAGAGAACTAACGCCGAGCTCCGGAAAAAAATTAAGGAATTAATCGGGAATCAATCCGAAAATATTCTCATTTCAACCTTTCACAGTTTTTGTAACCGGCTTGTGCGTGAATTCAGCGATTCTCCCGACGCGGAGAGGCTCCTAATCCACGAAAATGACATTAAATTCATTCTGTTAAACAGGTTTGATGAACTGACATTTCTTACTTCTCACCAATTTAGATCTGATCCTATCAGGACAGTCACCGGCAGCTTTATCCCCTTTTTCAACCGGGTTAGAGACGAACTCTTGTCACAAGCAGAAATTCAAAAAAAGTTTGATCGGTTATCCACAAAAAAAGAAGATATATTTACTCTCTTTCCAGGTATCAACAAAAAGTTAGACTCTGAGGAAATTCTGCAGCAGTTGAAGGATCTCATAAAAGTTTACAAGACTTATCAAAATTGGAAAATAGAATTAGGAGTCACTGATTATGGGGATATGATTTTGGACTGCTGGAACATGCTCAACGAGGATGAGGAAATTCTTTCCAAGGTTCGAGCTAACCATCTGCATATAATCATTGATGAATACCAGGATAATAACTTTGCACTCAATAAAATCGTAAATCTCATTTCTCAGAAAAACCCAAGTATTACCGTTGTAGGTGATGAAGACCAATGCATTTACAGTTTTCGAGGAGCAAATTATTACAATATTCAGGATTTTGAAAGCAGGTATCTTTTTTGCCCAAACTACAAAGTTGTGAAATTGGAACAAAACTATCGAGCAACTCAAGAGATCCTCGATTTGGCTAACGCGAGTATCGCCAACGACTCAAACCGAACGGACAAAATACTTATCTCAAGTGATGATAAACATGGTCCTAAACCTGAATGGCATATGGGAGAACGACTTCAAACCCTGCAAGAGATTCCCAAGCTTGTTAACAAATTGATATCAGAACAGAATTTCCATTATGGCGATATTGCCATCATCTGCCGAACTTGGAGTCAAGTAAAACAAATGGCAAAAACCCTTCACCAGGCAACAATTCCGGTGGATGTTTACACAGAAAAATTTTTCAACGTTCCTGCGGTTAAAGATATATTAGCATGGGGACATTTTATTGTTAACAGTACCCAGGCTGATCCCGCTCTATTCAGGATACTCAGCCAACAAATGGGGATAAGTTGGACACGATCATTTTTTCAGAAAACCAAGACAGGTAATATTAAGGAAAAGATACAATCACTTAGGGGAATAATTAACGAAAACCAACTATCGACATCAGTAAAAGAAAAACTCTTGTGGGTCATGGAAAAAACTCGCTCCCTTCAGAATAAACACGGTCAAAATCGCCAGGCAGATGAAATGGTTTGGGAAATCCTGAGTGAACCTGATATACTAAGAAAAACACGTCACAGTTACCGATATATGGATCGCCTAAACCTTATAAACAGTGGACATCTCATGTCTATTGCTGAATCTTTTATTATTAGGGAGAAAGACAAATCTCTAAAACACTGGCTGGCATATATTAATATTTTACAACTCGATCTCAAGTACCCAGCCATTCAGCCAGAGTTGTTTGATTCATCTATCGCTGTTCAGGTATTAACAGTCCACAAAAGTAAGGGATTAGAATTTCCAGTTGTGATGATTCCCTTCCTGCGGGCAGGGAGTTTTCCACTCAGGAAAAAAACTCCAGTGATGCTGGATTCACTTCCAGAACCGTGGTACCAATGGCCCAAGCCAGAAAATATTACCCTTGACGAGGAATATATAAATGAAGAACGGAGAATTTTTTATGTAGCTGTGACCCGGGCAAAAGAGCAATTGCACCTATTGGGTCCATCGAAAGCCCAATCACTGCTACTAAAAGAATTGTGCACAGCACCCTGTGGGGAAAACTCAAACATACCCATTATGGAGATATTACCTATGCAAGAAAAAGAAAACCAAATTCCAATTGAGAGCATTTCAGAGATAAAACAGAAATTACTGGTAGACCTGAACCGTGAGATTTCTGCACATCAGTACCATAATGCCAATACAATTATAGAAGACATTCGATGTCTTGACCAGAATGGTAAATTAAGTGAAAATTCACCGTATGCAGAATTTTATCCTTCCGTCAGCAAACGGATGAAATATCAAGATTCTCGCAGAGTCCTGCGGACAATTCTCGATAGTAAACTTCTTAAACTTTCCGCAAGCAGCATAGAAGAATATGATCAGTGCTCCCTCAAATACCGCCTTGATAAAATTGACCATGTACCCCAAAGGAGAAGTAAAGTTGCAATGGAGTTTGGTATTATCATGCACAATGTATTAGAGGAATTCCATGGATCCGAAGATCAAAGCCTGGAGACGCTTCGTAATCTTTTGGATAAACATTGGAGACAAGATGCGTTTGAATACCTGATTCGGGAAGAAGAATTTAAACGTCAGGGAGAACAGATTCTTAAAGATTACTTTAATTTTGTGGAAAAATATCCTCCGAAGGTGATTGGAAGGGAAAAAAGATTCGAGTTCATTATTGAAAGTCTAAACGTTCAAATATCAGGGAAAATAGATCGAATTGACAAAGACGGAAAATATCTCTCGGTAGTCGATTATAAAACCGGGAAAAACAAGGAATCTGCTAAAAACAGCCTACAGCTTGCCTTGTATATAGAAGCCCTTAAAAGGGATTCAGTAGATGGCATCCAGGGAATTCCCGGAACTGCAACTCTACATTTTCTCAGACATCCGGATGACCCTCTATCCAGCCATGAATTCTCGGAAAAAGACCTCAATAAACATCAAGAAAGAATCGAAAAAGTTGCGGAAGGAATTAGAAAAGGAATTTTCAACGCAAAACCCAATGACTACATTTGCCAGAACTGTGATTATCGTGAATTCTTATGTCCGGCTTGGGAGGAAAAATAATAGCATCTTTATACAACGCCTCAAAATTATGTATAAAGATTTCTTTGCAATAATTAAGTGAAAAACATTGACAAACGTACATTATATCCTCATGTTCACAGTACATGAACAATGCATATTAATGAATAAGGTATTTTACAAGGTTATTAGCCCAGAATCCCTTAGTGCTTGTGCTGGGTTTTCTTCCTTTGAAGTTGTACCATCACTGTTAAATGGCACACCAATTATATTAATCTTCATCTTATTCTACTCTGTTCATAGCTTCTATCAGTTTGCATAACCGTTAAAAGCATCTGGATCGTAAGTGGAATATTCTTTTATCCGGTTCATGCTTTTGTTAGCCTACCCTGCTAATTGACAGGTGTGATTGAGTTCTCAAGAGGTTTTCCTTTCTAACCGCTATCCTGTTTTAGATAGCTCATTGTTAAGTTCATTACCTTCTCTATATTTTCGGTCTGGTAGGTATATTTGTTTGACTTGACTATTCTCCTCTTTTCGTCAAAGTATTTTCCTGTGACCGACCTTATTTCATCCGAAGTCGCCAGATAAGTATATGTTCCTGCCATCTCTTCAGGCGATAAAGCGAACTTGCTCTTGAGCGAGTAGAGAAATCTCATGATTGAGGGGAGGTTCAAATATTTACTAATATCCACCTGGACTGCAGGTACCTGGATGCAATTGACCGTGATATTTGTGTCTTTCAGTTCTTCCGCAAGCCAATAAGTATACATCACTTGGGCTCGTTTCGATTGATAATATGCATCTACAAGACTAAACTTTTTCTTTCTGAATTCGGGATCTTCCAAGTCTACCTTCAGAAAGGGCTTTGCTTTCAATCCTTTTGACGCAATGGTAATTATACGTCCTTGTTCACTGCTTTTGATAGCATCCAAAAGAAGTTTTGTGAGTAGTGCCGGTCCCAAATGATTCGTTGCCCACACTGTTTCTATCCCCTCACTCGTATAGACAACATCTTTTTGGGTGATGTCGAAAATAGCTGCATTATGGATAAGCGTATCAAGTCTATCATATTTGTTGAAAAAGTTTTTGGATAATCCCCGAATCGATGATTGCCGAGACATATCCACAATCATAAGTTCAAGAGAAGTACTGTGAGAATTTTCCTCGATTTCTCGGAGTGCCGTTTTGCCTCTCTCCGGATTACGACATGCGAGAATCATATGATAGCCTTGTTGAGCAATCTGAGTAGCAGCAGCTTTACCAATTCCGGAATTAGCTCCAGTAATCATACAAATCTTTTTATCCATGATAATCTTCTCAGATGTTCAGTGTTGATGAAACAAGAACACTGTAGTTTTTTTGTGTATCATCTTCCAGCTGACTAACGTATGATCTGAACGGTGTGAAACATTCCTGGTTATGAATACTCATAGTCGAATCTAACTCAAATTATTCAACTTTCTTCCCGAACGGGTTTCTTACATGTTCTTCCTCCGGATTTATTATAGGAATCCCTCAAGAGAGTGGCCGATAGATTACTCAAGTCAATAATTTCTTTTTTAATATTGTCATAAAATCCTCGATAGAACTACGTTCCATTTCCTCCATTGGAATACATATCATCCTACCCCATTTAGTATGTTTGACTGACTTTCTCTCTCCCAATCCCTGTTTCAGCACATCGTACACATAAATGCCCTCATTTGAGACAAATGTTAAAAACCACGATATATCCCCTTCTTTAATCTTTAAATCGTCTAAATTATCGTTCAGTATTTCACGAAAGGATTCATATTGCCCATACCCCAACAATCCGGAATTCTCATCGATAAAAGTTTTTTCTTCAATGATTACCATTTTATTGTTACCGACAAACATAAAATCCAAATCCGTAAGACTAAACCCTCCTCCCAGCCTCGACCGGAAAAATCTGCTAAAAGAGGATGAACGCTTTCCCGGTCTTCCCATTCCTTTAATAAACTTGCAACAGGTAGACTTGATAATTCGTTGCTTGAGCTCTGTTAGTGAAATCTTTTCGTAAGGCGTCATCTCCCACTCTAATAAAGCATTATCACTATCAATGAACATAAGCCATAAAGGAACCGTATCTTTAAAAAATGGACGGATTTCTTGAATTTCCGTATTGAAGAATGAATCCTTGTCTTTGCACTCTTTAATAAATATATAACGGTTTAAAGGATTTGGATTAATCTCTCTTATAGCAGTGACAAACCAGAGATCGGTGAATAATTTTGTGTTGGGAAGTTTTTTCAGGTGAGAATAAAGATGTGAAGGACGAGTCCCAAATATTTCACTCTTTACCATCCCTAACCTGGACAAGCCAGAACCAAAAGGGTGTATAGATGATGTGTGAAGTTTAAACGTGAAGCGTGAAACGTAATGCGTGAATTTTCACGTTTCAAATATTCACGTTTCATGTTTTTGACTAACATTTGATCGACAGTGGAAAACAATTTTCTTCCACAAAAAGAAAGATATTCAGTATTAAGCGCCTAAGGTTCGGAACGAAAGTATTTTGATCTCCTTAATTCCCTTTTCTCATTCCCAAACATGTCTGAATAACAGATTAAAAGTTGATTATCAATATCGGATATTGGGAAATGGCATGTATATTCATTTGCTGCTAAATCTTTTTCAAAAAATGTGAATTGTGGTCGAAATGTTTTTCCATCAAATCGTGTATCTATTGAAATCATTCTGAGTGATTTAATCCCTTTTTCCTTATCCGGAAGAGGTTTTTTTAACATGGCGTTTGTTTGAAAATCCAGAATCTTTATGGAGCATTCGGTAACATCTTTAAAATTATGTATGAGATATTGTGAACTCACAGTGGGTGGTTGAATAAAATCAAAGGCAATCGACTTCACAATTTTGTTGATATCTTCTTCCCTCCACTTTAAAGCACTAATCTCTTCTAACAACAAGTCCATAATTGATACAGGTATTTTAAGGATTTGATACTCAATCTTATCAAGAATTACAGAGTCAGAGAACATAGCAACCATAAAAACAGGTGCAATAATATATACTAAATTTTCCCCATTGCCTGATATGGCTCTATGTATCATTCTCAGATATCCCTCGTATACCATCCGATCAGTGCTATCCTCCCAGTTAAAAACGATGACTGGATTCCTATTTAATTTTCCATCTACTTTTTGACTCCCTATGGTGATTTGACTTGCCTCACATTTGAAAATAGCCAGAACATTTTTTTTATACGTTTCGAAGGAAGTAGATATGGAAACTGATTCCAACATTGGATAAGCCTCGTAAACTGCATAAGGTGTTGGTTGCAATTTATTACCCTTGTTTCCAATCCGTTCATTTAGGCTTAACATTCGACGTTGAATCGTATAAATTGATGTTTTGGAGGAATCTACCATTATCCACCTTCTACCCATTTTCTCAGCCACTGCACCCGTCGTACCGGAACCTGCAAATATATCCAGAACGATGTCTCCTTCATTTGAAGAAGCAGAAATGATACGTTCCAGTAACTGTTCAGAATTTTCTGTGGGATACCCCCATTTAAACGTATATCCGGGAATGTCTGTCCAATTGGAATCTACAATTTCTTCCGGACTGGTGAAATACTCAAGCATACCCGAATCAGTATTCTTTCTAATTCTACCCTCTTTCAGGTACTTCTCCAACCTTTTCTGAGTGAACGTCCAATGGCGGCCTGCAGGAGGTATATGGACTTTTCCATCAAACACGCGACCTCTGGAACATGGTCTCCCTCTCCTAATTTCAAGCTGTTTATCGGAATAAAAAGATAAATAATCCTCCTCTACTTTTGTCCACCGTATGCCAGGAGAATGCATGGGAATCCATTTCTGATGAGACCTGGGCTTTTTAACTCCGTGGAATATGTAGTTATTCGTTTTTGTGTAGAAAAATAAAGTATCAGTTGCAATATTAAATTTACTGATCCCGTCAAAAATCTTTTTTGTCCGGTTAATGATGATCTCATTGTGGAAGTTCTCAGCACCAAAAACTTCATCAAGTATAACCCTCATATAGTGTCCGAAATGATAGTCAATCCGCATATAGAAACTTCCATCTTCAGTCAAAAGCTCTCTCAACAAGATGATTCGTTTTCTAAGCCAATCAATATATTTTACCCCTGTCCTCCTCGCAGAATATGCATTAACGTGATTTCTGCTGTAGATATCGCCGGTACCGAAAGGAGGATCAATATAAATAAGACGTACTCCAACTGAACCATCGGAGTTCGCTAAAATCTTTTTATTGCCTTGCTGTAAAAAGTATTTCAAAACCCCAAAATTTTCGCCAAAGATAATCCTGTTATACCATCGCTCATTCAAACCGAATTCTTTGGTGATATGAAGGTTAGTAAAAGAGGGCTCCGATAGAAGCTCTAAAGCAGTACTTTTACCTGTATAGACTAATTCCGTTCTCCTCTTCCGTTTGGAAGAGGAAGATCGAATTTCTTCTTTTTTCATAACCGATTTACTTTGATTAAACTCTAAAGAATACACCGATTTTTATTCGGTATCTTCAGATTTATTAGAAATTAGAGGGGTCTCTGATTCTGCAAAAAAGCCAATCTCTCTGATTTTGTTCAAAGGTTTTTCTAACTGCCTTTTTCTTGTGGTTGTAAGATTTTCAAATTCTTTCTTTGCATCTTCAATCCTTTTTCCCATCTTTTCCATTGCAGACACAAACATCTGCCACTGTTTCTCGAAATTCCTCAATAATGCAATTATCTCTCCTGTCTTCATTTCTACAGCGAAATTACTGACAGCTTGATGGATTAATGACAGAACCGCATACAACGTGATGGGTGAACATAATATGATATGTTTTTCAAGAGCAAAGTCTAATAGTTCCCAATTGGATTGATGGATAAATGCATAAATACTTTCATTGGGAATAAATAAAAGCACATAATCAACCGTCCCTTCTTCAGGATTGATATACCCACGACCGGCAACAGTTTTGATATGTTCTTTTACATCAGATAAAAACTGCTTTTTTTCCCTTTCCATTATTTCTTCGTCCTCTGTAGCAATATATTTTTCATAATGAGTGAGAGGAAATTTTACATCCATATTTACCTTTTTCTCCTTCGGGAGATTAAAGGTGTAATCGGGTCTTTCACCAGATTCGATTTTCTTCTGCCTGGAGTAATTAACACCCTCCACCAAACCGACAATTCGTAGGATATCCTCCACCATTTTCTCACCCCATTGACCCCGTGCCTGTGAACTGGATAATACTCTACGCAGGTCTTCAGTGGTAGTACGAAGCTTAAAGGTTTCCTTCTGGCCTTCAGAAATTTGAGTAGAAAGAGTCGTGGATTTACTTTTTAAATCCTCCAAAACTTCAGACATATTTTTTAAACTGACATCGATCAGTTTCTTCTTCTCTTCTAGATTTAATTCACCCTTCTCAATCTGGTTTTTTAATGTTTCTTTTGCCAACTTAAGAAACTGATCCATACTTTTATCGAGAGCCTCCGAAGCTAGTGCGGCGAAAGTATCCTTCATTCCTGATGTCACTTGTTGTTCCGATCTAACACGTTGGCGGGAAATAAAATAGACAATTAAACTTCCGATTACAATCCCGGCTATAAGTATTATTAGGGAGGAAAATTCCATAGGGTCAAGATAACAATGATAGCAGAAATAATTCAGTATAAAATAACCTTACATTTCAGATTTTACATCCGGAATAATCAGCCGGAGATTCTTAAGAATGACAATTCCGGGAAAGAGGCGTTCTTATCCGGTGCCTTTCAAAGATTAATCCAAAGGAACCTTAGCTTGGGACAGACTTTTGAGAGGTGAAAGAGCTATAAAAAAAGTAATAATCCGGATAACGAAATAACCTTTTGCAAATTCCACAAATATTTTAGATTTCCACTATGCTTCCCCGTTATCAACCGTTCGATAATGAATGGGTGACATTCTCCATTATTCTCTTTTTTATTCTCCTCCTGATAGGGTTCAGCGAGTTGGTGCGAAAACGACTGGATTGGTCCCCGGAGATAAATCGAAAAATTATCCATGTCTTTGTGGGAACAGTCATTTTGTTCTGTCCCCTCGTCTTCACTTCGAAAATACCTCTCCAAGTACTGGCTATTATATTCATTGTTGTAAACTTTGTTACTCTAATTACCGGGAAATTACCAGGTATACACAGTATAAGAAGAAAAAGTTATGGTACAGTTTTTTTCCCAATCTCCGTTTTAATCCTAGTAACTTTCTGGTGGGACCGACCGGCAAGTTTCATCATTCCTATCCTGCTGATGACCTATGCAGACACGCTTGCTGCAGTAATTGGAGAAAGATCCAAAACCTCAGCGATATACATAGGTTGGAGAGATGAGAAGACGATACAGGGCAGTATAGTTATGTTTTTAGTCTCTACCGTTCTTGTGGGTTTCGGAATATCCCTTATCATCCAATTAGTAGGTGGAATCGCTCCGGAACTAAAGACATTAATCCCTTTATCCATTTTTGTGGGAGCAATTGCAACGACGGCAGAGGGTTTGTCTTTCAAAGGTTCTGATAACCTGACGGTTCCAATCTCTACTGCTGTTAGTATCGATCTATTTCTAAGCCTGGCAGAAACCGGAGAAATCCTTGTTTTTCTGTTGTGGGTATTGCTTGCCGTACTTCTCGCTCAAGGTGCATATCAGCTAAAATCACTAACATCTGCCGGAGCCATGGGTGCTTTCATTATGGGGATATTCGTTTTCGGTATTGGTGGATGGAAATTTATGGTTCCATTGTCTACCTTTTTTGTTCTTTCTTCAATTTTATCAAAATATGGGAAAAGGAAAAAAGAAAGTTTCAAATCTATAGCTGTAAAGGGATCTCGGCGAGACGTTACGCAAGTTTATGCCAATGGGGGAATACCATTAATTCTCACAATTTTCTGGTTTTATTCTCCGTCTGATCTGCTTTACACGCTGTTCATCGGAAGTCTTGCCGCAGCTACAGCAGATACATGGGGTACGGAAATTGGGTTCTTTTCTAGGTCCGCTCCTCGCAGCATTTCGACCTTCAAATCGGTAGTAAGAGGAACCTCAGGAGGCGTCACTTTTCTCGGTACGTTTGGATCACTTTTAGGCAGTACGATCCTTGTAGCATCCGCTTTTTTATTTACTGATGATCCACAAATCCTAATATTTGTCGTGATAGCAGGATTTATTGCCAGCTTAGTTGACTCGCTTTTAGGTGCTACGGTGCAGGCATCTTATGAATGTTCACGTTGCCATAGACCGACTGAAGTCCAAGTTCACTGTGATAACCAGGCAAGCCTCATCTCAGGAATTAAGTGGATTTCCAATGATACGGTAAACCTAATCTGTACATTTACCGGAGCTGGATTGGGTTGGGTTTTTGTGGGACTGTGATTTCTATTCTTTCAAAGTTATACTTTATAAATGGCGTGAAATAACAACGATTATTAAAGTTAGGGACTAATAATTATTCCATTAATGCATTTGATTCCTTAACTGGCCAACCTATCCTTGCATCAAGAATGAACGTTTCAATTTTTTCCAAATCCTTTGAACATTGATTCGAATCAGGTCGATATTTTGCGAATTTAGTCAGGTCTGCCCGTTTTAGAACATCCAATAAAGTTGATACAGATTGATGATTTACTGGAATAAGATCCTTTGTCAAATCAATTTCCCTGGTTGTCATTTCGATAGCTCGAACAAAAAATTGGTTTTCTATAAATTCCCAAACAATAAATGATAATGTTACATAAAATTCCTTTATGTCCGGGGGATCAAATAATGGCTGAGATTTAAGTTGTTCAAGTTTCTCAATGGCTATATCATAGGGATGTCTGTTAATGTTGTATTGAGTTTTTTCATCGGGACTTGGTTGAACTCTTTTTCTCCATAAATAAATAAGTAAACCCACCAACAAAAGGATGGTTACTATCGAGATGATTTCTCTCCATGGAAGAATCATTGGAATAGGCACGGGTTGTTTGATATCTCGGAGGTTTGGTTGGTCTTCCTTAATCACCGATTGAACAATGATTTGAAACGGGTATGTCGAGATTGAATAATCAACTGTGTCCTTTGCTTCTTGCATAATATTGACACTATAAGGCGGTATCTCAAACGACCCTGTATCCCAAAGTGTTAACTGAAACTCCACACCATACTCATCCTTATATTCACCAGATAAATCTTTTGTTTTCCTTACATTGATATTTTCATCTTCCAAATTCCAATCAGGAAATTGAATAATTAGGTCTCCTGCTCCTTTTACCCATACTTGAACATTTATCACATCTCCAACAGTTACCTTAGTAGTATCAACCAGGCTAAATACTTGAAAATTTGAAGGTCTATGTTTTTCACTTGAACAGTTAGTTAGCAAAACCAGACAAAACATAAATAATATAAAAGATTTTATGTACAAATTGAGGGAAGTATATGAAACGGTTTTCATTAAAACAGCTTACCTGATTGTACCTGCCCGACTATGTTATTCAGACGGGTAGGAATTTTCATTTTTCTCAATATGTGATGTTTTGTGGGTATTTAGGTACTATGCACTTCTTCTCTCGATATGTCGGGATCGGGACCGTCGCACCTGTAACTGGAATTATTCATTATCACTTTTAACTAGGCTACGAGTTCGTCAGAAAACAAAATAATTCAGGTTAAAAACGCTTTTCCCTCTGTCTGAAATATTTCATAAGTGGTTTCACATAATCTGTACCCACTTCTACAGGAATAATATCAAATTTTATTTGCTTTGCTTGTTGGTAAAAGGAATTCATGCGGTCTTTCACAGCCATTTGATATTCTTTCCTGAATGTAGGACGGGTGGTATCGAGCCAAAAAGTCTCTTCTGTTTCCGCATCATGAACTTTTACCAGTCCCACATCTTTAAGGTTAATTTCTTGAGGATCATATATTTGTATACCAATTAAATCATGTTTTCGGTTGGCGACTTTTAATTTTTGTTCAATCGCTATATCGAGAAAATCAGATATGATAAAGACAACGCTGCGTCGCGTAGCTACACGTAATAAAAAATTAAGAGCTTTCTCTAAATTTGTTCCTCTTGATTTCGGTTTATGATACAATAATTCTCGTATCACCCTCAATACATGAACAGAACCCTTCTTAGGAGGAACAAATGTCTCTACCTCATCTGTGAAGATTAACAAACCCACTTTATCATTGTTCTTTATTGCGGAAAACCCAAGCACGGCTCCAATTTCGGCAGCCAATTCCGCCTTAAACTGAGTCACGGTTCCAAAGTGTCCTGATCGACTTGCATCAAATACAATAAAAACGGTTAACTCCCTTTCCTCTTCAAATACTTTCACATAGGGAGAATTATATCTGGCTGTAACATTCCAATCAATTAATCGAATATCATCTCCAAATTGGTATTCTCTCACTTCAGAAAATGTCATGCCTCGACCTTTGAATACACTGTGATATTCGCCACCAAAAATATCATTGACAAGATGACGGGTACGGATTTCTATCTGCCGTACTTTTTTTAAAATTTCTTTGGGAAGCATGAAGGGGATTAAGGTACTTCGATGGTATCAAACAGCCGTTGAATAATATCTTCTGAAGTCACTTCTTCTGCTTCTGCTTCATATGTAAGAATGATACGATGTCTCAGAATATCCATACCAATAAAATGAATGTCTTCGGGAATTACATACCCTCTACCTTGCAGAAAAGCTCGAGCCTTTGCAGCTTGAACGAGAAATATAGATGCTCGTGGTGATGCGCCATAAGCAATGAGACCACTAATTTCACCTATATTATATTCGTCAGGATTTCTCGTAGCTAATACCAAATTAACAACGTACTGTTCAATTTTTTCATCCACATAAATTTCATTCACAATTGATCTTGCTCGTTTTATAGTGTCAGGTTTCACTATTGGCTTAAGGTTTATTTCACCATTATAAAGCGTGTTCTTTCTCAAAATCTGCAACTCTTCATCTCTTGATGGATAATCAATCTTTAATTTCATCATAAATCGATCAATCTGAGCTTCGGGTAAGGGATAGGTACCTTCCTGTTCTATTGGATTCTGTGTAGCAAATACGAGAAATGGATCATCGAGTTGAAATGTATTTTCGCCAATCGTTATTTGTCTCTCCTGCATGGCTTCGAGGAGCGCGCTTTGCACCTTTGCAGGGGATCGATTGATTTCATCCGCCAAAATAATATTGGCAAATAGAGGTCCCTTTTTAGTATCAAACGCTCCTGTTTTTTGATTGTAGATTAAAGTACCTAACAGATCAGCCGGGAGCATATCGGGTGTGAATTGAATTCTTTGAAATTTTGTATCAATAAGCTGAGCAATTATTTTTACGATAGTTGTTTTTGCAAGTCCTGGAACTCCTTCCAACAGTATATGCCCATTTGCTAAAAGTCCCATGAGAATTTTAGTCACTACGTCGGTTTGACCTACAATGACCTTGGAAATCTCTCCTAACAAGGAATTTACAAAACCAGATTCACGGGCGATCTTCTCGTTTATCTCTATAAGGCTAAACTCACTCATTCTTTTTCAAGTTTCCCCCCGACCTGCCAGCACAACTCCGTGCGGGTCAGGCACTTACTCCAACGGAGTCCCTTTGGGAAATACATAAACACTTATTACTTGTCACTTGTCCCGAAACTACGGGATGAAACTTTTTACTTCTAATCGGTCTAAAAATGATAATCCCGACAAAAGGAACAAAAATAATTTATGAAGATATGTGTTTCAACTGGGGTATATCTTTCAATTCCTTACCTAAATACTGCAACTCAAAATTTACCGATTGGATCAAACTGCTATCAGCCCGATCTGAAAAATTATTCAAAAATTTCTCGTATTCTTCTCGTGCTGATACGGTATCGTTTAAATAATTTGCATAAATATAACCTATCATAAACTGGGCATTCACTGCTGAGATTGAATCGCGATACTTTTTTACTACTAGTCGATATTCATCGATTGCTTGCTCAAAATCGTTCGCATATGCCATAAAGGCATCTCCGAGTTTATATTGGGCTTCAGGTGCTAATGCATGATCAGGATATCCCTCTGCCAAAGTCCTTAAATTTTTAATCGCACCAGAAAAATCTTTTTTCTCAATTTGAGATTGTGCCTTGTTAAAAAGTGATGCAGCAGAATCTTTTTTGCTGCATCCTGTGAACGCTATTGAAGCTATAAACAGTATTATATAGATTTTTTGCATTTATTTTACCCTGGTTTATCTGTAATTAATGAATATTAAAACGGCGAAAATTTAACTGTTAGTAACAGTCATAACAACTGCAATCTGATTGATTATTCAGTAAAAAAACAAAATCGTGTTCGCAATGTATATTTGATTCAGTTATTAAACCAGTCACAAGAAAATATTCAAAAGGCATATAACAATCCTAAATTCCAGATTCCTGGCTCATCATCTTCTATAATTCTATCAGCATAATATAATCTGATCGGACCTAAAGGAGTCATTACTGTAAATTCTATTCCATAGTCCCACCCGTTGCCTGTTTTCCATCTGGTTAATTCACTCTTTAAATTTGAAGAACTTGTTGCAAGTACACCACCTTCCAGAAAAAAATTAATACCTATTCGCTTCCAGATAGGAATACGAACCTCAGAATTAAACAACAGTTTGATTAGACCACCATTCGGGGTTATTTCTCCATTTTCCGTTGTATCAGGATTAAACATCTGAGTAGCCCAGCCCCGAAGACTTGTACTTCCCCCCAAGTAAAACCGATCATAACTTGGTATTCTGTTCAACCTTGAACTTTCATTTATTCTTTTTCCAATAGGTTCCATCCAGCCAAGTTTGGTTCTTAAAGCCAAAACCCATGAATTTTTATTAGCAAAATATCTGCGGTAATCGACTTCTAACCGATAGTAATCTCTAGAACCGCCAAGAATTGTACCTACGATTGAAGGATCGACAGAAAATACTGTGCCCTTGGATGGTGTGATAGGATTATTGATTCTCCGAAACCGGTAATTTACTCTGATACTCCGTTCATTTTCTGTATCCTTAACTTTTGTTGTATCTTCGGTAATTACTATAGACCATCTTAAACCCCCTCGGAAAATGGATTCTTCTGAAAATTTCTGAAGATAATTCCAATCTATCCCAATTTTGGTCAAGTCATCTTCTGGCTGACCCAATTCAGGAATGTCTTCATAAAATACCTTCAAGGTACTGGGTAATCGAAGCTTTCCTATCCAATTGCTGGAAATGTCTGTCTGGAATCGAAATACCAATGGTAGTTTAGCGCCAAAAAGGTAATCTACACGAGCAGGAATTTGGATGGTACTTTTTACTCCAAACCGGATTCCCGTATTAAATATGCTCCTGTTTCTCCATTCCAGCGTACCACCTATCCCTGGTATTGGATCAGCCCCTTGCGTTGTTTGTATGGGATAAAAACCTCCTTCTGAAATTAACTCTCTGGACTTGAATTCTTTAATTTCCACAGAAAGATTTACCCTATCTTCACCTTTATTACTTTTAACGGGATAAATATTTACGAAAGAAAAAAGACCGGTTTCAAAAATTCTCTTTTGTGTGAATTCAATCTTTTCTTCATCATAAACCATATTTGAATAGAATTGGAACTCACGTTCCAACAATTTCTTCTTAATCCTCTCAAGTCCTATTATTGATACATCATCAATTTTGACCGTAGGACCTTCTTCGATCCTAAGCCGATACTCTACATTCTCATCTGCATTAAAACTGTCATCTACTAAGACATATAATTTGCCTATCTTCCGATATTCTCTTTCTAATATCCTTAATCCTTGTCTCACCAATACAGTATTAAAAGGTTTCCCAATCTTCAGTTTCAGTAGTTTTTTAATTGTCTTTTCCGGGATTAAATTATTTCCCTCAATCACAATCGATCTTAAATAGGATCGTGGACCCTCTTCGATTATAAATAAAATATTTACTCTCCCCTCACCAACAATTTGAAACGATTCCGTTATCATTGAGTTAAGGTAACCACGAGATTTATAGAAAGTCCGGATAGTTATGGCATCAAATCCAAGTGATCGCCTGTTAAATTCCTGGTAACTTAAAAACCTTGGTCCTCGGAGTTTTATTATTTTTCTAAGGTATGAATCCGGAATATTGTCATTGCCATCAAATGCAATATCACCCACGAAATATTTAATACCAATGATTTGTCCTTTCAATAAAGAAAGGAAAGCGAATAAAAAGAAAATAAAAAGAAATCTATTTTGTTGTAACAAATCAGTACTGGTATTTCAGGCGATACTTCAATTCAGGCAGACCAGCTTCATCGTAGTTTCCAACTAAAGATACATTTCTAGACAGGCGGTATTCAATTCCCAATTGATAGGGTTGGGTTAAAGAAAAGCTTTTTTTATAGCTTAAATAGAGGTTTGGCAGCACTTGTTTGCCAAATTTTAACGATAGATCTGTTGGACCAGATGAGCTCAAAAGATTTGTTGCTCCTTCAATTTCAAATTCATCAAGAGGACTCACACGTACCATACTCTTTTCTAATTCATTTTCTATTATTTTCCCAAACAAACTAAGTGACTGAACTCTTAAACCCTCAGAAGTTAAGTCCTGTTCCTCGAGTCGCTTTTGAAATGTCAACAATTGGAGCAAGTCGCTTTGACTATAAAATTGTTCGGTATCCTCAATTAATAGAATTGGCTCTTTCAAATCGCCTGATAGAGATACATGAATGACAGTACCATCAATTTCTGTTTTAGCATGAATATCAAGCTTAGGATTGAATTCACTCGGTTCAAATAATAGACTTCCTTCTAAAATTTCAAATACATCCGACAGGTAATAAAATTTCCCTCTCGAGACATTTAACTCACCAGAATAACGATAAGAACCGTTTCCTACTTTGAAAATTGTCATATCACCATATAGTTCAACATCTACCTGACTATTTCTTATGAAGAAATTCCCCTCAATGGGAAAATGAAGCGTATAATTAGTAACAACTCCACCTGATTCAACAACTTCCTCATATTCTTCCCCGGTGGCAAATTCAATTCGTAACATCACTTCATTCGGTTTAGGAATTATTTCCCCAGCAACATTTATCGTATCTTTGCCGGTAATAGACAAATCAATATCTGCAATACCTTCAATTTCCCCCAAAAGCGTTCTTATATATACATCTTGTCCTGATAAAACAAATGCAAGGTTCGGTTTAAAAAACTCAGTCATATCCATACTGCCTTTTAATGAAATATTAGATGCCGGCTTTGTGATAGTTTCTTTAAAAATTAGTCCTCCGGAAGCCTCAGCCAAATTTTTCTTCATCCGACCTGTCCAAGTAGCATTTGGTGGGAGATACGATGATCCCTGCAATTCCAGTATGATAAATTTATTATTAGATAAAACGGCTGAACCATTCAAATTTGAGATAGGATGTTCTAAAAGTGCTGCGTATATCTGTGCATCTGTTATTTTAATTTTTCCGTTGCGGATTGGGTCATCGGGAGTCCCAGAGATACTTAGTTCAATTTCAAAATTTCCTGATATTACATCAATATCGTCAAAATAAGGTATTAAAAATTCCAGTTGTGTGGTTGAGCTTTCTATTCTAAAAGAGATTGGATCAGAGCTTAAAAACCGGCTCTCAACATTTGTTCCAATTGAAAAATCTACTGGAAGATATCCACTCCCAGTATATTGTCCACTACTTGTAATCCCAACAAGATCCTCAAAATAAAGGCGTTTGTCCGTATACCTCCCTGAGCCTGATAGTGATTCAGCCTTGATCCGATGGAAATTAAGTGATGAAATAGTAAACTCGTAATTTATCTCCAGATCGTTTGCAACACCAAAAAATGTAAAACTTCCTGTAGCACTGCCATCCAAATTCCAAGATTTCGGGACATACGGTTGAAAATGAGATATATCAAAATGCTTGAATTCAGATGAAATGCTTATGAGTTCCTCTGGATTTACTGTGAAAAATATACCATTATTTCCCATAACAACATGACCGTAGCCAGATAATCCAAATGTCATTGAATTATCATGACCTACAATCCTGAATTCATCAATAGTAAATAAATCCTTATTTATTTCTGCTGAAAACAGCAATCGTTCAAAATCGACCGTACCCAGATGACCATCTTTAAGTTCAAATGACGCCTTCCCTTTAAATCCTTGGGAAATACTGTGAAGTTCAGCATGACCAAAAGCTGCTCCGGAAAGCGGAAATCCCTTACCAATGATTTTTTGGAGTGCGGAAAGATTTAAATTGGTCATAACTATTTCAATATCATCAACACCTTTCTCTGATACTTGAAGAGCAATATTTATTTTCCCCTCATTAATTTTAATTTCTGTTGGTTGAAGAACAAAATGTTTCTTCTCCCGATGAAACTCAATCTCGCTTAGATTTGTAACATATTGGTCCATAAAGGCAAGTTGAAATTGATCAATTATTATAGTCTTCGATCCAATGACTTTACCGGAAATCTGTAGATAATCTTTATCATTCTCTAACCTGGCATTTGCAATCTGTAGCGTATCTCCTCTTAAGTAAAGATCAAATACCCCTCTATCAATTGGATAATCCATGAAATGTCCAGAACTGGTTAATATTCTAAATGAACCATACCGTTTTTCATAGGCTGGTATCATATGAAATGATATTTGTAATGTGTCAACATTTAATTCTTTATATTCTGCATTAGTCACTGAAAAATAACCTGTGATTGTTGGATTATCCAAAAAACCAGTGATATCAACAGACCCTTCTACTTTCCCCAATAAAGAATCGATTCCGATAATCGGTAACAATGAATTCAAATCACCCCCTATAGAACGAAGAGAAACATCAATTCTCTCTTTCGCCAAATCTATTTTCCCCTCAGCCAAAAGTTTGCCTTTTCCCAAATCCAGTTTCAGAGAATCGCCAATCCTGATGATATTATTTTCGAAAATAATATCGCCGGTAACAGCAACATATTCTTTACTGTCTTTAACCCCTTGTTTCAGATCTATGGAACCAAAAAGGTGACCTATATGTGCTTTATCAATATTCCCATTTAAATGCACTGTACCTTTAAATTGAGTGCTTTTTTCTATCAAATCAAACTCTTTCAGATCTAGGTCCGAAACTTCCATATTCAATTGGAAATCGCCATCAGGCAGAAGCGCACCTCGTCCATTTAATACCATTGATTTAAAGCGAATATTCCCATAATTTAAATACCAGTCTTTTTCACTTCGGGTTATATCTACTGAAACATGCGCGAGGTTTGAATTGTCCAGCTCATTTAAGATTTCTCCCGCAATTTTCATCTGCTCGAAATCCGTATCAATCTGAATTTTTAAAGAAATCAATTTTGAATCAAACAAATACGATGTGTAGGCAGGCAATATCTCACTTAGATTAATATCATTTATCGTAACATCTAACGATACACTTGGATCAGGCTCTATAAATAACTGTCCACTGACTTGAAAAGGTGTTTTATTAAATAAACCAGCAATTTCTTCCATACTTATACTTGATTTTTCTAATATAAAATTTCCTGAATTAACGGATATAAATCTGTTATCTTGAATATCAGACAGATAAAAAGTCTGGGGAGAAAAAATAATCTCTTGATCTTGCGACTCTAAACGACCGCTAAAGTTTAAAATATATAAATGTTCATTTTGGTTATCCTGAATGATAACTGAAGTATTTACAACTTTGATCCAATTAATTGAAAAATTATGCTCTGTAAGTAAAGAAATAATATTCAGATCAAAATCTCCATCACTATTCTGAGAAGAATTCACGGTTACGATGACATTATCTAAAGAGAACTCGTCAATTGCCCATCTGCCAGATAATATCTGAATAAAGTTTAAATTTATAAGAGAGTTTTCACTATACAAGACAACGGACCCATCGTCTTTTTTTAAGTAGATATTTTTTAAGTGTAATTCAGATGTAATCGTTCCACTTACATTCCCCAAAGAAAGCTCCCATCCATGATCCTGAAGAATATTTTCGTTTACATATTTTACGAGTTCATCGGACCAATTCTCTGGTCGCAAGGCAAAGTAAAGGACACTTCCTGCAACAAGTAGAAGAAATATCATTAAAATAATGACAGCTTTTATTCTCTTTTTCATTATCGTGCCTATTACAAATTTAAGACTAATCGGTTCCAAAAACAAAAAGGTGAGGAATTAGTTTCCCCACCTTCATTCAAGTGTACTTTTGATGCTTTAATTTACTACCTCAAAATCTGCATCTTCAATTTCGCTTTCATCGACATCCACCGATTTTTCTGTAGTTTCTTTTTTAGACGTTTCTTCTTGCTTTGTACTTGCATACATTTTGCTGGCTATCTCATTCCATGTTTGATTTAACTCATCAATTGAATTCCGAATGCTGTCGACATTTTCACTCCCAGAGGCTGTTTTTAATTTTTCTACTGCGTCTGTCAGCTGCTTTTTATCATCATCAGTCAGTTTATCTCCAAATTCCTTCATATTCTTTTCCGTTTGATAAATCAATTGGTCCGCTTGGTTTTTAATATCCACTTCTTCACGTTTCTTTTTATCTTCAGCTTCATGTTTTTTCGCATCGTCTATCATCTTTTCAATTTCTTCTTCCGAAAGTCCGCTAGAAGATTCAATCCGTATGTTTTGTTCTTTTCCTGTTGCTTTATCTTTTGCCAATACATGTAATATTCCATTGGCGTCAATATCGAATGTAACATCAATTTGAGGGATTCCACGTGGTGCTGGAGGAATTCCTTCGAGATGAAATCGCCCTATCGTTTTGTTATAGATAGCCATCTCTCTCTCCCCCTGCAAAACATTTATTTCCACAGAAGGTTGATTATTTGCAGCAGTGGAAAACACCTGACTCTTCCGTGTAGGAATCGTTGTGTTTCTTTCAATTAGCTTGGTGGTCACACCGCCTAATGTTTCGATTCCCAAAGAAAGAGGTGTCACATCAAGCAAAAGGATGTCATCCACATCTCCAGCCAGGATACCCCCTTGAATACCGGCGCCTATAGCTACTACTTCATCAGGATTAACACCCTTGCTGGGTTCTCTTTGAAAAATTGATTGTACAATTGCTTGAACTTTTGGAATACGAGTAGACCCACCTACCAGAATCACCTCATCGATATCTTCAGGTTTCAAACCCGCATCTTTTAACGCTTGTAAACACGGTTCCTTGGTCCTTTCGAGTAGGTCATCAATCAACTCCTCGAACTTTGCCCGTGTAATGGTCATGTTTAAATGCTTCGGTCCGGAAGAATCAGCAGTTATAAACGGAAGATTAATATCTGTCTGTTTCGAGCTTGAAAGTTCCCTTTTTGCACTTTCTGCTGCTTCTTTTAATCTCTGGAGAGCCATCGGATCATCCATAAGGTTTATCCCTTCCTTCTTTTTGAACTCATCTGCTATCCAACTCAAAAGGCGATGGTCGAAGTCATCCCCTCCCAAATGTCCATCACCATTTGAAGCATTTACTTCAATGGACTTTTCTCCATCTATTTCCATAATGTCCAGAAGGGAGATATCGAATGTGCCTCCACCAAGATCAAATACGGCTACTTTTTGATCTTTTTTCTTATCAAGACCGTAGGCTAAAGCTGCTGCTGTTGGCTCATTGATGATGCGTCGAACCTTTAATCCAGCAATCTTACCTGCGACTTTTGTAGCTTGACGTTGAGAATCATTGAAATAGGCGGGAACTGTAATAACTGCTTCAACAACCTTCTCACCAAGATAATCTTCTGCATTCTGACGAAGTTTCTGAAGTATCATTGCACTAATTTCCGGAGGAGTATGAGCTTTTCCATTAACAATAACTTCAACTCCACCCTTTTTGTTCTTTTTTACTTCATAAGGGACTTGGCTAATTTCTTCTCCTACCTCGTTATATTCTCTGCCCATAAATCGTTTGATGGAGTAAACAGTATTCATTGGATTTGTTACTGCCTGTCTTTTGGCTGGTTGACCTATCACACGTTCCCCATCTTTAGTAAACCCTATAACGGATGGAGTTGTCCTGCCACCTTCCGGATTATTAATCACTTTTGGTTCACCAGCCTCCATTACCGAAACACAAGAATTCGTTGTTCCCAAATCAATTCCAATTATTTTTGACATTTTTAAAATTCCTCCACAGAACTAACAATAGTTGTTAAAATTATTTATCAAATCAATTTTCCTTTAATCCATAATTACAATAGACGTGCCAGATAAGCTTCTCTGCTCATGTGTCTGAAAATGTATAATAACTACTTTATATTAAGACTGATTGTCAGATTTAGAATCGGTTGACTGTCGTAAGGATCTTTTTTCTGTAGAAGTATCTGTAGCTTCCAATTCACGTGTTCTTCTTGATATGGCTTTTTTAAATATAAATTCTCCGGATTTTGTATCGACGATTATTTTGTCACCCTCAGTAAATATTCCTTGGAGAATTTTTTCCGATAAGGGTCCTTCAATTGAAGTCTGAATTTCTCGTCTCAAAGGTCTGGCTCCATATTCAATACTATAACCATTTTTTAGAATCAAAATTTTTGCACGAGCAGTCAAAGACATTTCCATCTTTTTATTACCAAGATTAGAAATTAAGTCATTCAATTCCAAATCTATGATTTTAAGAACACTTTCCCTGGACAAAGGTCTAAAAACAATTGTTTCGTCAAGACGATTTAAAAATTCAGGGTTGAAAACTTCTTTTATTTCCTCGAAAAGATTTGATTTAACCGATTCATAATTAAAATTTTCAGATGTTTCACCAAATCCGAATATTCCAACTTTCCCAAATCCTCTTGTCCCTATATTAGATGTCATAATAATTATAGTATTTCTGAAATCCACCTTTCTCCCCGAACTATCGGTTAACATTCCTTCATCAAGCACCTGAAGAAGGATATTGAATACATCGTGGTGAGCTTTTTCGATTTCATCAAAAAGCACTACTGAATATGGATTTCTTCTGACACGTTCCGTTAGTTCTCCTCCTTCTTCATATCCTATATATCCTGGAGGTGCTCCAATAAGCCGCGACACCGCAAATCTTTCCATATATTCAGACATATCAATCTTGATCAGTGAGTCACCCCGTGAAAAAAGGTACTTTGCCAGTACCTTAGCTGTTTCGGTTTTTCCCACCCCAGTCGGACCTAAAAATAAAAACACACCAATCGGCCGTTTCGGATTCTTTAAACCTGCTCTTGCTCTCTGTATCGATTTGGTTAATATTTCAATCGCTTCATCTTGGCCAATAATATCTTCTATCAAAATTTTACTCATTCTCAATAACTTTTGAGATTCCGAAGCCGCAACTTTCGAAATGGGAATTCCTGTCATCATGGAGACTACATCAGCAATGTCATTTTCAGTAATACGAGTGGCATTTTTCATCTCTTCTTTTTGCCAACGTTTTTGAAAATTGTCCAACGTTCTCATCAGATTTCGTTCTTTATCACGAAGACTCGCGGCTTTTTCGAAATTCTGACTTGAGACGACATCTTCTTTTTCAGCGCGTATTTTTTCTATCCCAAGTTCAAGATTAACAATTTCATCCGGAACATTCATGTTCAATAAATGCATACGAGCACCTGCTTCATCCATAACATCAATAGCTTTGTCAGGCAAAAATTTATCTGTAATATATCGATGGCTCAAATTTACGCATGCTTTTATCGCTTCATCATCATATTCAACATTGTGATGAATTTCATACCGCTCTTGGAGACCTTGAAGGATTTTTATCGATTCATCGATTGTTGGTGGAGATACTATGATTTTTTGGAATCGCCTCTCCAGAGCACCATCTTTCTCAATGTATTTTCGATATTCGTTTAATGTCGTGGCACCAACACAGTGGATTTCACCTCTTGCTAATGCAGGTTTAAACATATTTGAGGCATCCAGAGAACCGGATGCACTACCAGCTCCCACGAGAGTATGAAGCTCATCTATAAACAATATTATATTATCTACTGCCTCTAACTCCGTCATGATGGCTTTTATCCGTTCCTCAAATTGACCTCTATACTTTGTTCCTGCTACAACTGACGCCAAGTCAAGGGCTACAATCCTTTTATTATGTAATAGTCTGGGTACACTCCTTGATATAATTCTCAGCGCCAATCCTTCTGCGATAGCAGTTTTACCCACTCCCGGCTCCCCAATAAGAACAGGGTTATTCTTTTTCCTCCGACTTAAAATCTGTACTACACGCTCAATTTCATTCGTTCTCCCAATAACAGGGTCAAGGCGGCCATCCCGTGCTAATTGAGTAATATCCCGGCTGAAATGATCAAGTGCTGGCGTTTTGGATTTTTTCTTGACAGGAGGTCTCATATGTTTAACAGATCCCTTTTGTGCTCGTTGCATTTCTTCTAACACACTGCTGTAATCCACGTCAAATGCTGCCAATACTTCGTAAGCAACTCCTTCATTCTCTTTAAGTATAGCCAAAAGTAGATGATCATCCTCCGCGATTACAGCGCCAAGATTCGAAGCTTCAGTGAATGTATTCCTGAGTATCCGTTCTGCCCGGCGTGTCAACGGTAAGTGACCTAAGGTCATCGTGCCTCCTGAAGGCTTGACCAGGTCTTCTATCATCACTTTGACTTCTTGTAAATCACACTCAAGTAATTCAAGAATCTCTAACGCTTTCCCACTGCCATCACGGATTAACCCCAGCAGCAAATGCTCAGACCCTACATAACTATGACCTAATTGGATGGCTTCCTCTTTGGCATATTTCAAGATGGTCTGGACTCTTTTCGAAAAATTTTCTTTCATAATCCTTAATTACTTTGACAACAATTTACCGCCATACAGAAGGCAAATCAACCTACTTTTGCTCATAAATCTCTAATCTTCCATTTGTTAAATCATAATGCCTATCGCACCGTTTCGCAACCTCCGGATTGTGGGTAACGATTAAATATGTAACCCCATATTCTTTATTCAACTCTGTCATCAAATCAAGCACTACCTCTCCAGAACTAATGTCAAGATTGCCTGTTGGTTCATCAGCAAATATTATTTGTGGATGATTAACCAATGCTCTAAGTACGGCTACTCTTTGCCTTTCACCACCAGAAATTTGAGACGGCTTATGTCGTTTTCGATCACTTAATCCGACTTTTGATAAAAGGTCAAGACCTCTGATAGTCGCTTCTTCATGAGAAGTCCCTTTAATCATCTGCGGAATGATTAAATTCTCGATGACAGTAAATTCCGGCAATAGGTGGTGAAATTGAAAAATAAATCCTATGGTATTATTTCGAAGGAAAGAAAGATTTTCATCAGACAAAGAAGTGACATCCTCATTATTGATCCAAAGTTGGCCGGAATCCGGTTCATCTAACGTGCCTAAAATATTTAGTAATGTTGATTTTCCACATCCGGACGGACCCATTACTGACACCATTTCACCCCTGTCAATGTATAAGTCAATGTTTTTTAAAACTTTTAAAGGGCCATCACCTGTATGATAGCTTTTTGATATTTTTTCTGCTTTTAGTATCATTTCTCGAAATGAATAGATTCCCGAGGAAGTAACCTGGACGCAATGACAGCGGGATATATTATTGCGACCGCTACCATTAACGATCCAATTACTAATATTACAGCAACATCAAACATGGGTAATACCATGGGAAGTGATTTCAAAAAGTAAATGTGTTCAGGTAACCGGATGAGTTCCCAGTGGCGTTGCATTAATACGAAAAATAGCCCGGACGTCAGACCCAAACCAAGCCCTACAGTCCCAATAATGCCGCCCTGGATACCAAATATATATCTTATTCTGCTGTTAGTAGCGCCAAGCGTTTTCAAAATACCAATCTCGCGTACTTTTTCCATAACCAACATAATAAGAGTAGAGGTCAAATTGAATGACGCTACCAAGACAATAAGGCTAAGGACAACAATACTCCCAATCTTTTCCATTTGCATGGCAGCAAAAAGCGTTTTATGAAGATCAGCCCATGTAGAAAGATTAACATCATCAAGAATTTTTTCAGCGAGCTTCCCTACAAAAATAGAAGGATTACTATTTTCTATTAGTCTTATATCAATGCCGTGAACCTTTTTCCCCAACTTAAATAATTCCTGACCCACATTGAGTGGAATGAAACAAGTCATTTCATCGAAATCTAGAATATTTGTCTGGAAAATCGCTGTTAAAATAAATTGTGCTGTGGAAGGAAACCCCATAATTAACTGACTATCAAGAGGACTTAAAAGACTCACTGTATCCCCCACAGTCAAACCCAGCCGTTCCGCCATTCCCCTGCCCATCCGAATCTGTGGTAGATTTGAAGTTGTGGTTGACTTTTCAATATAATTTATTCGATAAACTTCATCACCCATTTTCTCAATTCCTTTAACCCATATAAGACTCCTTTTTTCATTTGCCAGGATGATGGCTTTCCTCTCGATATAAGACGTAAATTCCTTCACTTTTTTTGAATTTGCTAATACAGATTCTATCTCCAATTTCTGCTCATTAGAAATTGAAACACTATGAATTTTAACATCCCCTTCATATCCAACTACTTTTTCCCGAATTTCTTTTTCAAATCCATTTAATACCGCTACAGCAACGATTAATGAAAAGCAGCCGATAGCCAATCCAAGAATAGAGAAAATGCTACTCCACGAGATGAATCCTATCTCTTTTTTCGCAAAAAGTAGCCGTTTTGCGAGCCATATATTCAAACCGTTCATTCGTACCGTACCGCTCGTGCAGGCAAAATTCCAGCCGCCTTCCATGCAGGGTACGTAGCCGCTGCAAGTGTCATAAAAAACCCTATAATACAGACGATAAACACCTGAAACCCGCTAAACATGATCGGGAGGTTTTGCATGAAATAGATTTCTTCGGGAATTTTGATAATCCCAAATTTCATCTGCACATACCCGAGGATTAAAGCTATTCCAGCTCCAATTAATACCCCCAGAATACCAATCATCCCGCCTTCGAGGAAAAAAATGAAGGTTATATCACGTTTTGAATACCCTATTGACCTGAGTACTCCAATGTCGTTTTGTTTCTCCATTACAATCATGGTCAATGAAGAAATTATATTGACAATGGCAACAATAGCGATTAACGCAAAGATGATGGTAATCGGATATTTTTGAATGGAAAGCCAGGCAAATAAGTTGAAATGCCTCTCTTTCCATGTGGATGAATAATACGGATAGCCAAGTGTCTCTTGAATGTCTTCCGATACCCTCTCAGCAGATTGTATGTCTGTGGTTTTAATAATCACCCCTGAATAGGCATTTTTCATGTCAAAGAGCCGTTGAGCAGTCGACAAGCTTGTATAAACAACAGATCGATCATACTCCTGCAGTCCGGTTGAATAAACACCATTTATCGTAGCTTGAGTAAGACGTAACGGATTCCCCGGTATACCAATGGTATTAAAATCTATCAGGGTTATTCTATCTCCGACGCCAACACCAAGTTTGGTTGCAAGCGCTTCCCCTACAACAATTCCGTCTAAATCGCTGTAGTTAAAAGACCCATGTTTGATAAGCGAATGAGTGCCAAAAACCGAACGGGCGTCCTCCTGGTTAATGCCTTCGATGAGAATTCCCTCGGTTTCCCGCTTGTAACGAATCATGGCAGGATGATTGATAAACGGAGCGCTTTTAACAATATGAGGGTGTGATTGAAGAAGCGAGTCTCTTTTTGAATCTGCGGCTGGAATGGGTGCGCCTAAAAATCCTTGCAATCGAATGTGACCATCGAAACTGATGATTTTATTTTGAACCTCATCTTCAAAACCACGGAGGATTCCTAAGGTTAATATCAGTACGGCTACACCAATTGCAAGGCCAATAATTGATAAGATACTGATAAAAGAAATATAGCTAAAGCTGTGACGGGATATGAGATGCCTGAAAGCGATGAATCCATGAGCCCTCATTATTAATCATCAGGTTGCGAACGCAAAGCTGGGAAAAAAATCACATCTTTTATTGATCTCTGACCCGTCAGCAGCATAACGAGACGATCGATTCCTACCCCAACACCCCCGGTAGGGGGCATACCCGTTTCCATCGCTTTAAGAAAATCTTCATCTAATGTCTGCGCCTCCAAATCACCACTTTTACGCAATTCTGTTTGCTCTTCCATACGAAGCCGCTGATCAACAGGATCATTTAACTCAGTAAATGCATTGGCAATTTCATTACCACCAATAAACAGTTCAAATCGTTCGACTATGGAGCCATCCCCATTCCGTTTAATTTTTGCCAGTGGTGAAATCACTTTAGGATAATCCATCACAAATGTGGGCGCAATCAATTCAGGCTCCACAAATTCACGCATCAGAACGTCGTACATTCTGCCTTTGTGTGCATTTTCTTCAAGGGCTATGTTGTGTTCTTTACACAATTCTTTCAATTGAGTTTCGTCAAATGTTGAGATATTCAAACCGGTAGCCTTCTTTAAAAGCTCAAAATATGATGCCTTTTGAAACGGCTGAAAAATATCAATTTCTTCATCACTTGTGGATACGGTTTTTACACCTAAAGCTTCGGCACAATACTTGATCAAAGATTCCACAAAATCCATGAGATAAAAATAATCGACGTAAGCGGTGTAGAATTCCAACATGGTGAACTCAGGATTATGGTTTCTATCCATCCCCTCATTTCGGAACACTTTCGATAATTCATACACACGGGTAAACCCACCAATGATTAACCTTTTTAAATACAACTCATCTGCAATCCTGAGATATAAATCCTGGTCTAATGCATAATGTCTGGTTTTAAACGGCTGGGCGAATGCGCCGCCATACAGAGGCTGAAGCACGGGGGTCTCAACTTCTACATAGCCATGACTGTCGAGAAAATTTCTAATTGAAGAAATAATCTTACTTCTTTTGATAAAAACCTCCCTCACTTCCGGATTTACCACCAAGTCCAAATATCGATGACGGTAACGATGTTCTTTATTTGCGAAGGCTGAATATTTTTCTCCCTCCTTTTCTTTTGAACCGGGTAAAGGTTGAATACTTTTGGATAGGAGCGTCACTTCATCTGTTGCAATGCTGATTTCTTCTGTTTTTGTTTTGAATACCTTTCCACTGATACCAACAATATCTCCCATATCCAGAAGTTTAAATAGGGCATATTGCTCCTCTCCCACATTATCTTTTTTGATATATATTTGAATTTTCCCATCCTGATCCTGGACATGAAAAAAGGAAGCTTTTCCCATCTTTCTGATGGAAACAATTCGACCTGCAACAGAAACCTGTTTTCCCTCCAATGATTTAAAATTCTGTAGAATATTTTGTGAAACATGAGAAACATCATATTTATAGGGGTAAGGGTTTATACCCATATCTCGGAGCTCTTTTAGCTTCTTTTTTCTAAACTCAATGATTTGCTTCAAACTTTGTTCTTTTTTCTCTACCACTATTTCTCCTTATAAAATCAAGGTAATTATTCAGCTTATTTGCCGGAAAAAGGCTAAGGCTAAGATTCCTCCCTCGATAGGAGACCCTTCGAGTCGCGGGAGTCCCATTGGGACAACGAATGAATAAGAGCATTTCCAATGGATCCTTGGGACAAATTAACCCAAAATACTCTTCGTTTCCCCATTAAAGTACGACTTACTATTTACTATTTTGATATTACTTATTCGTTATTCTTTATTCGTTATTTGTCATTCTTTATAACCCAATGCATTTCCCCTTTGCCTTCGCCTGCCTGTCCGTCGTAACGGTAGTGTAGACGGGCGCCTTAGACTGAATTGTAAAAATTCAAGAAGCTTGTCGAGATAATACAACTTTTTCAGCAGCTGTCTGTAAAAGATAAGCCCGAATAAACTTATCCAAATCCCCATCCATTACTCTTTTCCCATCCCCTACTTCTACTTTTGTCCGATGGTCTTTTACCATAATATATGGATGAAATACATAAGATCGAATTTGACTCCCCCACCCAATATCCTGTTTTTGATCCTCTAATTCACTTATTGATTCCCGTTGTTCCTCCAACTTTAATTGGTACAGCCTGGCTTTGAGTATCTTCATCGCGCTCGCTTTATTTTTATGCTGAGACCGTTCGTTCTGACATTGGGCCACGATTCCAGTCGGAAGATGAGTGATACGAACTGCTGAGTCTGTTTTATTCACATGCTGCCCTCCAGCGCCACTCGCCCGATAGGTATCGATACGTAAATCATCCGAATCTATTTCAACCTCAATTTCTTCATCTACAGATGGATAGACAAAAACCGATGCAAATGAAGTATGTCGACGACTTGATGCATCGAACGGTGATATTCGAACCAGGCGATGGACACCAACCTCTGCTCTTAATAGTCCATAGGCATACTCGCCTTTCACTTCCACCGTAACGTCTTTCAGACCGGCTTCATCTCCGGGTTGGTAATTAATCACTACATAGGTGAAACCTTTTCTCTCAATCCACCGGACGTACATTCTATAGAGCATATCCGCCCAATCCTGAGACTCAGTACCTCCTGCTCCCGGGTGTATTGTGAGTATTGCATCTTTTGAATCGTCCTCTTCATTTAATATGAGTTTAAGTTCAAGCTCATCCACTAAATTGGAAAAGATTGCCTGCTCTTCAATGGTTTCATCCCATGTTGTCGAGTCACTGTCTTTAGGCTCTTCATCCAGGAATTCAATTAATATCTCGATGTCATCCCTCTTTCGTTGACCTTTATCCCACAACTCCAATTCCTTTTCAATCATGGAAATCTTCTTTAAAACCGACTGCGCTTTGATAGAATTATGCCAAAAATCTTCATTTGTCGTTAATTTTTTAAGGTCGGCTAAGGTAGACTTTAATGAGGAGAGGTCAAAGATACCCCCGAAGCTCGTTAAACCGCTTATCGGTGATATTGAATTTTTCTTTTATCTGCTGAATATCCATTTTGGTCTAAAATTATAGTGTTAAATTAATGAACTATTCAAGGAAACCCAATGAATGGTTCTCGCAAAATGAAATATTGATTGGTGGTTGTGAGAATCCTCGTTATAAGAAATTCTATTCCACCTCAAAATAACCCCATTCCGACTCGCCACACACTTCCGCCCTATAAAGATCATCAACAATAAAGATGGCGATGACTTTCCAACGGGTTGTGCCTGCTGGGAATTGATCGAATTGATATCTACACTCCAATACATTAGAAGGCCATGCGGAACTATCAGAAGCAATATAATTCAAGGTGATGGGTCCAGAAAATCCAATCCAATTATTCAGGATAGAACAAGTCCATACCGTCGAAATTTCTGGGAGGTTACTTACATCTTCTACACGAACGGCAAAATAATTTGCCCAATAAAACTGACTATCAAATGTCAGCCATGTAAAGGAGGGTACATTGTTAGAAATGGGATTTAAAATAGAAATAAATTTTAGGAGATATAGCAAGGAAAATAAACAGCATGGAAAGTTTTGTTCCGCTGATTTTCATGTTATAATTAAACTTTATTTTTTCACAAAAACTTTAAATTCACTCTATCAGTATTCGATGTTCTGTTTATTTGAGGTTAGGCGTCTCCAATAATCACAGTGAGGAACATGATACAATCTTCCACGCGCTTTTTGATGGCATTGAGCTGGAGTAAATTAAATGTACCCGCTGAACCATGTGTACCATCATTAAGAACTCGAAATAGCTGAACAATGTTCTCAATGTCATTCTCCACAAATTCCTCAAGAGAATCATTAGACATACCTTGCTTGTGTAAAAAGTATTTAATTTTTGAACGCCGAGTCGGGTTACCATTATCTGTTTTTTCACATGTCGGTAGCAAAGCTAAAACTTCAGCATCTGGAGCCTTTATTACTAAAATTTGTGTCATTATTTCACGTGTACTAGTGCAGAAATGCCGAGCGGCATCTGGATTTTGTGGATTTAGCGCAAAGACAGCTCCATTCCAGCGATCATCAAGATCTGGGGAAATTTTCCGCAAGCTATCACGCAATTCAGCATCCTCTAATGTATCAGTGTATTCTTCAACATCATATTTATTATTATGTAAATGATTAGTTACAGCTAAGCTATTTGCAGTTTCCCGTTCTGATAAGTCTAAAACTCGATTATATATAGAATTGAACTGTTGACTCTCTGCACGATTTTCAAGCCTAGTATATGACTCGTGCAACGTGTCAACTGAATTTCGATAAACTACATAATTCGTCGTCGTGATGGTCACTGATTGCCTACTTAATCGTGTTAATTCACTTTTCAAACGTTGACGATTTGCTCGAACTCTTGCGTTATGAAGACGGACAGCTTGATTATACTTATTTATAGCATTTCTAACATTTTGATTTTTGCGGCGGACAGCTTGATTGTACTTGTTAATTGCCTGCTTATGTTTTTGCTGGGCCTGTCGCATCTTACTTATGATTTGAGAGGCTGAATATCTTCGCACCATATAAACCTCCTTTGAATTTTATCCGGTTATTTTATTGAACATCCTTTAATGAATAGATTGCGACTTTATGCCTAACGTTTGGGATAAACGGTTTGAAAAAGCGGCAGCTTTTTCAAATCCGTATTCATACCATTGTTAGGTTTTTTTGTTTCATCAAGTTTTCACAATAAGCCATAAAAGCATCAGATATTTAGTTGATATTTTATTTGCCCTTTTTGTTATATTTTGGTTGGCTCTTTTTAATAACATTACCTTCTTTTTTCCCAGCATCCTTTATGCTCCTAAACTGTTCTATTTGAACGCTGGTCCCTGGGATTTTTCCAAGATGCTCTCTAATTCGTTCCTGTACTCTTCCTCTTTTAGCCTTACCAACATAATTTGTATTGCCTGATTCTGTTTTTATCTTATATAAGACAGGCTTATTGTTTGGCAACTTTTTAATTCCTGTTTTGTTGAAAGTTGTTGTTTTCTTTCCCATTTTAGTCTCCTCTTTTAGCTATAATATTTTATTATTCGTTGTTTGTCCTCGTTTGCCTTATCGCCTTTATAATAAATCTCTATAAATTCAATAACGTCTTCTTTTTCATAATATGCATATATGATTCTTATGCCACTCATTCCTCCACGTCCTTTCAGAGCTTTGCAAGCAAATTTTTTTGCTTTATATATCTTAGGAATTTCAATTCCTAACCCGGAGATATGAAAAACTCCTTTATTGTCAACTCCCAGTTTATGAGTAAGTTTGAGCTGTGTATTAATAAAAGTTTCGATATCATCATCGAGAGTTTTAAACCTTTTAGTCAGCTTCTTGAAATCTTTTTCAAATTCAGTGAGTTTCCGTATTTCATTAAAGATCTTCTTCACTATAATTTCTCACTGAATAAGGCAAAGTTCGATAAAATACTGATTCATATTCAATAATTTCTCCATCCTCTGTAGTTTGCCAGGGAACATCGTTGTGGGAGTAATCTCTGATCTCAGAAGCATTCATATTTGACAAATTATTTAAAACATCATCAATAATTTCTTTTTCGTGTGCTTTGAACTGAGTAAGATCGGATTTTCTTAAAGGCAAATATTTAGTCTGAGGATATTGAAAATACTTATCCGTCACCTTTACTAATTCTTTATCCTCCATCATTTCATTTACAACCTTTATGAATTCTTTAGGTGTTGGTCCATGATGGTTCTTGATATAGGTTGCTCCTATTAATTGCTCTTCATACTTTTCATAAAAATTAAAATCTATGAAATAAAGAAGTTTATACAGAACTGTTTCTCCTACATTCGGTTTAGACCCAACTTTCCCAAGAATATAAATTAATAGCTCTTTGAACTTTTGCAGATTCCGTTGAGGAACACTAATTCTAATCCCCTGTTTTTTTTCTGATTTCTTCATACCTTTTTCAAATATAACCTCAATATCTTTTTTAACATCTAACAGAACATCCGTAGGAATATTAAATATGTTAGCAAGCTTAACTAGCTCTTCCGCACTAATTTTTCTATTCCCAGTTTCTATTTGTGAAATAGAGACTCTGCTTATTCCCAACTTTCTAGACAATGCTTCTTGAGATAAGTCTATTTTTTCTCTTATTTTTTTAATCTTTACTCCTAAATTATTATAAAACTTATTCATGATTATATTTCTCCTTTTTTGATAAATAATTTAGCATATGTTTGAATTTATGTCAAGACAATGTTTCATTATCTAACATAAATTAGAGATATAGAATTTTTGTTTTAGGTCAACAGATAAAAAGAGAAGGCAATGATCTTAGCAAGTTGTTTGATTTTTTTAATCTAACAGTGTCAATATATGTAATATTTTGACTCACATCATCCTTCCCGTCTGTCTGCCCCGCCTGATACGCCGACTGGCGGGCAGGGAATGATGATTTATATTTTTCCACATAATATTAAATCGATATGGTTCTAACGGGAATTTAACAAATTTACAGGTAATGTTATAGCATGACAAAACAATTCGTAACCAAAATTGACGTCTTTACAGATATGGTTTACGTACAGCGTCCTTTGGATATTTTCTGATTTCCATCCCGACATTGACATGAATAAATTGGTTTATCTGAGTAATTTTGGGACAGACATTAATGAGTCTACTCCGATCTATCTGTCGTTTGGAACGATGGACAGATTCGGATACGACTCATAAATTATTGGCTCTATTCGAGAAATTCTACTCCACCTCGAAATAACCCCATTCCGACTCGCCACTTGCTTTCGCCCTATAAAAATCATCAACAGTGAAGATGGCAATCACTTTCCAACGGTATGTGCCTGCTGGGAATTGATCGAATTGATATTTACACTCCAATACGTTAGAAGGCCATGCGGAACTGTCAGAAGCAATATAATTCAAGATGATGGGGTCAGAAAGTCCAATCCAATTATTCAGGATAAAACAAGTCCATGCCGTCGATATTTCTTGGAGGTTACTTACATCTTCTACCCGAACGGCAAAATAATTTGCCCAATAGAATTGAGTATCAAATGTCGCCCATGTAAAGGAGGGTACATTATCAGAAATGGTATTTAAAGGCGCAATTAAGCGTGGAGGATTTAATAGGAGATACTCAATTGTATCTGAGGGTTCACTTAGATTATCTGCGTTATCAACCGCACGGATATAGTACTGGTACCAATTCTCGACTTCAACATCGTAATAGAAAACTGTGTCTAATCCAATAATCTGGAAAAGATCAATTTCACCAATCAACTGAAATTCTTCCTCACTCTCCCTCATTTTACTAAACAACCGATACCCTGCCAGATCTTCATCCTTCACTCTGTGCCACTCTAATTTTATCTGATGATTTCCACTATTTTCAGCATCAATTCCCTTTTCTTCCCAAGCATATGGCGTAGATTTTTCAACCCATTTTGGCTGTTCGGGTGGAGTTCTATCTTCAATGGGATTCTGACAACCCGTCAAGATTAAAACAATGTATATCCTGCTAAGAAATTTATTGTTAAAAATCAAATCTCACACCTAACTGATGATTTTTCCCCAATTCATGGTCGAAAAAGCTGTAATCCAACGAAAGCGATTTACCCCAGACCGGTATTGTAATTCCCATTCCTCCTTTAAGTTGACCCAGGTCATTACCTATTCTCAATGCAACCTTATCCAGTATCGTTATCTCCATACCCAATCTACTATTGTCAGGAAATCTTCTTGAAGTCTGGGTTGTCACCAATACATTAACAGGTAAACCGGAGAACTCCTGTTTATAACTTACACCTAACACTAAATCTTGAGGAATTTTATCTTGATGTTGTGTATTCCAATATAAAATGGTTCCAAAGATATCTCTTATTGCCAGTCCGAATGTCATTTCCCCTAACCAATCTGGTCCAGCTACATCCGAAACCTTGAAGTTGATCATAGACCCCAAATCTACTCCAATCCCAAATCCTTCCAAATTATAGAACTTTTTATGTATCGCCTTTATATTGATTCCCGTCGGTGCAAACAGTGCTATCTTTTCAAATTGCCATCCCAAATCCAACTCAAAATTGTTAGCACGAGTAAAAGAGAATATTAAGCTGGTTTCTCTATCATTAAAAGTTTTGTAAGGATTTGATGACATTTCTCGAATTAAATCTCTTCTATTCACAATTGAAAAGATACCTCGAAGATCCGGTTTAACGGGAATGTTATCGATACTAAGAGATAACAGATTGACAGCTCCAGACCAATTCCGTTTCAACGGTTTTGTCAATCCTATACTATAGAAATTTGCCAGTGAAAATTGGTCTGCTGCCATAAAGAAAACTGAGGTAGTATTAATACCACCGATTGCAGACGGGTTCGTCAAGTAACCACCAGGTAAACGAGGCAGTGCCACAACCGCTTGTCCGAGTGAGACGATTTGAGGTGTTGATCCAATCAATAAAAAATCATCGCCATAATTACCTCCATGAACCATAAAAGGCAAGAGAATGATAAAAAGCAAGTTACGTAATTGTTTCATTTTCTTTTTGAAGATCAACACGACATGTCGAGGAGACATAGCTATGTTCTTTTCCATAACCATTATCGAAAAATAATATCGAATTATCACCGTCCTTTGGCTATCTTCCCAAATCTTTCAATACTCGTCTTACCTAATTTTGCTTTAATTCTGTAAAAATAAATACCATTGTCTACAAAGTGTCCATTCAGATCTTTACCATCCCAAAAAATTTCATGGTATGCTGCTGTTTTTAAGGCTAAATCACTAATGATTGTCTCATCGTTAAAACTTATTACCTTTCTACCCGATACTGAGAATATTTCAAGACTAAAATCATCAACCGTATGAGTTAATTCATACGCGAACATTGTTTTGTCTTTAAACGGATTGGGAAAATTTCCATAATCGATGAGATCAAGCTCCTCTCGTACAATAAACGTCAAATTAAGTGTATCAGACCAATTGCCTGCAGCATCTTTCGCAATGATTGACAAGGATGTATCGGAAGATGAAAGTTCCGGGGAAATACCAAGGGTCAGCACATTGGGGGGAGAATTCTTCGGAATTTCAAGATTTGATAATGGGTCAATTCCATTCTTGAGGATTTTAATCGATTGCTGGCGGAAATCGACGCCACTTTCATCCTGAATGATAACAGAAATATCCGGGGATGTAGAAATATAAGATTTAGGCAAATATCGAAGTCCATTTACTGTTGCTTCGATATATGGACCCTTATGATCTTCTGAATATAACCAGGCAAATTTTGTCAATAAATCAGTTGTAAAATAGACAGCACTTGAATCTACAGAAAATGAATCCACTTCAATTGGCAAAAAGGTTTGATAATTGGGAAACCAGGCATATAGTCCACCCGAATCCGGTACTTGATCTGTCCATCCCCAAACAACATTAAAAGATCCAACAGGTATAACACAGTTAATCTCGAACCCCAAACTCTCTCCATCTGCAGAAATGGGTAAAAATACCGGCTGTCGATCGAGATTTATATTGTCAAACCGGAGAATTTCAATCGGTTTTGAAGTTAAAACCGCACCACTCAGTACATCTATTGTTACACCGGAAATACCAACGGATTTGTGATTGATTAAATCTTCCGTCGTGCCAATCTCAGGAGTGACCCAAAAAGCATATGTCTCCAAGGTATCTATAAGCAGATTATCCGAGTAATTCGTTTCATCCAATGAGCTATCCGGATTTACACTAATTCTATAAATCAAGATGCCTTGTTTATAGGGACTGGGGAATTTGACTTCATGTGCGCTAAGACCCTCAAAAGTAGCAGTCTTTGACGCCAATAGTTCCCACTGTCCATCCTCTGATTTTCGTTCCAAGACAACATCCGTAACTCCTCCTCCAGTAGTACTGTTTTTAACTGTCACCACCAAATTTATTGCATCATCGATCTTAAACTCCACTTTCCGAGGGGATAAATTTGGAAGTCTCGGAATCTCAATTTCATATTTCACAGATTCGGTTGTAATCCCATCTTTATCGACCACTTCAAACCACAGAGTAACAACTCGACCAGGATTTTGAGGTGGAAAGGGAGAAACCAAAGAGTAATTATTCTCACCTGTTTCTACCATATTTCTTACCCACAATAAATCCCCCTGCAAGTATGCTGTTACAGTATCAATTCCTTGACGATCTGAAATAAATGCTTCTACCCGAATACTATCCTTATGTGTAGGATGTGATGGATTAATTGAGGTCATCACTATAGTAGAACCCGAAATATTGAACGGGATAGTTTGACGGGAAATGTTATCAACAGATTGGTTATAGGATATATTGATTCTATGCTGTCCTTCCGACAAGTCTAGTGGAATCTGCCAAGTGTAGTCTCCCCCCGTATTTACAATTTTGTTTGGATAACGAAAAACAGGCTCATTTTTATCATCGTAAAGCATAATTAATAAAGAATCAGGTTCCTCCATGAATCCGGAAAAAGTGATGACTTCACCCGGCTGGGGATCCTGCGGTAATATTGTAATTTCCTTTTTTTGGGGAAAATTTAACCGTAACGCTGGGTCTCCTAACAAATTATATTGAAATAGAAGGGATTTCCCTATGTCCGGATAAATATCATTGTGAGCAATGTAAAATATTTTCCCTAAATCCAGCGCTTCTCCCAAAGTAAATTCCTCCGTTAACAGATTTGAAAAAATAGGTTGTAATAGGAGGTAATCATTGATTATCCAGCCTATCCCTGTGCTACTGAAAAATGCGATAGCGCCACCCTCCTCGTGAACCATTAATTTTCTTCCTAACGAATATGGGTTTGTCATATCCCCGGTAAAACAGGTCATACTTGTGATAAAGGGCATTTTGTATCCATTCCCTAAAAGCTCCAAATCAGACAGGGTAAAAAGAGACCTGTCACCCCATATTGCTCCACCTCCGTGTCCCAAAAAATTTACCAGCACAAGTCCCCTATTTATATGGTTGACTAATGAATCCGTATTCCCGAAATAGGGTCCTCCCTCGCTGAAAGAATCGATATAAAGTCTTTCTGCAAAAAATCCATTCATGATTATTTTATCAATAAAACTTTCGGACTGGTTTTTAAAAGCTAACTCATATCCTCCAATCATTAAAAACCGGTTTAGCCAGGTATCAGCTTCTTCGTTGGAAATATAGGCAATTGTTTTTTCGATTATACTGACAAGTTCCTCTTCGTTAGAAGCGGGAAATCTTCCAATGTGAAATTCCGGGATAAAGTCATTTCCTTCGATCAGCGCATACCAGTAATCTGTAGCTGTCGCTCCCCACCCATAACTGTTGTAAAACATTGCAGGAAGAGTGACTTCATCAGTTCTCCAGATATGAGCTACCCCCACCAAAAGAACATATCGAGGAACAGGAGTCCAGTTATTTAAAACATCCGTGAGAAAATTCCGGATTGCATAAGGTGACAAAACACCATCATTATATTGTCTATAAATCTCTTCTGCCTCGATGATTGTAGCATTTCGCATTTCAGCAAACTGTTCCAACAATTCTGAGAAGATCTCCGGTGTGATAATAAGGTATTCGGATCCACCTGTAGATAGAGGAATCTCAACAGGATCTACCTGCAAAATACTTTTTGGGGTCAAAAGCGCTTCGCTTGAAAAGGCTGTGTATTGAATATCATCAGATTCAACCCAATCCTGGAAAATGATCATATAGCTTTGGGAAAATTCATCATATTCAATAATAAAATCCCGAATTCTGGAGACATCGTTTTTAAAAAGGAATATCTCCGGTGACAAAAAACCGCCAATCTCAAATTGATAGAAATAATCAAGATCAGCAGGTCTCGTAAATTCGATATAACTACTATCTGCCCAGTAAAGTCGCTCATATTTTACTTCAATCCAATCCAACAGAACTTGATCATAACCTACCTCAATATTTTCCCCCCCTAACAAAATGTTCAAAATATTAATCCCATGTTGAAGATTACTGTTTGGCCACATCAGTGATTGAGAACTGGTGATAATATGCGATGATTGACCAGACCAGTCACCTACTGCCGATTTTACACCATTTATAAAGACAGACACATTATGACTACCACCCGTGATTCCCTGAAAACGGGCAGCAATTGAGAACAGGTAATTATCAGTTCGACGGGGATGGGGAATAATTAATTGGAAATTAACACTTGTCCCTTCATTTATGGGCGGCTTCATAAAAAAATGCTCTGTTTTATCCCATGTGTCGTGTAAACCTACATTTCCAAGTCGGTTGAATGATTCATTACGCTCAATATGTATCACGGCAGGAAAACCACTAAATCTCAATACCTGATCTTCAGGCAGATTGGGATATCCCAACTCCTCGGCATATCTTACACCATTATCCTGACCCCATGTAAGCCAGTAACAATTATCATCCGTGTAATAATTATAACTATAATTATCACGATTACTTGGGTTTCTCTCGCCATAAAAGATAATTACGTCATTTTTAGAGAAATGTCCATCTTCCTCTCCTTCGACCCAAAGCAATTTTTCCTGTCCCCGATGCCACAACTGAAAAGTGCGCGGATCAACACCGGATAAAACTACACCACTGTCTCTCAGAGCATCTTTTGTTAACACAAACCACCCTGTCGTATCGATTACAATCTTTACCAGGTTTTCAGAATAAAAGTATTCTGGAATATCAGAAGATATTTTCGCCATTCTATTCAATGATCTGGGTGGATAGGACGATTTATCACCTTTATAGAATCCTGCCTGGATAGGAGAGGAATCCTGAAGGTTCCACTGAATCCGGACGGTGACCTGCCTCCGGATATAAACTTGTGACAGATTCTCTACAACCACAGGATATACCTCAAGCGACTGGATTGGGATTCCACCCACATATCCCACAGGCTTCCAGCGATAGTCAGTCGATGGATACCTGCTCATAACCGAGCCTCCGGGAGAGAATACCATATCTATTCCTTTGGCTCGTTCTTCAGGGATAATAGCAGGATTGACAAGGGAAAGGTTATCTGCTGTGCTAAAGAAAACCTGAACGTTTGCATTTTGAGGTACCCCTTCCAACAGTACATGGAGGTAGGGAATCTCAGGAAAGCCTGACCGTGTTAACAGTTTTGTATCTGGAGAAACACGGATTCGCTGACTCCCTCTGCTCTCATCAATCCAGACCGAATCGAGACTGGCTTCCATAATCAGAAGACCGGGTCGATTGATGGAAATGTTAAAATCGGCACCAAACAGTCCACTGAAAGTCAAGAGAAATAAAATGATAACCAGGGA
Source organism: Fidelibacterota bacterium (assembly GCA_004124475.1). Lineage (GTDB taxonomy): Bacteria > Fidelibacterota > Marinisomatia > Marinisomatales > SCKK01 > SCKK01. The sequence continues at coordinate 72,468 of SCKK01000006.1, forward strand.
ATACAGCTTGTTATTTCTAATATTCATCTTCGTGTGTATTTTAACCAAAGTATCAGAAAGAAGCACTGAAATAGTGATTAATTGAGTAATGTTTCTATGATAGGTTGGGATATAAAGAACCAGTCTCGCAGTGGCGGGATGGGTTATTCTATCTATTACAGAGTTTCCTTAATATTATGGCAATAAACAGCGTTCAAGTGTTCTTGTGTTCAAGTGTTCAGGTCTTCCTGTCGAGAAAGGACAATAATACATTAATCCCGAACCTTCGGGAAACACATTACCACGACAGTCCTTCATTGGATGGCTGTTTTGGAAATGCTATACTAGTCTCTCCACCCCCATGACTGATGTGTAACATTTTCTTAGCTAATTCCCTTTATTAACTAATCTGAATTCAAGTTACTATAAACATTGTCCCAGAGAGGCTCCTGTACAATCAAATACGGGACATATCCATATACATATAAATTCTAAACGTTTGGATAAACTTTAATTGAGAATAGCTTTCTCGGAAGGAACAAAGTCGAATCCAAAAGCATCAGCAACACCTTTGTGAGTTATCTGTCCCTGGTAAATATTCACGGCAGTTAAAATTTCAGTATATCTTTCGCATGCTCCAACGATCCCATAGTTTGCAATAGCCAAAATATATGGCAATGTGGAATTCGTAAGAGCAATCGTTGATGTGTATGGAACAGCCCCGGGCATATTTGCTACACAATAATGAAGTACACCATCAACTTTGTAAGTGGGGTCATCATGATTTGTAGGATGGCTTGTCTCAACACACCCACCCTGATCAACTGCCACATCAACAATGACACTTCCATCGTACATAAGTGATAGCATATCTCGAGTAATAAGCATAGGCGCTTTTGATCCTACAATCAATACGGCACCTATTAACAGATCCGTCTTTGGTAAAAGCTCCAAAATATTATGCTTATTGCTGTATAGTGTAATCACATTTTTTGGCATAATATCATCAAGATATCTAAGCCGATCGACATTTTTATCAAGTACAAAAACTTTAGCTCCTAAACCTGAGGCAATTTTAGCTGCATTAGTTCCGACAACTCCACCGCCCAAAATCATTACATTTGCAGGCTCTACACCTGGCACTCCTCCTAATAAAATTCCTTTCCCTCCTTGCTTTTTTTCAAGGTACTTTGCACCCTCTTGAACGGACATTCTTCCCGCCACTTCACTCATTGGAATTAACAGTGGTAATGACCCATTTGGTAATTGAAGGGTTTCATAAGCCAATCCTGTAGCTCCGGAATTCAGGAACTCATTGGTTAATTTCTTTGAAGCTGCAAAGTGAAAATAGGCGTACATCATTTTATCTTTGCTCATCATAGAGATCTCAGAAGATTTCGGTTCCTTGACTTTCACAATCAGCTCAGCTTTTTCGTAAATAACTGTTGCAGTCTCACATATATCTGCACCCTGAGAGATATAATTGGAATCCGAAAAACCACTCTCAATCCCAGCATCGGTTTCCACCAAGACTTTATGGTCGCTTTCTGTAAGCTCCAGCACTCCTTGGGGTGTCAGCGCTACCCTGGATTCCTGAGCTTTTATCTCTTTTGGTACCCCGATTATCACTTTATTTTGTTTTTTTTAAAAATTTAATACTTGATTGTGAAGCCTCAGTAACAGGGAGGTACCGTTTCGAAAGTTTCCTCGATACGATCACCCGAAGTTTCGGGATGAACCTTTGTTGTAATTCTTCCCCATCTCTGATGGATTACTACTTAGAGATTTTCAGTCTTGGATTATCATGATTCTATTTGTGATAACCATGATTTTATTTTCTATTACGGTTATCTCCTTCATTAGACGAATAATGAGGACGTTCAATTAGGGCTTTGCGACTTAAACCAAACTTTCCCCCAAAATCTACTTTAATGATTTTAACCTTAACAATCTCACCCTCTTTTATCACATCATCAACCTTATCAATCCTTCGGTGTTCAATTTCGCTGATGTGTAACAATCCTTCTTTCCCAGGCGCCAGTTGAATGAATGCTCCAAAGTCCATTATTCTTTTTACCTGACCCTCGAAAATCATCCCAACTTCCGGCTCAATAATTAGGGCTTCTACCATTTCTTTTGCTTTTTTACAATTCTCGTATGATTCTGAGGATATAACAATGGTCCCATCATCGTCAATCTCAACTTCTGCACTTGATTCACTGATGATATTACGAATATTCCGTCCGCCAGGACCTATTACTTCTCCAATCTTGGTTTTCTCTATTTTGATATGAACAATTTTTGGCGCATAAGGCGAAAGCGTTTCTTTTGGTTCTTTAATACAAGATTCCATAATATCAAGAATTTGGAGTCTTCCTACTTTCGCTATTTTAAGTGCTTTCGCGATTAGGTCAATCGGCATTCCTTCAATCTTCAGATCGACTTGTACAGAAGTAATTCCCTCTCGCGTTCCAGCGACTTTGAAATCCATATCACCATAATGGTCTTCCTCTCCAAGGATATCAGTGAGAAGTACCTCCTTTTCCTCTTCTTTCACCAGACCTACTGATACTCCTGCTACAGGATTGGAAATAGGAACGCCTGAATCCATGAGTGCTAATGATCCCGCACAAACAGATGCCATAGATGAAGAACCATTAGATTCCAAAATATCTGTAACCACTCGTACCGTGTAGGGGAATTTCTCAAAAGTCGGCATAACAATCTTAAGAGCCCGTTCGGCTAAATTTCCATGTCCAACTTCCCTCCTGCTAATGCCTAAATACCGTTTTATCTCCCCAACGCTGTATGGTGGAAAGTTATAATGGAGCATGAATTTCTTTTTAAATTCACCTTCAATATCATCGACGTATTGTTCATCAGATTTAGTACCAAGGGTTACTGTAGCCAAGCCCTGAGTTTCTCCTCGTGTAAATAACGCACTTCCATGGGTTCGAGGTAGAATACCAATAGAAACGCTTATGGGTCGGATTTCATCCAAGGCACGACCATCAATTCGCTTACTCTCTTCAGTAATCATTCTTCTCACGTCTATCTTTATTTTTTCTGAGATTAATTTACTTATAGTGGACTTATCTTCAGGAAAATCTTCTTCAAGCTCCGACCAGATTTTATCTACAAAATCAGAAACCGATTTTTTCCTGGAAATTTTATCCGGTATTTGGTTTAGAGGACGGATATTTCCATCAGCCCTTTTTTCTACCTCCCTGATGAGTTCAGGACTTATCTCGACAGTATCTAATTTTCGTTTTCTTATTGAGAAATTTTCCAGAAATTCCTTCTGGAATTTGACAATGTCCTTTATTGCCTCATGACCATATTCTATGGTCGTGAGTAAATCATCTTCTGAAAGCTCATTAGCCTCACCTTCGATCATGATTATAGACTTCTCAGTTCCAGAAATTACAAGATCAAGTTTGCTATCTTCTAATTCTGTATTAGTCGGATTCAAGACAGGCCTCCCCCCAATAAACCCAAGATTAACTGAGGCAATTGGTCCATTCCATGGAATATCAGATAGCATTATGGCAACGGAAGTCCCAATCGTCCCGAGAACATCACCCGGATTTTCATTGTCCGTAGACAATAGACTGATTAAAACCTGGGTTTCACATCTGAATTCTTCAGGGAATAGTGGACGGATGGGTCTGTCCGTCAATCGCGATGCGAGAATTTCCTTCTCGGATGGTCTTCCTTCCCTTTTGAAATACCCCCCTGGTATTTTCCCACCTGCATAAGCTCTTTCCCGATAGTCAACTGTAAGGGGGAAAAAATCTATACCTTCTCTCGGTTCTGAAGTTGCATTCACTGCAGACAATACAACCGTATCTCCATATCTTACTATCACCGACCCTGCAGACTGTTTGGCAATTTCTCCACTCTCAATTGTCAGTGTACGACCGGCTAAATCCATACTGTGTTTTATTAAACTCATTATCGATACCTTCCTTATCTGTATTATTTCCGAATTCCAAGCTCTTTTATCAGTTTTTTATAACTATTATAATCAGTTTTAACTAAATATTTTAAAAGCTTACGTCTTTTGGCTACCATCATAACCAATCCGCGTCTGGAGTGGTTATCTTTAGGATGCTCATTAAAATGACTGGCGAGTTCGCGAATTCTTTCAGTTAATAAGGCGATCTGAATTTTTGCTGAACCTGCATCCTTATCATGATTACCAAAATTTTTAATAATTCCACTTTTCTTGTCTTTACTCAGTGTCATTTTACCTCCTTACTGTAAATATTGATTCTACTGAGACAATATTCCTTATCTTTGTGTAACTGTGATATTAATTCATCTTTTGAACTAAATTTTATCTCATTTCTTATACGCTCTAAAAATTGAACTTCAATTATTTCTCCATAAATATCTCCGACAAAATCATCAAAAAAATGAATTTCCATTACGAATTCTTTTTCATCAAAAGTAGGGCGGTAACCTATATTACACATCCCATAAAATACGTCCATATTAAAAATTCCTCTTGCAAAATAAACTCCGGATTTAGGAATCAATTGCCTTTCATCCTTGGGAACAAAGTTTGCCGTAGGGAAATTAAGTCTGTGTCCTCTTCCTGTCCCATGGACAATATATGCCTCAAACCCATAAACCCAACCCAACTCGAATGATGCTCGCCTTACATATCCATTCTTGATAAGACTACGGATATAGGTACTGCTGATAATTTTGTCCTGATCTTTTATTTCAGACACTACTATTACGGTATAATTTCCTTTTTCCGCATAAGATTGCAAAAACTCACTATTACCTTCACGTCTGAACCCAAAGTGGTGGTCATATCCTATGATAATCTGTTTGGGATAAAATTTTTCAATCAATATTTCTTCTATAAATGATTTTGCAGTGATATGGGAAAAATTCAAATCAAAGTCTATCACAAATGTTATATCTATGCCAAGATTTTCTAACAAAGCTAATTTTTTATCAATGTCCATAAGTAGTTCAAAAACTTTAGAACTGTGATTCATCAGGATTTCTTTGGGATGAGGATCAAAAGTAATGACAACCGATTTTTCACCGACTGCATTTGCAGTAGTAATCACTTTTTTTATTATTTCCTGATGTCCACGATGTAACCCATCAAAAGACCCAATAGTAAGAATGCAATTCTTTAGTGGCTCAATTTCTTTTATGCTGCGATAGATAACCATTCCGCTAACTTTTCTAAGTATATTGAGTCAGTTATATGATGTTCTCCAATTCTCAGACGGGTGAGACTGACCAAATGGCCTGTTGTTCCTAAAGCTTTTGCAATATCAATCCCAAGTTGACGTACATAGGTACCTTTCGAACACGTTACTTGAAACTCAATAACATCTTTTTTAATCGACAGGAACTCCAAAGAATATATATTAATTGACACAGGTTCTCTATGTACTACTTCATTTCTTCTGGCAAGTTTATATAACCTGACGCCGTTAATTCTCTTTGCAGAATACATAGGTGGAACTTGTTGTAATTCACCCACAAATAATTTGAATACCTTTTTTATCTTTTCTACGGATATTTGTGGGACAGGTATAGACTTGATTACCGTTCCATCCAAATCGAGTGTATCTGTTTCCTGACCAAGTTTTAATTTGGCACGATATTCTTTCTTAAGATTCGAATATTTTGATAGCAATTTTGTTGATTTACCAATTCCAATGATCAATAATCCATCAGCAAAAGGATCTAATGTACCACCGTGTCCAACACGTTTTTCTCCTGTTATAGATCTTATTTTTTTTACCACATCAAAGGAGGTCCAACCTATCGGTTTATATACAGGAATAATCATCTTATTTCCTTAGATGAATTTTGTTTAAAAGTCTATCTAATTTTTCTACCTCTTCGTAGGTCTCATCGTAAAAAAATGCAAGATCGGGAACAGATTTACTTCGAATCATAGAACCGAGGACGCCTCTGATTACTCCCTTTTTCGCTTTAAAATATTTTTCTACAGCGCTTTTTTTAACTTTTCGATTTAAAACACTTAAATAAACACGAGCCAATTTCAAATCTTTCGACATTTTCACATGAGTTATTGTCACAAAACCGATACTCGACAAATCAATTTCCTTGAAAAAAATCTCACCAAGCATTTTCGACAGTTCATGTGCATATCGATCAGGTCGTTTAAATGGACGCACATTCATATAATTTCAAGAGATTCCTTAATGATTGTCACCGGATATCTATTTTCTATCTTTTGGCTTATTAGATATAATTCTCTATGTACAATTGTCTGATCCCTTCCCACCATCGCAATTGCAATCTTGGAGGATTTTAGTACATCGTGATGGTCAATTTCAGCCACCGAAATGTTAAACTGTTTTCTTAAATAATTTTTCATTGGTTTTATGATTGATCGTTTCTCTTTCAGAGATCGAGGACTTAGAATCCGGAGTTCAATCTGTAATATTCCAATCCTCATTGTATCTAAATGAAAGGGGTTAAGTAATTTTTATTAAGAAAATAACCTCGTTCCCCCGAACTCCCCCGTATTCCGAGCTTCCGGATTCCTCCTTATGAGGCAAACATTTCTCCAGTACTCCATACACTATTCCAAGGTTCTTTTTAATTCTTGGGTAGTATAGGTCACTATTAAATCACCTTCCAGAAAATCCTTCATCCCCTGCATTCCGATACCACACTCTTTTCCTTCCGGTATTTCTTTTACATCATTCTGAAGATGTTTTAAGGATGTAATTACACCTTCGAAGACTACAGAATCATCCCTAATTACCCTCGCCTTATCGTTTCTGGTTATTTTTCCATTTACAACCCTGCATCCGGCAATGGATCCCCTTCTCGATATTTTAAATACTTGCAATATCTCCGCCCGTCCAAGGGTCTCTTCCACTATTTCCGGTTCTAAAAGACCCTCAAGAGCAAGTCGAATCTCGTTTACAGCATCATAAATAACATTATAAAGCCTGACTTCCACTCCTTCCTGTTTTGCAACGAGATTAGCGTTCGTATTTTTACTAACATTAAATCCAATTACGATTGCACCAGACGCAGAAGCAAGTAAAATATCAGATTCTGTAATAATTCCTACACCTTTGTGTACCACGTCCACTTTTACTTCTTTACTTGGAATTTTTGATAAAGCATCAATTAATGCTTCGATAGAACCATCCACGTCAGCTTTGATGATAAGCGGGAGACTTTTTATAGCACCCTCTTTGATCTCCCGAGAAATTGTATCTAAAGAACGAGAGTAGATCATTTGGCGCTGAATTTCGCGATGAGTACGATCTAATCCCTCTGCCAGTTTTCTTGCATTTTTCTCATCTTGCACGACGGCAAATCGATCACCTGCTTGCGGAATTCTCTCGAACCCAAGAACTTGCACAGGATCAGAGGGTCCCGCAGATTTTATGCGTACATTACGTTCGTTAAATAATGCTTTAACCTTTCCATGAGATTGACCGCAAACAAATGAATCACCAATTCGTAAGGTCCCTTTTCGAACCAATATTGTAGCAATGGCTCCAAGACCTTTATCCAGACGGGACTCTATGACAATAGCTTTTGCCCTTGTTTTTGGGTTGGCTTTTAACTCAAGGATTTCAGTTTCGAGGGCAAGCAATTCCAGCAAATCTTCAATTCCGTCTCCCGTTTTGGCTGAAATCTCCATACTCTGCACTTTTCCGCCCATACCTTCTACTAATATGTCGTGTTTAGACAGCTCTCTCCTCACTCGATCGGGATTAGCTTCGGGTTTATCAATCTTATTAATCGCTATGACAAGTGGTACGTTTGCAGATTTCGCATGGTTAATTGCTTCAATAGTTTGAGGTTGAACACCGTCATCAGCAGAAACAATAAGAAGCACCACATCTGTAACTTGTGCTCCCCTGGCACGCATAGCAGTGAAAGCCTCATGTCCAGGTGTATCTAAAAAGGTGACACTTCTTCTATTATCCAAAGTAACTTCATAGGCACCTATATGCTGTGTAATACCACCCGCTTCACCTGCCACTACATTACTATTACGAATATAATCCAGTAATGATGTCTTACCATGATCCACATGCCCCATAATCGTTACAACGGGAGATCTTGGAACAGCATTTTTCAAATCATCTTTAGAATCCTCAAATGAAAAAATATCTTCATCATTACCTTCAAGAACTTCAATACGATATCCAACGTCTTCAGCTATTAGAGCCAAAATGTCCAAATTTAGTCGTTGATTTATAGTAGCTGGGATTCCCAATTCCAAACACTTGGTAATAATATCCGTCGGATTGATATCTAGTACCTGAGCCAACTCTTGAACATTCATGAAATCTCTCACCTTAACTATTTTTAATTCAGTCTCAACGACTTCTTCTGCAACGACTTTATCTCTCCGATATTTTCTTCTTTTGGTTCTTGTGTCAATTTTTGCCAATGTTTTGCGGATTGCTGAATCAATGGATATTTTTTCAGCTGCATTTTCCGTTGATACCTCTTCTCCAGTCTTCTTTACGTGCTTTCTAGGCACTGTCCCTATCTTTGATTCAATTTCCGAGATATCAATCTTTCTCAGTCTGAGTTTTTTAGGCTTGATTAGTTTAACGATTTCTTTCTCTAAAGATTTTTTTCCATCGGTAAATATTATTTTAATAGAGTCAGGTTTTTCAACAACCTTTTTGAGTTTGATAACTTCTTCTTTCTGTTGTTTGGCCTCTATTGCCAGTTTTTTCATTTTAGCTGTAGCTTCTGCTAATATTTGTTCTCTGGATTCTAATCTTCTCTGTTCATCCGGCATTAATATTTTAAGAGGTTTTTTTTCAGTGAGACGATCGAGACGACGAGAATGAATCTGTTTCCTCATCTGTTCTTTCCGGTATCGATCAACACTAAGAAGGTCTTTTTCGAACTCTTCAAGAATCAGTTGATATGTATCCTCATCTACTGGACTCATATGACTATTTACTTTAATACTATGTTTTTTAAGGAGGTCAATAATTTCTTCGTGAGAAATATTAAGTTCCTTGGCAATATGAAAAACTCTCCGTTTTTTGATTGTCACATCAGTCATTTTTATACCTTCATTCCCATTTTATCATTCTTTTATTCTTCAATTGCTTCCTCTAATGTCAATTCACCTTTTTCGATAATTTCTTTTATATCCTCTCTTTCTTCCTCAGATTTTCCATTTTCATCTCTATTGTCTAAAAAAGATTGTATTCGTACAGACATTGTATCAATCAATTTTTCGCCTACTCCTTTTATAGACAATAATGTATCTCGTGCTGTATTTTGAAAATCTTGAGTTGTATAAACATCCACCTGTTCCAGAAGACTGACCATTCTCGGTGTCAAATCCTTTATCTTATTGAGATATAATTCATCGTACTCAGGTTCTTTTTCCCGTTCGTATTCAGATTTTTTAACCGCTTCGATTGAATATCCGGAAACTCGAGAGGCGAGGATTACATTTTGATACCCTTTGCCAACTCCTGATTCCATATCTTCATCATCAAAGATCGCCATGCAATATTTCTTCTCATCATCAATATAGAGATTTATCGGTTTAGCAGGGGATAATGCTCTCGAAATCAATACCTCAGTTTGGGCACTGTAGTTAATCACATCTATCCTTTCCCCGTTTAACTCTCGAACAATTGCTTGAATCCTGCTTCCTCTCATTCCCACACAAGCGCCAACAGCATCAATTCTTTTATCGGATGATTTGACTATTATTTTCGAACGTTCACCAGGAGCTCTTGCGATAGATAAAATTTGGATAATACCATCTTCTATTTCCGGAACTTCCATCTCAAATAACTTGAAGAGGAATTGATTGTCACTACGTGATATGATGATATTAGGTCCTCTTGGGGTCATCTCTACTGACTTTACAATAGCTCTAATAGTATCCCCTCGTCGATATCGCTCAAACTCTATTCTTTCAGACTTTGGCATTAGGAGTTCACATTGGTCGATGTGTACATATACATTATCTTTGTAAACTTGTCTCACATCTCCTATAACAATTTCTCCTACTTTTTGATAATAGTCTTCAAATACATACTTTTTTTCTATATCACGAATTTTTTGCGCCAAAAATTGTTTTGCTGATAAAATCAAGCGCCTGCCAAATATGGCTGGATCAATTACCTCAATGAATATATCCCCAACTTCCAAATCAGGTTCTATTACTCGTGCCTTTTCAAGTTCTATTTCGTAAACCGGATCTTCAACACCCAATACAATAGTTTTTTCCTGGTAGATTTCGATTTCACCTTTGTCAATATTTACGATTACACTGCAATTAGAAGCATCGTTAAAATGTCTTTCAAGAAGACTCATAAACAATTCCTCAAGAATTGTCCCTAATTCCGTTCTATCAATGTTTTTGTCTTTTGCAATTGATGTAAAGCATTCTATTAGGTCCTGACTTCTCAATGTATCCTCCTCTTTTTTTTACTTTAGTTTATACACAAAAGGAAAGAGTAACGACGGACTCATCTGTTATTTTACCGGTGGATAAATTACCCTTAGATAATATCAGTGAATAAGATATTGTAAAAATGATCTCTACTTTCCGCTACCAAAACACCCTCCTTAAAATCCTTTAAAACTCCCTCAATTGGATTTGAAATCTCAAATACAGTGTGTTTAATAATCATTCTATTCTCAATATTTCGCAGGAATTGAAATTCTTCTGTTAACGGGTAGTCTAAACCTGGTGAAGTAATCTCCAATCCGTAACCATTCCGGAAAAGCTTAATTATTCGATCAGATTTTTAAATGTGTTTGGTCATCAGGGTTATTTCTTCCATAGCAGTCCCTCTCCGGGTATCAATTGTTACTTTTATATGTGGGTTTCTAAAATCTCAGGAAATCCTAGTTTTGATAAGCATGATTCCACATTCATTTGCAATTTCTTCAATAATCTTTTCCCATGTCCATCCAGAACTCTCCTTTTCAAAAAGCTTTCTTAGCAAAAAGTGGGTCTTCAGACCCACCTCACGACGCCAAATTTATCTTTTTATATGATAGTTTACAAGTTAAATCAATTGAAAGCGACTATACTTTATGTAAATAAGTTTATGTATAAATAGTACGGATTTGAGATGGAAAATTCCTTTTTCAGATTTTTCCTCCAAAGGAGACTCTTTGGGTCAAAAGTCACGAAAGTCACAATGAACTCCCCTAGAGACTCCCACGGAAAGTCCCGAAGTTTCGGGATGTAGCTATGATCTTAGTGATCCATGCCATCAGTTATTACATCTATTCTATTACCGTGGCATTCATGGTTTTACCATACACTGGTTTGATCGAGATAAAACTTATAAGGATTGTGATTGAACAACCAATCTTCCCTCCAACTCACTAATCTGATCTCGTATTTTTATCGGAGGATCTTTTATCAATTTTAATTCAAACAAGAATAGATTTGCGTCAACAATATTTCCGGAATCGATGAATGCTTGAACTGCTCTTACTTTATTCAGCAGTTTTGAATAGGTAAATTTTCCCATCATTGAAGCATCTAAAAATAATTTTGCTGCTGATTCATAATTCCCCTGTTCTTCTTCAAAATTAGCAAGGATTTCTAAGGCTGCCACTTTAAGAACGGTATCATTATCTTTTTCCAACATCTCTTTTAATGAATTTATCCCTTTATCGGAACTATCAATGGTAAAATACAGTTGACCGAGATAAAATAAAGCGTTTATGCCTGGAGTAGTGTTAGGATACTCATCAACCAAATCCTCATATTGTTGAATGGCATCCAATGTATACCCATTCTGTTGAAAAATATGTCCTTTTGCAAGCATATTTGCTGCATCAGACTCTGATGAACTTTTTATATTTGATCCTATAAATGCTATGATGATAACAGCAATAATAAAACCTGTCCCCATCCATATCTTTTTCTGGTGTGTTTTAAATAGTTTCTGAGTATTATAAATAGTTTCAAGCAAAGGATCATGACGAATTTCTTTTTTTGTGATTTTCTTTTTAGGTCTTAACATATTTTATTTTCTCTCTATTTGATTCGGTTAATTTATTGTATCTTCTACATGCTGATATGTCGGGGCTATGTTCTAGAACCAGTACCCCGGACCCGATTCGAACGGGTGACCTACTGCTTAGGAGGCAGTTGCTCTATCCAATTGAGCTACCGGGGCATTTACTATAATCTTTTATTTTCCGCACATTATTTCACGGTGCGAAATTACCTGTCCCGATGCATATCGGGAAGCTACCGGGGCAATTCGTATTAAGACCAATCCTATTTAAAACTTGTTGTGAAGTTACCCGTTCACCATAACTTGTGAAGGTGTAGCTTATCTCGATATCTCTCGAAAAACTACCTAAGTATTTACTAATATTCAAATTTCTCCATAAATATAATTACCCAAAGATCAAATCTTATGTAGTTTCATATGATATGGGATCAAAATTACAAAATAAATTACCTCCATTAAAAGTGATTCCCTCCCCTTTATAACCGATTTTCGCAACGATAAAAATCGACAAATAGATACACAAAAAATCCCTTCAAACACGCTTCAAATCTTCAGTTTGATACCAGCCGTGATTGTTCTTGGCAGTCCCGGACGCACTCCTGCCGGACGACGAGCCACGATGTATGTTTCATCTGTCAGATTCTGAACACTTATGAAGATCCGGCTGAACTTGTTGATCTTGTATTCACTTACGAAATCAAACACCAAGTAGGGGTCGGTGCTTTCAAACAGCTCCATTTCTCCCTGACCAGCCGTTGTACGCATAGCATCGGTATATTTGATACTCAAGTTACTACTCCACTTCTCAGCCTCAACACCAATACTCGTAAAAAACTGCTGCTCCGGGATATAGGGAATCTTGTCGCCGATACTTACTGTACCCCATGGTCCAAAATTACTTTCGAATTCGTTTTTGAACTCTGAATTCGTAAAAGTATAACTGAAGTAAATCGGAACAAGTATACCACCTATCCACTTATTGTAATTTGCCGTCAATTCCAACCCGTAGACATCCACTTCGCCAGCATTGAATTGATCACCTGTTCCTTCACCACCGATGGCTCTCAAGTCAGCTCCCAGCATATTTTCATATTGGTTAAAGAAGACAACACCGTACATCTTAAAGGTATTTTTTTTAAGACGTAATCCTACTTCTGCATTGATACTCTCTTCAGCTTTAACTTCGTTTCCTTCTTTTCCCGGTCCTGGAGGAGAAAAGCCCTTGTGCACTCCCGAAAAGAGACTGACTTCATCATTAAGCTTGTAATCAACACCCATTCCAGGGATCAGGACGACAATGTCTGTTTTATACAATTTCGGGTCTTGAATTCTATCCGGATCACCCTTGCCGTAGTCTGTTCTGACAAGCTGGATATTTTCTTGGCGCACCCCAGCGGTAATTGTTAAACCGGCATAAGACATTTTGTCCTGAAGGAACAGGGAGGTTCCCGAAGCAGAACCAATCCGATTGTCATTGGACCCAGGTTTTGCCTTGGTCGTTAACACCAATTTGCCAATCGCCATCTGATATTTATCCACATGTTGAAAACGATCCTCCTCGTCTTCATGATATCTAATGCTAAACTGAATTTCATGCTCTGCACCTGCAAACAACGCCGAGAAGTTGATAATAGTTTGAACACCCTGGCTAAAGTACGTACGATTGTTGGCTTTAATTTGGTACTCATCTGCATCGCTATTCTCAGAAGTTAGTAGCTTGAAGGACGTAGATTTCTCAAAAGGGTCGGAAAGAATACTTGCAATTTTTTCACCACCCACCTTATCCAACTTATACCAGTTCCGGTGGAAGTCATTTCGGTAGAACGTGGTGGTAATGTCCAGTTTCCGAGCTGGTCTGATGAAATGCCGGAGTTGAACTTGTGAGTGTTCCGCATCCATTTGGTCTTTCTGGGACGCCAGATACCTCCGATATGGATTCACAGAAAAATCCGTATCGGTCAAGCCCAGATAGGTTTCGTTAGAGATCTCGTCGGTCATTCCTATCTTTAATTCAAGGGATTGATAGATCCTTACGTCTGTGGATGTATTCACTCGGAACTTGGCTATGTAATCTTTCTTATCAAAACCGGTGTTACCACCGTTATCCAGTATCTTGAACCCATCAGTTTTGTATAGGTATGTTTCTAACAACCACCCAAAGTGCTTGCGTGAATCCCCAACATGGACATGGGTCCTGAATGAGTTATATGCACCAGCAATAATAGTACCACGCATGGTTAATTCAGATGGTACGGAAGTAGAAATCATATTCAGGGCACCACCGTTTGTGTTGGGTCCATATTTGATCTGGCTCGACCCTTTCCTCACTTCAATGCTTTCCATGCGACCAACTGTTGGGAAGTAATAAGCAGAAGGTGCGGCATAGGGTGCCGGAGCAATTAATACACCATCTTCCATAAGAGATATCTTTCTGCTGCGTTCTACCCCTGTTCCACGCATTCCGATATTTGGTCGTAATCCGAATCCATCCTCTTCCTGGATATTAATACCCGGAACCTCACGCAGAATACGATGGATGTCCCCATAACTGTACTGGTCCAATTCTCTGTGAGTAATAAGATGAACCGATCCTGGAATGTTGTAAAGATTTTCCGTGCTTCCAATGAGGTTAGTGCGTTTCTGCACCACCGTGACCATGGGAAATTGAATCGGTGTTTGGCGCATTTCAACATTTTCAGTTAAGACACCCGACACAACAGTTATTTCCCTTTTTATCGTTTCGTACCCGATGGCAGAAAAAACGATGATATAGTCACCCATGGGAACATATTTGATTAGATAATGCCCATCCCTGTCTGCGGCACTACCTAAGTCTGTGTATTGCAACAGCACATTTGCAGAGATAATTGGGTGGTTCGTTTCAACATCTTGGACCATCCCCTTAACAGTTCCTTGACCTATAAGGTTACCAATCATACTTACAAACAATAGGATAAATAGCGTTTTCATTTTCCTCTCTTATCTTAATTTGACAGCATTCTTAATTGCTAATGAGACTTAATCTCAATTGGAATTTAAAAAACCTCAGCCTAATTGTGCAAATCATTTTTTAACAAAGATAACGTAGTTAGAAATGGATGACATACCTCGTTGATTGGCTGGTGGCAGGCGGCAGAGTATTAAAAAATTGTACGCAGGATCCTTCGGACGGCTTTTGGTGACGCAGTGTAAAAACGACTTTCGTCAGATAACGTATAACCGATCAACGATTAACCAATAATCCCATTAACCAATTTAGTCTGTTATGTTTTTTAGGAGGTTCACCATCTCGATAGCCGCCAGGGCGGCATCCCAACCTTTGTTCCCTGCCTTGCCGCCCGATCGCTCGAGAGCCTGTTCGAGATTGTCCGTGGTCAGCACCCCAAATGTTACCACCTTCCCGGAATCCAAAGCAAGATTTCCCACCCCTCTGGTGACTTCACCAGCAACATAATCAAAATGAGGCGTTTCACCACGGATCACTGCTCCCAGACAGATTACGGCGTCTATCTCTTTTTTCTCAACCAATCTCCTGGCAACCGTTGGAATTTCAAAAGAACCTGGCACACGAACTACCGTTATATCCTCCTCTAAAACTCCATGACGGCGTAGACAATCTACAGCCCCGGATAACAAACTCTCCGTAACGGTGGAATTAAACCGACTTGTCACGATACCGAAGTTTATTCCTGTACCATTTAAATTTCCTTCAATCATGTTCAATGACTTCCTTTCCATTCAAAAGATCTAATTTTTAACATCCAAAACCGCAAACGGCTTTGACTCAATGGCTAATAGAATATGCCAACCTCTTTGTTCGACATGATCATCAACGCTATTTCGTAGATAGCAGGTGCCCTAATTTCTCCTTTTTTACTTTAAGATATTTCTCATTGGACGGATTTGGGGGGATTTCGATAGGGACTCTTTCCACAATTTCAAGACCATGTCCATCCAATCCAATTAGTTTCCTCGGATTATTCGTCATAACACGAAGTTTTGATAATCCCAAATCTGCCAGGATTTGTGCTCCAATGCCATAATCCCGTAGGTCAGCCTGAAATCCAAGCTGTTCGTTAGCCTCTACAGTATCATAACCCTGATCTTGAAGAGCATAAGCCTTGATTTTATGTTTCAGACCAATACCCCGACCCTCCTGCCGAAGATAGAGGATTACTCCCCGACCCTCATGACCAATTGTCTCCAACGATTTTTCCAATTGCTTTCCACAGTCACATCGGAGCGATCCGAAAACATCCCCTGTCAGGCATTCCGAGTGAACCCGCACCAAAACCGGGTGACCGTCATCTATTTTCCCAATAGTTAATGCAATATTCTGGGTGCTTTCATATTTGGATTCATACAAATGCAAAAGGAAGTTACCCCACTGGGTAGGGAATTTAACAGTCTCCACAAGGCAGACAAGTTTTTCCCGTTTTTTTCGGTATCGAATGAGATTGGCTATCGTGATAATCTTAAGATCAAATCTTGTAGCCATCCGTTTTAGTTGAGGCATTCTTGCCATAGAACCATCGGGAGCCATGATTTCGCAAAGAACACCCATCGGAGAAAAACCAGCAAGTTTTGCCAGGTCCACAGCCGCTTCCGTATGCCCTGCACGTCGGAGAACACCCCCATCTTTGGCAACAATTGGAAAGATATGACCCGGTCGAGCAAAATCATCCGGTTTTGCATCGTGGTTAACCAAGGCTCGGATGGTCTCATAACGATCAAATACCGAAATTCCAGTTGTGGTGTTTCTAACAGCATCAATGCTGACAGTAAAGTCCGTCCTGTGAAGAGCGGTATTTCTTCGAGACATGGGTTCCAGTTCCAACTTTTCTGTAAGCTTCTCTGTAATACTCACACAAAGCAGACCACGACCATACTTGACCATGAAATTCACAGCTTCGGGCGTTACCATATCGGCTGGTAAAATAAGATCACCTTCGTTTTCCCGGTTCTGATCATCAACTACAATGATCATACGACCGGAACGTAAATGTTTAAGAGCCTCATCAATATCTGATAAACAAAATTTACTCATGACTATACCCTACTGTATCAATCTGGACCTCTCTGGCAAAATAAGTTTTTCCGCGTATTTTGCAAGGAGGTCTACCTCAATATTGATATGATCCCCTCCCCTCTTATCGCCAAAATTCGTGCCCTGAAGAGTATGGGGTATAAGAGCAACGGTAAGCATGTTTGCTTTCATATTGGCTATCGTTAAACTTATCCCGTCCAAAGCAATGGGACCTTTCTCAACACAATATCTGGCCAAAAACTCAGGTATTTCAATCACCCATTCAGCGCTCTGCCCTACTTTCTTTATGCGTTTAACTGTCCCAATGCCATCCACATGTCCCTGAACGATATGCCCTCCAAGGCGAGTCTCTGGCGTACAGGCTCGCTCCAGGTTTACATCCGTACCCCAAGACCACCCACGGATTGTGGTGCGTTGAATAGTCTCCTGAACTGCCTGAACCCTAAAAGTCTTCTTACCCCTTGAAATTACGGTCAAACAGATACCGGAAACGCTGATACTGTCGTTTACATCCAACCCATCCAATACTTTTGTGCATTCAATGTCCAATTGGAGGCCTTCCGTGATGGGACGAATAGTTACCACTTTTCCCATTTCTTCTATCAATCCGGTAAACATTACTCCGTCCATCGATAGCGATGAAGGACGTCATTCCCAAAAGATTGGGTTTGAACGAGCTTTAACGGCCATTTTCTACCAATAGAATAAATTCCCTCGATAGGATTCAGACCACGTCCCAGGAATTTAGGGGCGTAGAAAATATTTATTTCGTCAATCATTCCTGTTTTCAAAAAATATGAAAAGGTTTTTGCGCCACCTTCGACCCATAGAGAAACAATTCCCTCACTTGCCAGATGATTTAATAGGATACCGATGCTTTTTTCTGGAACCGTGGATAAAATGGGAGAAATCTTGACTTTTCCATGGTTCTGGAAATTCTGCTTACAGATTAACCAAGTCTTTTGGTCGCGGTTTGAACTCAAAACCCGTGAAGTTTTCGGAGCTCGCATATCAGGATCCAGGATTATTCTCAAGGGATCTCTCCCATTCCCGTGCGTTGTTAGAAAAGGATCATCTTTAACAATTGTCTCAACACCCACAAGAACCGCATCATATTCGGCACGTCTTTGATGAACCCATTGACGTGATTTTGTGTTCGATATCCATTTAGACTTCCCCGATGTCTCAGCCAACCAACCATCCAGTGAAAGCGCCATTTTAAGAGCAACATAAGGACGACGGTATTTCATAAACGTTATAAAAAATCGATTCAACTCCAGTGCTTCTCTTTCACAAACCTCCGTCTGTACTTCAATCCCATGATTTCGCAGTATCGATAATCCCTTCCCGTTTATTTTCGGGTTTGGATCCTTCATGGCTACCACAACACGTGATATCCCGACTTTAGTAATAGCTTCCGTACAGGGAGGGGTCTTCCTAAAAATGGAACAGGGCTCCAAATTGATATAAAGCGTGGACCCTCTAATGTCTGAAGAATTCCCCAGAGATGATTCCGCATCGCGGATGGCATTGATCTCCGCGTGGTTTCCTCCAAATCTCTTATGATAACCTACACCGATGATCCGATCATTTTTTACAAGAACAGCGCCTACCATGGGATTGGGACTCACATATCCCGCCCCACGTTTTCCTAGTTCAAGTGCTTGTTTCATATAACCAATTTCATCCATAAAAAAAAGCCCTGGATAAACCTCCAGGGCATACTTTTATTTGGCCTTCTCCCATCCGGACTGTTACCGTCGGCGCCTGGATTCCACAGGCTCAATCCCAAAAGATTGGGAGTCGCGGGCTTTTACCGCCGGTGGGGACTTCCACCCCGCCCCGAAAGCTTATTAATGTATTCTTAATTTACGCATCGATTAGTTCATATGAAATAACTCTCTATAAACTGATTTTTACATATCTCAATTGTGAATATTCATCCCTAAAAAATTCCGCCCTCACCAGAGCTAAAAAGCATTACCTGAAAAAGTATCCTATGAATCTTCTTTCTTTAATGTTTTTAACAAAACCAGATGTATGGTGACACCAACAGCGATCAGAAATAACAAAATTCAAAAAATCAGGATGTTAACAACAAAAAGAACTGAGTATCCTATTGTACCACAATAAAGCAATGGATACAATCTTCATTGTGAGTAATGTCTCAGTCATGGGTAGAAAGTATAGTTGAAAAAGACCCAAAAACCAAAAACCAAGAACCAAACATTTTTTATTTATCGACGATTCATGCAATCTTGGTTCTTGGGATTTGCCTGCCTGTCGGCAGACAGGGATCTTGGTTCTTTATGCCCCTTGCAATAACTGAGGGATTACCGTTGTGAGATTAATCCCTTTCCCTTCTCGATAGTTTTTGATGTATGTTCCAAACCATTTGTTCGTTATAAGCCAGTTCCGCGCGATTTTTTAACTGTGTCGTATAATAGAAAGTTTAATAAGCTCTAACTCTGGAATTGTAGTGTGAAGAGAGCATTACAATTGCCAATAAGAACCACTTCATAAACATGGAGTCAATACATGA
>SCKK01000045.1 GCA_004124475.1 Fidelibacterota bacterium
ATAATCGTGTTAACTTGCCTCATGGTCTGGTTCTCCTCTGTTATTCTATGATTTCATAAGGAGAAATTACTCTCCTTTATGAGGATTACCAGACCTTATACTTATTTTAACCGGACACTACTGATTTGATATAGTAATAAGGGGGTTTATTGACCCCTTTTTTAGACATCTTATCAATCCCTAATTTGAGCGATTTTGGTAGGATAAGTTGTTAACTTTTCTTCGTGATGAGTCGTAAAACCTCCAGTAATGAAAAAACACAATAAGTAACCGCAGCTTCCCCAATAATTGGCATAAAATCGCTCAAATTAGGCAATCGATAGAATGTTGTCCACACAGGATCCTTTGGATGCATAGCACCCTGTGGGGTATGTAACGGATTACCCCATTCTATGATTACTATTCAAAACGATTTCCGTAGGCGACCCTCATTCGTGTAGGATGAATCTGATATAAGCGGTAGAGAAATGGGATCACCTACGAGAGTATTCAGTGTTTCTTAAGTAATTACTAACATTTCTCACCTAATTAGTGGTTACATAACATCTTATTTATCTTATGGAAACAATATCTTTACAACTTTATTTGGTTTTCTTAAGGTTAAACCACTTTTTGATATTCCCATAAAAACTCCATAGGAGTGATATATCCATAGTAAATATTTTCTGGTTGATTATAAACCCGTAGCGGTGATATATACCGTTTTCAATGAGGTTGTGAACAGATATACTTGAAACTCGTTTCTTGACTCTTTAGGGGGGAGGAGGTAATTTCGCATACCATGAAATTGTATTATATTGAAACCTATGGCTGCCAGATGAATATAGCTGATTCTGAGTTGGTTGCCGGAATTCTGAAAAATGAGGGGTATGTCCAAGCAGGGTGTATAGACGATGCGGATGTGATATTTCTTAACACATGTGCTATTCGAGAACATGCAGAGAAGAAAATTCATTCCCGTTTGGGCGTACTCAATAAATTGAAACAAAAAAATCCGGCTATAGTTTTGGGAATCTTGGGATGCATGGCGCAACATGTAAAAGATGATATTTTGGAAAATAAACCATATGTAGACTTTGTTTTAGGACCCGATACATACCGGAGAATTCCCCAATTGTTGCAAAGACATAAAGAGTTAAAGACCTCAATCGTTGATACCCGACTTTCTCGATTTGAGGTCTATGAGGATTTATTTCCATCTCGACGGGAGGGGATTAATGCTTGGGTTTCTATCATGCGGGGTTGCGATAAATTTTGTACTTTTTGTATTGTTCCATTTACACGGGGTCGTGAACGTAGTCGACCACTCAACAGTATTTGTAATGAGATAGAAAAGGCTGTCGATAAAGGTTTTGTTGAAATAACACTCCTTGGACAGAATGTCAATTCCTATAACCTTGGTTCAGCAAAATTCCCCGACTTATTGGATGCAGTGGCAAAGATTCCTGGCGTTCAAAGGGTACGTTTTACTTCTCCCCATCCAAAGGATGTAGATGATGACATGCTTTTTGTCATGCGAGATCATAACAACCTTTGTAAATCGATACATCTTCCGTTACAATCAGGCTCAGATCATGTATTGAAAAGAATGAATCGAACCTATAATCAAAATGAATTCCTGGCACTTGTAACCCGTATTAAAGAAATTTTACCAGGATGCTCACTTACAACCGATATAATTGTGGGATTTCCGGGAGAGACGGGAGCAGAATTCGAAGAGACACTAAAAGTTATGAAAATTATTAAATTTGACTCTGCATTTACGTTCAAGTATTCTTCAAGACAGGGAACTAAGGCGGCTGAATTTAACGACCAAATATCAGAAACAGAAAAACAGGTGAGGTTGGAGACATTAATTACTTTACAATTGCAACATACATTATTTAATAATAGTAGAGAGATAGGAAATACACTTAAAGTATTGGTGGAGAAGGAAAGTAAAAAAGATTCAAATAAGTGGGCTGGCAGAACAGATACCAATAAATGGGTAATTTTTCCAAAAGGGCATACAAGAATTAAAGAGTTCGTAGATATAAAAATTACAAGTGCCCATGGAGTTTCTTTATTTGGCATTCCGGAATCAAATATGGAGTCTACCTATGCGGTTATTTAAAGTTATATCAGGGGTTATTGTAATCATTGGTATTCTTTTGGTACTAATAAAGAATACTGAAAATGTAAATATAAATCTCATATTTTCTCAGTATGAGAATGTCCCTTTGGCAATTGTCATTGTTTTGGTTATGGGAATAGGTATACTCTTTGGATTTGCTATAGCTCTGTCATCGATAGTATCGAGCAAAGCAGAATTAAGGATTTATAAATCTGAGAATAAACGTTTGACAGATGAGTTGAATTCTCTTCGTAATGTCGCAATTGATGAAGGGATATATGAAGTTATTGAAGGAGATGACTAATGACACTTGTTAGTTGGATCATCCTTTCGATTGTTGCCTGTATCGCTGCTGTCGGCTTATACTATTTGTTCCCGAAATCAAAAAAAGATACAAAACAGTTATACACAGAAGCTTTAGAAAGTTTCATACGTGGAGATAAAGAAAAGGCGTTCCGGAATTTACGAGAACTTGTAAAAGTGGATTCAAATCATGTTACGGCCTATATCATTCTTGGTGACATTCTCAGGCAAACACAAAAACCTCAGCAAGCAGTGAAAATTCATCAATCTTTAACTGCTCGTCCTAAGCTTACACCTTCTCAAACAATCGACATCTACTCGAGCCTTGCCAAGGATCATTTCAGTCTTAAACAGTTGGATATAGCTGAAGAGAAAGCCAATCAGGTGTATCTTCTAGACAAAAAAAATCAATGGGCAATAAAATTCCTTATAAATCTTTCCGAAGAGAGAGAATCTTGGGATAATGCTTCAATCTATTTAAAACGATTGGAAAAACTAACCAATAAAAATGAACCTAAAAGACATGCCTATTATCGTGTAATGCAAGGAAGAAGTTTTGAGAAGGATCAAAAATATCACGAAGCACGAGCAGCTTATCAAAAGGCTATCCATACCGATAAAGGGTATTCGGAAGCATATCTTCACATGGCAAACCTGTATCAAAAGGAAAGTAATTTAAAGAAAGCAGTAGAATTCTGGACTCGTTTTGCTGAATTATCCCCCGTTGGTGGTACAGAGATTTTTTCGAAACTTGAAAAAGCGCTTTACGATTTAGGTCAGTTTGGACGAGTGGAAGATTTTTATTCAAAAATAATTGATAAAAACCCCAATAATATTGAGGCATTATCCGGACTCATTAACGTTTTACAGGCAAAAGGACAAATAGATAGGGCGATGACTCTTGTGGATGAAGCTCTTCATAAAAACAGTAAATCAGTGCATGCGCGCTTAGCCAGACTAAAACTTTCGTTGGGACGGATTAACGAAAACCAATTATCGTCTGAAGTTGATCAAATCAGAGAACTGATTAATGAGGGAAATGGTTCTTATTTATAGTTTTACTGTGATTTGCTCGGTTTTTCATTCATGAAGTCAATTACAGTAATAAGTGTTTGTATCTATTTCCTCTGTACTTCTTTTCTATATAGTCAAAATCTGGATCAATTTTTCCAATGGGTAAATACCGGAGAGATTGATAAGGTGCAGGAAGAATTGCCAAGACTATTAGAGTCCTACCCGAATAATCCTGGTGTCATGTTTCTCGATGCAATTACGACGGAACGAGCGGAAGAGGCGATCATTACATATCGTAAAATTCTTCAAAACCATCCCAATAGCGAGTATGCCGATGATTCGATTATGAAGATTGGAGAATATTTTTTTGCCAGGGGACTCTATTCCCAGGCGAGTCGCCAGATATCGAGGCTTCCTAAGGTCTATCCACGCTCGGAACATCTTCAAAGAGCGATAGATCTCCATGTGAACTCTCTGTTGGCAATTGGGGAAAAAGACAGTTTGGAAGTTTTTCTTCAAGTTTATAAAAAGCGGTTTTCGAATCTTGATCTTAACTACAATTTTGAGCCCGAAAAACCGCTAACCAGTAGACCTTTGAAGCCGGTAACTACTGAAGGAATGAAATTAAAGCCAGCGTCCGTAAAACCGGTTTCAGTAACGAAGAGTCGTAAAACATCCGTAATTACAAAGTCAAGTCAACCCAGTAGCAGAATTAAGGAAAAATCATCAGGTCCTAAACCATTTGTTATACAAGTGGGTGCATACGGTTCCCCGGAAAATGCGATCAGGCAAAAGATGCTTCTTGAACAGAGGGGTTATGATATACATTTAGGTAAAATCAAGTCACGGGGAAAGACTCTGACTGTAATCCAAGTGGTAAGATATGCCACGAAGTCTGAAGCAGAGAAAGTAGCAAAAAAATTAAAATCAGAATTCGGATATAATTATCTCATTTTAAATAGACCGGAATAAAAATTGAAAATTGACGATTAAATATTAATAATTTTTTATTTTGGCTCTTGCCTATCCCGTAGAAAGCTTACTTCTGTTCGAGGGATTTTGATTTTTGGGAATGATTGCGAGGCTGGTGCCCGCCTCGGTCTTCAAAACCGCTGTCCCGCCGGAGAGGTGGGAGCTGAGTTCGATTCTCAGGCGTTCCCGCAAGCTGGGTTCCCCCGATAGAATCGGGGCAGGCGTTCCCGCTAAACTATTATCTATTATATTTATTATCCCTCCTCGATAAATAACACTTTGTAGAGAAATTAATGTATCTAATAGCTAAAAAACGGATGTCAACGGATGTCAATTAATATCGATAATCCTAGATTAATAGCAAAGATGGTACTCACATTTTAAACCTAGTTTAACTGAAAGATTGTTGACGAATTTAAGTGCTCTAACAATATTAGGATGCGTGTAAATTAAATTGGTCGTAGATGCTGATTGCTTTAATAACTTCATTCGATTTTCTGTCCCCACACCAAGACCAATTAATGACTGATTGAATGTATGTCTAAAACTGTAGAGTGTGGCTTTTGGTCTCGGAGGATTAGCCGATGCTAAGAGCTTTTGCATATATTCCCGTGGATATTTCAGAATTGCACGGATTCTGCTTAAAATTCTCTATTGCATACACTAATCTGCCGTCACCGGGAACGGCACCTGAAACCTGGGGTTCGCCGACAAATGTTGAATGGGTTAGTCCGTTATGAAAGTCTCCAACATATTATCCCAATCGCTATTCACCATTAATCCCGATTGCCGGGGTGTATGATCCAGATAATTATCGAGGGGGTTATCTGTGGATGTATTAAATGAGAAAATATAGTCGAGTGTAGGCTGGTGGTAGTTCATTCCCGTATAGTAAGGATCAGTATCATAAAGATGAAAATTTATATCAGGACGTGCATATAAATAGTCTGTAGTTAGTACGGAATAAACCGTATCGGTATGGATAGGCGTACCATCGGCAAGGAAATACCCATTGATTCTCGTCATTCCGCCGACAATCAAATACTCGGTACAGTCGATTAATTGTTCGCCGGTCAATTCCAATTTGATGATCTGGTTTTGAAAAGGTAAAACGCCGATGATCGTTCCTTTGGTAATGTCTCCGGCTGGAATCGACTGTCGAATACCTCCGATATTTGTAGCGGAAATATCTGCTGAAGGGTGGGAGTATAGCCAGGAGTCCGTCACAAGGTTATACATTGCGTCTGAGCGATAGTAGATTTCTTCATTTACATACCCAATAACTTCGGATAATACAGCATCTGCCTGGGTTCTCCAGAAAGATACAATGTTTTCAACATCCGGATCGGGTGTCCCACCAATATTCTCATGGGTGCTGGGATTAATTTCTACAATTGAATCCCCTTCAATATCAAAGAGCAACTCTACTTTGGCATAACTTTGCATATAACTGCCTCCTTCAATGATCGTTACACCATCGATAGTTACAGCCACCAGATCATTACAATGACCACCCCCGATTATTGAGATTCCGAGTTCAACGGCGGTGGGTACCAGCGCCTGCATTTCATAATAGCAGATATGTCCCACAACGATTAACAGTTCAGCGCCATCCTTCTTGACCTGCGGGACGATCTCAGTGAGAGCTTCGGCATAAGAAATAAAATTGTAATCAGCCACATAATCAGGAAAGGTAGAATATGGCGTCGAGGTTGTAGTCAACCCTATCAAGCCAACCATGACACCGTTCACCTCTTTAATAATATAGGGAAGTGCAAAATCTGCCATCTCACCCGTGGCTTTTTCTTGAATATTGGCTGACAAGTATGGAAAATCTGCTTGATCCATCCGGTTCATAAGACCATCAACTTTGAAATCAAACTCATGATTTCCGATAGCCGCCGCATCATACTTCATGGCGTTCATCACCTCTACCATGGATTCCCCCTTGAACCACGTGGATATGGCTGGACCTGTCCAATTATCCCCGCCACTCAGGATTAGAAAGTGACCTTTCTCATCGTATTCTTCCACTTCACGCCAAACCCCCATGAGTTTCGCAGCGCCATCCGTTTCTCCGGATTCTTCCATCCACCCATGTTCATCGTTGGTGTATAAAATGATAATCTTGCGGACAGTGTCCTCTCCATTTCCATTACTACAAGCGGAAAACAGGATGAGCGTAAAATTCAACCAGATGATCCATTTATGTTTCATATTGATTCTCTTTTAAAAACTCAATCCATTTAACGGAAGTTTAGGTTAGGTGAAAATAATAGGATCTTATATAATTCCTGATTCAATAATTAAATATCATGTGAGATTTTCGTATAAAATCAATTATAGGAAATTTATCTAAATTACTTTTGTAGCATTACAAATGATCTTATAGCTGACTTCTATTTTGTCCATCTTTTTGCATCCGTGGAACGGGGACTGCATGAAAATACGAATGGACTAATAGGACTATAATTCAAGAATGAGTACTTCAAGTGTGTTCAAGATTTTTACTTTCTAATGTGATAGCTCAGGCGCGCGGCTTGTTCGCGTCGCCTACAGCCGATTGTTGGCTCATGCGGTCGTCATCTTTTCTAAGAACTCGTGGTATGGGCTAAATGACCCACATGCCTTCAGAGACGCGATACGCATCTCCGCTGCGATTCTCGTATTGTGAATAGTGTTGACGTAGCGTTTACCGCACGCTTTCCAAACGAGATCACGGAGATGCTCCTTTGGTTCCAGAATTCTTTCAGGTTCTGCGGGAACTTTCGCTTCCTTTTTCATACTGAAGACCTCTTTCAACGCAGATGCGTCACAAAGCAACCACGCTTCGACTTCTTGAATAGGGATAAGAATCAGTGAACCATCGAACGAGAGGGATTCTATGGCGTTGTTAAGTTCTTGGCGGAGCTTGCTTTCATCACCTCTGTCAAGATCATGCATCACAACCAAGTGAGTGCATCCCCTCCGAATCAGATTCTTGGCCCAAGCATTACACTTACGACGGAGCTTCCCACACCCATAACCAATAAATTTGCGAAAACAGAAGCTATTCTCAGCCACGAGCTTACAAGTGAGCTGGTAGAGAACGTCTATGTCGTTTCTCGCCTCTGCGATGACGCCGATCTGCACTGCCATTACTCAAGCCCCCCGTGACGCCAATACTCACCGAGATTGCCCTCTGTTTCGAGGTAGTGGTGAAGAGCAGACAACTCACGGCGTGACATAGCCTTCGTAATATGAGCCACGCTAGTCCCTGTATCAGGCGACTTCGTTACTCTGTAGACGTTCTCTGGATCCACTTCATCAAGAACAAAATCCGAATGCGTTGAGACGACTATCTGCTTGTCAACTGAGTATGTCTTGATCAATTCGATTATGCTGGAAAGCAAGCCATGGTGGACGCAAACTTCTGGTTCCTCAATAAGGAGTAGCCGACTTACCTCAGTCACCAGATAAAAGAGCAACGTGATAGTCTTGAATGTACCTTCGGACAGCTGGTTCGGAGACAGCTCGTTATTCTCTATGCGGAACTGCGGAACAATGAGAATCTTCTCTCTCTTGCGTTGGATAACTTGCCCTCCCGATCGCACGGAATAGTCAATGGAAGATGTGGGAATCTCCTTGAAGAGAATGTTGTTAATCAGCCCGATCCCTTTCGGCCCTACGATTTCGAAGAATTGCGAGTAAGCGCCGGGCTCTGTGGACTTCCAGCTTGTATATAGATCAAAAAGGAACTTCGCGTGACGACTCAGTCGGATACCTCGACTGCGATTGCCTTCCTTTTCAATCTCGAAAGAGACGGGACAGTCGCCAGGATTTGTGAACTGCGAAGCGCTGTAGTAACGCATCTCTCCGAGGGTGTTTACGATGGCACTGAGCGGCTTGATTACTTTATCTGGCACATTGAATTGAAATCGTCGGCGTGGAATATAGTGTTGCCTGAGGTTGAAACGAACTACGCCTTCATGCCCTTCGGCCCAGGCGAATTCCCTCACCATCCATAGAGGGAATCGAATTTGCTTTTGGTTCCCGGTGAAGTCTTTAGCCGTCCAGTACTGGTTTGATGACACAACGACGTCATTATTGCTATCATCTGTGAAGATATCTACGGCCGCATTTAGGATGATCTTCTTTCCCCCAACATCAAACCATACTTTGAGTTTGCACTGTCCGGTTGGTTTCTCCTCACCGTGGTAGAAGTACGGTTTTTCATCGACGAGCCTCTTAAGTAGGAGGAGTGCATTGAGGATATTCGTTTTGCCAGCAGAATTGGGCCCTATCAACACTGACAGATTGGGGTGGAGCTCAAATGTTGTGTTCAGACAGGATCTGTAGTCCTTTACGGAGATTTTGCTTATCATTGTATGTGTCCCTTCTTTATGAGCCAACACTATTACTACGTGGACTATTTTGATTCATATCACCATTCCTGCCCTGTCTGACTGCGTCAGCGCAGGCAAGCTGTCTGGACGTCAGTTCGGGCAGGATAGACTGGAAAAAGTATCCATCCATTGATCTGTTGTGATAGAAATGTAGAATAATAATTGATGTTCATGCACGTATAATTGTTTTAGTATTGTTTGTACAGAATATTAACATAAGTAACAGTAAACTTTAAGGAATTACAAGAGAATCTGCAACGCAAATTTGTTCCTGACCAGGACCTGTGCACAGTCCACGCACGGTGTCCTTTGTTACGAAGGCTAGTACCAATGCGAGAATAATGGGCAATAATGAAAATGCACCTAAACCTGCATCAGCTTCCAAAATTGAACCTTCTTTACAATTTACTCAAATTTTTCAGATACATGAATGTTACGCTTTTTCAACTCATCAACAAATAATTCATAAGGAATATCCCGTACCGGCGATAGTAAACCTCGTTTGCTAATTTTACCGGTTCCGATTAGTATTGCGCCAATACTCGCAGTATAACCAACGGTGCGGCTCATTGCGGTCAGTCCGGTTTCTAGATCACGATAATCAATAACCTGATAAATCCGGCGTTTTTCCTCGCCATCTTTCTTTCCTTCTACTTCTATGCGTACAAGAGCAATATCCCGCTCTTCATCTGCTAACCGGATATGAGGCTCGATGACCGCAGCTAGAAATTTCTTGCGATCAACAGATATACCTTCGATTTTCACCGGTTCATCATCAAGCATATGCAAATCAACAAGTGCCTTCCAAAATGCACAATGTCCCGGCCAACGCAAAGTATAACGACCCATAAGTTTTAATTCTTTTTCATCGATTCCAAGAAGAGAAAGGTATTTAGAAGAATCGCCATTAGGATATGCTTCCAATTTACCTAATCCTTTTATTTCCACTTCATGGATATTTTCAGAATTGAATATTTCTGTATCTTTAATCTCATTTATTTGTCCGGACTGTATTAAGTATGCTGTCCGGTGATAAGCTCGCAATACGCCTTCGAAAGTCCAAGTGACTTTGTATTTTAAAGGATTGTCGATGGCCTCCGGTTCAGGTATCCCGGCACCATAACTTTTTATTACCGATACATTATCAAAGTACTGTAATGCCCGGCCCAACAGTACAAGATCAATGCCTGGATCCAAACCGAATTCCGGTAGAATAGTAATATTTTTATTCTTGGCCTCATCTGAGAGCTCGCGAATCTTCGGAGATGTATAAAAAGTGTTTACAAGATGACAATTGTACTTAACTGCGGTTATGGCAACATCATCCATAAAAGGAACCGGAAGTAGATCGATAACTACATCCGGTTTTTCTGCGAACAATCTTTCGAGATTTGCCTTATTTGACGCGTCCAAATACCTACAAATTACTTTATCGACATAACCACAATCTGATATATATGCTTCAAGTAATTTAATATCCCGATCTGCGGCAATTATCTGAGATACATTGGAACTATTAACCAAATCGTGCAAAGCAGCTTTTCCCTGCATGCCTATGCCTAAGAGTAGAATTTTCAAGGAATGCATTTCCTTAAAATATGATTTTGATTAAAATAGGGCTTTTAATAATCGAAATGCAAAATATTAAATGAAAGAATGTCTTACGCATATAACA
Organism: Fidelibacterota bacterium; assembly: GCA_004124475.1. Taxonomy (GTDB): domain Bacteria; phylum Fidelibacterota; class Marinisomatia; order Marinisomatales; family SCKK01; genus SCKK01. Next base: position 10,463 of record SCKK01000045.1, read on the forward strand.
GTGTCAATATGTGTAATATTTCGACCCATATTACCATTTTAGCTGGTAAATATATCCATCTATTGATATTTACTTGAAGTTTTTCGCATAAATTCCATGCTTGATTTAAGGTCACCAGACAGCACTGCGCATTTATTTCTTCTTTTCTCTTTTCAATTTTCGTTTTTCCTTTTTAGTAAGCTTGGCCTTTTTTTGTTGTTCCCTTTTGCCTTTATCTTTTTTTCCCTTATCACCCATATCTGTTTCTCCTTGCTTGAAAATTATTTGCGCTGGACTGTTTCAGCGGAAACCCGTCTTTGGTCATAGAGTTTAGCGGATTAGATCATTTGGTGTCACGCTCGTCGTTTTCCTGTCTATCCTCTAGCACTGCCTGGCATGCAGCACACCAGTGTCAATATGCGGGAACTTTTGACTAATATTACCCTTCCCGCCCTGTCTGACTGCGTCAGTTCGGGCAGGATAGACTGGAAAAAGTAACCATCTATTGATATATTGTGATAGAAATGTAGAATAATAGTTGATGTTCATGCACGTATAATTGTTTAAGTATTGTTTGTACAGAATTTTAACATGAGTAACAGGAAACTTTAAGGAATTACAAGAGAATCTGCAACGTAAATATAGTAAAACTGTAAATTAACATACAGCCCCTGTTTAGATGAATATTGCCACCTATTTTGAGTGTTATTATAAAATATCTTCTCTCGCAGTTGCTGAACACCACGCAAAATATATCATTTCTTGATAAGTAATTGCAATCACCAGCAACTTATTTCCCTACTAATGACACAAATGGATACGGATTATTCATTTTCTCATTTGTGTGCTTCGTGGGTTTTATTAATAAATCCTATCCCACGCCTTCAGTACTATACTTCATGTAACATTACAATAAGAACGCCAATCAGCCCATAAACCTTCAATGAAGATCATAAACACTCCCACCAATAAACTCACGGAGGAGAGAATCACCGGGAATGATTGAATCGTCATCAAATTGATCTACTTGAGAGAGCAGCTTGTAAATTCGTTCCGCTCTTATGTAGGCGTCCCCCTTTTTTGGAATATCTTTCAAAGTATCGATGAAATTGAGGAAGTAGTTAAATGCGTATTTCTTGATGAAGGGTAACTCATAAGGCAAAGCCCCATTGAGAAAATAATCCACATCTCGAATAAAGGGGATAATGTGCTTCAGTTCACTCCGCCTGACGTAATGCCAATGTCCCAGCGACCGTATGGGATCATACGCCCTTTTCACATTATCCCTTATCATTCTTCTTAATAATCTGATGTCAGTCCATCGTATAAAATTTCCCTCGTTATCCCTGAGCTGTGAAATGGTTTCGATGTACACTTTGAATTTTTTCTCATCCGCGACACTCGCAGTCATGGGCTCATAAAGACCATGAAGCGTATCTATCAGGATGACCTGTTCAGGTCCTATCGATACCGCAGTGATATTATCATGTCTCTTTCCATTCTTAAAATCATAGTGTGGAATCTTAATCGTTTTCCCCTCAACAAGATCCTTAAGGTGCTCATTGATAAGCGAAATGTCCAGCGCCTCAGGTGTTTCAAAATCATAGTCACCAAACTCATCTTTGGGATGGAATTCGATATCGAAGAAGTAGTGGTCGAGATTAAGTGGAACAGTTGCGATACCCATCTCGCTGAGCTTTTTTGTCAGTTTGGCTGTAGTTGTGGTTTTCCCGGATGACGACGGTCCGGCAACGATTACCAGCTTGATTCTCTCTTTTTCTGATGCGATTTCATAGGCAGCTCTCCGAACACTTTCGTTGAAGGCATTTTCTGATTCACTCACCAGTTCCACTAGACTCCCATCCTGTATTTTCTTGTTAAGCTTCTCGATCGTTTCGCAACTATGATCCAAATTCCAGATCAAAGTTTCCCACATCATGCGATATGGCAATAAACTCTGTTGGCCATATTTTACATCCTTCCGTCTCCGTTCTCTTCTTCGATACTCCCGATATAGGATCATAGCTTTTGCAGTTTTGGCATGTCCCTCTTCAATGAGTACTTTCTCAACGATATCCTGTATTTCACTGACGATAGGCATATCGGGAGGTTGAAAGCACTCATTAAGGACCCGTGTCACCTCATCAGATAGCTTCTCACTTAAATTTCTTTCATGCCCACCAACAGCTGCCGCAGCTCTGTAAATACCATCGGTGATTTTCTCCTGATCAAACGGTACAATTCTCCCGTCTCTTTTTACGATGTGAGTAATGTTATTCATGGAGGCTAATGTCGGAATTTGGGTGTACTATCTGTTTTCATGTTTTGCAATGCGACTATTAATTTACCGGTATTAAGTCCTCCACAACAGCTTCCATTACCTAAATTAAGCGATTTTATGCTAATTATTTCTGAAGGATTCTGTGGAAAAGAACATGCGTATACCCATTAGGTTTTTCTCATAACTAAAGATTTTACGTCTCTTCATGAGGACAAGTTAACAACTTATCCTACGCAAATCGCTCAATTTAAGTATTAATATGAGTGATCAAATTTATCAAAAAGAATTGGGAAATAGCGTCCTTTTTTTATTACTAAACCTGACAGGTCAATTCAGACCTGTAACTTAATTATCGATAATTTCTATTCACCTTTAAGGAATATTAATTCCCATTTGCATTAAATGAATTTGTTAAATTTTCCCGTGGATTTTTATCGGATGATATTTAAAGACCCCAGCCAGTCCCAAAATAGTTGTATTGCTATCATGGGCGGAGGAGGGAAAACGGGATTATTACTGCGATTGGGAAAAGAATTATCGCGGTACTACAATAAAGTGTTAATGACGAGTTTAACCAAATCAGGGTTTAATCATGGTGATCAAGTTTTGTTCATGGATACGGTAGAAAAGGAAGGATTCTCCTCATTGTTTGAGCAATATAATCCCCTCTTTATAATGCACTCTAAGATTGATTCTACCAAATTGATTGGGATTTCTGTATCTGTACTAAACGATATGGTTAAAAAATCTTCAGTTTGTCTATTTGAATGCGATGGCGCTCGTAACCGCTCATTGAAAGTCCACAATCGGATTGACCCTGAAGTCCCGGATTTTGCTACTCATGTTATCATCGTAGTGGGAGCTGATGTTGTAAATACGAGGTTGTCGGATGGAAAAGTTCACCGTCCGGATTTGTTTGCCAAAGTCTGGAAAGTAGATAATCATTTCACTCTGGATGTAGAATTTATTACAGAAGTTGTGACATCCAAAACCGGATATCTATCCAAGGTACCCAATAATCCTGCTCGGATTTATTTTGTTAATAAAGCGGATGATTATTTAGCTAATGCTGAACATTTGGCTAAGTCAATTTATCAAATATCGAACTGCCCTACTTTTTATGGAAGTCTCTATGCTAATTTTTGGGAAGCAGTAATATAATGGTTGTAGTATTAACTTACTTTATTGCCCTTTGAACCATAAAAATAAAACTGTTATTTACTCTGGAAATATAATAGTCTAATTTTTCTCGTAATACAGTAACCAAAATGGAATGGCAGCGACTTTTTTAAATGTGCGAAAAACTTTTTTCTATTTGAAGAAAACCCTAAATTCCACCGCTTAAAAAGTATTTAATACGAGGGAATAGACTTCAGTTATTTGATAATTGGAAATGGGGAGTCGTCTAATGGCAGGACTGCGGACTCTGGATCCGCCAATCGGGGTTCAAATCCCTGCTCCCCAGCGATACAGGTTTTTGTTAATTAACATATGATCGCTAATGATTTTGCGAATCGGGGTTCCCCGCCTGACCGGAATCAGTCGGGCAGGAAATCCCTGCTCTCCAGCAGAATGGGCGCGTTCGTCTAGGGGTCAGGACGCCGGGCTCTCAATCCGGCAACACGGGTTCGATTCCCGTACGCGCTACCAATCTACGCTTCGCTACGATTGGCAAGCCAGTAGATGTTTTCATCTACACTTCGTAACGATTTATCTATTGTTCGTGACAAACGATAAATAGATGAACGATTGGCAAGCTGAACATGTGGACAGTATATATCATTAAATCGGAAGGAGGACTATTTTACAGAGGAATTACTCGGGACTTAAAAAAACGTCTTTCTGATCACAACACAGGGATAAATAAGTGGACGAAAAGAGGTAATAACTGGAAATTGATCTATTCTGAAAACTATCGAACCGCAAAAGAAGCTCGCATTCGGGAAAAATATTTTAAGAATACAGCAGGGAGGGAGTGGTTAAGGAGGCGAGGTATTATATAGTTCGAGCTTGACTATCGCCTGCATGTAATAGCAATAGCGCGGAACATGTAATGACTTGTCAATCGTAACACAGTGAAGATTGAAATGGAGATGTTTCCTCCTTGGTGTACTTATCATGGCGCGTTCGTACCTGTCCTTCGTAGTCTTACAAAGTAATATGAAGAAGGATAGGGGTCAGGATGTCCCGACACTCGTGTCGGGATAACATGGGTTCCCCGCCTGACCGACGTCAGTCGAGCAGGGATTCCCGTACACGCTACCAAAAGCCCACTTAGTTCAATGGATAGAACACCTGGCTACGGACCAGGAGATGGGGGTTCGAATCCTCTAGTGGGTACGTGAGTCGTACCGTAGATATATACGGGTAATAGAACACCTTGCTGCGAACCAGGAGATAGGGTTCTTCCGAAGGAATTCTCCTCCGCAGGAGATCCTATGGATCATCGGAGTCTCCAGGGGAGTCCTTCGTGACCTTCCGGAGGAATCCTCTAATGGGTACTCAAATAGAGACTCATTTTTCTTATTAAACCATCACTGGAAAACCATTTATCAAACCTGTTATTTGCCGGACTTGTATAAATTCACCTGTTGAATTTATACCGTTAATTGCAGTATATTGATTTCAATGAGAGTATTAGTGACTTTTCGTTGTTTAGAAAAAGAACATAGATGCGTCCCGTCCATCAGCTGACGGATCTTTTGGGAGAGGGACTCCTCTGGAGTGAATTTATTAAAAAAGAAGTGGATTGATGCCTACCCTGCCCGCCCCGCCAACCTACTCTCCCGACTATGTGAGGAGGGCTGGCAGATAGGGATGTATGACCGTAGCGTGGTAAGGAGGAATCCCGAAGGTTCGAGACCATTGGATCTTAGTTTTCGTTCAGGAATTATATGGTGGATATTAGTATTTTCTTGCCGGAAGCCAGTTAAAGATACATGCTTTTTTAATATATTTACAGCATTGATTCTTAACGAATAAGAACTTATATTTTTATTAGGTCAATTTGAGGTGCATCCGAGGTAAGTCTCTTCACGTAAACCATAATCAATGAATTTGAGGATATCACAGTGATTAAATATTACTCGAAAATGGCGTTAAGATTTGTTGTTTTCCCGATCTTAATCTTTGCAATACCGTGTCAATTGTTTTCCCAAGACGAAGAAGATGAAGAAGGCATCTTTTGGGACGATGAAGAGGAATACTATGATGACGAATATTACGAAGAAGATGACACAATATTTTATGAGGACGAGGAATACTACGAAGATGAAGAATATTTTGAAGATGAATTTGGGGATGAAGAGTACGAAGATGAATATCTATATGGAGATGAAGAAGAGGAAGATCTCTCCGACCTTGAATTCGCAGAAGAAGCAAAGCGAGAAGGTTTTACCCTCCAATTAACCTTCGCCTCTCCAGGATATGTTAATCATACGCTTGATACTTGGAATTCATCCGCTGATTTTCGTGTAAGTGTGGACTTTCCTTTTCTTTTACAAATAGGATTCATAAAATTTCGGTTTGGAATAGAGGTAGCGTCGTATTCTTTTGAAAATTCATTACCGGTAGGGGGGAAGTTTAGCGGTGTTGGGTTTCTCGGAATGTTGAGTTTTCCTGCAGGACCCAGTACGGTTCAGTTTGGAGCAGGAGTGATGGGCTCTTCTCCTTCAGTCGTAGCAAGCCAGAGTTTTGGATTTTCAATTGGCAACCTTCTTGATATAAGAGCAGGAGTCCGATCCACGATGGCATTTAATCCCCCAAATATATTTGAAGAAGGAACTACAAACGTTAGTTGGCTGGATGGGTTTGTGGCTATCGGATATACATTATAGTGATTCGTGATTCGTGATGAGTAATGTGTGATGTATCTCAAGTTTGAACTAGTATTGAAATAGTATATTTCTTTTACTATGATGCGAAAATTAAAGACAGTTTGTGAGAGATAGTTTGCGGACAACTTTTTTTATCTCTCTTTTACTTGGTTTAGCAAGCTTTGCTTTCGGTACTACCGTGGATTTTGCAAGTGCCAGTTCCAGTGGTGACGAAAGTTCCACTTCCGTTAACCTTACTGTGAGTCTAAGTGGAACAGATGCTTCCACGATTTTTGTAGAATATACCGTTACTGGGGGAACAGCTACGGGCAGTGGAACAGATTATACACTAGCCAACGGTACGTTAACTATAGCTGCAGGATTAACCAGTAAAAATATTACTATGACCGTTGTAGACGATGCACTTGATGAGAATAATGAAACTGTTATTGTCACGTTAGATAACATTGCGGGAGGATCTACCGGTGGCGCTGCTACTTTAAATGGTGATCTATCTCATACTTATACGATCAATGATAATGATGCAACTCCATCCATCCAGTTTACCTCCTCCAGTTCAACCGGATCGGAGAGTGTTAGTCCAGCAAATATGGAACTGACATTATCGGCGGCATCGGGATTAACCGTTACGGTAAGTTACACTGTTGGTGCGGGGACTGCAACCGGTGGGGGAACCGACTTTAGTCTTGCCAACGGTACAGCAACCATCAGTGCGGGTCAGACCACTACTAACATCAGTGCTACTATCATTGATGATGTTTTAGATGAAAATAATGAGACAATTATAGTCTCTATTTCTGGTCCGAGTAATGCTACGTTAGGTACAAATACTTCTTTTACCTATACCATAATAGATGATGACGCAACTCCAAATATTCAGTTTACTTCTACTTCGGCTTTGGGTTCAGAAGCGGTGACGCCAGTGATAATCCAACTGACTTTATCGGCAATTTCAGGACGAAATGCCAGTGTAAATTATTCTCTTTCTGGTACCGCAAGTGGTAGTGGTACCGATTACACTCTGGCTTCAGGCACTGCAACTGTCACCGCTGGGAATACTACCGTTGACCTGAGTGCGACGATAAATAATGATATTTTAGATGAGAATAATGAAACCATTATTGTCACAATCTCCGATCCAACCAATAGTACTTTAGGGACAAATACAACCCATACTTATACGATTACCGATAATGATCCTACCCCTACTGTTCAATTCACATCCACAACTGCTCAAGGGGCTGAGAGTATAACATCGGTAACCATGCAACTTCAGTTATCAGCGGCATCCGGTTTGGATGTCAGCGTGAATTATGCTATTTCCGGTACCGCCACAGGAAGTGGAACCGATTATACCATGGCTGCTGGCTCGGCCACTATCACGGCAGGAGGAACAACTACTGACTTAAGTGCAACCATTATTGATGATGCCCTGGATGAAAATGATGAAACTCTCATAGTGACAATTTCGAACCCCTCGAATGCCACGCTTGGAGGGAATACAACTCATACCTATACACTTCAGGATAACGATGTGACTCCTACCATACAATTTACGTCCACCTCATCCAGTGGATCGGAAGGGACAACTCCAGCTAATATTGAGGTAACTTTATCTGCAGTATCGGGTTTGGATGCTACCGTGAACTACGCAGTCTCTGGAACAGCAACTGGTAATGGCACGGATTATACATTAGCAAACGGCACGGCAACCATCAGTGCTGGTGGCACCACTACTAATATTAGCCCAACGATCACGGATGATGATCTGGATGAAGCGGGTGAAACGATTATCCTCACTCTTTCCAATCCCAACAACGCATCCCTGGGTACAAATACCACTCATACATTTACCATTAATGATAACGATGATCCTCCTACCATTCAATTTTCTGCTACCAGTTCTAATGGTGATGAAGGAGCAACTCCTGCCACTTTAACCCTGTCATTATCGGCAGCATCAAGTCAGACTGTCACAGTAGACTATGCAATCTCTGGTACTGCAACAGGAGGTGGAACGGACTATACCCTCGCTGCGGGAACAGCCACCATCACTGCAGGTCAAACCACAACTACGGTGAGTGCAACTATAAACGATGATGCGTTAGATGAAAATGATGAAACTATTATTGTAACTATTTCTAATCCAAGTAATGCAACGTTGGGGACCAATAATATTCATACTTATACGATTACCGATAATGATCCCCAGACGAGTATTCAATTTTCTTCCACGACCTCCACCGGGACTGAGGGAACAGCCTCAGTCAATTTTGAATTAGCGATTGCTGCTACAGCGGGAAGAGATATCACTGTTGATTATGCTGTTTCGGGTACGGCTACCGGAACGGGTACGGATTATACACTAGCTGATGGAACCGCCACGATTACCGCTGGGAGTATGACTACTAATGTAACAGCGACCGTGGTTGACGATGGATTAGATGAAAATGATGAGACGATTATTCTCACAATCTCAAATCCTTCAAACGCAACGCTAGGAACCAATACCACTCATACATACACCATAACCGATAATGATAATCCTCCCACGGTTCAATTTACTTCAACCACTTCTAATGGCGGAGAAGCGACAACACCGGCAAACCTTGAGGTGTCGTTATCAACGGCTTCAGGCCTGGACGTTACTGTTGACTATACGGCTTCCGGAGGTACGGCAACGGGAAGTGGTACAGATTATACACTGGCTGACGAGACATTAACCATCTCTGCCGGGAGTACAACTGGTAATATCAGTCCCACTATTAATGATGACGCGTTGGATGAAATTGATGAGACAATTATTGTAACGATTTCAAATCCTACGAATTCATTATTTGGCACCAACACGACTCATACATACACCATAACCGATGATGATGATCCACCAACGGTTGCTTTCTCAACGACATCTTCCAGTGCCAATGAAAATAGTACACCTGCAACATTTACGATTTCGTTATCGTCAGCATCGGGACTTGATGTAACCGTTGATTACGCGTTATCTGGCACTGCCAGTGGAAGTAATATTGACTATTCATTACCGGCAGGTACAGCGACAATATCAGCAGGGGGGACCGGTACTACACTGAATGCGACCATCACCGATGATGAGGTTGTTGAAGATGATGAAACAATCATTGTTACGCTGTCTAATCCCATAAATTCTTCATTAGGTGCGAATACTACCCATACGTACACGATTACGAACGATGACACAGGTCCCGCAGCCTTTACTTTGGGTGCGATTACCACAACTGGAGGTACGATTGTGGCGGGTTACTGGAATGCAACAAATACGGGACTCGATGTGGTTGTTCCGGTAGAGAACAATAGTGATCTCGTGGGAGGTACTATTCAACTTCAAGCAAAAAAAGGAGTTTTGAGTTTTGAGAATGTTGGGAATTCCTATACTATCGCTGCTGGGGATCTTGGCTCTAATAAGACCATGTCACTCACGGCTATTCAATTTGAGGGAGTTACCGGATTCGGCGAAGATGCTGAGATGACCTTAACCGCAGTGATTACAGATCAGAATACGAATAGTACAACTGGAACAGCTAGTTCTACCACAATCACTGTTGATCAGTTAGCTCCAACTCAACTCACCATCGGGACGGTGAGTGCTACAGGAGGAAATGCAACGGCAGGATACTGGAATAGTACGAATACCGATGTGGAGGTTGTAGTTCCATTAACAAGTAGTGACGCCAGTCTGGCCAACGGAACAGTTCAATTGCAGGCAGAAGCTGATGGAATATTTGAAGACCTGGGTGCTGCTTTCACGATTTCAGGCGCGGAATTAACTGCCGGTACAAAAACCGTGGAAATTGATTCCGGTGGTACGGCTTCCACGGATCTGGAAGAATTGACCGGCTTCGGTGATGGAGACGTTCTTGAGTTTAAGGCCGTGGTCACTGACATTGCTGGTAATAGTACCACTTTTCTTGTAAGCAACAGCACGCTAACGGTTGATCAAACCGTATCAACAATTACAGACGTGAATAGCTCTACTACTGATGGATACTATAAACTGGGTGATCAAATTTCTATACAAATCAACTGCACCGAATCTGTAACAGTGACGGGTACACCAAAACTAACTCTGGAAACGGGAACGACAGATGCGGTAGTCGACTATAGCTCCGGTTCTCCTGGAACTTCACTTACGTTTACGTATTCCGTTGGTACGGGTGAAGAGAGTAGTGATTTAAATTACGGTACAACAGGTGACTTAGCCCTGAATGGTGGTTCGATTCGAGATGCAGCTGGTAATGATCTTGACCTGACATTACCTTCTCTGGCGGGACCCAATTCTCTGGGTGATAATAAAAACATTATTATTGACACCTCGTTGCCTACATATTTCATATCATATTCCGATTCTCTGGTTAAGGCGGGAGATATTGATACAATCACAGCGGTATTTTCCGAACCCGTTGCTGCATTACCTTCAATTTCTATAATTTATGCAGGATCAGGCCCGAATATTACCGATGCGTCAATGACGATGGTTTTGGATTCAGTATGGTTTTTCATAATTACCGTCCCTACTGGGAGTGACAATAACGGGGTTTCCAATATCACAATTACAGCTCAAGACTTTGCGGGAAATGTTGCTACCGCTCAATCCGGAACCAATGTATTAAGGATAGACAACACAGTACCGTTACTAACTATTACAGATCCTGATACAGGTGACTTTATAAATCATACACAAGTTGGCTATACGATCAGTGAGAACTCTTTTAATTTGGATTCTGCCAGAATTACTTGGCAACCCATCTTTGGACCTGGGAGTGAAATTGTATCGGAGTTGGTGGGGACTGAGTTACAAATTGGAACCCATTCCACAGCCACGCTAACTAATGATCCGGTTCTTGAAGATGGTACAATGTATCGATTGACATTTACAGGGCAAGACTCTGCAGGGAACATAGGCACAACAATCGTAGATAGCGTGACGTATGATACAACAGGTCCGATTGTTGATTCTTTAACCTATTCAAAGAATCCTGCCATACCCGGGGATATTGTCCAAATTAGCGCATATTTTAACGAGATCATACCGAATCCACCGACAGTTACAATAGAATGGCCTAATATTGGACCTGAACCTCTGATCCTGGATAGTACAGTGAATGGCGCTATGTTACAATGGTGGGGATCAATTGTCGTACAAAACACATCTGGAATAGCGCCAATTACACCCGTTGCTCAGGATAGAGCGGGGAATCCCATAGATTCTCTCGCTGGTCTGATCACGCTTTTTGACTCCACCTGGGTTATTGATAATTCTTCCCCCTCGTGTTCCTTGTTTTATTCCAATATTGACCAACCCTTATTAACGAATTTAGGAAAAGGTGGAGATGAGATTTTAATCACGGCAAAATTTTCTGAAAAGGTTAAAGGCACTGTACTGGCACCAACTCTGACCATACAATTTCCAGATACCTCAAATCACAGTATAGAAAATGAATCTTTTACCGCATCTTTAAACACTGATTCTACATGGACATATACTATTTTATCACTACCCAGTGACTCAAGTTCAACAGGAAAGATGACTATGACACTAGGAGCATACGATTTGGCAGGGAATGTTGTTACTACGCTTGTGGGTGAATCAGATTTTAACATCGATAATATTCCCCCCACACAATTCCAGACAGGTTCAGTAATTCCTAAAGGGACTTTTGCCAAACTAGGGTGGTTCAATGGAACTACTGATAGTGTTGCATTTACATCTTCAATTGACTCAAATGACCCGACGCTTGCTGATGGCAAAATGCAGGTGAGGGTGGTAATTGAGGGTACATTAGACTCAGTCAATGTAGGAGCTCCATCCATTATTACTAATATTGCTGAACCTAAAACGGTTTTCATCCATAAAAATACCATACGAAATGCAATTCTTGATCCAGATGATTTCGATCAGGGTGATAGATTGATTACCTGGGTTGAATTATTCGATCTAGCAGGAAACAGCACGATAGGTGCGATCAGTACGGATACGCTTGTAATTGATACAATTCCACCTGTTAAAGGTAACTATGTTGGAGGGATCGCTTTTGATGCGGATACACTTATTTCATCCGATTCCGTTTCCGCTATCTGGTCCGGATTTACAGATGATTCAGACACCATAGGAGATGATTCAGGTCTAAATTTCTATGAGTGGGCTGTTGGTCGGTTTGGATCTCCGGACCTGGATAGTATTTTAGCCTGGACAAGGGTTAATCTTGATACAAGCGCATCAGCGGATTTACCACTACGACATTTAGAATTTTATGAGGTATATATTAGAGCTACAGATAATGCAGGAAATTTTTCCGATATTCTCGAGATGAGCAACGGCTTTTTACGATTAAATAGTGCACCGATATTGGCATCTATAGACAGCCAGTTTGTGGATGAAGATGTCAGATTTACGTATCAGGTGGTTTCAACGGATAAAGATACAGCCACTATATTAGGGGATACTCTACATTACTCACTTATAACCATTGTACCAGATACACAATTTAGTTCAAACATTACTTTAGATGAATTCACAGGAATTCTTGACTGGAATACTCCGGTGCAGGCAGAGGTTGGAAATTATTTTTTATCTCTTGTAGTAAATGACGAGTGGGGCTTTTCGGATACTACAAGTTTTGTGCTGACTGTGAATTCAGTAAACGATACACCAGTAGTGTCTCAGATAGGAAATATGGAATTTGACGAGGACGACACGACTGCTCATACGCTTAATCTGACCCAATTCGTCACGGATGTGGATAATAATGATACGACGGAGATTTTCTGGTCGTACTTGGTTACACCGGATACGAACATATATCCCACCTATCCTCTCCTTGGATTTGGACCTGGGATGACGGAAGAATTAAGATCTGCGGTTAGGAATTTCATTTTTGGAAGCAAGGCTCTCAATAAAGTGAGGCGTGAAAGCATTGATATTTCTAAGGAGATGAAATCATCTATATATTCTCTCAATGTAAATCCGGGAGCGTCAACGCTGAACGTTTCCATCGATACATCTGCCGGAATATCCATTGCAACATTTGTAGCGGATTCAAATTATTATGTGGTAGAGCGTGACGTTATTTTCTATGCCACCGACCTCAGCGGCGCTGTGGACAGTTCAATCATGGCAGTCACCATAATTCCAATTAATGATCCCCCCGTTCTGGAAGCCATTGGGGATACCTTAAAAATAGCTGAAAATGACACACTTGTTCTTACTCTCCATGCTATCGATATAGATAATTCCACTATCGTATTTACCGTGTCCCCTGATTCCGCTCAGGTTTTTGTTACTATTCAAGACAGTATTGCAACCCTGATCCCTGAACAATTTTGGGTAAATAGCTCTCGAGTAGTGGTTGTTGTCGACGATGGTGAGTTGACAGATACTACTATGTTTATTTTGGATGTTTTACGAGTGATAAGACCTCATATAAATCTTTTTATCGGACAGAACCCAGCATTCACTCGCTATTATGAAATTATGATTACCGATACCGCAGAAAAAACCATCGGGTTATCATTAATCATCAAACAACCGGAAGAAGTCCCTGTACCATTAGATACAGTTGATGATTATACCTGGGTTGCACATTACAGCTTTGATTCTACGGGGAGTTTTCAGTTTGAGGTTTTCGCCGATGCTGTGGTTGGAGATACTACTTTGAGAGATACGGCTGTTCTTGCTTTAGCCCGGGTGGGGAGAGGATGGTCCGCCTCCAGCGCCGATGGAAGATTCCATGTCGCAGGTGAATCCGGTACCGTACTTTTTGACCAACCTTTTATGATTGTGGATTCATTGTTATTTCCCCCGGAACACCAGGATGGTGGATTGTACCGTATGGGACATCCCATGTTGACATTCAAAAAACCGGTATTAATCTCTCTGTCACCCGATACAACAGGAAATGGGGAAAATCAGGCAATCTATCAAAAAGGAAAAGAAGGCATCTGGAAAGAAATTCCTACAATTTTCGAGAACGATCAATTGATGGCTTGGACATCACAATTAGGTTATTTCAAAATTGGACCTAAAGTACTCATCATTCCGGAAGTCACTGCTCTGGGAAATAATTATCCGAATCCATTTAATTCGAATACAAAAATCGTATTCGATGTCGGATTTTTTGGGGGTCCTGAACAAAAAGTTAGTGTAATTATATACAATTTACTGGGTCAGGAAGTTCGAATGCTGACCAATGAGAAACTGATGATAGGGCATTATGAAATGGAGTGGAATGGGAGAGATAATGTGGAGAATACGGTATCATCGGGTGTATATATTGTGAGAATGATGACAAATCGAGGAATTTCTCAAACCAAAAAAATGATGTTGCTTCGGTGAGTTTGAAATGACAGTTAAAAGATTATCCATCCTTATTGCTATTGCGATTTCTTTAATAAGTTGGAATTGCCGGAAGCAATTAGAACCTACTGAAGTGGATATGTCTGAGTATGGTTGGGTGTTATATGCCAATGGTGATTTTTTAAATTCCAATGAATGGTTTCAGGAAGCGGTTTTAACCGATTCAACCTACAAAGATGGTTTCAATGGGCTGGGATGGACGCATGGAAAACTGGGACAAATTCAACAGGGTATAGCCAATTTTAATCTTGCTTTGCCTTTAGAAGATGACGCCAATCTTCTTGGAAGTGGACATAATACTACTCAACAGGTGATTGCAGGTTTAGCTATGGCAAAACATGCCGATAACCAGCACGCACAAGCAATTATTTCAGGTGATTCTCTATTGGTGGTTACAGGAGATGATGACTATTCCGTCAGTCTGGGTGATCCAAACTGGTTTTTTTCAAGGGATACCAACATAAACTCAAAACACATAATCTGGGTCCTGGCATCTTCACACTTTGTCCAGGGTAACTTCGACAAGAGTCTTTCTCGCGTACATCAACTCATGTCTGATCCCCCGACTTTTGCACCGGACGTGAACACTGTGGAAGGTAGATTGTTACTGGCGGAAAAAATTGAGTTTCTCAGGGATAATTTATAATTCCTGAGTAACTATTAAGACTAAGGCAAAGGCTAAGAGAGATGGGTTATAACGAATAACGTTTCCCTGTACAGTCACTACGCTCCTTACAGGGCAGGCACGAATAACGTTTTCATTCCTCACAAAGATCAAAATACATATCTGTCGCTATATAGACAAAAGACCATATGAAGCATCATGAACGGTGGATGCGCCTTGCTTTGAAAGAAGCGAAGAAAGCTTTTGAATCTGGTGAAGTTCCGGTAGGTTGCGTGATAGTTCGTGCTAATACTGTGATAGGGAAGGGATATAATCAGCGAGAACAATTAAAAGATCCCACGGCTCATGCAGAGATAATTGCAATAACAGCAGCTGCTAATTTCCTAAACGACTGGCGGTTGGAAAAATGCACGCTCTACGTCACGAAGGAACCTTGCGCCATGTGTGCAGGCGCTATTCTCAACGCCCGGGTGGAAAAGATAATTTTTGGGTGTTACGATGAAAAAGAAGGTTGTTGCGGTTCATTGTACAATATATGCGCTGATCCCCGGTTTTCTCATAAATGCGCTGTAAGAGGGGGAGTCCTTGAAAATGTTTGTCAAACAATCATCGTTAGTTTTTTTAAATCCAAGCGATAGAAACTAAATTAACACATTATCCAGGTACCTGAATTTTTGGTCTTGTTCCTTGTCCGCAGAACTCTGCAAGAAACTTGTCGAAGCGAAGCGGAGATCCCGTACATGAAGTGTCGGGGAAACTTGTTACTTAATACTTGTTACTTGAACCTTGGTTTTTGGAACTTTATTCTTGGCACTTGGAACTTGGTTCTTTTCTTTGGAGAGGTGGCAGAGTCCGGTTGATTGCGCTGCACTCGAAATGCAGTTTACCTTCGGGTAACGGGGGTTCAAATCCCTCCCTCTCCGCAAATAGTGATGGGGTTCTCCCGAAGGGACTCCCTCGGAGGAATCCCCCCCTCTTCGCTTTTAATTTATCCTCGAAAAACCCCGTTTATTGAAGGGGCTATATATATTCAAGTATTGATTAATTATTGACTTGAATTCAACTATTAAGTGCATCTCAATTGTTTTAAGAAGGGGTCAAGCTGCCGTATTCTTGCTTCCTCTTTTCCAAACAAAAACGAGGAGCATAAATGCAACAATACAAGCAGCTCACCCAAGAGCAAAGGTATGGAATAAAACTTATGCTTAACCAGGGATTTAATCAGATAGAGATTGCTGAACATATTGGGGTTCATCAATCGACGATAAGCCGGGA
>SCKK01000066.1 GCA_004124475.1 Fidelibacterota bacterium
ACGAACTAACGTCTCTATATCACCCTTGGCCTGCAGTCTGTCGAGTCGGCCTATGGTGGAAATAACTCTCTGTTTTGTTTTTCCGTTCTCTCTTCGGTTCTCTACTATCTGCAAATAGTGATTGTTGTCTGATTTCTTGACTCGCACAAACATCGTTATGTCCTTAATATGTCACCGCTATATTAAAACCGTGATTAACACTATTTCAAGAAAATATCACCCAAAACGTGGCACCACGTTTCTGACAAACCCAACACCTCTCTCGTCGAGAAAACCTTGAAAATTGGCGATCAACTGTAAAAGATTTGTCTGACTGGGACGCCCTTGGTGGGATTAAGCCCCAGATCTCATTTGATTTATGGGGATTTAACATATATAATCGCTCATATTAAACCTGTAGCGACGTTCCATGGATTAAGTGGTATCAATACACTAACAGAATGAACGGCGCACAGAACATGAAGAAGTCTCCACCCTGATTCGTTTATTTCTTGAATACCTTGACAACCCTTCCAATAAACTGTTGTCTAAGAAGATAAGAATTAAAGATATTCGAAGAAAAAGAGGAAGAAAAATAATGAAAATCGGAAAAAGAAATGAGCTTGATTTGCTACCTTTTGTCATATTGCTTGCTCTGGAGATTAGTCCGCTCCTGCTATTACAGCTGCTATGATCCACAACGTCGTTACCATTACCATTTAACACACGATCAAGCCCCCAGGAGTAGGTTGCCCCATTGTATTCCCTATTTAATTGTTAATATTTAAGCTGAAAAAATTTTCAGCTAAAATAGATTGCATTTATCAATCTCATATGAGTTAAAAAGGATTCTGGATTCATAACTGTAGCCACGATAATCCTGAAGCATCGCAGAGCCAGTACGAACCTTCGGGATAAATTATTCAGGTGTGCTGTAAAGCTGTATATAATCCAAGTCGGTGAGATTCTGACCCACGAACCCCCCGACTAGTCAGGTAACGCTGCTACTTTATTAAAAGCGGGGAGTAGAATTTCCCTCTATTCCCCGCTTTCTCACTAGAAGTTTATTTTTATGACTCTATCGCAACAGAAGCATTTTTCGTGTTTTTATGAATTTCCCAGTATCGATGCGGTAGAGGTATATTCCACTACTAACCGATTGCCCTGAATGGTTTTTCCCATTCCATGTAATTCTATGGGTACCAGCCTCATACTTGCGATCCGTAAGTGACATTATTTCTCGTCCCAGAATGTCATAAACATTTATCCTAACATTTTGAATCTCAGATAGGGAAAATTCTATCGTGGTTACCGGATTAAAGGGGTTTGGGTAGTTTTGCAATAGTGCATATCCTTCTGGTAGGGATGGTTGGTCATTATCTGTACTTACAATCGTGCCAGTTTCACCCTTAATTGCCAGGGAACTGAAGTGAGTTACGCTGGAGAATATTCTGTTTCGATCCAGATCCACAGTTGGGTATCCAATGCCAGTGGTATCAAAGATCACACTATCACCATCAGTTGTCACATAGTATAATCCCAATGTTAACGGATCAATCCCCAGATTCTGCAACAGTCCACGCTTATAGACCAGTCCAACGATTAAAGGTGTCTCAAAGTAGTAAGGTTCAACAATGGTATCATTGACCATTACACTGAAGTCAACACCTCCTACGACACCTTCTGACCCCCAGTCCACGCTATCGCCACCGACATTGGCAAAGCCAGGAAGGGTAGTGTGAATGCGGATATCTTCAGTCAGACTCCCCATTGGGAAATATACACCTCCGCCGTTTAGGATGTTCATGGGGTAAGGTAATCCTCCTATTGTCCATAATTCTCCCTCTGTTGACTCTTGCATAACAGAATAACCCTGGGGGTTCGGGCTATCCTTCGTGATAGTAATCGTATTTAATCCTGTGGAATCATAGGAAGAATCCGCCACAACAACAAAACCGGTTCCCTCTAATTCTTCAAATTGAGCATGTACTAATGCAAATCCGGTTGTTAAGGCTGTTAATAGACCCTCTTCCGATAAATCGCCGATAGGCATACCCTGTAGACTCCACGTTAGAGTTGTATCGACTAATTCGCCGGGTCCGCCATTCTCAGCACGATAATAGGCAAGATACTGGACATGAGATCCTAAGGTTATAATAGTATCCTCTGGAAGGAGAAAAAAAGCATTACCGCCACCGCTGCCAGACGTATCCTCCTCTTCTTCCATATTAATTATTACGCTAACCCAATCACTTAAGGTGTCAAGGTCTACACTGACGATACATTCACCAGGGAGATCGGCAAAGAATAGTCCTGTTTCCGTAATTGAACCCAGAGAATCAGGAAACACAGACCAGGTCCCGGTTGTATCGGTTTCTACATTGTTGGTGTCAATATACACGACTTGGAATTGCAGAGAATCTCCCACCAATGTTTCCACGTCCCCTTGAGCAATTTCAATAGCAGGTAATTCCTCATCTGTCGGTTCTTCACCTTCAACTGATGCGATAACAACTGATACTGAATCCTGCAGGGTGTCTAAAGTGGCATAGATCATCCCCCCGCCAGCTTCTTCAGCAACAAATAAACCAGTACTATCGATGCTGCCTAATGTATCAGGTGAAACCGACCAGACAACCGTTGTGTCAATCTCATTACCGCTTGTATCAACATATATTGCCTCCAACAGGACGGAATCTCCTACTATCAACTCAATGTCACCATTGACTATATCCAGTTCTTGGGCCGATGTGACCCCAAGAAATAAAGTCACCATGAACAGTAGATAGATCACTTTATTGAATTTTAGCTTTAATGAAATTTCTTAGTCCTCCTCATATATTTTAGTTTTCTCAAATTTAAGAGAATTTGTTTTAACTTTTTTTCTAAAACACAAAACTATTTTTCTCACTTCACTTTTAATATACCAACAGGTGGAGATAGATGTCGGTGACTTGGGACACATTTCATTATTATGTACTCTTTATCACTCATAAAAGAATTCGATGTGAATAATTCAAGGCATCCCCAACCTATCATTTGAAAATCTTACCACTTTCATTGCAATAATTACACCAATATTCCAAATCCCGTCGATGAGTTATCAATAATTTGTAAATTGATGGGGAATCGTTTCCCATTTTAGGAAAAATTTGCATGTTAAAATGATACTTTATTTCAGGGGAAAGTCTGGTATCCAAGTAGCTACGATATTTTTCCGTTATAGAAAAACTATCCGTTCCATTGCGGAATACAATCTTTGTGGGAAATAACTGTGTTTATAAATACACTTATCTAATCTTCTGCCACGAACTTAACTTCAGTAGCGAGAATTGAGTCATTAGATTGCTGGTATCCTTCTCCCTCAACGTTTACTTCATTTCCCTGGGAAAGCAAGGTATTGACATTGTCTAAGCTGGTGATGGTCCCTTCGAAGATTGTTGCGTTATCTGTTATAAACATCAATCCAGTCGTCATAAGTGTGAAACTATTATTATCCAGATCAACCGTGGACACCATCCCTTCAAACTCCAGTTCGCCATCTTCATCATCGTCTTCAAAGGCTATAAAGGAATTATCGATGTTTTCAATAATCTGGCTTAAATTGGATGGATCCGTCGGATCCAATTCGTTGGATGATTCAGGATCAATAAACCAATTATCTGTATCGACCAGTAGGGTCAGGTTAGTGAGAGGAGTATCAGACAGGATCTCAATGGGGAAAAGAAACTCAATTTCCTGCTTAAATTCCTCTTCAATATGTAGTGTAAACGATTCTGAATCGTAGGTTCCTCCAATGATGATACTTCTTTCCGTCCCTATGAAATCCGTGAATTTGGGATCATTTGTATCCACATCATCCGCATCCAGTTTTTTCACCTTGAACTCAAACTTATTATAGCTCCCGGCTGGAATAGACCCAACCCCGATCTTAGTGACATTCCCTTCCAAGTTCAAATCCACAACCAATGGTCCGATCTTAAAATCTACTGAATCTTCTTCCGATGTTTTTAGCTTTACCTCTTCCAAAAGGAGTCTGACCCGTAAGATGGTGATGGCTTGTGCTGAACTGGTAACCCGGTTCAGGTTGGAAAGTGTAGCCAGAGTCCCCATGTTTAACGAAACGTTGCCATCGATCTCCTGATCCTCAGGACCCATTCCGTTGTCACCACAGCTAAACAGAGCCAAGACCATTACGGCTAAGCCTAAATTAAATATTACTTTCATGATGGATTCTTTCCTCATATTTTCTAAATAAATTTACACTATATTGATTATTGAAGGTGTGACAATGCTCACTATAATACCCTAACCCAAGTTTGACAGCCTATTTATTTAAAGGAAGTCTTTTGGATTCACGGCGATTGATATTCTTAAGGGGACAAGCGAGTATTGGTTTAAAAGAAGAATAATAAACCATTAAATGCTTGGAAGCTTCATCTCACGTTTTAAAATCATCTTGGAAAGCCCTTCTATATACAAAATATCCGATGATAAGCAAGGTGTCACCTTGAATGAAATATGTATACCATTCAATATTATCGCTGTCCCAATAAAATAGACCCATCTTTTTGTCTTTTATTGTATAATTTTCTCTTTTTTAAAAACCAAATGGTCCTTTATCATACCCCTGTCTGATGTGGCTGTTCCAGGTGTTAGGAAATAAAACTCTCACTTTAGATATGGCTTATTAAAGATAAGTTCACCATTTCTATATTGTTGTTTAAGGATCCAGGTACCAGCAAGTTTTTACGACAGTAGTGGAACCACAAATGCAAGTATTAAATATAGAGTTATTTTTAAATAGGAGCGGATCATTTCAACAATACCATCTTCCTTGTCTGTATTACGTTATAATTCAGCCGATGCGTTGGCGGTCGGATGGAGTAATTTGTTATGGTTTGCTATCCAACCGTAATTCCCAGCATCACCTTGAGACGATACTTTTTGTACAGCTTATCAACAGTTTTCTTATCTTGAATATTAGGTATATCTTTTCCTGTGGCAAAAAAGTGCAATGGGTTCATCATAATTTCCAGTTAATATTTTTATAATTTTTAATAACTACTAATCAAACCTCAATCTAATTAGTGTCTGTCTATAATGTTTTGATTTAACATACACGGAAAGATGTTTTCGATGAAAACATCACCAAATCTGTGCAATAAGCCATGCTGAAAAGTCTATTCTCCTTTTTTACTCTTAATGATCTACCCCGATAAATCGGGGAGTCATTTTCTGCTGTTACACTCAGAATTTCTCCAAATTAAACGGACTCCTCCCACAGGTAGAACATAAATGACTCTTTTATTCAAGCTAGAGCTGATTGTGTCTGAATCCTTTCTAAAATAATTGAAGTCATCACTCTGAAATTGTAGGCAATTACGCTCCATAACACTTTTGCCTGAAAATGAACCCAACCCTTCCACTCACACACAAAAAGATCAAACCCACGTTTTAAATTAGAAATCACTGCCTCTATGCCACTGCGCCATTTCTTCAATCGGGTCTCCATATTCTTACTGGTCACATGACTTTTTAATGATCCCACAACCTTGTTGAATACTATGTTTATTATTCCATGATTCAGACTATAATTCACATTCTCCCGACTGGCATAAGCACCATCGGTAACACTGTCTCGTGGAACGATTTGATAATGAGACATCACACGTTCCAACGTGGGTTGATATAAATTGCTATCAGAAGGATTTCCTATCAGAATCTGACAATCCAGAATCAAATTACTTCGACCTCCGGCCAGATTAACCTTATGTCCAAAATCCACTTCCCTACTACCCTTGACGATAATATCCGTATGACGCTCATAAATAGAAAAAAGGTTCTCATCATTGGGAACCACCTCACCTAATAGCTCTTTGCGATAGGTCATAGAATACACCTGCTCCATCACCTGCAAAAGATCTTCCAAAACAAACTGAAGCGCAATACCCTTCGGACTAACCACTCTTTTTTTTACACTGTTTGCCACCTGATTAATGCACTTTGTAAATGTTATCAGCTGTTTTTTGAATAACTCTACGCGACGATCCTTGGACTTGGTTACGTTGATCTTAAAATAGGTCTTCTTGGCTGACTTTGTATAATTCCGATAACTCAAATCATCACATTCTTCCTTTAATTGTTTCAATAAGCGATGACTCTCCTTGATACAATCCCAGACCAGAGCATTATTCGTGGGATAGTGAATATTCGCCTTGACTACCGTACTGTCCTGACGCAGCTTCTCAACATCCTCCAACCCTTCAGAAATGGCAATCTTATTAATCGCAACCATCAACTTCTGAAGACTCCTCGGTCTAATCTTGGATATATACTTCTGGAGAACTTGAAAACTGAAGGGTTTACGCTCTTCCAGCTTGATAAATGTAGCGCAAATCCTGGAATCACTCTGAGAATACTCCTCCATGGGAGCCTCTCTGGGGCAACTCACGGTAGTTTAACCCTTTCATCTCTTTGAATATGGCAGCCCGTACAATCTGTTCCACTGTAGGTGTATCCTTCCGTCCAAATTGACCAACATTAGTTCCACCAGTCGCGTCCGGAGTTAATAACTCAATAAGTGAGGGATGATGTTCCAAAATAGTGTCTATAAGACCAAATTCCGGGTTGAGTGCCCAATCGGACCGTTCAAACTTTAATGCTAACTCGTTGAATATCTTCATATCAATTTACTCCTTTTTAAGACGCAAATTTACAAAGTATTTTGGAATATGTTAGCTGTATCATTATTAATATCATACCGTTGGAGTTTATAGACAGACACTAATTAGTCAATCTGTTCCACTTTGATGGGTTTTCCTTCCTCCAGCGATCGTTGTGCTGCGCGTCCGATCAAGATCGGTTTTAAACCGTCGATACCACTGACCGGTGTTTCAAGATCCTCGCGGATAGCACGCACAAATTCCTGAATTTCTACCCTATATGATTCCCGGTACCGTTCCAGAAAAAAATCCAATGGTTTATCTGAAATCACTCCCTCGGAAACAGTGAGAATAGTCCGGGTCGCCGTGTTATTTTCGGCTGTG
>SCKK01000046.1 GCA_004124475.1 Fidelibacterota bacterium
GAATGATCAAAGAAATTCTGATGGAACGGACAAATTTAATCGATATTTTGTCCTTAAACGTGAAAACAGTCAAGAAGGCAAGGGAACCTGTGCCTCAATTAGCGCTATTTTAACCGGACAGTAGTGGTAGCTACTATAAAAATATGAAGCAAGAATCATTGATCTTGCTGTTGCACTAACGGTGCTTGGGTTCAACCTATTAGGAGATGGTCGAAGGAATGCGCTAGACCCGAAAATGAAACAGGGGTTTAGATAGTGTCTGAACGAAAATTATTACTCAAATCCCTAACTTATTTCCTATTACAGAGTTTCCTTAATATTATGGCAATAAGCAGTGTTTTTAAGTGTTCTGGTGTTCAAGTGTTCAGGTGTTCCCGTCGAGATAGGACAATAATACATTAACACGTGAACACATTAATTCAACAGTCCCGAACCTTCGGGATCCTACAGGAATCGCTCAATTTAGGTATTAGTTAAACGTAACTCTCATATACCGGCTGGTACTGTATAGATCTCAAATACTCCACCAAATCTTCCGGTTCCGGTTTGGTTGCCAAACCATCTTTATAAGCAACCTTCGTCACTACTGCCGCTATTGCAACAGAAACGTCTCTTATCTTCGTGAGTGGTGGATAAATACACCCCTTCGATAGATCTTCCTCGGAGACTTCCCTGGCTAACGCACTTGCAGCAACTAAAAACATTTCATTGGTAACATGTTGGGCGCCGCATTCGATAACACCCAACCCCACACCAGGGAAGACATACACATTGTTCCCTTGCCCAGGCACATACGTTTTTCCATTTAGCGTAACAGGATCAAAGGGACTCCCACTGGCAAAAATGGCCCGTCCATTTGTCCAGGTGTATGTCTGCACGGCAGTGCACTCTGCCTTGGAGGTAGGATTCGACAAAGCAAAGATAACAGGTCGCTCGTTAATTCTCGCCATTGCTTCAACTACCGATTGTGTAAATGTCTGTGGCTGACCAGACACACCCACCAATATTGTTGGTTTTAAATATTCAACCGCTGATAGAAGATCCGGTAGAAACTCGTGATCATGTGCATAGTGTAATTTGTGTTCCTGCAAATTATCACGACTTTTTACCACCAATCCCTTGGAATCGACGAACCAGCATTTCAATTGTGCCTCCTGTAGCGAGAGTCCTTCTTCCCTCATGGCTGTTACGATCAGGTCTCCAATACCTATGCCTGCTTCTCCTGCTCCTAAAAATAAAATTTTCTGCTCAGATAACTTTTGACCGGTAATTCTAGTAGCGGTAAATATTCCTCCAAGTGTGACTGCAGCAGTTCCCTGAATGTCATCATTGAAACAACACACCCTATCTCGGTATTCGCTCAGTATCCTGAACGCATTAAGATTGCTGAAATCTTCGAATTGAATCAGCGAACCGGGGAAAACCTCCTGTACCGCCATGACAAATTCCTCAATTATTTCATCATACTCCTCACCGCGAATCCGATTCTGGTGTAGTCCAATATAGAGGGGATCTTGCAGCAACTCCTCGTTGTTTGTTCCAACATCAATTGTAATAGGAAGGCAGAGTGACGGATGAACACCGGCACATGCAGTATAAAGTGCCAATTTACCGACTGGAATTCCCATACCGTTGGCACCCAAATCTCCAAGTCCCAGAATTCTTTCACCATCGGTGACCACAATGATCCCAACCTTTTTGGAAGACCAATTTCTTAAAACATCCTCAATATGTCCTTTATCTATAGAGGAAATATAAAGTCCCCTTGGTCTCCGCCAAATATGACCATATTCCTGACATGCCTGACCCACTACAGGCGTGTAAACAATGGGCATCAATTCTTCCACGTTATTTAATAGGAACCGATAAAAAAGGGTTTCATTACGATCTTGAAGGGAAATCAAATAAATGTATTTTTCCAAATCCACCGTCTTCCGTTTGTAATGTTCCCGTATGCGCTTTTCTTGTTCAGATAGTGAAAATATTCTGGGTGGCAACAGACCTCGAAGTCCTAAACGATCCCGCTCTTCCTTCGTGAAAGCTGTCCCTTTGTTCAGAGTAGGATCGTGGAGAAAATCAATTCCGAAAGGTTTCTGCTCTCTTCTTTTCCTCGACATAATCAAATCCTCCTACAACTTATGATAGTTAACGTAATCCTTACAACAGTGGAATCATTGCAAACTGATTAGGATAATAAATTTAAAGAAAAATAATGGGTGCAAAAATAGTGTATTATCAAATTCCCGGATTTCTGTAGCTTATTTAGCGTCTGAACAAAAACAGTGGTTGATCATCCCGAAGTTTCGGGATTGGGAATTCCACAGGGCAGGGACAAAGGCTAAGATTCCTACACAGGTCACGAAGGTCACAATGGACTCTCCACGGGACAAGACACAAAGATATTTCAAAATATTTTTAATCTGCCTGTCTTCGGCATAAGCAATCTGTATCACCACTACTGGAACAATCAAACATTATAATCCGTTAAGACAAAAAACCTTATCGAATACTCTTAAAATACATCAATAAGATTTCAAAATGGGTTTGTGAAACGACAGAGAATGCCTAAATTAGCCTAGTCGTATTCAATTTACTTTTCCTATTGAGGAGACGATTTTATGAGTGAAGGAAGTGAAAAAAGGTCGTATCGCTATTTAGTGACGCTTCGGTGGTATGTTGAAATCGACGAAAAATTAGTACCCGGATCTAAAAGGTCAGATGAAAAAATCTTAGAAGTTCTCAGGCATCGAATAAATGGTACCGCTTCCTGTAGTACTTGTCCCACAAGAAATCAGGAAGGATATGCAATTTTAGAACATCATGATTTTATGGGAGACAAAACCGTATATATGACTCAGGAAAATATTAAGGAGTAGATTATGTCACAAAAATTTTCAGGTAAGGATGGAAGAGACAACATTATTGTTGCACCTTTAAACAAACTATTAAACTGGGCACGGTCAACTTCACCCTGGTACTTTCAGTTTGGGTTAGCCTGTTGTGCTATTGAAATGATGGCAACCGCCGCATCCCGGCACGATCTCGAACGAATCGGCATGATGCCCCGGTCTTCACCACGACAAGCGGATGTTATGATCGTATCCGGAACTGTCACGATGAAAATGGCAATCCGCGTCAAACGTCTTTACGAACAGATGGCTGACCCCAAATATGTCATCTCTATGGGAAGTTGCGCTACCAGTGGTGGACCCTACTGGCAATATGGATATCATGTGCTTAAAGGCGTGGACCTGGTGATTCCAGTCGATGTATATGTTCCCGGCTGTCCCCCCAGACCTGAAGCTCTTATTGAGGGACTGCTAAAATTACAGGAAAAAATTCAACAAGAACGACCCATACAAGATACGGTTGTGGGAAATCTTAAAGATCTCTTTAAGCGGAAAAAGAAGCAGTCTAAAAATAACTCACGGATAGTCACAGACACTTAATTTTTAACCCCTGCCTCGCGCGGCTCCCATTTTTTTATCCCATGAAAAAAAAAGAATACCCAACAGTCACTGACCTGGGTTGGTGGAAACGTTTGGCAGAACGGACTGAAAAAGAATTAGAATGGTGGTACTGGTATGAAAAAGAGGGAAGAGGTTACGGCCCAGACTTAAAAGAAATTCGGAAAAGACAGCAGCATAAATAAGAACGGTGAACCTTATCTCCGGTAATCACCTGTATACACATATTCCTGCTCCACAAAAAATCAGATCTCCTCTGAATACAAGACCAATGAAATACGAAAAGAATTTAACTATCATTTTTTAACAAAGAATTGCAGATAAGTATTTTTTCTTTTTAGACATTCTCATTCATATAGAAATATCGTCTGCGCTATTTTCTACATTGCAGATCACGATGTTTTCAGTGTTAAAACACAAAATCTGATAAAAACTTCTCTATAAAATGAATTACACACCTATAATTGAGAAAATAGTTGACTATATCAGTTCAAATCTCATGGCAAACAAGGATCTGTCTCTGGGCGTTGAGATTGAAAACATCGTTTATGATCCGAGTTTGAAAAGGCTCCCAGTGAACAAGGGAAACGGTTTTACCTCCCAAAATTTAAAAGATCGTCTATTGGTATTAAACAGGACTGCCCATATTACACCATCCCTGACTATTGAACCTGGAGGACAAATCGAATACGGCTCCACCCCCTTTACCGATATCCACCATCTTCACAAGGAATGGCAACTTTACCAGAAAAATCTATTCAAGGTGTGTATAGATGAAAACCTAACGCTTTTGGATTTTTCCACAGAACCAATCTACGTACCTGCCAACATTCCTATCATCGATATAAAAAAATACCACATCATGCACGAAAGGTTTTCCAGAACAGGGGTGCTCGGGCATTGGATGATGAAGAATTCCGCCAGTTTGCAGATAAACCTCGACTACACCTCACAACAAGAAGCTGCTCAAATGGCGTTTATTGCTGACTGCCTTCAACCCTTCATTTTTCTTATGTTTGCAAACGCGCCTTTTACAATAGGTAAGCCAGCAGGGATGCGAAACATTCGAATTGATTTCTGGGACAATACGGATACTCCCCGGTGTGGTTACTTACTGGATCACGGTATCCAGTCAACAGAAAAACTGCTACTGAATTATGCAAATCTGGTCTACGAAACGCCTGCGATTTTTATTACTTCCGATAAAGGTGAAGCACAGAGTTTCGACGGTTTACTTGGTGAATGGCTTAATGAACTTTCTGAGGGCGATCGACTTACGAATGAAGCTATTAAAATTGCACTGCACCAGATATTTACGCATGTCCGATTCAAAAATATCCTTGAAATACGTGGTTCCGATCGCCCCCCTTTTGGGTTTGAAATGGCGCCTGTGGCTTTGGTTGTAGGTTTACTTCGACCACCTATAATTCGAGAACGACTTTTAGAGATCGTTTCCTCCTGGTCTCCCCATGATCGCCACACCGTTCAACAGAAAGCATCAAACTTAGACCTTACCCAAACCGCTTATAACGGAAAATCCTTCAGAGATTGGATTGAAAGGTTATTTGAATTGGCTCTTGATGGATTGGATAATAGATGTAAAACCATGGATATTCCTAATGAACGGGGGTTCCTCGAACCCTTTGTTGAAGCGTTCCTTTCACATGGACCTTTTGCTCTTCAGATTCAACGGGAATTTGAAAAATCAGTTAAATCGCTGAAAGATTTTTTGAAAGTCCGATGGCTAAAACAGAAAGAACTTCAAAAGAACTATAGTTGATCTTGTCTCAAAGAAAATAAATTTACAAATTTGGAAAATTAATATACTGGTAAAAGTGAGACATGAGTACTAATAACAGCAAACGAAAACCATTAATTGGTATCGCTCCGGCGTACTTCCCCAAAGAAAATTCCTATTGGCACATGGTTAAAGAAGCCTATAGCCAATCGATCTGGAGTGCGGGGGGAATTCCTGTGATTTTGACCTATCCCAATTCATCCGATGATATCCACATCATCGCTGAACAGATAGACGGGTTGGTTCTGTCAGGTGGTCCCGATCTCCCGATTGAAACTTATGGGGGAAAGTTCTATGATCTGAATGGAGAAGATCCCATGCACACCACCCGGGTTAATTTTGATAGGGATATTTTTAAGGTGTGTGTCACCTTAAATAAACCGATACTCGCTATCTGCGCTGGCATTCAACAAATCAATGTGATTTACGGGGGAACACTTTATGAAGATATCGAAACACAACTACCCGGCGCTATCAGTCACGGTGATTATAAGGGGCCCATTACAAATCACTGTATAAATGTTGAACCGGAAAGCCACCTATTTGATATACTAAATGAAAAGAATCCAAATGTCACTTGTACACACCACCAAGGAATAAAAGCCTTAGGAAAAGGATTGAGAGCCGTAGCAAGAACTGCTGACGGTTTAATTGAGGCAATAGAACCTTCAAATGGACAAGCTAATTATATTGGAGTTCAATGGCATCCGGAACTGATGCAGGATGATCCCATTCAAAAAAGACTATTCCAGTGGCTTATTCAAGAATCAAAATTAAACTGATTCAACAATACAGTCATTTCTCCACTCTTCTACTAAGGCATCCACTACCGCATTGAAATTGCCTGTCTTATTGTAGATATTTCTCTGCCTTTTATAGCTTGGGCCTCTCTTCAAAATACCCCTCACATCTTGCAATTCTTGCTGACATCCTAACTTCACTGAAACAGGCTGCAATATTTCCAAAAAGTCCCGTATTTCCTCTGAAATAGTTTTTTGATTCCCTTCTTCATCAATGATTATCTGTCCCTCTAAACTCCATCGGGAGGCCCGCCATTTATTCTCTCGAACTACCCAATGTCGGTGGAGTGGAAGATAATTCCCTTCATCATATTGCTCACTTAGCCACACAACCGTACAGTGGGCAAGCGCTACAATCGATAGAAGTTCACTCATAGTAGGGATGCCATCGCACATTCTAAGTTCCACCGTCCCGAAACCCGGATGAGGACGGATATCCCACCACACTTCCCTCACAGTTTCAATGGCATTGGCGGCAACAAGGGTTTTCATGAATCTCTGGAACTCTGCCCAATTCAGCATTCGATAGGGAAGTCCTGCGGTTGGGAGTGTCTCAAATACCTTTGCCCGAACAGATGCTAAACCCGTGTCATAGCTTTGCCAGAAAGGAGAACTTGCGGATATGGCAAGAAAATGGGGAATATAGGTCGTTAGTGAATTAAAAACAGCAATAGCCTTTTCCGGACTATTAATGCCTACATGGACATGGAGCCCAAAAATCATCAACCTCTGTGCCGGCCACTGAACCCGGTCAATCAAATTTTTATACCTCGCTATATCTGTGATGTCCTGTTCAGGCCAAGTGGCAGTGGGATGAGTCCCCGCTGAAATAAACGCACATCCCATGTCGTCACTGATAGGTAAAAGCCTGGACATAAGGTTGGTCAAGTCCCTTTTGACCTCTTTTACATTCCGACATATTCCGGTGTTGATTTCGATGGTAGATTGAAGCAGCTCCGGTTTGATGTTTATATCGTCTTTGAAATGCTTCAAAATTTCCGGACCTTTCGAAACTAATTTCCGAGATTCAATGTCCACAATCTGCAGTTCAACTTCCACACCAAGGGTTGGTTCGGGTGAACCTTGAAATACTAATGCCATAAGATTCTCCTCCTTTTGATAATATACCCCATTAATTTATCAGCCACTCCCTCCAAAGGAGACCCTCTGGGTCACGGAGAGTCCATTGTGACCTTCATAACCTATGGAGGTAGCGAGTCCAAAGGATCCTATGAATAATGGCAAATTAACATATGATAGAATACCCACCTCGACGTGGATCTCCTGTGCCACGCTCTTTTGTTACGGAATTGGCTCCCCCGAAGAAGACATTCTGTTTTTCCCATCGACGAACGACATACCATTTTTCCAGTTCTTTAAGCTCAATTTCGGAAACACCCGGTTCCAGATGCAATACATTTCCTTCCAGATGCAACCGCGGAGCACGAGTGGAATCTTCAATAAACATACCTTTACTCAAAACACTTACAATCAGTTGTACAATAACCGAACGGATCCGATTACTTCCGGCGCTGCCGGTCAAAAGTACCGGTTCTTTCCCTTTTAAAACAATGGTTGGGGCTACCATAGATGGAAGGCGAGCCCCTGGTTTTAAACTATGGAAACCGCCAGGGTTTAAATCTTCCTCTCCCAGCATGTTATTTAACATAAAACCGGCCTCCGGTAAAATGTATCCACACCCTTCTCCGTTGGTCGTGGTGACACTTGCTCCGTTTCCTTCCTTGTCCAGAATGCTGATGTGCGTGGTCGCTCCCCGGGAGAAAGGGGTTTGAAGATCGCTTCTCCCCACCATTTTCTGCGTGAATCTTTCCACATAAGAAAGAAAAGACTTTTGTTGAGTGGGAGGAGTCAATCCTATAACCATTCCGTCAGGTAATTCCTCCTGCCGCAACTGATTGGTAATGTCACAAGCGGTAACCAAATCATTTATTGTTGGGGAGGTCGTTTTGGCATTACTTCTGGTTTCCAGGAGTGAAAGTGTCACATCGATAAGAATACCGCTTAAAGCTGGCGGAGGATTTAAAAAAACTTCATGGTTACAATAATTGGTTTTTAGCGGTTTCCTTTCTTTGACCACAAAATTCTCAAGATCACTTTTAACAATCAGACCGCCCTCCTTAGCCCAATCAGCAATAATCGTTGAGACTTCACCTTTGTACATCAGATCCACTCCTTCATGAGATAGCGCATCTAAAAAGTCGGAAAATTGCGACATTACAATTCGCTCGCCGCCTTTTAAAAGTTCACCCTGGGGTGCATAGATTTGTCTGGATTTTTCACTGTGTAATAAAATTGGTTTTAGAACTGTCAGGAGATACGCTTGTATATCAGAAAGAATCACTCCCTCTTTTGCCGCCCGGATAGCAGGAACAAGTATTTCCTTCAGGGGTAATTTCCCAAGTAATTTCTGCACATGAAGTAATCCTGCTACTGCTCCTGGTACTGCCACAGCTCCCTTCCCAATTTGGAAGCTCTGTTTTTCTGTCCCGAAGTCTACATCAATACTGAAAAAGTCAAGATTGACATCCTGAATTTTACCGGATGGCATATCCACAAAAAAATCATAGAGGATAGGAGTCCCATTTCCGGTATAAGTCATAAAGTGTCCACCTCCCCCTGCGCTGGTGAGGGCAGGCTCCGCTATCATGGCGGTGAACATGGCTCCTACTGCCGCATCAAAGGCGTTCCCTCCAACCCAGAATATCTCCTGAGCCGCTTCGGCTGTAGTCTTATCCCCTGCTGCGATGATGTTGTTTGATATGTGAATTTTACGACTCTCTTATCGTAGTTGAGAAGAATACCGTATATTAAAAAATAACCCAATCTTGTCGGTGAGTCAAGGGAATTGCTATGTGGGCTCCTCATCTAATAACAGACCTATCATGTCTTATCCTTAGACCTATGCATACAAGTCTGTCATCGTGAAGGAGCGACGGAGTGTACAAAAGGTGAATGATAGCAATGGATATCAGAAAAAAGTAGACATTCACCACAATTTCCCATAATTTGCCCCTACTTATAAATGAATCAAAAAAACCTACATAATCTTTCCTGGATCCCTGTCTTTCTGATTGGTCTCATCGCTGTTATCATGGGATTATTATGGTTGATCATAGACGAGCCATGGCTTATAGATCGTGCAGCAAATGAAGCAACCCTCGGAATGACATTCAGTGAACTCTTCTCAGCCCAGGTCAATCAGAATCTTCCTGACTATTTAACAACGGTTTACCGGTTCAGTGGGTTATACGTACTGGGATCTGGACTCTTTACCTGTGCCTATGTGCTGGTAACATTTATGGGGACACCGAAAGCCAGAAACAGTTTGCTTGCAGTGCTCGGACTTTTTCTTATCATACTTTTTTACCTGGCTCAAACACGAATCCCCATTTCCCCTTTTATCTATTTGATCTATGGGTTTATACTGTTATACATTGTCAGTTTTTGGGCATCGGTTCAACTGAACAGGTCAGAACCTTCGTAAGCTAATCATTCTTTCTGTGTTAATTTAGTTGTATAATAATTTTCACACTTTAAATCCTACCAACAAGACGTCATCCCGAAGCTTCGGGATTTTTGGTTTTCCCATAGGATCCGTCAGCTGACGGACGGCTTTGTCCAATTTAGATTGTAGCAAAATATTTATGTGACAATGAATTTCTCCAAAAGATCCTATGGATATTAGTTTTGCGCACCTTCGCGCTCTTCGCGGCTAATTCCGCATATTTATTAAGTTTCCCATTATTTTTCACATTTAATCTTTCTAAATTTACGTCTCACGGAGACAATACATTACGCTGGCTCATTCAAACAATTACCTCTTCTATCGGCAAAAAAGTCGTAGTAGCCATCACAGGGCTGGGGCTCCTGATCTCCTGTACCTTTACTTCTCTGGCAGATATTAAATGATTACAGATCACGACATTGTCATGGTAGGCGGCGGTGGCGCAGGACTCCGGGCTGCTATCGCCATCGCGGAGACCAATCCGAACTTGAGCGTCGCGGTGGTAAGCAAGGTTTATCCCATGCGGAGCCACACCGTGGCGGCGGAGGGAGGCGCGGCAGCTGTTATCAAAGACAACGATTCCCTGGAAGATCACATCAACGATACTATCTCCGGCGGGGACTGGATGTGTGATCAGGATGCGGTGGAACTGTTTGTAAACGAAGCTCCCAGAGAGATGATCCAGATGGAGCACTGGGGATGTCCGTGGAGTCGTGAACCTGATGGGACTGTGGCGGTACGGCCCTTCGGTGGGATGAAGATTGAGCGGACATGGTTTGCCGCCGACAAAACCGGCTTCCACATGCTCCACACCCTTTTCCAGACATCCCTCAAGTACAACAATATCACCCGCTACGATGAATGGTTTGCGACAAAAATTCTTGTGGAAAACGGCCGTTGCCAGGGTGTGATAGCCATTGAACTCCGCTCCGGCAAAGTGGAGGTAGTTGCGGGTAAGGCGGTGATTATGTGTACCGGCGGGGCAGGGCGGGTTTTTCCGTTCACAACCAACGGTGCCATCAATACAGGCGACGGAATGGCAATGGCTTACCGGGCTGGCGTACCTCTCAAAGATATGGAGTTTATCCAGTACCATCCCACTGGACTCCCAGGTACGGGTATTCTCATTACGGAAGCAGCCCGGGGTGAAGGCGGAATTATGGTGAACAAGGACGGCTATCGGTATCTTCAGGATTACGACCTGGGCAAGCCGTTGGACATTCACGATCCTAAGCATCCAGTAAAAAAGAGCATGGAGCTTGGCCCCAGAGATCGTCTGAGCCAGGCCTTTGTGGGAGAGAGGGAAAAAGGGAGAACAATCCCCGGTCCATATGGCCACGTGGTCCATCTCGATATCCGTCACCTGGGTGAAAAGAAAATTAATAAGAAACTTCCCTTCGTCCGAGAATTATCCAAGAATTACGCCGGCATTGATCCCGTATACGAACCAATCCCTGTGAGGCCCGTTGTTCACTACATGATGGGAGGAATCGATACGGACATCAATGGGGCTACTTCCCTTCCCGGGTTATACGCCGCCGGGGAGTGTGCCTGTGTCTCCATTAACGGGGCAAACCGTCTGGGGTCGAACTCCCTGACGGAACTTCTGGTCTTTGGCAGTCGTGCAGGTAAGGCAGCCGCCCAGTTCGCATTGGAGAACTCTGGCCTCGACACAGCTTCACTGGAACTGCAAACTGCCGATGAAAAGGAACGTATCAGTAGAAACTTCTTCAGAAAAGAGGGAGGCACAGAAAGAATTTTTACTCTCCGGAAAGAAATGAACGAAACCATGGAGACGAGTGCCGGCATCTATCGATCAGAGAAAAGTTTGAAAGAAACATGCGATAAAATTAAAGAACTTAAAGATCGTTTTTCCAACGTTATCATGGAGGACAGAAGTCTCACTTTTAACACAGAACTGACCTCGGCGCTGGAGCTCGAGTTCATGTTGGATGTGGCAGAAGCCATTGCCTACAGTGCCCTGGAAAGAACGGAAAGCAGGGGCTCCCATCAGCGAACTGACTTCCCGGAAAGGGATGATGAAAAATTTCTAAAGCATTCTATGGCATACCGAACCGATACTGAACCCCGCATCGATTATAAGGACGTGGTGATTACTAAATGGCCACCTGGAAAGAGAGTTTATGGGAAAGAGGAATAGTGTGCTGAAGCGGTCAGCTGTCAGCAATAAGCTATGAAAGATTTTACGAGCCTAAAGGTTTGGGAAAAGAGTCATCAATTAGCTCTGGACATATACAAGGCAACTGCAACATTCCCAAAAGAAGAATTGTACGGCTTGACGAGTCAAATACGACGTTCATGTACATCCATTGGTGCAAACATAGCGGAAGGATGTGAAAGAGGAACGGATCCTAATTTTGCTCGATTCCTTCAAATTGTAATGGGATCAGCAAGTGAACTGGAGTATCATATCCTGCTGGCCCGCGATGTAAGTTTGTTGAAAAATGGAACCTATGACCAACGGAATTCTCAGGTTACAGAGGTGAAAAAATGCTGGTATCCTTAATTGAGAAGCTGAGAGCTGATAGCTCGTAGCTGAACGCTAATGATGGCAGAAACCATGAAATTGGAAATCTTCCGCTACCGCCCTGAGAAAGAGAGCGAACCCACCTTTCAGACATACGAGGTCCCATTCCTTGAAGATTGGGTGGTGCTGGACGCCATCAATCACATTAAAGACGAGATCGACGGAACGCTTTCCTACCGCTGGTCTTGCCGGATGGGCGTATGCGGTAGTTGTGGCATGATGATCAACGGTGTGCCGAAACTTTCTTGCGCCGCATTTTTAAAGGATTATTACCCAGATAAAATTCTTGTAGAACCATTAACCGGCTTTCCCGTAGAGCGGGATCTCGTCATTGTAATGGATGACTTTATGACAAAACTGACAGATATGCAGCCATACATCATCAGGAAGGAAGGTGAGGAGAAGCCCCTGGAGGAGGGTGAATACCTTCAGTCCCCCGCCGAGCTGGCTCGCTTCAAGCAGTACTCCATGTGTATTAACTGCATGCTCTGTTATGCTGCCTGTCCCGTTTATGCTCTCGATTCCACCTTTATCGGACCCGCTGCCATTGCCCTCGGTCAGCGGTACAACATGGACTCCCGGGACCAAGGCAGGGACGCCCGGCAGGAACTCATAGCCAGTCATAATGGAATCTGGGAATGCACTTTTGTGGGAGAGTGCAGCGCTGTCTGTCCGGAACATGTGGATCCTGCAGCGGCTATCCAGCGGGCAAAAGTCTCCAGCACCGTTGACTGGTTCAAGGATGTTCTGATTCCGTGGGGGAAAAAGAAGTGAATCCCTACCACCGACCAGTCCCCAATACCTGGTGGCTTAAACGCAAACCGTACATTTTATTCATGATTAGGGAGCTAACCAGTATCTTCGTTGCGGGGTATTGTATTTTTCTGCTGGTCTTGGTTTACAAACTGGCACAAGGGGCCGACGCCTATGGCAATCTCATGGCCGCTTTGAAGTCACCCAGCAGCGTTACGCTGCATCTCATCTCGCTCGCTTTCGTACTCTACCACACCATCACCTGGTTTAACCTGACGCCAAAAATCCTTGTGCTCTACAGAGGAGAGGAGCGGATTCCCCAAGGACTGGTTGCGGGGACGTTCTACGCCGGGTGGGTAGTGGTTTCCGTTATTGTTGCATGGCTGGTATTGGGGGTGTAGAGATGGCGAAGTCCAACGAACCGATCTGGTGGTCACTATTTTCAGCCGGCGGCATGGTAGCAGCTATGGTGTTTCCCATCCTGATCATCATAACGGGCATCTTGGTACCATTTGGATTGGCGGGCGATGATCCTCTAAATTTCGAAAGAATTCATTCCGCCGTGTCCCACCCGCTCATCAAACTGACCCTTTTCGCCGTAATTTCCCTGCCGCTTTTCCACTGGGCTCACCGCTTCCGCTTCACCCTTGTAGACGTAGGACTGAAGTCCGTGAGTACCCTCATCTCCATCCTTTGCTATGGTGGGGCGATTGTTGGAACAATCGTCTCAGTAGTTATACTCTGGAATATTTAAGGGAGATTATTCTGGAAAAATCGGGGTAATTACTCCATCAGGCGAAAGTTGACCGGAATGGATATCCAGCACACGCATAACCCGGTCGCTGTTTGGCTGGCTTAAATCTGGTCTTTTTAATGGCTTTCATGGCGGCTTCTTTAAGGCCGGTATTGGGAATGTTTTTTAAAACAATGGTGTCTTTAACTCCCCTCCAATTATCCATAAATAACTGAATAATTACTGTTACCTCTTTGCCGACTTCCTAGGAATTTAAAGGTGTGGGAGAGAAACCAGTTCTGTACAAAGAAGAACTGGAATTTGAGTTTGCGAAATTGACAGAGAGGAGTTATAAATAAGCTAAGGCTAAGATAATTGCAAAAGTTGTCCGATGAAATATAGAGACTTCTACAAAATCTCTCGAGTGAATGAAGATATACTTAGCCTTCGCTTTCCTGTCCCGTATGGAGCTAGTGTCGCTTCTTTTAAAAACGCCTCTGCCATGCTTTTTGTTGCTGCCAAAGTCTCCCACCCGTCTTTACTGCCCCAGGGTCAACCCAAACGAGAACGAAAAGCCCTGCGCATAGCGGCTCAGATGGATCAAGAAGGATTTGGGAACTGTATGAATACACTGGAATGCGAAGCTTCATGTCCCAAAAAGATTTCTACTGACTGGATCCAAAAACTCAATCGGGAATACCTCCGTGCAGCTGTGGTGAGTTCAGAGGAATAATAATCCTAAGAAGTTACCTATCTATTATTTCGCATTATGCGAAATAATATCTTCAGTCTCTTCGTCTCCCAGGGGATACCTCTAAGGTAATCGCTATTTCTTCTCTCAAGATTACAATTTCGATGGGTTGGTCAGCTTTTGCTGCTTGAAGAGCATACATAAAATCGTAAATATTTTCTACTGTCGTCTCACCAAATTTGATGATAATATCACCCCCTTTCATTCCCCCTTTTTCTGCGGGACCACCTGCACGCACCCCAGACAACTTCATCCCAACAACATCTGTAGCGGTATAATCAGGTATCGTACCCAAATAGACAGCGAATCCTCGAGATGCAGTTTCTGCTATTTCAACCTTCACAAAATCAGGAGGCTTGTCCGCATCGGCAATTTGAGTCACGAGGTTACGAATAAGTTTTACGATTCGCTCTTCCCCAGGAGCGTTTATCTTTTCCCAGTCATCACTTGGGCGATGATAATCATCATGAGTCCCTGAAAAGAAAAATAAAACCGGGATATCTTTCAGGTAAAAAGATTGATGGTCGCTTGCACCGTAACCTGCATCATCAAACTTGGGGGTAATGTGGTATTTATCCGATACACTTTCTATCATTTCTTTCCAGACGGATGAGGTTCCTGCTCCTCCCATGACCAAGGTAGAATCCTCCATTCGCCCAATCATGTCCATGTTCATCATTGCCACTATTTTCTCAAGAGGAACAGGTGGGTTGGAGATAAAATTTGCTGATCCAAGCAGACCTCGTTCCTCAGCGCAGAAAGCTGCAAAAATCAGGCTTCTCTTCGGGGGATTGTGCCCGAACCACTGAGCAAGTTCCAACAATCCCGCCGTACCCGATGCATTATCGTCAGCACCATTGTGAACGGCAACTGTATCCGGAATTAGCGACCCTCTTCCACCCATTCCCAGGTGATCATAATGAGCGCCAATTATCACAAATTCATTTTTCAGCTCCTCATCTGCTCCTCGCACCAACCCCACTATGTTGACAGTTTCTGCTTTAATTTTTTCAACAGAAACATGCAGGGTCACTTCAGCAGGAATCTCAAAAGAATGAGGGAAAAGGTTTTCGTTTATTCCCTTCTGGACATCGAGCAGGTTTTCCCCTGCAAGAAAAACCAATTCCTTTGCCTTCCTTTGTGTGATAATTACCACGGGAATTCCAGAATCGGAAAAACTCTGGTCATACCGTAATTTCATTAGGTAATTTTCTTCAGGATCATCTTCCGGTCCTGTAACAAAAATCACCGCGCTTGCGCCCTGCTCTCTCGCTGTCATAGCTTTATATCTTAATGGGGCGTACTTCCCTAAATCGCCGTGAGGATTCGTACCATCTGGACTGTATCGTAATACCATCACAACCTTGCCAGAAATATCCAAGCCAGCGTAATCGTTATACGCCGGTTCCTCAGAATCGATACCATATCCGACAAAAATTAATTCCCCTGACGCATGTCCGGAAGCAGAAAAACCGAGGGGTCGAAAACCCGTATCCAACTTCAATTCGACGGTTTGATCTATGGAAGACCATTCCATATCGTTCGTTTTACCCAGAGCCACTTCTGCGGTAAACTCAAAGGAAGTATAATAAGAGCGGTGCTTACCCATAGGTTCAAGACCGAAAGAGCGGAATTGTCTTTTGATATATCTGGCGGCTTTCTCTGCTCCCCGAGTTCCTGCGCCTCTCCCCTCCATTCTATCGGACGCCAACACTTTTATGTGTTTCACAATTTCATCCGATGTCACTTCAACCTGGCGCTTTGGAGAAAACCCCCAACAAGTAGAAACAATTAAAAAGATTAATATTCTATGATAACGCTGTTTCATTATGCTTTTTTCTCCTGTTTTAATGTTTCAAGCATAAGATGAGGAAAATCGGAAATTATACCATCTATCCCTGTGTCCAATAACCAATGCATGGCAGGAAGGTTGTTCACCGTCCAGACGTTCACTCGCAATCCCTTTCTCTTAGCAAATCGCACAAGATTTGAAGTCACAAGATGCGATTCCGGATGAAACATATCCGGGTGAACAAGATCAACAAACCTCGGCTTCTTTAAAATATCCGGGACGTCTTCATCGCTCCAAATGTAGGCGGTAGGAATGCGGGGATCAAATATTTTTACCAGTCCGATGACCAGAGGGTGGAAACTTGATATCAGAACACGATGATGCAGGTTCTGCTTCTTCACAATATTGACAACGAGTTTAACGGATTTGAGATCAAACACCGTTTTTGTCTTTATTTCGATATTAATGAAAAAATCATCCGGGAGGACATCGATCACCTCTTCAAGTAAAGGTAGCTTGCATGGAGCTAACTCAGGGAATTTTATTCCTGCATTTACGCTTGCAAGCTCGGAATATGTTTTATTATAAATGTAACCATATCCATCCGTTTCTCGCTCAAGATCGAAGTTATGTGAACAGACAACCTTCCGGTCTTTTGTGGTAACCACATCCAATTCAATCATGGAAAGTCCCTGGTCGACTGCCTTCAGGTAAGAGGGAATCGTATTCTCCGGCGCTTCCATTGGCGATCCACGATGCCCCATCATCATGGCGCCATTTCGGTAAAAATGATTGACATTTAAAGGCTTCCAAAAAAAGAAATGATTCACCAGTATAATAACGACTAACGCTGCAATAAATAGGATAATTGTTAATGTCATAGATAATGAAATATGAGTGAAACTTCGGCTACCACATCTGCTATAAGAGTTCTTAGTTGATTATGTAATATTTGTGGTGGTTCCCATCCTATGTTAGGCGAAGAATCAAACAAGATATCAACTCCATTTGGATGAATTGACGAATTATAGTCTGTGTGATAAGGTCTATCCGTGATTTGCTTTTCATTTTCACCATTGACATCAACAATGAAAATTTCATAGTTTGATCCAAGAGAACTTAACAATTTAGCAAAAATAATCTTCTTACCATCTGCACTCCATTCCAGTGCAGCTTCCAGCCTTATGCCTTTGCCTTCGCCGCCGGAGCCATGATCTTTGTAGTGGTGGAAAGAGCTTGTGCCAGAATCACAACAACACGGCGATACGGACAGTCCCACCATCGGTGTGCCATGCTCGGTTTTACCGTGATGAAGGTTCTGAATGTTGCACTGGGATAATCACGGGGAGTGACAGATCACCCTCTCATCCACTTAGCAGCCAGCCAGCCGGCAAGAATTAACACCCCAAGAATAAGCCAGTTGTAGTCGTTTCCGTAGGTAACGGTCGGAAAGTGATTGCTGATCATGATGAAGATCAGCGGTATTGACATGT
The DNA here is from genome assembly GCA_004124475.1 of Fidelibacterota bacterium. Taxonomy (GTDB): domain Bacteria; phylum Fidelibacterota; class Marinisomatia; order Marinisomatales; family SCKK01; genus SCKK01. Next base: position 17,662 of record SCKK01000046.1, read on the forward strand.
AAGTATTATGTTTAGAACATTGTCTGGCCTTGCTGGCAAGGGACATATCTGGCGGTTCCCCCATTTCAGCAGATGCAATCATCTGGCGTTGAGCAGGGAGGATCGTCATCCAGACATTGGCGGTCATGATAGTGCCAAATGTGGCGCCAATATGCATCATGGCAGCTCTTGAACTGAATATTGTATCTAAAGCAATAAAAAGTGCCAACGTTAAAATAAAGGATAAAATAGCGCCCACAATTTCATTTTTACCCAGAGGAGATGACCATAAAAAGTGATATATCGCATAACCTAAAAACAGCACTCCCGCGCCAATATAACTTGCAGTTGATTCAGCCAGTTCCGAATCTGCCTCAACCATAAGTCCACCCATGTAATAGACAATGATGAGCAGCAACAGTCCGCTGATCCACGTGAGAGCGGATTCCCATTTGAACCAGTGTAGCGATCGAGGCATGAGCTTGGGGATTTTCTGTTTTTCCACAAAGTAGAAACCACCGCCGTGAACCATCCAAAGCTGCCCGGCTACGTTCTCACCGGCATTCGGATCAATTTCTTTGGGTAAGGTTTTTTCCATCCAGTTAAAGAGGTAGACCTGCCCGATCCAAGTGATTCCGACGACAATATGAAACCACCGAAACAGAAGGTTCAACCACTCGTGGGTTTTGAACCAGTCCATTTTTATCAACTGCCTCTGTAGGTGGAATATCCGAATGGATTAAGCAGCAGGGGGACATGGTAATGCTGGTCCGGATCCTTAATTCTAAACACTATCGGGATTTTCTCAAAAAAACTTTCGATTCCCAGCGACTGGAAATAAGGGGCCACATCGAAGGTAAGCCGGTACGTGCCGGGCATAGGGGCATTATTTTCCCGTAAAAGACTATCGATACGACCCTCCTTATTTGTTGTACCCTCTCCAAGAGTTTTCCATGAATCTGTACCCTCCAATACATCCAGAGTGGCATGGATGCCTTCTGCGGGACGGCCATTGGAAGTGTCTAGAACATGAGTTGTTATTGTACTGTTCATGTACGTCTTCTCTGTAAGATTTTATTGAAAGATCGTGTCCTGATTTCATCCACCGTGAGGCCGGTCGCCTTGGTTTCATCTTCCGTGATGGCACCACAGGCGATCCCTTTGAGGAAAAAGTTCAGGAGTGCCTGACCGGTTGCAGCGTCATCAAAAATATCACCCACCAACGTGGCTCGGGCAGCTTTTTCCATAAACGATTTCAGTCTATATGAGGCTGCCTCCAATCCTTCCAGGAAAAAAGAATAAACGGCAGCATACCGGACGGGAAGCTGGGAGGGGTGTAAATCCCACCCTTGGTAATACCCGTGTTTCAGGGAATGGCGGATGTCGTCATAGTTTAACTTCCATGCGTGATATACGACTTTTCGGTTTTCCTCTTTTTGTTTTTCAGAGAGAGGCTGACCGTCAGCAGAGCGGTGAATTGGTATGGGCACGATGTTGGTGGCCCCGTCTGAAATTTTAATACCGGTTCCAGCCAGTGCGACCTGCATCATGTGGCGGGCAAAGTCACAAATGGGATGGGTCATGCTCTGATAGGCTGCGGTGATGTTTGAGGATGCTGTATAGTCATACACACCAAAGTGGGCAGCCACGCAGCGGTTTTGAGAGGCAGCAACCAGGGCAGGGATCGCAGTGTTGCCGTCGCTGTCCAAGATGGATTGGGGTGTCTCGATCATGAGTTCAATTTTGAGAGATCCGGGGGAAAGGCCGGTGTTTGTTTCCAGGGAGTCAAACAGACGAACGAGAGCGGAAACCTGTTCCGGAACGGTCACTTTGGGCAGGGTTACCACAAAGTTCCGGGGAAGCTCACCCTTTGTCTTTTTCAAAAGGGCGGTAACGAATAGATCCAGTGTTCGGATGGCCCGGTGTTTTAGTTCTTCTGTCAGTGGTTTAATTCGGATACCGATAAACGGCGGGAGTGAATTTTCTGCCATTCCTTTTGCCACTTCATCAGCGGCGATAACTGAATGTGTGTCCTCTTCCTCATCTGGCCGGTTTCCGTACCCATCCTCAAAATCGATGCGGAAGTCTTCAACAGGCTCTCGATTTAATTTGCTTAAAACCCGGGTGTAGATGGTGTAGGCAAAAAAGGCTGTAGGGTTGTCTTGCTTTAACTGGTCAGGATTTTCTTCTGCCAGTTTGAGCAATGGCTCAATGTCCCTTTTTTCTTCGGGCAAGGATTTGTGTCCTTCAAGACTCATGATCTTGGCCAGAACAACGAAGTTTGGGATGTATTCAGCCAAGTGTGCCAGGGCCGCCCTCCCCAATTTTTCTGCCGAGCCTGATTGGAATAAATGGGCTCCTCCATAGACGGTGTGGACAGGTTGGCGATCATCCGATTCCCCCGGGTGTGAAAGGTTGAATTGGGAATTTGCGGTTTTCAGTTGAGCAGAAACCGATTCTACGATTGCAGGGTTCAGAGACAATTTCATTGGTCAAACAATTTTTCCAATCGCAGTCTGGTAATTTTATTCTGTTCTTTGGCTGCGATCAACAGTTCAGCCTCCGGATCGTTCTCCAGTCTTTCTTTTAAAAGTGTTAACATTTCTTCAGCTGTCCTTTCTGTTGCACAGATGATAAAGATATACCCAAACCTGTCTTCGTACAATTGATTTCCTACATCAATCTGTCTTAATATGTCATCCGAAACACCGCTAATACCCTTCTGTTCGGATTTAGACAATTCCGCGGTTTTCTGATGTTTTGTTCGCAGTGATTCGAAGTCGCCGATTTTCGGATGGTGAGAGAACGCCTCGAGCCAATCCTTTCTGGTGAGGGAAAACCATGTATTCTCTGCCAAATCAAATAGCTCATCTTTATTCTGAAAAGGGCGACAGTCTGTCATTTGCTCCACCCATTTCGAGGTACCGCAGCAGATTGAAAATTTGTCTGAGGCTTCGCTATTGGTTAAGGTGTTCAATTCTTCCAGAGTCATTGCTACATCAGAACCAGTTATCGGGTGATAGGGTAACCGAAAATCCTCAACCGGCTCACTCCACCATCCGGGTAGATGTTAAATCGAATGTGGGTTTGTGGTCCCGTCTGTTTGAGTTCCTTTGAAAAGATATGTTCCCGGTTACCGCCGAGTTTCGAAACCGGCAGCACTTCCTGCCAGTCGATATCGTCAAAGAGAATAAAATCTCTATCCACATTGGGTGCAAAGCACCCCTCGAGGGAACATGAATCGGGGAAATTTCCTTTGAAGTGAAGTGTATCCACCACAATTCGCTCAATCGCACAGGGGGCGCCAAGTTTGAGGATAACCCAATCATGTCCGGGGCTTCGCCGCCGTCTTGTTTCCCAACCGTCGCTCATGTCGCTTGCTGTACCAGACCTGATGAGGTTTTTCATATCACCGAAATGCATGTCGCTGCATGCGAGAGTATCGCCCCCATTCTCTGCTGCGGCTGCGTCAAACCAATCCTTTTCACCACCCAAAACCTCTTCAGGTCGTCCATAGACCTTGAAGCGAGCCACTCCGCCGTCCGGATAGATGTTGAGACGAAGGTGGTTAAAAGCATCGTCATTGTTAACGGTGAACAGATTTTGTGAGTCTCCTTGGAGTTCAGATCTGGGGAGAATCTCAACCCACTCATACTTGTTACCGGTAATATCATCTATCGATGTAAAAGGCGGCACTTGACACGCATCCACGGATGCATGGGTGGGATGGTTTCCGACAAAGTGGTTGGTATCTATATCAATTTCCATTATCACTCCGGAGGTTCCGAGACGAATGATGCACCAGTCGTGTCCTTCCGGTCTCCGTCTTCGAGTTTCCCACCCATCCATCCATTTACCGCGGTCGGTGTATTTGTCGGGAATGAATTTCCCGCGTCCGGGTTTGAGCAGGTTTTCTTTTGGCGCAAAGAATTCATCGCTGGCCAGCAGAACTCGCCCGCCTTTTTCTTCTGCGGCGAGGCCGTGTCCAACCTGCCCGACAGATGTCAGGCGGGCAGGTTCACCTTCAATAACATCCAAAGGGCTAAGAATGTCTTGCAGGTCCTTTTCCATGACATGGGTATAAATTTCAGTTGTTTTCACTGATGAATGCCCCATCAGCTCCTGAACGGCACGAATATTAACGCCATTTTCCAGTAGGTGAGTGGCAAAACAGTGACGAAACGTGTGACAGCCAATCCGTTTAAGAATCCCTGCACGTGTAACCGCAACCTTGACAGCCTTCTGCAATCCGGATTCCAATACATGATGCCTTCGGGTAATCCCAGTACGCGGGTCTTTACTCAATTTTTTGGCAGGGAACAGATACTGCCAGACAAATTCCTTGGCGGCACGACGATATTTTCTTGTGAGCGCAAAGGGAAGATAGACTTCACCATATCCAGCGACCAAATCTTGCTCATGCAGTTGTTTTACTGTAACAAGTTGGTTTCGCATGTCTTCCTGGATTGATTGAGGGAACAGGGTAAGGCGGTCTTTACCTCCTTTGGCGCCCCGCACATAGATTCTATTCCTGTCAAAATCGATGTTACCAACCCGCAACCGCATACACTCCATCAGCCGAAGACCCCCTCCGTAGAGAAGCTTTGCCATTATCAAATGGGTTCCCTGCATTTGATTGAAAACCAACTTAACCTCATCTTGCGTCATCACGACAGGAATACGATCATGTCTCTTTGCTCTGACCGGTTTAATTGATCCACTGACAGGAATGTCAAGAACTTGCTCATAGAGAAAAATAATAGCGTTGTGAGCCTGCCTTTGTGTCGAAGCCGAATCATCCCTGTCTACTGCAAGATGGCTGAGGAATGCTTCAATTTCAAGCTTGCCCATGTCACGAGGATGCTTTTTACTGCCATGGAACTTGATATACCGTACAATCCAATCACAGTAGGTTTTCTCGGTACGGTAGGCGTAATGGTGATAGCGCATGACCTGCCGGACTTGATCCATCAGCTTCAGGTCAGGGTCCGGAGAGAATTTCCCCGCCTGCCGCTTGTCTGCCGACAAGGCAGGGACGGTCAGGGGTGAGATTTTGTTCTTGTTTTCCATAGGCTATTCTCTTAAATTTTCCTGTAACAAAGGGGTTAATTCAATATGTGGATAACTTACAGGATATTTTCCGCTTTTTCAAGTGATGAATAGGAATAAACGGAGCAATTTCCAGGCTATAAGGGTGATACAGTGGAAATATTTCCATCGATTGACGAGTTAGCTTTTTTGTCCAAGTATCAAAATGAATACAAAGCAAATTGAGTATGACCATTTCAATCGATTTAAACAAATTTGTGGCGATTTACCAGATGGATTTGTTCTACATAAGGATAAACCAGATTTTTGGATTGAAACCTTTGATGGAATTCTTGGTATAGAACATACATTAGTATTTATTTCTAAGAAACCTAATCCCAGACAATCGTATGAAAGTCAAATTGATGATGTAATTTCGATTGCAAAGGAACACGTAGAATTAAATAGTTGCTCTAAAACCCGTGCCTATTTTTCATTTAGTCATTTTACTACTCTAAAAAAGAAGGAAAGGATTGATCTGGGTATACAACTTGCAAGAGTGATCAGTACAACATTAATAAGGATGGAGTCAACATCGCTTAATATCCCAATCGAAATAGAAAAATCTGAATTACCTGAAATTGTTAATTCAATCCGTCTTTTAAAAATAAAAGACGATTTAGAAAATTATTGGACTTGTATAAGAGCCGGGGTGGTACTTAATCACTGTGTCGAATTGTTGCAAAATAAGATTGATGAAAAAGCAGTATTGTATCATAAATATTTGGAAAACTGTAAAAAGATTTGGTTGTTAATTGTTGCACATGGTACACAACCCTCGAGCTTTATTCAACCAGATATAGAAAGTCTTGAACATTTGTACAAATCTCCTTTTGGACGCACCTATTATTTTGAAGCAGGTTTTAGTAAACTACATTCTCTTAAAACAGAAAAATAAAAAGCTAAAACTCGCTGCTACGGACGTCGAAAGCGTGTAACGTGAATCTTAAGTTTGGAGGCCGCAAAATGGTCATTTGTAGAGGAAAGTTTATCGTAAACGCCGCAGAGCTGCCTCTACTTGCTATGAAAGCAAGGGAAAAATTAATAGTTTTGGGTGATTCCTTTTGTGTCCCTTGAGAATTCTTTTGGTTTTTCACCGGTTGAATTAAGGCAATTGGCAGAAATTGTTGGACAGAATCAAGAATTTATTGAAAGGAAATGGAATGAATACTTTGGTGTCGACTAACGCATTAGCAGAAAAAATAGACTTTGATAGAGATAATATATGGGTCGCACTCACAGACGGAAGGAAACTAGGTGTTCCATTAGCTTATTTCCCACGATTGCTGAATGCCACAAAATCTCAAAGGGAATCTTACATAATTAGCGGTGGTGGAACCGGATTGCACTGGGATGAAATCGACGAGGATATTAGTGTAGAAAATCTAATACTTGGTGTCGGCGATAGAACTAACCCATCTACAAGAAAAACGCAAGAAAACCTAACCCTCAGTCAACCGGACGTGAAATAGCTGTGGCGTCCCTCTACGTTACACTACGAGGGACAGGTGAATTCGATGTTTGGAAGGTTAACAATCGTAAATAAGAAAAGGGAAAGTCCTGGAATGAAATGTTTCACGCAGGTTATTTCATCCGTTATACATAAAAGAAAAAGGGTATGAAAATGGTAGAAGAAAAATATAAATAATTGTGTTTATCCCTCTAAAACGGTGGTCTAAACACAATAGAGTTTACACAAACGTTGTGTTTAATTAAATATAAATAAAACAAACAAATGGAATGGGTTATTATCCATCATAGTCAATAATTAACTAAGGAGATCAATCGAAATGGGAAAATTAGATATAAAAGAATCAATTGAAATTAATACAAGTGCTGAAAGCGCATGGGAAATTGTCGGACCAAACTTTCTTAACATCGCAGATTGGGGACCAGGTATAAATAAATCTTGGAACAATGAGTCTGTTCCTGCAACATTTGAAGGAGCACCTGCAGGTGGTCGATTTTGTGACCTTGGAAAATTCGGAAAGGCAGACGAGCGAATAGTACATTACGATCAAGCGCAAAAAGAGATCACCTGGTCTGCAAAGATCGATAAGATGCCAAGCTTTTTAGTAGGCCTTCAGAACGCCTTAAAAGTTGAAGGAATCAGCGAAAATTCTTGCCAGGTATCGACCAATATCACTGCTGATTTAACAGGTTTAAGGGGTATACTTTTTGGCATTCCCCTTAAGAGTAATTTCACAAAACTTCAAAAGGTTTTTTTAAAAAATTGGAAAACTTATGCTGAAACAGGAGAGGTGTCTGATACTAAAAAAAGAGAGATTGCTAAACTCGAGAAAAAATAAAGAACTAAACACAACAAAACCTAAACTGCATTTGTCATAGGCATCCCTTCGGGAAAAACGCAGTTTAGCCAAACCGTTGAAAAGAAAAATTGAAAAAAATGTATAACGTATTAAGACTTAGCATTCGATCGACGTAGTCGTCGATATGCAAGTCAGGGTTGCCTGTCCGTCCACTGACTGATGCTTAGCCGTTAGTAAGCTATTTGGAGTTTAAATAGAAATGTATACTACAGTTTTACGATCAAAACGTATTGTAAAAGCAATAGACAAACCAGATTTGAGTAATCTCACTGAGTATTGATGGAATCATGATAAAGAGCGGTGAATATTAAATGGTCTAAAGGCATATTTTTCACTGCCGGTACGTACCAATATCGCTATGCACAAATAAGCATTTTCAAAAGGTGTTCATTATGATTGCCTGCAAGTATTACCATGGGGGTCCTCGTTTGCGTGGCAACTCTTCAACCCAAATCAGCTGACTACCACATTTAGGGCAGCAGAAGGTATTGTTTTTAAGGGGCTCCGGTTTACTTACTTTAATTGGGATATATCTTCCACCGAACTGTTCTTTGATCTTTTCTAGTTGTTCACGGTTTACGGAACTCAGGAAACCATAGTAGCGAACTTTCCTAAAACGGTATGGAAGGATATGCTGCAAGAACCGGCGGATAAATTCTTCAGCGAGTATTGTCTTCAGGCACCATTTGTTTGTAGTGGAGTCTTTGCAACGGAAGGTTACCCTACCGTCTTTTAAAGTGATAATATTATTGTTTGATATAGCCACCCGGAAGATATAGGGCGCCAGATATTTAAGCGCTGAAAGGCCGGTTCCAACCGGCTCAATATGTACCACCCATTTCTTT
>SCKK01000067.1 GCA_004124475.1 Fidelibacterota bacterium
ATTTGACCGGTCTTGAGAACCCAATAATGAGAACTGCCACAGCGACCACATTTTTCCATGATCCGAACATAATAAAATTACAGTAAGTTATAAACATGTTTAGTGCAATTTTGCTAACCCATTACCAAGGGAAATACCCTGACACCGATCCTGATTTGTTTGAAATCCTGGGTCACATTCAGGATATGACTAGCGATAAAGTTCATGAACAATCCTGGGACGAATGGGATTCGCCCGCTTTAAGGCTTATTATCCAGACCTTAAAGACCATCTTATATGAGATCTATGTTCAGCCCAAAGAGAAAAAGGAACGGTACAAAATCATTCGACAGCTGAGGGAAAAAGTATCACAGAAGAAAAGATAGTCCATTAACATTGAGAGGAATACGAGGAGAAAAACATGAATCAAACGATCAGTACTATCGACAATAATGGACAGCTGGTGAAATTAAGCGATGGGTCAAAATGGGAAGTAAATTTCAGACACACGTTACGAAGTAGCCTCTGGCTTCCTGGAAATCAAGTTACTGTGATTGGCTCGAGCGATGTGGCCTATCATTCCATTTTAGTGAATATAACAAGGGTGGAATGTGTGCAGGTGAAAGGCACAAGCGCGTAATAATATTTTACCACAGTGTCTCATAAGTGCTTCACAGCTGGCAAACTCAGGTAATAACTAACAGGAGATAGAATAAAATAGAAACCATCATTGCAATTCTCAAATAACTTGGGGAGATTAGAGACATTGGTGCATCAACAATATTGGAGTAAGCATGAGAAATTATGAGATCAAAGTGTACACCCAACCGGGTTGACTTTTTTGCAATCATTTGAAGGCGTGGCTTTCACAGAAAGACATTCAATACACCGAACGAAATATAGCTGAGGACGCAACTGCCCTTGACGAACTAAAAAACATGGGAGTATTTTCAACTCCGGCAACGCTGATCGATGGTGACCTTGTCCTTGGGTTCGATCAACAGAAACTCGAAGAATTACTTGGTTTCACAAATGATACTTAATCCTTTGCAAACAGATAAAAATTTGTTAAACGAGTTTGATTATGACTGCCCTTACTGCAATAGAAATAGGGCTCATTATTCTCTGAGTGTCATTCATTCTCATTGGGTAACCAAAAGGGAATGTTTAATTTATTGTTTAGAATGTCCCTTGTGTGGGAAGCTTCCTATGCACCTGAACTTGGAGATGATGGCAGAATGGCATTCAAAGCTATCCGTATGAATCAAACCCAAATGCTTCGCACCTGGCATGATAAAGACTTCTGGCGGCAGCACTTGCACTAGCCGCTGACAGGGGTCATAGACCAGGAATCTTATTGAAAAACTTTAACGTGTCATATTTGTGTCTTAATTGTGACATAATATAACTGTATTTGTTATCTTATTGCCTATAATGAGCTTTTATTAAACATTTACTTTTTATATTTTCTCATCGAAAATCCGATGGTAACAAGGGAAAAATAAAAAAAGCGAGAGACGCCCCGATTTATCGGGGGAACTCGCAACAGCCAATGTGACAAATTGAAGCATGAGCGCTGATCAACTTTTCGATCATCTTTCGACTCTTCCAGCGTTTGATCTCATACTCTCTCTTCAAAGCTTCAGATCTTGTTTGATACTCTTCATGATATACAGACACCCAAGGAATGCCTGATTTGGTCGGCTTAGTCAGCCCTTCATTGTGTTTTCTTATTCTTTTCTCCAATTCTCCTGAATGTCCAACGTAGAACATATCACGGGAGAAAGAATAGATAATATATGTGTAGTACATGCAGGTGGGAATATTCGAGCGAGAGACGCCCCGATTTATCGGGGGAACTCGCAACAGCCAATGTGACAAATTGAAGCATGATCGCTGATCAACTTTTCGATCATCTTTCGACTCTTCCAGCGTTTGATCTCATACTCTCTCTTCAAAGCTTCAGATCTTGTTTGATACTCTTCATGATATACAGACACCCAAGGAATGCCTGATTTGGTCGGCTTAGTCAGCCCTTCATTGTGTTTTCTTATTCTTTTCTCCAATTCTCCTGAATGTCCAACGTAGAACATATCACGGGAGAAAGAATAGATAATATATGTGTAGTACATGCAGGTGGGAATATTCGAGCGAGAGACGGGATTCGAACCCGCGACAGCCACGTTGGCAACGTGGGGCTCTACCAACTGAGCTACTCTCGCAATACTTTGCCCCTTTGAGCAAGAGACGCCCCGATTTATCGTTGGAACCCGCGACAGCCACGTTGGCAACGTGGGGCTCTACTCCCGATTCATCGGGAAGCTACTCTCGCAATACTTTGCCCTTTGAGCAAGAGACGCCCCGATTTATCGTTGGAACCCGCGACAGCCATCCCCATCTACCGGGAGCAACGTGGGGCTCTACTCCCGATTCATCGGGAAGCTACTCTCGCAATACTTTACCTCTCGAGCGAGAGACGCCCCGATTTATCGGGGGAACCCGCGACAGCCATCCCCATCTACCGGGAGCAACGTGGGGCCCTATATCCGATGTGGACACATCGGAAGTATGCTCTTCTCATATTCTCTATTTCAATGAACAAAATCGGTGGGAAATATACAATATTGGCAAAGCAGGTTCAAAGAGATTTGGGAAGCCACTCCCCTACTTTCACTTCCCTTTTCCACACGACAAATGCCATTCCCGAATAGATTATATCTTCGATTATTCTACGCATTCCCACCTGAGATGAACCTTCTGTCACTTTAAAACAACCACACTCAATATCTATTCCACGCAACACTGCTTGACTAATTGCAAGAATAAACACACCCATCATGGCCATGGTAAGAAAAGAAGCACCATCAACAAATATCCCAAATATGAGACAGACTCCCGTGAATAACTCAATCCATGGCAACAGAAGTGACAACATATTAGTAGCCGCATACGGGAATGCATGGTAGTTTCTGATTATTTTAGCAAACGATTCAGGATTTTCAATCTTATCAAAACTGGCATAAATCAATAAACCGCCCAGGAATAGGCGGAATGCAATAACAATCCATTTATTTTTAAAAAAATTCATTATTCCATCTCTACTGGATAATCAGCTGATTCCCACTCTGGCCAACCACCGCTGAAAACAAAAATTGTCGAAAAACCAAAATCAGCTAATTCTTCAGCTAGAGTTATACTCAACTCACAATCTTCTCCACTACAATAGGTCACTATCGGATCGTCAAAGGAAATCAATTCCGCTAATTGAATGGAAGACACATTTAGTGCACCTTTAATATGTCCTTCTGAAAATTCTATTTCATCTCGCGCATCCACAAAGGTGAAACCCCTATCATAAAGTTCCTTTGTCATAGTGAGGTCAACAATCTTTATTATAGGTTCTAATTTAACTTTCGTTGCGTTTCTTTCGAGTTCTGTTATATCAGCCTGTTCGTATACTTTTTTTTTTGCAATTAGTGGTATCCCGTCGTCTCGAATTACATTATATCCGAGTCCAAAGAAAAGGGATACTCCGAGAATTATGGAAATCTGAATCAGTTCCTTTTGAGACATCAATTTAGACTTTTACTTTTAAAGGAGTTTTCAATCTCTTTTTTTATAGCAGGGTCTAACTCACTTTTAATAACGGATCGGTGAGATCTGTTGGGTACTGCAAGACGATCGCAAGCAGCTAACGTTTCGTTGACCATAGATAGTAAAGTAGGATCATCATCGATTTTCTTGTTCATCGAAACAAAATTAAACTCAAAGGTATTCTTATGATATTTTAATTTTTCACGCGCATTAGCTAACTCTTTCCTTGTCTGTTTTATTTGTGCAAGCTTTTTAGGTTTATCAGAATAAAGCTCTTCGAGGGTTTTTGTAGTATCTTTCCTACTCATGAACTCCAAACGATTGTGAAGAAATGTTTCCCTGTTTTTTACACTTGTAATATTAACGAGTGATGAGTCAGGATTCACCGATCGAATTTTCACTATAGCTAAGGCTTTACCCTGCTTCCCAAGTCGGTATAATTTAGGCCACGAATTATCTTTCTTAGAGTATTGACGAGGAGATTGTGTGACCCTGCTAAGAAAAATAAATTCAGCGGAAGTAAATTCGTCTTTGGCCGCAGCTGCCTCTTCTAATTTTGCATTCAATAGAATTACTTGATAATCTGTCTGGCTTTCTAGTAGAGTTAAGTATTTCTTTCCTTCAATCATTGGATCCAATACATCTAAATCATTTATATGTTTGGGAAGACTGGTGGTTAAACCTATAACGCCAAATTTTAAACTATTTCTCTCTAATATTTTGTATGGTTCAAAAATAAGTTCACCACTTGATTTATCTACTATATTTGCTGATATGAAAGGAAATGAAGAGGAATCTCTTAATGCAAGTAAAAACGCCGTGCCCGCAGCAAAATCTTTTCTTCCAATATTTAATGCGTCACATCCAATTTTATCAAACCCTGCACTTAAAGTTTTGGCTCTCAGTTTTTCCTGCTCTCCCACAAGACCCGATGCTATATCTTTTACAAAAAATATGTCTCCTGCATCCAGAATGATAGGATCAATCCCATCAGATTTTAATTGATTAAGATATGCAGATTTTCTCGACAGACCGCCGGCAGGATTTTTTTTTCAACCGCATGGGTCGAGCTGACTGTTTACATTTCCTGTGACTACCAGAACTGCAGATGCATTCCTACCTTCTGTTTCAGTGCAGGATGAGTAGATGATTAATCCAAAACAGACAGCTGTGATTATTTCAATTTTCCATTTTTTCATGATTGTTAATTTAAATAGTTGTTTCAGTAACAGTCAACCTCCCAATTCGTTCAGAATTCCCATAATATTGTGAAAACCTCAGTATTTTCAAATGCCTGAAATTCATGGAAGTTTCGTTCTTTCGGTCTTCTATCATACAGGAACTTATTGTATGATCCACGATATGATTTTAAATTCATGTTCCCTAAGGGGCCGTAGCTCAGTTGGGAGAGCGTCTGAATGGCATTCAGAAGGTCGTCGGTTCGAGCCCGATCGGCTCCACAGGCCATAGTTAACTATTAATTAAAGGGGTTAGGATTGAAATTCGATTCAGTCCTGCCCCCTTTTTATATCCATCTAAATCCCAAATTTAACCGTATTAAACCGCTATAATGTGGTATATAGGGGATACGCATTCAAGAGGGCATAAAATACCAAATACTGGTGTTTTGTCAGCAGGATCCTTTGGAGAAGTTCCTCTTCCACGTTTACTACCACCCGTTTTTGCGCTTTATCTTTTGTTTTCCCCTGACTACCTAGATAAGTTTCATCCACTTCAACTGTATCTGAAAAGACTTCCGCGATATCTTTCTGAAAGGTCATATGAACGTAGGTTAAGGCTCGCTATATCCGATTTCGTTCGATCCCTGTTTCCTGTGCGATTGCGACTGCTGGCAAATCCCTTAAAATCTAGTGCAAAACTTTTAACTATTCTTATCTGGATAAATGCAAAGGAAATTCCCACGGTTTCCATTCGTAGCGAAACCTGGTGCAACGCTTCTTTTCTCGTTGGACAGAGTATAATTTCTTGCAACCACACTTTAAGCATTTCAAACGATTTGCCATATGAGTAATTTAAGAACATTAGTGGCTAAATTGGGAGATTACCCTAAAAAATATGAACGTTTCATTCTCTCATTCCCATCAGTAGGAAACCACAATACTTTATTTGTCCCGCAAAAATTTTAATAATATCAATAAATTTCATTCAACTCAATCTGAATATCCCTACATACGTATTAGGAATAGACTTAGTATTATGATCCCTAACTTCTTCAACAACAGGATTATTTGTTATTGTTAAGATTAACAATCCTTTTACTATAGTTGCAATATCTTTAGATTATACAATAAATATTGACCATTTTCCATTAAGTTAATTAAGGTGAAAAAATCAATGGATTACTTTAATGATCCTGAATTCCAGGAGTTGATTCGAAGTTACTTGGATTATCTGATGGATTCTCTAGTAAAATTTAAAGTGAATTGTGTTGAAAGAAATTACTCTAAAATCCAGAAATTCGCCCATAACCTTAAAGGTAGCGGTGGTGGTTATGGGTTTGATGATCTTACACAACTTGGGAATGATATTTCTTCGACTGCAAAGAGGGAGGATGCTAATAAATTAGATTCTCTTGTAAAAGAACTAGAGGACCTAATCATGAAAAAGCGTGCGGAATATTTTAATTAACTCCCAATTTTTTATTATATCTTGAATTCAACTATTAAGTGCATCTCAATTGTTTTAAGAAGGGGTCAAGCTGCCGTATTCTTGCTTCCTCTTTTCCAAACAAAAACGAGGAGCATAAATGCAACAATACAAGCAGCTCACCCAAGAGCAAAGGTATGGAATAAAACTTATGCTTAACCAGGGATTTAATCAGATAGAGATTGCTGAACATATTGGGGTTCATCAATCGACGATAAGCCGGGA
>SCKK01000047.1 GCA_004124475.1 Fidelibacterota bacterium
TGATCTAGCGCCTTGGCATGAGCCTGTTTATGTCGATAGCCGCGTTGGCCACGGTTCCGCTTCACTTCTCGGCTAATTGTCGATTTATGGACGCCAATCACTTCAGCAATTTCTGATTGATTATGACTCTGTTTTAAGCAATGTATTTATTCCGTATCTTTGTTCCAGCGTGAGCTGGCTGTAGTGTCTCATTTGTGCTCCTCATTTTTGTCTTAAAGAAAAGAGGAGAGCCTACAGCAGCTACGCTTTCTTTACAAACAGTGTTTGAGTTGCACTTAATAGTTGAATTCAAGCAGCTTAGGATCATCCAAAATAGTTACTTTCCACAAGCAGACTTGTTCACCAGATAATCCTTTTTGACTGCTCCCTGAGTGAAAAGTCATCAATACGACTTATACTCCGCCATCCCTGCCGAAACCATTTCATCGTTGATGTTGACAAGTTTGCCATCATTGTCTACCAACCAGATTTCCCCAAGGTAGCGACCGTATTTCCCCTTCTTGTCTTTGATGGTCTGCAGGATGATCGGTTTGTCCAGAATAAGTTCTCGGAGGTAATCCCGTGAGGTTAATCCCCGTGGTCTTTCTTTTCCCCGAAGTTCAGGGGCGTTAATCCGGATTAAGCGGATTTTTTCTCCCCGGGACCAGATATTGAGCCCAAGGTCAATGTCCACCGTGCAAGCATCCCCATCATAGACGGAGACTACGATGGCGCGATAGTGATAGAGAGATGGTTTTTTCATAGCCGTCTCCTTACATATATTCCTTTGTTCTGTGTATCTGATAGAAATGGTTATTAGTTTTTAATCTGGATTATCCACAGGATCTTGAGATTCGCCACCTCCAAAGGAGTCCCTGCGGGAAAAGACACAAAGGCACGTCCCGAAGTTTCGGTACGTAGCTATTTTTAATGTTCATGTTGAAATGCATGGCGATGCCGGTTCGACATGTCAGGAGTCTCGCATTCAAGAGTGATATCCCTGATATCAAATTCCTCGCGGATGATTGATTTGATCTTCTGTTTGATTCTTTCAGTCTCTTGAATCGTCTGTACTGAGACTACCACATGAGCAGTCCCTACTGTTAAGTAAGAACAAACCTGCCATAATCTTACATCAATAAAATCTTCCACTCCCTGAACCTCCAATACCCGTTCACTCACTCTGTCAATATCCTGAGGTGACTTTTGAAGCAATATTTCTGAACTTTTATATAGGACTCTTCCTGCCGAAGTTAAAATTATGATGGAAATAAAAGCGGCAACAATAGGATCAATTGCCGGTTGATCAAATATTTTAATCGCAGTAATCCCAATAACAACGGAGACTGATGCCAAAATGTCTCCGATGATATGGTAGTAAGCACTCTGAATATTGACATCTTTTTTTGTCTCAACGGCAGATCGCCGAAAAAAAACAGCAATAATGATATTAACAATTAACCCGATAATACCCACTGTCAATGCACCTGTTGTCTGAATCTCTAATGGATTTTGATACCTTTTCCACGCTTCTAATAGAATAAAAGCTGCTACTACACTCAGCAGCAATCCATTAAAGAGAGCGCTGATGACTTCCAATCGATGGTACCCAAAAGCCATCTGTTGGGAGGGTCGTTTTCTAACTGCCAGGGTCAGCGAAGCAAAAACGACCAGGATGGAGGTAAGATCGGAAAGAACGTGAAAGGAATCTGAAAGAAGACTTAAACTCCCGAAAATTATACCACCAAACAGCTCGGCAAAGAAAGTGGCTCCTAAAAGAAAAGCGGCTATTATTAGCGTTTTTCTTGATTTCAGATGTGCATTCATAATGCACACCAATTTAGTGATGTTTTTACTACAAGAGGAGTGGTTTTACTCTACAAACGAGCTTGGAGTCGGAAAACAATCATCCGACCAAGTGCTGGACCACCAATTATTTCTACGTGCCGGTAATTAAAAAAATTATTAATGCTTAACATAGCAGAGAGGTATTTATTTAGTGTATAAGTGGCATGCAAATCAAAAATATTATAGGAGTTGATATTTCCAAAAAAGATGCCTGACGACCAGGGAAAACTGTCTACATATCGATAATTGAGAGTGACAGAGTAGTCCATATTATGAGGAGCATAAGATACCTTTACGCCCCCTTTGTTGCGCGGTGCATTAATGGGGTCTTTTCCTCCTGTGATGGGATTCAAGAAATCCGTTATGCTGATAAACGAGTAATTCATACCAATTGTAAAATCGCGACTGATGAACTTAGTGAGACTCATATCTAGCCCATACAGATCTACCTCACCGTAATTGAGATAACCGACAACGATTGGGGGATTAAATCCCGGAGTGGTATCCAATGCAGCAACTCCTGCGAGATTTGAACGGATATGATCAAAAGCTTCATCATAATCTTCATTATCCGAGATGATGTTTTGTACGACATCCTCAATCCGGTTTGTTATTCCATTATCATTGTAATCTGTTTCCAATGCAGATTTATTAATCACAAGGGGAGAGATAAAAGTTATTGGACTGACAAATGAGTTGTAATGGCTGGTGAAAAGGTCCAGAGTGCCATATAGGCTCTTGGTGATTCGCCCCTTATAACCTACCTCCCAGGTACTGACAATTTCAGCATCGATGCCTATCACATCTACAACTTTATTTTTGAAATACCCATCTACTCTGGGGTCTGTGGACGGGTAGAAAAATATATATTGGGATGTATCCATCACATTGACTTTAAAAGCATTATATGGGCTTTTCCAATAAATTTGACCTGTTGCATCTCGTGGAAAAATATAACCTTCATAGGCGCCGCGAGCATAGACTCGAAGCGTGGCTACCCTCGTTACGAAAATATCGAGAAATAATGCCTGGTTAGACGGTGTATTAAACGCTTTTGCCCAGGTCAACCGAAAGTTTTGGTTTTCAGCGGGACGATAGATAATCCCAAACTTTGGCGATACCTGAAGACCATCACTCTTGTTAAAATCAAATTTCCATTTGAACGGACTGTAATTATAATTCTGTTGATTATTAAAATTGATCAAATCTGTCAAACGGTCATGGGCATCAAACCGGGTTGCCTGTATAAGTTCCCACTTCCTTGAGAGTTTCCAATTGACCTGATAATAGAATCCCAATTCATTTACAACGAATCGATTATCTTCCTTTTTATCATCAATTCCTTCGTCTATCAGCCCATCACCATCATTATCGATTCCGTCTGCAATAGCCCCGAACACGTTGTCGTCCCAAACGACGGTTCCATCTCCTTTAACGGAGAGTGTATCTGTGGGGGTACCTCCCGGATTTTTAGGTGTTGTGCTGACCCAAGTATTAAATTGTTCCCCCCGGTCATACAAAAAGTTATCATTTCCATCAGTATAACTAATAGGTGATCCAGCTTCACCATTTCCGTTATTATCAATATTGTCGAACATTTGATTATCCGATAAAATAGTGCCTCTGGTATCCGGCAAAGTAAGGAAATAATCCATTCCCCAGACAAAGCGTAGATTATCATTCAGAAACTCAAATGTATGCTGGAATTGGGCGCTGAATTTTTTTGAGCGATCGATAATCGGATCGCCGGTTGCCAAATTCCGTGTAGGATGACTTCGATCCCCGGAGTAACTGGTGTTGAGATACGTTTGAAAAAAGAAATTTTTGTACCGCAAACGGGTTTGATAATAGCGATAAATCCAACCGTCGGCAAGATAACGGGCAATTCCCGTAATATTTATATTGCGAGCCCATGCATAACCGGAAGATAAGCTGAGGGTAAAATCCGGGTTAGGATCATAGTCAAAACGAAGGTCGTAACGGTAATTCTTTACATTGAAATCCGGGAAGTCGTCAATTCCATCTCCGTTAGCATCTTTGTCCCATCGGGGTAATGCATTCCCATAGTTCATCTTAAAGTCTTCTTTGCCGCCATATATGCCGTCTTTATTCGTATCGAATACAATATTTCCCTGGCTGTCGTACTTATAGTCTCCGAAACCAAACCCATTAATACTTGGATCAAGCGAATCGCCAACATCATATCCATGGAGGCTTTCGAAACGAGCGAGCCATTGATTTGCATTAATTTCATCTTCTTCGTCAATAATTCCATCACCGTCATTGTCAATTCCATCCCAAAAGAGCTCATCAAGTCCGTCTATACCGCCATCTATTCCTTCGTCGATTAAACCATTGCCATCATTATCAATCCCATCTATGTAAAATTTTCCAAAATTCTCATTTGTAACCCCCCATAACACGATATCAGTCCCCGGCACCCAATATCGGTTAAAGGGATCGGACGCTGCTGCATCGATCATTTCTTGTGTAATCTGCGGGGAATTCTCTTCAACACCTATCACAAAAGACCAATTATATATACCATCAGCATAAGCAATACCTCCGTTATCTGCCCAGCTTTCATTTTCATCGATGAAGCCGTTGCCATTATCGTCGATCCCGTTTCCAGGTATTTCACCCGGCATGAGTTGTTGAATCATATCAAGAGTAAATCTCGGACTGAATAACTCAGCCGGCTGACCACCGTTATCAATACGGTCTTTTGTCAAATAAGTTCGACCCAAGAAAGCAGGATCGTGACCCTCATATTCTTGGTCGTTGAAATGTTTCCAGTCGTATGCTTCAAAAGCTACGGCAGAAATTTTAAATCCAAAATCGCTCCAGGCAGAGGCATGTCTGAAGGAAAGTTTTCTATAAGGTCGATCGCCCGGCTGTGCAAGAGATCCCGTCTGAATACTGAGCTTAGTTCCCACCGATTCCCTGGGTGTGCTGGTGATAATATTCAATACCCCGCTGTGTGCATTTGGACCATATAATGCAGAAGAGGGTCCGAGAACCACTTCAAACTGCTTCACATCTTCAGCTGATACCGGAATGGTGTTATATGCGATAAGTCGAAGGGAGGGAACGTTCGCCATCCGTCCATCTGTAAGAGTAAGGAGGCGAGAACTAAAGCTCGAGTTGAATCCTCGAGCGCTAAGATTATAGCTGTCGATGCCCGATTGAGTGAAATCAACTCCTTTGACGTTTTTTAGATAATCGCCTAAATTGGTATTGCTCTGCCGTCGAATTTCCTGCTGGGTAATGACCGAAATGGCAGCGGGGGCATCTTCAATCCGTTCACGCCGTCTGGAGGCGGTAACCACGTAAGTTTCAAATTGTATGGCTTTCGGTTCAAGTTTAAAGTTTATTGTTATGTTTTCACCATCTCCGAGATCCACAATCTTTTCCAAGGATTCGTACCCGATGTAATTCACTTTTAATGTATACTCCCCTTGAGGAAGGTTTGGTATATAATAGCGTCCGTCAACATCAGTTGCACTGCCGGTAAGTGTTTCTAGAACAGGGCTGGATGCGGTGACGTTTGCCGCGATAAGTGGTTCGCCACTTTTGGCGTCGGTGATAATACCGGTGATGGACCCCTGTTGTGCCCAAATAGTTGTTAGATTGATTAGGAAAATGGTTATTGATTGTTTCATAATTTTAAAAGAAGTCAGCCCCACAAATAAGGGCTGACTTCTTTATTTATTTTATCATGTTGTGTTTTACTTTAACAGCATCATCTTCTTGACTACCACGAATTGATCACCTGCTTCAATGCGATATAGATACACACCGCTGGAAAGTTCTCTGCCTGCGGTGTCTTTACCATCAAACGTAATGGTGTGATATCCAGCCTTCAAATCACCAATATAAAGGGTACGAATTTTCTGACCCAAAAGATTATAGATACTGATTTCAGTTGCCATAATTTCCGGCAGCTCAAAACTAATCTTGGTACTGGGATTAAATGGGTTTGGATAATTATCATGCACCACGAATTTGTCCGGCAGGATTGAGTAGTCGGAATCGACTGCAATGAATTCGGTTTTCACGAAAATTGCAGTGACATCTCTATGCTGGTATATGGGAATACAAGCTGGATTTTCATCGATTTCACCGAAGACCAATCGTCCGTCGGTAAGGTTGTAATCGTGATCTGAGTCATTTATGGCATCAGCCAAACCTGGCACGCTACTTATCATACCACCTAATGCTACAACGGGACCTGACGGAGCGATAGTTTCTAATGCTTCTGCTGCATCCATTCCTGCAGCAACAAGTGCACCAAAATCTGCAAATAAGCTTGCAGCTGTGCCATTAACAATAGCATCATAGGTTGCTTGACTCCCGCCAACGGCAGTGAGTAAATCAAAATAGGTTGCAACAGAGTCAATACCTGCGGTTAATGCTCCTAAGATATCAATTGGGTCTATAGTGATGGCTACCGTAAATGCGTATTGGAATCCAGCCGCAGCTTGAAGGAAATTAAAAGTGAAGTAATATCCGGTAAACTGCAGCGGTTCATCTCCTGAAAATAGTTCCCCGTCTCCACCTGCCGGGTCGAAAAGGTAACCACCTACGGTTCCAATAGCAGGACCTGGTATCCCCATGGCATCATCACTAATTCCATCGCCGTCAGTATCCCCCGGACCACCGAAAGAGGGATGGATACCATTGGCGCCAATTGCCAGAACACCAGCTGTGGGACTATTAATGGTAATACCATAACTTGCAGCGACAGCTTGAATAAAAGGGATGGTGACCAAATCGCCTTTCATCTGTACACCCAATATCCGGTTGATTCTTCCTTCGTCAGGACAGTCCGTACACGGTTCGTAACCGGCATCAGCTCCTCCATCTTCCCAAGTGCCGTCGATGGCATGCCAAACTATTTCTAAAGTGTCAAATTTAGAAGGGTCATTTACATTGATGTGAGCCACCATTGAGCCGTAGTTTTGGTGTCCTAATTCCGCGAACCATGAATCAGCGGCATCAGCCACGGGATCAAGAAGCCGGACAGCGTCTGAGAGATTTTCTGTAATGTTCCCCGAGGCATCTACCATCGGTAGAGCGTTAAACCAGTCAAACACATCTGACTGTTGAATACCCCATCCATAGGTCAACGTTGTGGGATTATTAATATCGTCCGGTATAGGTCCTGTCCATTGGTTTATCATATTGTCTGTCGCGGGAGCAACAACTGGAAAGGTAACGCAATTTTCCAGGTTTATAGTTGGAAAAGTACTCAAATCCAATGGATCCGGAGGAATTATTGCTGTGTTATTATCGTAGTCAAGAAAGGCTTCAAGCACAATGCCGAAATTAGCCATACCCTCATAAGTCAGGAGTGAATCGTCTGTTTGAAAGACAGCTACCAAATCATCCGCCACATTGCCGCCGACGAGTTCATGGGGATACCCCTGAAGTGCTAAAACAGCAGCTTTGTTTGGCCAGTATGCGAACACTTTGTTACCTGCACCAAAAGGAGATCCGATATTTCCCGAATCCGCCACAACTGCCGAATCTCTGAGGAAGTTTGTATAAACAACCTTTATTGAGCGAAGGGTATAATTTCCGCTATCAAATTGAGCAGAAATTACTCCGCAGGACACAAGAATTACGCAAAATAGTTGAATTAGCTTTGATTTCATAGCAAATCCCTCCATCTTTATTAATTATTGGAATGTAGTCAATAATTGCAATTTTTAGTTTGTTTAACTGACTATGTAAAAATATACCTTATCTTCTATGATAGCAACACATTTTTACTGATACTCCAAAGTACCTTTTGGTCTTAAATATACATAAATAAACGATACTAATTACGTCAACCTTTCTTGAACAAACTCTGCGATATCTTTGATTTCGATGGGTTTTTGATCTTCTGGCGTAAGGGGTCCCAGGCCCTGATTAAACATACCAAAACAAAAATTACAGGCAGTAACGACTGTTTCACATCCTGAGTCTACAATCTGTTGCGCTCTAATTAGATGAGTTCTCCCTGTACCCTCTTTTTTCCACCATAAACCCCCTCCGGCTCCACAACACAGGGTATTTGACCCATGTTCCTCCAACTCAAAAAAGTTTTTTGTGGTTGCCTTGATTAATTCTCTGGGTACATCTACTTCTCCAATTATTCTGGATAAATAACACGGATCGTGGAAAGTAACCGGTCCGGCATGATTCGGTTTAACCTGTATTCGATTCTCTTTAATTAGTGTGGCAATTACCTGGGTGTGGTGTTCAACTACATAAGAGATATCTGAAAACTTTCTGTATTCTTTGTCAAGATTTACCATGCAATGTGGGCACAACGTCGTAATTTTTTTTGTTTTTGAAAGAAATTCAAGATTATGATCTATAAGAAATTGATAGGTCATTCTGTCACCCAATTTATTGGCGGGATCCCCGCAGCACCATTCATCTTTCTCAACTCCATAGGTAACACCGGCTTTATCAAGGATTTTAGTAAAGTCGGTAACCGCTTTTGTGAAGCTGGGATCTATTTCAAATCGGGCAAAGCAGCCAAGCCAGAGAAGATAATCTTTGTCTGGTGTATATTCGGGAAGTTTTTCAGCAAGCGAACTGTGGAAAGCGCCCTCTGTATTTCCACTCTCCTGCAAATTCATAAAAAGTTTTTGATATTCCTGTGGGACTTTTCCCTCAACCAATACCTGTAAAGCCCGAATTTCATCTGATTTTTCAACCTGATTTCCCACGGGACAGGCGTAAGTACACGCCTGACATGAAGTACATTCCCATCCGGCTTCAACGTTAATTTGACCCAATACACTAACATCCTTGGAATTCAGTAAAGGATCCCGAAGGTCAAGAATGAAATGGTTTTTTGGATCGAGAATTCCTCCTCCCCGGTGAGCCGGACATACTTCAGTGCACCGCCCGCATTCAACACAAGAGAAAATATCAAACGCCTGGTTTTTTGATAGGCGTGTGAGGTTTTGCAACAGTTGATCCATTTCTTCCTCACTTGCTTCCAGGTCGATTTTGGTGGGGATGTGTTCCGGTGTATCAAAAGGACGGAAAAATATATTGAAGGGTGCAAAAACAAGATGAAGATGTTTTGACTTTGGGATTAAGCTCAGAAATGCTAAAATAACCAATGAATGTAACCACCAGTTGATTTTCGAGGCCAAAGTGCCTGCCTGCCGCAGGTAGGGAAGTGTTGTTTCTCCGTACAGGTAGGTTGCCATTAAAATGAAAATAAAAATTGCGACCAGTCCGGATGAGAGTGACAATTTTCCAAGGGATTCAGGTCGGGAAATAAACCGGCGGTAAGCTAATGCCACAATTCCAATGATCACCAACCAGGCGAAAGGTGTGGCGATAAAAGTATAAAGATGGCGTGCTGATTTACTAAAAAGTGATCGCTCAAATCCTGTGGCGAAATGATCTAACGTTACAATTGAAAAAACAATGAATCCCCAGAAAACAAGCCCATGCATGAGACCTGGCCAGAATCTACCTTGTATGACACGCTTCTGTAATATTACTTCTTTAAAAACACGTAACATTCTTTTGGAAAAATAATCGAACGGGAGTTTTCCTCTGCCTTTATTTATAATCCGCAGGCGTCGCCATATCTCGTAGAAAAATATGGAAAAGGTGCTTAGAATTAAAACGGTTAAAATAATCTGTTCAATAATAGAGAAATTCATAGGGGATGGTGTTTATGTGTTTCCCTCCAAGGGAGACCCTCTGGGTCAAAGGGACTCCGTTGGAGAAAGTGTGAAAGGAGTTTCTACCCATCTTCTAAATATGATTCATGATTTATATTACGTTGTTTATTTGTCAACCAGGATAAAAACTGCCAAAGTAGGTCGACGTAAGTAAGGGGACTTAACCCTTTTTAATCGCTTCGGTCAATTTGGGTATGATCTCTAATATATTGCCTACTGTTCCATAATCGGCGATCTCAAAGAAAGGAGCATTGGGGTCTTTATTAATTACAATAACATTATTAGCTCCTTTCATTCCTACCAGATGTTGGATTGCCCCTGAAATTCCTAAAGCGAAATAGAGCTTTGGTGACACGGTCTGACCGGAACTGCCCACCTGGTGATAAGGAGGAAGCCAGCCCGCATCAACTACAGGTCGAGAACAGGCGATTTGAGCCCCCATGACTTCCGCCAATTCTTTTACCAAATGGATATTTTCTTTTTTCCCAATACCCCTGCCTACAGAAATGATGATGTCAGCACTACTCAGGTCTACATCTATTGTCGTTTCCAGAAATGGATCTTCTGAGCGGGTTTTTATGATTTCATTAGTAAGCGTAATGGATAGATTCCGAATAGCCGCTCCGGTACCACGGCGAACAGAATCCGATTGGAATGCTGCAGATTGAAAAGTAATAAGATAGGGTTGATTACCTTGAGGTAATACTTCTGCCAGAAGTTTTCCCATGAAAATCTGCTTTATAAAAACAGGTCTACTATCTTTGATATGATAGGATATATTGTCTCCAAGTAAGGGTCGTTTCAAAATAGCGCAAACTTTAGGTAAAAAATCTCGTACCATATAGGTATGACCCAAGATGACGTATGTAGGTTGTTCACTCTCGACGACTTGAGCTAAAGTTCTTGCATAGCCGTCTGCTGTGTAAGTCTCGAGTAAAGGATGTTCAGCAATAAGAACCTCATCCACATCTTTAGTAGCTGTTTCTTCAGTCAAAGTCGATACATCAGATCCCATAATCAAAATAGCCGTAGATAGATCGAGGTCTTTACCCAACGACTGCCCTGCAGCGATTGCTTCCCAACTCATGCGGTGTATTGTCTGATTATTGTGTTCAAGTACAACAAGTATTTCCATTAATATTCCTATAATACTTTAATAATTTCGTTGAATAATTTCTGTTAGTTTTTCAACAACCTGATCTACACTACCTTCAATCATTTCCGTTCGTTTTGTTTTTTGAGGAAAATAAACATGTTCAATAGATTGAAGAGAGGGGATAGAACCTGACAATTCTTTCTTTTCAATGAGGCGAATTTCCTTTTTCTTCGCAGACATAATCCCCTTTAGAGAAGCGTATCGTGGCGAGTTGATTCCGGATTGAATAGTAATAGAGGCAGGTAGTGGCATGGTAACCCACTGAAACCAGCCCGACTCCAATTCACGTTTCACTCGGATGGATTCACCTGATAATTTTGTTTCCACAACGAGCGTTGCGGTAGACATACCCAAAAGCTCTCCTAAAATAACACCCGTTTGTCCCGATCCAAGATCATCGGATTGTAGTCCGGAAAGGATCAGATCGAACTTATCATCTTTTATGGCAGCAGCAAATAGACTGGCTATCTCAAATGGATCCGAAGAATAGGGGAATGATTCCTTTATACGTATACCCCGGTCAGCGCCTTTTGCTAATGCTTCACGGATAGCTCGCTGCACACGATCGGGGCCTAGACTAACGACCACAACTTCACCCTCTCCTGTCTGTTCTTTAATCTGTAAAGCTTCTTCAAGTGCGAAACTATCGCTCTCGTTAATAGCGAATACAACAGTATCTTCTTTAATCCAGGTGCTATCATTGTTTAATTTTATGAGAGCATCTGAACTGGGGACTTGTTTGATAAGAACACAGATTTTCATTCACTGTTTTCCTAATTATTTATGTAAAAAAAGTTATTATTCAAATTAAACAATCAGTTGTGAAAATGCAACGCAGGAAGTGGAAATCGGAGATGAACAAGTATCTCACCTCAAGCGGGAGTAGATGGGTGAGCGATGGGACTTGAACCCACGGCCTCCTGGGCCACAACCAGGTGCTCTAACCAGCTGAGCTACGCCCACCGTCGAAATGGAAGGATTCGAACCTTCTCTCCCTATAATTATCGGGAGTTCCGGGTCATCAGAGGGAAATCACTCCGACGCACTCCGATATTGCATTCTAAATATAACAAGATATTAGCTATCACTTCTACTCATTTACGTAGGTTATTCAAAATATAAAATCTGTCGTAACCATTCAAAAGAAGGACAAATTTAAGTCTGTCTATAATGTCGGAATTTCTTTCTCTGTATTGCCGTTTTGCCAGCTGGCGGAGCGGGGTTTCAGAGAATAAAAAAGCGCTGACGCCGTTCACGGTGTTTTATGTGTATAATATTGCAGAGCGCCGGTGCATGAATGCCCTCCTAAATACCGGGGTACTCAAGTACCCTGCCCATAAGGACAGGGCTATTTATTATCATATAATGGGCTTTATAGACGGACACTAATTATTTCTCCGTACCTTGTTCCTTATATACCATTGTTGTAATATTGTCTCAATAATCATGTATATAAACAAGTAGTTAGTCTATGTGAAACTTGAATAACCAGATTGAATATCATTTGTAAATTTAATAAGACCAATATTGTCCTATTCCCCTTGACTTATCCATTTAAGTATGTGTAACTTTCTGCTACAAGATATAGGAATTATATGAGCAAGGTCCATATTAACATTTTGACTATATGAAGATATGAATTCAGAATTACAGACAATCGAAAAACATATCAGCCAGGAATACAAATACGGTTTTGTCACCGACATCGACCAGGAGACAATTCCTGTCGGTTTGGATGAACAGGTTGTCCGCCTCATCTCAGCAAAGAAAAATGAACCTGAGTGGATGACCCGGTGGCGGTTAAAATCATATCGTAACTGGATCAAAATGACAGAACCTACCTGGGCGAATGTAAAATATTCCCGTATTGATTACCAGGCAATCAGTTATTACTCTGCACCTATAAAAGATTCAAAAAAATTAAATAGCATTGATGAGGTCGACCCTGAAATTTTAAAAACATATGAAAAGTTGGGTATCCCGTTAGAGGAGCAGAAATGGTTGGCAGGAGTAGCCGTGGATGCAGTGTTTGACAGTGTATCAGTAGCCACAACCTTCAAGGAACAACTTAATAAACATGGAGTAATTTTCTGTCCATTCTCAGAAGCGGTTCAAAAACATCCTGAATTGGTTAAAAAGTACCTTGGCTCTGTTGTACCCTACACAGACAACTTTTTTGCCGCTTTGAATTCTGCTGTATTCAGCGATGGTAGTTTCGTTTACATCCCCAAAGGGGTCAAATGTCCCATGGAGCTATCCACCTATTTCCGGATAAACGCCGCCAATACGGGTCAGTTTGAACGGACACTTATCATCGCAGATGAGGGAAGTCATGTCAGCTACCTGGAAGGCTGCACAGCCCCCATGCGGGATGAAAACCAATTACACGCAGCCGTAGTAGAACTCATCGCCCATAAAGATGCTACCATAAAATATTCCACTATCCA
The DNA here is from genome assembly GCA_004124475.1 of Fidelibacterota bacterium. GTDB lineage: Bacteria > Fidelibacterota > Marinisomatia > Marinisomatales > SCKK01 > SCKK01. The sequence goes on from SCKK01000047.1 coordinate 13,134, forward strand.
GAATTGGTATCCGGGTGATCCAAAAACCGGTAAGGGAGGTATTTTCAACTTTGTGACCAAGAGAGGAATCTGTAAAGGGAACAATTCCAAAATCTCGTGGACACAAGTGGAAACAGGGTCAGCCATCACCTGGAAATATCCCAGTGTTATTTTAAAAGGAGATCATTCCATCGGGGAATTTTATTCGGTTGCCTTAACCAATAATTTCCAACAGGCAGACACCGGCACGAAAATGACCCATATTGGAAAGAATACAAAAAGCACAATCATTTCGAAAGGAATTTCCGCAGGGTACGGACAAAATACTTATCGTGGCGGCGTCAAAATCATGAAGGGGGCGGAAAATGCCAGAAATTATTCCCAGTGCGATTCTTTGCTCATCGGGGATAAATGTGGCGCCCACACTTTCCCCTATATTGACGTCCGAAATCCTACCGCCCAGATGGAGCACGAGGCATCAACTTCTACCATTGGCGAAGATCAATTATTTTACAGCAACCAGCGGGGGATTTCTACGGAAGATGCCATCTCCATGATCGTAAACGGTTTTTGTAAGGAAGTTTTTAAAGAGCTCCCCATGGAATTTGCCGTTGAAGCACAGAAACTCATGGAAATAAGTCTTGAGGGAAGTGTAGGGTGATTAAAAAAATTTATTTTATTGCCCCGGTAGTTTAATGTTTACTACCTTATTTGGAGTAATGGAGAGATGGAGAAATGGATTCATCGACAAGAAATACTTACTCACAGGGTTATGTAGACAATACTCTACCACTGCCTGTATGCCGATTCATCCTTCGTAGTACTACGGAGAATGGACAATCGGGTAGTACTCCTCCCAAGGAATTCCTAAGGAACTGGCCCCTAATTTTTTTATTCACCGACCAATAACTGAGGTATTATAGAAGAAAAATGATCATGCTTGAGATCAAAAATTTACATGTCAGCGTAGAGGGAAAACCCATCTTGAGGGGTATTAATCTTACGGTAAACGCGGGAGAACTCCATGCAATTATGGGACCCAACGGCTCAGGTAAAACTACGTTGGCGCAGGTGATTGCAGGGCGAGACATGTATGAAGTCACTAATGGAGAAATAATATTTGATGGAAAGAATTTACTAAATATGACTCCCGAGGCTCGTGCACTTGAAGGCGTGTTCATGTCCTTTCAATACCCAGTGGTTATTCCAGGAGTCAATATCACATATTTCCTCAAAATTGCTGTGAATGCTATGAGAAAACATAAAGGATTAGAGGAACTTGATGCCATTGATTTCCTCACTTTCATCAAGGAAAAAATGCGATTGGTGAGAATGGATGAAAGTTACCTTTCCCGCTCCGTAAACGACGGGTTTTCCGGCGGTGAAAAGAAACGTAACGAAATACTTCAGATGTTGGTACTTGAGCCACGGTTGTCCGTTCTTGATGAAACTGATTCGGGGCTGGATATTGACGCAGTTCGGATTGTAGCCAACGGTTTGAACAACTTCCGCAGTAATGAAAGAGGGTTCCTTGTGATTACCCACTATCAGCGTATCCTCGACTACATCGATCCTGACTACGTTCATGTATTGAAAAATGGCAGAATAATTAAATCCGGTGGCAAGAACCTCGCAATGGAGCTAGAAGAAAAGGGATATTCCTGGCTTGAAGAAGAACAACCAATCGAGGCATAATCATACATAAAAAAATAGTATCTATTCAGACAGAGGCTAAGTCTCAAACCTTCGGGACTTTCTGTGACCTATGACCCAAAGGGTCTCCTATGGAGGAGAAATTCCCTGCCTGTCGCCTGCCCGCCGAGATTGGTCAGGCGGGGCAGACAGGCCTGCCTGACGGTAGGAAGGCGATACGAATAAATATATGTTGAATATAGTTGAACAATACGCTGATGAGTTCAGGAATTTGGATAATGGTCATTTCTCCAAAGAGCCTGTGGCAATTCAAAATATTAGAATATCAGCTATGGAGAGATTTACTGAACTGGGTTTTCCAAATAATAAGATAGAAGAGTGGAAGAACACAAATCTGGGCAGTTTGACAAAAACCCTTTTCAAACTACCCTCCGGAAAGCAGACTCAAATTACTTCAGAAACTATTGTGCCATTTTCCATCGAAGGTACTCATCGACTTGTTATTCTGAACGGGAAGTATCTTCCGGAATTATCCAATACAGATAATCTTCTTACTACATTAGAGATTAAAAATTTCTCCGAAGCTATCATAGATAATAGCAGCTTACTTGCCCCCTACTTAGGCAAAATTGCGGATTATACAAATCACCCCTTTGTGGCGTTGAACACGGCTTTCATGGATGATGGAATATTCATTCATGTACCAGATGGTCAGGTTATTGAAAATCCAATCCACTTGTTATACATATCTTCACCGACTGATGAAAACACCGTATTTCATTTACGCAACATGATAATCGTGGGTGTGAATAGCGAAATCACAATCATCGAAGATTATGTCGGTTTGGACAATAAAGAATATTTTACTAATGTAGTAACCGAAATGGCAGCCAGGGAAAATGGGACAATTCATCATATAAAAATTCAGCAGGAGTCAACGAGGGCACATCACATTTCCAACTTACACGTCAACCAGGATAATGCGAGTTCCGTCTCATTGGATTCCTTTATCGTTGGAAGTTCAATAACACGAAATGACATATCTGCGATCCTTAATGGGGAAGGCGCTGATTGCAAAATGAATGGACTTGTCTTAGCCAAAGACAGTCAGCATATCGATAACCACACAATCCTGGATCACGCCAAGCCTCATGGTACCAGCAACGAACTTTTTAAAGGTATTTATACCGATAAAGCCCGCGGCATATTTAATGGACGTATCATCGTTCGGAAAAATGCTCAAAAAACGGATGCACGACAGACAAATAAAAACCTATTGTTGTCTGATTCCGCCCTAGTCAATTCAAATCCCCAGTTAGAAATTTATGCCGATGATGTAAAATGTACGCACGGCTCCACTACCGGACAGTTAGAGGAAGAAGCGCTTTTCTATCTCCGCACAAGAGGGCTGGATATCAGAACCGCTCAGGCACTATTACTCCATGGATTTGCGGATCAGATATTAAACAAAATTTCAAATTCGGCAATCAAAGCCTACCTGGAATCAATCCTGTCAAACTGGTTGTCAAGTATTAAAACATAAAGGCTATGTTCTACAATTTGACTAAATTAACACATCTTAATATTAATTCATTGACCAAGGGATGGATAAATAAGTTTCCTCGTATGCCGAAATTTCGGGTCTCCGCTCCTCAAGGGACGGCACGAATCATGTCTTTATTCCTCACAATGATCATCCGTCAGCTGACGGATCAGTCAGTATTTAGAACAGAGCCAACATAAATTATCTCATGTATGATATCCGAGAACTTTACCAGCAGTTGATTATTGACCATAGTAAAAATCCAAAGAATTTTACTGTTCTCAAAGATGCCAACCGGTCAGCAAACGGGGATAATCCTCTTTGTGGCGATAAAGTGACGATTTACCTCAAATTGGAGGATGACGTAATCCAAGATATCAGTTTTCAGGGGTCAGGATGTGCCATTTCAAAAGCATCCACTTCTATCATGACAACAAGTTTGAAGGGAAAAACGGTAGAAGAATTTCAAACCTTTTTTGACATCTTTCACCAAATGGTGACTACCGGTAAAACGGATTCCATAGTCTTGGGAAAGCTTGCTGTTCTTTCTGGTGTCCATCAATATCCTGTGAGGGTCAAATGTGCTACACTGGCATGGCACACAGTAAAAAATGCACTAGAAGATGGTATAAGGAAAATAGCCACAACCGAATAAGGAATATATTTATGAATTACGGCGAACTTGTTACTCTTACACGGGATTGTGATGTTACCATGATCCCTTATGGTGCAAAGAAGACCTTAAAAAAAGGTGACCGGATTCGAATTACTCAAGCCCTGGGTGGTAGCTACACAATTTTATTCAGTGGAAATATGTTCCGTATTGAAGGAAAGGATGCAGACGCCATTGGTAAAGAATCTTTAGTTCAATACTGGGAGGAAAATGAAAACGCTGAGTTTAGCGAAAAGATGGTCTGGGATGCCATGAAGACATGCTACGATCCGGAGATACCTGTCGATATCGTCGATCTGGGACTTATTTATTCCTGCCAACATTTTCCCCTCGATAATGGTGGGGTCAGGGTAGAAGTCAAAATGACATTGACAGCGCCGGGCTGCGGTATGGGTGGCACTATTGCTGAAGAAGTGAAAAATAAAATCCTCGGTTTACCAGGAGTAAAAGATGCGGATGTAGAACTTGTATGGGATCCTCCATGGAGTCAAAGTATGATGTCTGATGCAGCTAAACTTCACTTGGGTATGCTATAACCGGAAATGTTAAAAACCGTTAAAAATTCAGTGAAAAACGATTCAAATTTTATTGATGTTGAAAAAGTGAGGCGGGATTTTCCCCTTCTTCAGAATCATTATAACGGGAGACCTATTGCATTTCTTGATAACGCTGCAACGACTCAAAAGCCTCAAGTTGTTCTGGACAAACTGAATGAATTTTATACCCAGTACAATGCAAACGTGCACAGGGCGATTTATCACATTGGTGAGCAAGCCACTCGGGAATATGAAGATGCACGTAAAAAGGTATCAGACTTTATTAACGCTCCCGATCCAAGTACCATTATTTTCACTCGAGGAGCCACCGAAGCAATCAATCTGGTTGCTTATTCTTGGGGTCGACACAATCTCTCCCCAGGTGATGAAATCCTCATTACGGAAATGGAACATCACAGCAATATTATCCCGTGGCAATTAGCAGTTAAGGATACAGGCGCAACCTTACGATATATACCACTTCACCTGCCGGTAGACGGAACACTCGATCTCCAATCATTGGAAGTCAACCTAACTAATCGTACAAAATTGGTGGCGATAGTTCATCAATCAAATGTCTTTGGAACAATAAATCCTGTCAAAAAAATTATCAAAGCTGCACAATCCGTAGGGGCTCTTGTTTTATTGGATAGCGCCCAAAGTGTCCCTCATTCCAAAGTAGACGTACAGGCATTGGACTGCGACTTCCTTGTATTTTCCGGTCACAAAATGATGGGGCCAAGTGGTGTCGGCGTACTCTATGCCAAAGAAACTTTGCTCAATTCAATGGAACCGTTTATGGGAGGCGGGGAGATGATTAGTACTGTTTCAATGGAATATTCTACCTGGAATGATATTCCGTGGAAATTTGAAGCGGGGACACCGAACATTGCCCAGGCTATCGGATTAGGTGCCGCAGTTGACTATCTCAATGAACTTAATATGGAAAGCATTCACGCTCACGAAAATGAATTGATGGATTACGCCTCAGATATGCTAAAAAATACGCCAAGAGTTATATTATATGGTAACGGTTCAAAAAGGGGAGCTATCATCAGCTTTAACGTGGAGGGAATCCATCCTCATGACCTGGCTCAAATTCTTGATCAAGATGGGATTGCAGTTCGAGCTGGGCATCACTGTGCACAACCCATCATGAAAAGATTAAATGTGCCTGCTACTACAAGAGCAAGTTTTTACGTTTACAATACAAAAGACGAAATTGACCGACTCTGTGAAGGAATTGAAAAGGCGATCAACTTATTATGCTGATATCATCATGTTTTATTCAAGAAATAAGAAAATAGATTAAACATCAAATTAAAATGCAGGTAACCACATTATGCTAAAATTAACTCGAAAAACCGAATATGCATTAATCGCATTAAGACACATGCAAAATTCCGACAACGTTGTTTCAAGCTCGCGGGAAATTTCAGCCTTATATAATATCCCCTATCCCTTGCTATCAAAAGTGCTGCAGAAGTTAGCAAAAGTAGATATCTTAAAACCTGTACATGGCCCTCGAGGAGGATATAAAATTAAAGTGGATCTCGAAAGGATTAGTCTGACAGATTTTTTTGAAGCAATGGAAGGACCCTGGGGAATTATGGACTGTTCATTTTATTCTAACTGTGAATTGGTGCCAACATGCAACATCCAGGATCCCATTAAAAGGATAAACAGAAATATAAGAACTATGTTTGACAATCTGACTATATGTGACGTAACAAATTAGGAGGAACGAAACAATGCCAATCAGGAAAGATAAAGTCATTGATATACTGAAACAGTGTTATGATCCTGAACTCCCTATTGATCTGTGGAATCTGGGGTTGATCTACGATATTCAAATACAGGACAGTTTCAACGATAAACAATCAGATGTAAATATCCTTATGTCTCTCACTACGCCTGGCTGTGGTATGGGACCCAATATGGTAGAAGATATCAAAGCTAAACTGGAAAATCTGGATGAGGTTTACCAAGCCTTTGTTGATTTGACTTTCGAACCCCCTTGGAATCCAGATATGATGACGGATGAAGCAAAAATAAAATTAGGATTTGGAAGTGAATCTGTGCGTAGAACTTCACAGGATGATAAATAACATCATCTTTAATGTATGAAGAGATTGAAAAATGGGAATAAGTTTATTAGTCTGATCTATTCATTAATCACCAATGCACCCCTGTCTGCCGACAGGGTGGCGAATAATCCAAGTTAGGAAGGAACGACCATGACAAAGACAAAAGAAGAAATACTTGAAGGAATAACACTCACCCCAAAAGCAGCCCTGCGGTTATTACAAATTCAAACGGATGAGGAAGGTGAATATCTCAGGGCGTCTGTCACAGGCGGTGGTTGCTCAGGCTTGAATTACAATTTGGGATGGGATAATAAAATCGAAAAGTTTGATAAAATCTATGAAAGCCAAGGTATTAAAATCGTGGCGAATCTTAAATCACTTCTTTATCTAAAAGGAATGGAGATTGATTTTTCTACCGATCTGCTCGCTGGAGGCTTCAGTTTCAACAATCCAAACGCTACCAGAACCTGCGGTTGTGGAACCTCGTTTTCTGTTTAATTACATGGAAATAGTGTGATAACAATTTACTTGGACGACTTTCTTGAGGGTGGTATCCTCAGAGAAACCTCTTTTCGCGCCTTTGTGGATGAAATAGATTGGAGCCAGTATCAGGGAAAACGTGTAATGATTAAAGGGTGTGCTGATGTTCCCCTTCCCACATGGGCATATCTCATTATTACAGCAAGACTTGCCCAGCACGCAGATTATATTTTATACGGGGAACCGTGCTCAGCGGTAAAGATTTTTAGTCGAAATAAGAGGTAAACTATTTTTTGTGTGACCTTTAATTAAAATACGTATACGTCGGCTTTATATCTTCGTCAATTGGAAATCAATTGATATTTATAGTTTTACTGTTCGTCTTTTCAGTTTAAACTTTCACTATGTCAAAGGCAAGAAAACGGGTTAGCTGGGAACAATATTTCATGAACATTGCTCAGGAAGCTTCTACTCGAGCAACCTGTGATCGAAAACATATAGGGGCTGTCATCACGAGAGATAAGACAATCCTCTCAACGGGATACAACGGAAGCATCCGCGGTCTTCCCCATTGCGATGAGGCAGGTCATGAAATGGAAAATGGCCACTGCATACGAACCATCCACGCTGAAGCCAACGCAATTGTTCAAGCAGCTCGTATTGGCGTGAATATTGACGGTGGAGAAATCTTTGTCACTGCCAGCCCCTGCTACAATTGCTTCAAAATGATTGCCAATGCCGGCATACGAAAAATATACTTTGGGGAATTCTACCGGGATGAGCGTATCAAAAAACATGCTGATGAATTAGGGATTGAGCTCGTTCACTTAGAACAATAAATCTGCCGATGGCTTAATGGAAGCTGCCGCAGAGACAATGGTGAAGTCAAGCAGGTTTCAAAAGTGAATGAATCAGTTGTTATACGGAAGTTACTGTTATACATTGTACTGTTTGGCTAAATCACCTCAAGTATATGCTAACTTCACGTTTAACCGGCGCGAAACATTCGAGGCACAGTGTTTTGCATTACCACAAAACTTTGTACGAAGCACAGAACGTCGAAAAACCACCGCGCTGTTTCACGTCCGGTTGAAACTGATGTTAGACCACCAAACCGAAAGATATTGCTACTATTTAAGTATCAAGGATTTCTTCGTTTCCATATATTCACCTGCATCGATTTTGTAGAAATACACACCGGAAGGAACGCCAGTTGTATTCCACAAAACTGAATAAAAACCAGCATCCTGCCTTTCACTTACCAATGTTTCCACCAATTGACCGATAACATTGTAAACCGAAAGATTTACCTTCGAGGATTTTGGCAATTGATATGAAATAGTAGTGCTCGGATTGAAGGGATTGGGATAATTTTGTAAAAGTTTAAACTCTGTAGGAAGTAAATCCGCTGTCTCTTCGACTGCTGTCAAACCACCTCCCAATAATCTTTGAACCACTTCTAGAAACTTCGTGTCGTATCCTTCATAGGTATGGCCTCCTGTGTATAAGTTTCCAGTCTGGCTATCATCGGTATTCGTCGGAGGCGCAACCATAGTCGGTTCAATCTGTGTATCCTCATACCATTCATTCCAACTGGTGATCCATATCAATTTGAGCTCAGGATCCACAAAGTTGCGCATAATCCTGATCTCCTCTTCAAATGTGGAGGTATTTGAAGCATCGGGTTCAACCTGCCTGGCAAGTATAGGACTGTACCCACTTAAAAGTCCCTCCTCAGTCCAGATTCCACGGGCATTAATGCCGGGTAAAACGTTGGGAACAACAGCGATGCCAAGGGTTTCTGCGATTAAGGCCTTTCGATTGAAATCATCAGCGAAACCCAGCAGAAAACCGCTTTCCGCAGGATATCCATTCTCTCCGGGCCCGAGATGCCGGACGTACCAGGTGATGGCATCGAGAAATACCATATGATCAGGGACAGGGGGCTCTCCTAAACTATAACCGATTTCATCACCGATGAGATATACCTCATAACCAAGATTCCGCACGGCCTCACGAACCCTGGCAAAGGCACCATCGAGATCTCCAAAGTAGTTAAAGGTCGAATAAAGAATAACAACAGGTTTGCCATTAAATGTAAAATAATTAGGATGCCCGAAATGCTCATTCGCAAGCTGGGTGAAATAATCGATTAGCAAATTGATTTCCCGCTCACCAAGCTCAGTTGGCAAGTTATCTTTATCCGGGTGGATCAAAAACTCCAAGAATATGCAATACTTCACATTATGGCCGAGCAATTGGGGGGCTACATAATCACGAAAAGCCCTGGTCGTAAATGGCTGAAGATCACCCCACCAGCTGACGGCCCACACATCGATGCCATATTGCTCGGACCATTCGATATGTTTTTGAATAACGGTTGGGTCGCGGCTGATGTATAAACCTAACATGGGAAGTTGTGAAGGAATCAGGTGGTCGCGAAGCGTTAGTTTGCCTCTATCAGGATGTCGCCAGTGGTTTTGTGTGTGATACCAAGGATAATAAGCCACGGCCGTGATGTAATCATCATAAATAACATTGGTTTTTGCCACAAGAGATCTTGTGGTGCGGCTGTAGTTACCATTCTTATCAAGAGAGCGAAGGCGGTAATAATACCTCTTTCCATTCGCCAGGCCGGTGTCGACATATTCTGTTGCTGGAAACGCAACAAAGGCAATGGAATCCGCCGGCGAGAAGTCGAAATCGATGGACTGGCTTCGATATACGGTGTAGCCCACAATGTTTGCGGATGAATCTGCAAGCCACTTGAGCGTCGCTCCACTATCATCTCCCCACCCGCGAAATCCTTTTGGCCGCGGCGGCGGCACATAGGCGCCTGGTGCATAGGAAGGAACGAATTCGGCTGTGCCTATTATCTGCCCATGATTGCCATGCTGTGTTTTGTCGCGGACAATTGAGTCGGAGCTTTCGTTAAACTGCCAATACCCAATCAAGCCCGGTTCATCGCCAGCCAGATCCTGATGCATGGCGGTCCGGATCTCTTGATCTGTACGTGCCACGTTCCAGAAGCGAACATTATCCATGTCACCATAGAATTGTGAAATATATTCACCCATAAGGAGCGGGCTCGTCATTTTGGAAATATCTACGAAGCCTGTGTCGGCTGCCACCAACTTCCCGTCAAGATATATTCTTGCCACCATGCTATCATAGGTGACGGCAAAGTGATTCCATAGATTTGGCCAAACGATGCTCGTTGGTGTGCAAACAAAAAATTCACCATTTTCATCGTTTCCTGCAAAACAAAGCCCTTGTGGAAATCCTGGGCCGTTCACCCAAAATTTGAAATCGCCGCTCGCCCCCCCTTTGTTGAAAACGCCGTTCAAGCCGTCAAAAGCAGGGATACTACTTCGCTTAAACCAGCCTTCAAAAGTGAATTTCGATGATTGAAAGTCAGATGAATGCGGCACGCTGACGTGCCCCGGCTCTTCACCGAGACGAAGTGCCCGGTTTCCAGATTGGCTAAAACCTTCGTTTGTTTGCACGAAGGTCATGGTTATAAGGACCGATAGTATTATTGTAGCAAGGTACAGTGTTTTCATCTCGTACTTCTTTCTGCTAATAATGAGCAGAGGTCTAACGTTTTGGATCAGGCGCGGGAGCCGTAGGCGAACCGTCGCCCTGGAGCCACTGGTTAGAGTGCCTTGCAATATTTTTGAAAAACACCTTCAACACCTACGCCTACGAATAAATTGTACATACCAATCCATGACTCATACTGCCTTAGTGAGTTTTCTGAAGGACGATAAATTGTGCCTGTATCGTGTACGGTCGAATTTCGTATTGCAACACACTTATCCAGAGCTGGGATTGCACCGTTTAATAGAAAATCCATTTTAACTACATTTTCTTTCAATTCTGGGTCATCTACTAGCGTAATAACTACTTTTAATTTACCTGATCGAAGTTCTGAATAAAGATTTACATCAAACAAATCATTAATTAATCTCTCGATACCCATTCTACTTTGAAAAGAATAGGCTGATGTTAATAACTCTCCTACTGTAAGGTTTTTTCCTAGCACCGCGTGTAAATCCCCAAAACTGAATTTATGGCTTCTGATTTTAGATAAGTGTTTCTCAGTTAGTTGATATGAGTCAATAGTGATACGTATATGTTCCCTCCAAAATATCTCAAATGCTGTTATTAATGAAACTATATATTGGCGTCTTGCTTCAAGTTTGATTCTATTTGAATTATTGCTGGATTCGATAATATTTAATATCTTTCGAGGGCTGTTCATGCGGCGTCCAAATGCCTGCAATGGCTCTTTACTCCTAAGGTGTTTTGATTTTCTCAGAAGCAGAGCTTTGTCAATTGGTTTTAACATATCGAATGCGCTCTAACGGAAAAAGTAACTGGCGTGAAAATTTCTACCCCAAAATATCATTTTACAAACTCACTTTCGCAGGACGCCAAAATATTGAAACTATGCTACCAACTTTTCACGTCAGGTTAACTGGATGTTATGTGGTTTTTCAATGTTTCATTAATCCACTTATTAAGGCTTTTTCCTGATTGAACAGCTTTTAGATAAATCTGATGATGAAGTGAAGGTGAAACCCGCACA
>SCKK01000048.1 GCA_004124475.1 Fidelibacterota bacterium
GGGCAGGATTGAATTATAAAATTAACAGAGCTGTATTAATGAAAATCGACTACAGCTATCAGGATTTTGGACGGTTAATCAATGCCCAGAGATTATCATTAGCCTTAGAATTCTAAGGTTTAATCCTTTCGCTGATATAAAAAGTCCCTTGCATAATCATGGGTGTTCATCTTAGTCACACGCCGGACGGATTTCCACGATACGTGCGGGTTATCCCGACTATTCTGGATGAACGCACAACCGATAATTCCCTTTTTGAAAGAGGTTGATTCCGTCCCGGTTATCCGGGGGACGGAAAACAGATTGTCCCAATTCGTAGGGAGGGTGTGAAAGTGACATTGGGGTCTTTGGGAAACCCATTCCTGCAAAAGAAACGGGGATGTATTAAAATGGAAAGAATAATAAGAACCAAAACACTGCTGCCATATTTAGTGGCGGTGCTGGCAGTTAACCACACTGCCTTCGCCCAGGTTTCTGTATTTCCCGAATTCTTGAATTTCGATGAGGTAATCTTTGGGCAAACCGTATCACAACCCCTTGTCATATCAAACCAGGGAGATACAACTATTGTTGTAAATGATATCAATTTGTCCCACTCTTATTTCCAGGTTTCAGATACCTCGTTTTTCTTAAATCCAAACGATAGTCAAATTGTAGTTATTACTTTTTCTCCACAAGAGCAAGGTGTAGCTGACGGAACTATGAGTATTTTTGTAAATGCTCCACCTGATACGACGTTAAAGGTAGACTTGACCGGCTGGACTCCAATTGACCTGAACGTTGAATTGGTTAGAAACGAATCTTCGACGCCTATATCATTTAACTTGCAGAATTCCAGAGAATTCCTTCTCCATCTGCGAGTCTCCTCTGATACCTACTGGGCTATCCCCGACTCAGAAAGCGCCGTACTGACGATCTATATCGATAGTACATATAGCTCTCAAAATCAGGACATCGTTCTATTTAAAGGTGATGAGCTTTTCGTATATAAGGTATCATTAGGAAGAATAGACAGTGGAAGCCATTCTATAGAGGTTTATTTCGATGGAGATAAATCTCCCCCCGGCGCTCAACTTGTTTACCTGGATGAATTCTCTCTTATTCCTATAGCTCTCAATAGCCCGGACTATGATGTCTTTCGATTCTCTCCTGTCTTATACGGTAGAGATCTTTTTAGTGATGATGAGAGTGTACGCACCGATGTACCTTTATTGATGTGGCATGAAGTCGACACTGTGGGATCATACAAACGGATCGAATACAGCATGATTTGGAGCAACGAAGATGGGGGTACTAATAGCATTAGTTTGATGTCCCGGTGGGGTCGCACAACAGATATTGAATGGATTTATGAAGTGTGGATCGATCCCGGAGGAAACGTTCATGAGGAATATTTTCAGGGTTCAGGACATTCTTATTCGCCTTTTGATGGTAATAGGATTGATGATCACCCGATTTTGAAAACGGTTACCATAAATAATATGGTGAGCGATGAAGGGGTATCAAATTATAAATTTTTTCTTTCTCCCGAAAGGAGCAAACGTGAAATACACTCACGGGAAATCCTTATGGATGAAGATCCATGGACTTATGAAATCATGGCTTTGGAAATGATCGCTGAGGGTAAATATGAAAGTCCTGCTGACCCTTTTACTTCGGCTGTAAGCGATGCCCGGAATTATCTTTACCTTGAATTCAATACACAAATGGCTGGATACGGCTTAAGATTGACTTTTGCAACCAAGCTGAAAAATGATCCGTTATGGTATTATTCCGACCATGGTCTCTCGTCCATAGGAGCAGTAAATGCCGGAGGATGGCGTCGGTCTACCATAGAGCTTTGGGAAGGAACTACCCTGAATGATCTTGATAGCTTGCAAATAATGGGTTCCGCTTCCGGTTCCTTTTCCGTTACCTTTGAGGAACTATCTAAAGTTTTTTTGTTAGATGAAGACTTTGCGCTGTTGGAGTCTCCCTTACAATTCGATGAAACTTTTGTTTTGAATGAAAGCAACAGCTCGATCCGTTTTGCCTTTGATGAATTGACTTCTGTAGGTGGAGAAGAAGTGGTTTATGCACCAAAAATATTCTTATTATCTCAAAACTATCCCAATCCTTTTAATGCAATAACTACCATACAATACCAGCTTCCAGCGTCCAGTGAAGTACTCTTAATGATATACAATATACGTGGGCAGGAAGTTTTACGTTTGGTTGAAAGTGAACAGCCGGCTGGATATCATCAAATCACATGGAACGCCACTAACGTCGCATCAGGAATGTATTTCTACAGGCTTCAGGCAGGCGATTTTGTCCAAACCCGGAAGATGATCCTTTTGAGATAGCGGGGTGAAATAATCATCATGAAATTAATTCGATATTCCGGTAATCCTATTCTTAAGCCGCGTGGGGACGATTGGGAGTCTGTGGCTGTTTTTAATCCGTCAGCGGTATACCATGATGGCAAAATCCATCTTTATTATCGGGCTGTAGGCGAGTATTACCCCTACACCTCCCGACTGGGATATGCTGTCTTTGATAAAGAGCTTAATTTAATCAAACGGGTTCAGAATCCTGTTCTGGAGCCAGATTGGAAGAGGTGGGAAAGATCCATTGAGGATCCGCGGGTAACCGTGATTGACGAGGTATTTTATTTGACCTATGTGACCACACCAACACCCAGCCCACCTGGAGCGGTACGAAGACGATTGGGTATTCCCAAACCGGAACAAAGTGCCTCTCCCCGAACGGCCTTGGCCGAGATGAAGGATTTTACGGAGTTTGAGCGCTACGATATCATTACTCCGGTTGGCGCGGATGAACGGGATGTTGTCCTCTTTCCTGAAAAAATTAGTGGCCGCTATGCTGTCATTCATCGGCCGGCTAACTGGGTAGGTGAGGGCTATGGTTCCAAGGGACCGGCTATCTGGTTTGCTTGGATGGATAGTCTGGACGGAAAAATGGTGGAGCATACGCTGGTGATGAAAGCTGAAGTAGAATGGGAAGGGGATAAATTGGGCGCCGGTCCACCACCTGTTAAAACTGACGCGGGCTGGTTGTTAATTTACCATGGTGTTGATAAAAACAGTATTTATCGGTCCGGAGCTGCTCTTTTGGATTTAAAAGAGCCCTGGAAGGTCATTTGCCGAACAGCGGATCCGATTTTGGAACCGGAAGAAGATTATGAGCTGGAAGGAGATGTTCCAAACGTGGTATTTCCGGAAGGGATGGTAGTAATAGATAAAAAACTTATTGTTTTTTATGGGGGAGCGGATAAAGTCTGCTGTGCAGCTTCTGTCGATTTGGATGAATTTATTGATGACTTACTCGTCAAAGGAAATAAGGGATTATGAAACTAAAGCGTTTTTCAGAAAATCCTATCTTAAAACCTATTAAGAAGAATAAGTGGGAATATGGAGCTGTCTTTAACTGTGCAACGGTGTTCGATGGCAAAAGGGTTCATTTACTCTATCGTGCCATCGGTGAATATGACATTTATATTTCCAGCTTAGGTTATGCCGTGAGTAAGGATGGATTCAACTTTCAACGAAATGACAAACCTGTCTTTGAACCACAAGAACGATATGAACGGTTTGGGTGTGAAGACCCAAGGATAACTGAAATCGATGGTACATTTTATATGACCTATACTGCCCTTTCCAACCGCGCGTGGTCGGGTTCGGGGAATCGCGTCGCTTTAGCTTCGACTCAAGATTTTTACTCCTTTGAACGGCATGGCATCATTTTACCCGATATGGAGAATAAAGATGCTGTTATTTTTCCGGAAAAAGTGAATGGGAAATATGTCATGTTTCACAGAACGATGCCAGATATATGGATAGCATATTCGGACAATCTAAAAGAATGGTATGGTCATGAAATCGTTATGAAACCGAGAGAAGGATTGTGGGATTGTAAAAAGATAGGGGCAGGTGCACCTCCCATAAGAACGAAAAAGGGGTGGCTATTATTTTATCACGGTGTCGATGAAAAACGTGTTTACAGACTTGGAGTAGCCTTATTTGATTTGGACAAACCGGCAAAGATGATCGGAAGACAAGAAGAACCTATTCTTGAACCTGAAGAAAAGTGGGAATTAGAAGGAGATGTACCCACTGTGGTCTTCAACTGTGGAGCCATCGAGAAAAATGGGATGTATTATGTGTATTACGGTGGTGCTGATACCGTCATTGGTGTGGCGATTGTAAGTAAAGATGAAGCGCTTGATTTTTGCTAACTATAAATAATCTCTCAGTTATGGGAAGAAAAACAGCCACGCTAAGTCATTACCTGCCTGTGCTGCAGCTACGGCAGACAGGCAAGTGGATCCGTCAGCTGACGGAGGAGCGTAGTAATCTCGTTTTCATGTCGAGAAATGTATCCAGATGAATCGAGACCACGTCACTTCCTGCCCAACTTCGTCGTTCCAGCCCGACATCAGTCTGGCGGGCAGGCGGGCGCTCCTCGTACTGTAGGAACTCCTTACAGAGCAATGATGTATACACCCGCCCGAGACTGAAGCATTACAACAATAATGACATTTCTATTTCTTTTCTCAGGCAGAAAATTACGAATAAAGCTATTAGATTATTGATGGTTAAGTGTGCGAAAAAAACGTTATGATCCGGCTCTCATTTTGGTTAATCCTTGGCTTTGCGTTCGTAGCTGTTTCTTCCTGTCAAAACAAATCTTTCAAAGAGAAGGGCATGATCACGCACTGGCCCAATGGGCCCTTCATCAAGTATGAACATAACCCGATCCTACAACCCACTTCAGGATTCGAATCGAAAAGCGTCTACAACCCTGCTGTGATAGTGGAGAACGGAAAATTTAGTATGCTCTATCGTGCCGAAGGAGAGGATACCGGAACAGGGGCGATAGGGCTGGCTTTTAGCAAAGATGGCATCCATTTCGAGAGATATTCGAACAATCCAGTGATGGTACGGGAATACGATTATGAAAAAGAGGGTGTCGAGGATCCAAGGTTGGTCAAATTTGGAGGAACCTATTATCTTACGTACGCAGGCGTTGGTATCCAAACCCCCGGCAATATATGTCTGGCTACGTCAACCGATCTAATCAACTGGGCCAAAAAAGGCGAGATTCTCCAGCCACGAAGTGGAGCCTGGAACAGCCATCAAATAAAAGCTGGGGCCATCGTTCCGGAGAAGATTAACGGCAAGTATGTCATGTACTTGCAAGGAGAAGTGGAGGCGTGGAAGACGCGGATCGGGATCGCTTACTCCGACGATATGATTCATTGGTATGAGCTATTACGTGAGCCAATAATGCGTCCAAGATCTGGCTACTTTGACAGCATGGGTACGGAGCCTGGCGCAGCGGTTGTCCTAGAGGAAGGTATTTTGTTGATCTATAATGGCTGGAATGAAGAACTTGTGCATAAAACCGGCTGGGCGCTCTTTTCTAAAGAGAAGCCAACGGAGATCCTGGCACGGTCTGAAGAACCTATACTGGAATCCACGAAAGACTGGGAGGGACACGTCGTATTTACCGAAAGCATTGTGGAATACAATGGTACCTGGTATCTACACTATGGCATCATGGACAAAGTCATTGGTGTGGCTACCTATCGAGGATCAAATACTGATTTAAAAATGAATCTTTGAGTATGAGTTTTCAGAGAAAGATTTTGACAAAACTTTATCACAGATGGATAGAGGGTAACAATTTGGCGAGTTGTTTGGAAAGTTGATGATTAATCGCTTAATGACACTATTGATATACATTGCGATATACACCATTGTAATGTCCTGCCGTTCATCAAAGGTGGAGGTAGATGCTAAAAATGTGGAATACTGGACTGCCCCCAGTGTGGAACTATCAAGATTTGAAAGTAAGATGGTTGAGAAATGGAATTCTTCCCATCCGGATTCCCCAATAGACTGGAAGACTATACCGGCAGGTACGACTTCAGAGGAGGTGCTTCTCACGGCGATTGCCACTCGAACGGGTCCCGATATTTGTTCTAATATTTTCGGTGGTTTTGCTGCTCAACTGGCTGATGCTCAGGTGCTTGTTGCACTCGATACCTTACCAGGGTTTTGGGATGTTATGGAAAAACGAAAGATGACGAATATTATTCGGAATAACTGGTTCTACAAAGGACACGTCTATGTGATACCGGTCTATGTTAATCCGGAGATGATTTGGTATAACAAAAAGATGCTTGATAAGTCTGGAATTACGAAACTTCCCAGGACGTATAGTGAGTTTTTTACCCTATTGGAGAACGTCTGTATTTCTCAGGAGGTCTATGGTCTGACAGTGGATGTCTCTTCCAAGTGGTATAGAAGATGGTTTGATTATTTAACATTATATGCAGCTGCATCGGGTGGAGAACCGTATTTGGATGTAAATAGAAAAGAAGCTTTTTTCAACAATGAGGCGGGAATAGCCGTCACGGAATTCTTTTTTAAAGTATTTGAAAAAGGCTATGCTCCCCGTTTTGAAATACAAGATGGGTTTCAAAAGGAGTTGTTTTTTGCCTCTATAAAGGGCGCTGGAGAAATTGTAAGAACCAAGAGGATGTATCCTGACCTGGAATATGTGATCACTCCCCTCTTAGTCCCGGATTATTATCCCAACGATGCCCCTGTTTACACTCTGGCTGAGTCAAAAGGAATGGTCCTGTTCAATACCTCACAGCAGAAGGGGGAATCGTGGGATTTTATGAAGTGGTATTTTAGTGGCGAGCACGATTCGCTGTGGCTGGAATTGACCAATTTTCTCCCTGCTCGTGAAGATCTGATCGGTAATCCTATCTTTATCGAATATTTTAATAATAATCCGGATATAAAATTATACGCAGAAACCTTAGATTTTTCTGTACCATTGGTCCTGACACCCCAAACTGTGGAAATTCAAACGATTCTCAACCGGGAATTATGGCAGCCTATAATTTTCGGATTGAAGTCACCCGCTATAGCTTCCAGAGATGCTAATCAAACTATTCAGAGAATTTTAAAATCGGGTCCCTAATATTTATGAAAATAAGTAAAATGTTCAAAATTCAAGAAAGAAAAATTTATGGATTCGTTGGGTATGGATTGGTGGCTCCTTATATAATATATACAATAATTTTTTGGGTATACCCCTTTATATGGGGATTGATTATTTCATTTAAAAAATGGAATATTATTTCTCCGGAAAAAGAATTTATCGGGATTAGTAATTTCCTGAAAGTCATACATGATCCCCTATTCTGGATATCTTTCAAGAATATCCTATTCTTCATGATAGTATACGTTCCGATTGTAATTATCTGTTCCTTGGGAGTGGCTTTGTTGCTGAGGCGAATCAAGTTCTTGCAGGCTTTTTTCGCCTCCGGATATCTGATGTCTTATGTCTCTGCTGGAGTTGCCTATTCTATTGTTTTTAGCCTTCTTTTCTCCGGAGATGGACTGATCAATAATTGGCTGAGCAATTTTGGAATAACTATTCCCTGGTTCTCCAGCCCTAAGATTGCCATGGCTTCGATTGCTATTATTGTGGTTTGGAAATACCTGGGCTATTATAGTTTGATTTTCTTAGCAGGACTACAATCAATTCCATCCTCTCTCTACGAATCGGCTGAAATCGATGGGGCAAGTAATTGGACACAATTCTGGCGGATCACGGTTCCACTACTGAACCCGGCTTTCACGATCATCCTTATATTTGCAGTTATGTTATCTTTTAATATTTTTACCGAACCATATATGATCACCGGGGGAGGACCCCTCGACAGTACTCAGACTTTTGTTATGCAGATTTATCATCAAACCTTTACAGCCCTACATGCTGGCTACGGATCCAGTTTCGCAATTGTAGTAGCTATAATTAGTTTTACCTTTGTCTTTGCGATCAGGAAGACGGTGGAAAGGGAAATATCATATTGATCATTCAAACTATGATAAATAAAAAACAATCAGAATTATCCAGTCTTTTCATAACTTATGCTTTTCTTGGATTCGGTTTAATCTTTATGGTTTTCCCATACGTCTGGATGTTGTTGGCTTCGTTTAAGATTCCTGCTGAAATCTACAACAGATTTCTCCCCACTCAGTTTACTTTGGAGCACTATCGTACGTTATTTACACTGGGAACAACAGGTTCCACTAATCCATTTGTGAGGTCAATCTTCAACAGTCTGGTCGTATCTTCAATTGCCACAATTTCCGTTGTTTTTTTTGGCGCCATTACGGGATATGCTTTAGCCCGATTAAAATTTCCCGGGAAAACCCTATTGAATAATTTTATCTTGTTTCAAATGTTATTTCCCATAGTTTTATTTTTAATACCACGTTTTTTATTAATGTTGGAATTAGGATGGATTAATACATATCAGGGGATGTTCTCACCCTTTATGATCAGTGCATGGGCGATCTTTCTATTTACTCAATTCTTTAAAACAATTCCTCAAGAGCTGATTGATGCTGCAAGATTAGACGGGTGTTCTGAGCTGAGGGTTGTTTTTAAAATCATGCTGCCATTATCAAAATCAGTGACTATCATCGTTGCCATTTTTACATTTATGGGTATGTGGGATGAATTTTTGTGGTACCTCATCGTAACCAAGGATTATAATCTGATGCCCCTAAGTGTGTTGTTAGGTCTTTTTACAAGAGGGGAATATAGCTCCTATCCTGGAATTCAGACGGCTGGAGCTACTCTCCTGACAGTGCCTATACTGATCCTATTTTTCTTTTTCCGGAAAATTTTTACGGAAGGAATTGCCATGACAGGATTAAAAGGATAATTTTTCATGAAAAAGATACCTGTACACTCATTCGCCTTTTGTCGTGTGGAGCCCCCTGCCTGCGTTGGTGCTTTGACAGACAGGCGGCAGACAAGTACGCTTTTATCCCTCCACTGCGGAAGCTCTTTATTAACGGGGTAAATAGTTAAAAATCAATTTATTGGGGATTAATAACTAATGGTAGAATATAAGGTTCTGAGACGGTCAAATAAATAATGATGAAATTGACCATAAATTTGAATTCAAATGATCAATATTATCCAGATTTATTTCTCCTCAATAAAACAATGTTCTTTGTTCAAAAATTTATTATCATTATTTTTGTCTTATAAAATGGCCTAAATGAAGATTCCAGACGAATGACCATCTCAGATAATCCCGCAGCCAGTCAGTACATAGGCACAAATCTTCTTCAATAATATTCCGTATAATATTTACCCCAAGTCAAATCCAAAACAGATTAATGAAAAAAATGTAATGAACAATTTCCATTATCAAGAGAAATTAATAACTGAGTGTAATGCCTCAATCATGGGTGGAAAAACCTACATCACGAAACTTCGGGATCATTCAGGCGGGGAAGTTCGAAAGTTTCGAGAGAACTCCCGGACGGTCATTGGCTTAAAGAAGTGTCTATGACAAAAGCCCTCTACAGATCAGGCAAGGACCAGGAATCGATAATCGGTCAGTTCTTGTTCTGCTCCGGCGGACTGGCTGGTTGTGGTTTGGCTAATCGTTGCCGGCCGGCCGGTTGGCAGGGGTTTCGGTTTTTTTATTTACCCGCCAGCAACTAAAATAATGCAACTGAGTAATTAAAAATTTAGGGAGTCAAAGATGAATATAGATTTATTAATAGTGATCTTATACTTTGTTGTAATATTCATCATTGGAATATATAAAAGCGCTGACCAAAAAAAAGATGCAACCAGCTATTTCCTCAGCGGTAGAAAACTGCGTTGGCCCTCCATAGCAATGTCTACGATTGCCACGAATATTCAAGCAGGTCATTTTGTCGGTATGGGAGGTGCTGCATATGCTTACGGATTAGCTCAGGCAAATTTTGAAATTGGCGCCATTTTTGGTATCCTTTTAGCGGCATTCTTTTTTGTTCCTCTCTATTTAAAGTTAAAAGTATTTACACTGACACAGTTCTTTGAAGACAAGTTCGGTCCTTTTCTGGCTACCTGCTATTCGGTTTTTTCCATCATCCTTTTTGGCGTTATTTATCTTGGTGGCGCTCTTTATTGGGGAAGTTTCGCCATTAATGGGATTTTTGGTGATCAGTTGAGTATTCTACATCCCGATCCGGTAACAAGGCTTTATATACTTGTTGTTTTAATGGGGCTGTTTTCAGCAGCTTATGTTTACTATGGGGGTCTGGCAGCTGTTGTCAGAACGGATGTGATTCAGATGATTACGTTGTTGGGTGGATCCACAATCGTCCTTGTGTTGGCAATAAAAACACTTGGCGGTGTGTCCGAACTCTATAACCCTGATCTTTATGAGGGCATTAAGACAGGTAAGGATCATCTGATGCATCTGTTTTTGTCATCAGATCATGAGAAAATTCCGTGGACGGCGGTCTTTTTTGGGATGCTCTTAATGCATATACAATACTGGGGAGCAAACCAGGTAATCCTGCAGAGATCTCTCGCCGCACGTTCTCTTAGAGATGCTCAATTGGGACTGGTTGTGGGTGGTTTTTTGAAATACTTTGTAGCAGCTTTAATTATTATTCCACCTATTGCCTTGGTTGGTTTTCATGGACGGTTGGATGACCCCGATCAGGCCTACATTGTATTGGTTAACGTACTGCTGGCGCCGGGAGTTCGCGGCTTTGTTCTAATGGGACTATTTGCTTCTCTTATGAGTACGGTCGATTCCATAATCAATTCGGTTAGTACGCTCTATGCTTTTGATATTTACAAGAGACGAATTAATAAAGATGCGACGGACAAACAATTGATCAGGATCGGGAAGAATACCATTGGCGTGTCAACTCTGGTTGGAATTCTGTTTGCATTTTCACTCATTTACATTAAGTATCATGGGCTTGATTTTCCGTTATCCCATCTGACAAATGAGATTTCGTATCACATCAAAGCCGGTTTTACCATATTAATCCTGGCGGCAGTATTCTGTACTCGAGCACCCAAGAATCTTGTTGCCACTGTTTTCGTGGCAAGTGCCGTTGTCTCACTTACATTTAAATATTTCATCTTTCCTGATATGAACTACCTGAACCGAACAGGATGGGTAATTGTGCTGTGTTATGGTATTATTGCAGGAATATCGTATTTCTTACCAGGACAAAAGATTAAATGGAGAGAACTGATTATTGTTGATTCCCGGACTGTTGGTTACTTTGGCATTGTTCTTGCAGTATGTTTGATAGGACTAAACATTTTTTTCAGATAATTGGAGATAAGGACTAATGAAGATAAAATTTACAGGAACGGGGGACGGGCATGGAATTCCTGCTGTCGGTTGTCAGTGTCAAAGGTGTTCGTTAGCTAGGGAAAAAGGAGGGAAAAATCGTCGCCGAACAGTCTCTGTAATAGTAAAGAATGAGTCGGATACAATTTTATTTGACACGCCTAGTTCGATTGGACAAGTACTCAATGAAGAGAAAATCTTTCACCTGTCAGCAATATTTCTTTCCCATAAACATTTTGATCATATCGGTGGTATAACCGTATTTGAATATTGGCCGGAAAAAATTCTTGTTTACGGGAATATGTCTGTTCTTGGCAATTTCGAAATAACAGATAGGTTATACAACAACTGCGAGTTTCATGTTCTACATGAAAGAAAATCCGTTAAAATCAACGATATCAGAGTTAAACCTTTTTCCGTTTCCCACAAAGTACCTACCTTTGGATTGATATTTAAGGAAGATGAGAAGAGAATTGTACATTTTAACGATAAGGCTGGGACAAAATTGGATGATTACGAGAAAAGACTTGTGAAAATATCGAATATGGTAGTTTTCCATACTCCGGGTTTTGATGGGGGTACAGACCACCTTGATGTATTAAGTGTAATGGATATTGCAAAAAGAAATCCTTCAACCCAATTTGTTATTACCCATATCGGGCATAATAATTTATCTCATGAAGATTTGGTTAAAAAACTTAAACCTTATGAAAATATTATTGTTGCATATGATGGATTGGAAATTGAAGTTTAACATATTAAATGGTATAAGAACCTTTCCCCTGTATATACAACTTTATCAATTTCCAACTTTTCTGCGGTACACTCCACAATCCAAATAACAACAAAAGATGAATTTTGATATAATTATCCTGGGACATTTCGCAAAAGATATTTTAGTATTCGGAAGGGTTGAGAAAGAAGCCTTGGGAGGCGCAGTCTATTACGGTGCAATGGCTTTGTCGAAATTGAATGTTCGCTCTGGAGTTATCACTCGATTGGCAAGAGGAGATTTTAGTAATCTTAACATTTTGAAGAAAAATGGAATTGAAATTTTTGCATCTGAATCCCAGGTGACGAGTGGAATTAAAAACACCTATATTGCACCTAACTTTGATAAGAGAATTTGTGTACCCATTGCCTTTGCGGGGGAATTCAAAGTAGATCATATTCCAAGTGTTAATGCAAAAGTATTTCATATTGGTCCCATTATGGCAGGTGAAGTCACCTTGAGTTTAATCAAATATATTACTTCAAAGTTTGATAAGGTTTCACTTGATCTGCAGGGAGTATTGCGGATTAGAAAGGGAAATCAGTTAGTCTTTGTTGATTGGGTTGAAAAAGAAATTGGATTAAAACATATCCATACTATTAAAGCAGATTCGGTGGAGTCAGAAGTGATCACAGGAGAAAAGGATATCACAAAAGCTGCCGGGATAATTTCTGAATGGGGACCCCAAGAAGTAGTTATCACGCATGGTGAGGGTGTGTTAGTTTATATTGATGGAGAAACATTTGAAGCTCCTTTCACACATAGTTCATTACGAGGACGTACAGGCCGTGGCGACACGTGCATAGCCGCTTATCTCGCCAACAGGTTAACGTCATCGCCTGCAGAATCGTGCAAGTTTGCGGCAGCGGTTACCTCCCTGAAACTAGAAAAAGAAGGCCCCTTTGATGGAACATATCAAAATATTCTGGATAA
This sequence comes from Fidelibacterota bacterium, assembly GCA_004124475.1. Lineage (GTDB taxonomy): Bacteria > Fidelibacterota > Marinisomatia > Marinisomatales > SCKK01 > SCKK01. Next base: position 12,900 of record SCKK01000048.1, read on the forward strand.
GCTAACCACCGACTACCTGTATGAGAGGGATACAGTGTGACTAATTTGAAAATTGGTATTATAGGGGCTGGAGACATTGGCACGACTCACGGAAACATTCAGCAAAAAAACATCAATGTAACATTGGGATCCGTTTATGATATGGATCAAGAACGGAGTGAAGCATTTGGCTTCAAGATTCGGAATGGAAATCCTTTCAAGCGTTGAGAAGGTCATAGCGAATCTGGATGCAGTCTATATTACCGTACCCAACAAGTTTCTTGCTGAACTAACCCTGATGGTCTTGGATGAGGGTAAGCACTTGTTCTGTGAAAAGCCGTTTGCCCTGAGTATCTCTGACGCCGAAAAAATCCTGCATTCAGCTGAGCACGGGTAGAAACATATTTTATAGGAGTAGAAACGTGGCAAGAACAATCAGGTTAACAACAGCTCAGGCGATCATTCGGTTTTTAAAAGAACAGTGGATTGAGAGAGACGGTAAACGTCATCCATTTTTTGCAGGGATGTGGGGAATATTTGGTCATGGGAATGTAGCCGGATTGGGGCAGGCTCTTGAACAAGACGGGGAATTCATGCACTATTTACCTCGGAACGAACAGGCTATGGTTCATATTGCAGCGGCGTTTGCGAAGCAGCACCGCCGGTTACGTGCCTTCGCATGTACAACATCTATCGGTCCTGGCGCTACAAATATGGTGACTGCAGCGGCGGGCGCCACCATCAACAGAATCCCGGTTCTTCTCTTGCCTGGAGATATTTTTAGCCGCCGAGACGTGGGACCTGTTCTCCAACAGCTTGAATATCCTCTGAGCCACGATGTATCCGTCAATGATTGCTTCAAACCGGTAAGTCGTTACTGGGATCGGATTAACCGCCCCGAACAGATTCTCACCTCTTTTCCCGAAGCTATTCGCGTACTTACCGATCCGGCTGAAACAGGTGCAGTAACCATTGCCTTACCTCAAGACGTCCAAGCGGAGGCGTATGATTTTCCTGAAGATTTCTTCGGGAAGAAAGTTCATTATATTTTAAGGACACTTCCTGAAGTTAGCCAGCTTAATCGGGCAGTAGAGATAATCAGGATGTCGAAGAGCCCGCTCATAATTGCAGGTGGTGGCGTGATTTATTCCGAGGCGGAAGAAGCACTTATGCGATTCTGTGACACCACGGGCATTGCTGTCGGTGAAACACAGGCTGGCAAGGGGTCTCTTCCCTGGAACCACACATGTAATGTAGGCGCTATCGGTGTAACAGGAACTCTCGCCGCCAATCGAATTGCCAAGGAAGCAGATCTCGTTATATGTGTTGGGACAAGGTTATCGGACTTCACCACAGCCTCCAAAACCCAGTTTCAGAACCGGGATGTTAAATTCATCGGTATAAATGTAGCATCCAGGGACACGCGCAAACATGGCGCATTGAGCTTGATGGGTGATGCCAGGGTTACCCTCGACAAACTTCACGAGTTGCTAACTGAAAAAGGATACTCTGTTTCTTCCGGATATAAGGAGACCGTCCAATCACTGAAGGCAGCATGGAATGAAGAGGCAGATAGAATCGTTGGCTCTCAGAATGAGTCGAATATCACACAGGGAGAACTGATTGGTCTGGTTAATGAATTCATGTCGAGGAAGGATACGGTCGTTTGTGCTGCGGGAAGCCTCCCGGGTGATATGCATAAATTGTGGCGGGTGGGAAATGGGGATCAGTATCACATGGAATATGGTTATTCGTGTATGGGATATGAAATAGCAGGCGGATTGGGTGTAAAGTTTGCAAAAGAAGACGGAGATGTGTTCGTGATGGTTGGAGATGGTTCCTATCTAATGATGCATACGGAAATCGTGACATCCTTGCAGGAAGACAAGAAACTAATCATCGTGTTGTTGGATAACCACGGCTTCGGCAGCATTAACGGGTTGTCAAAAAGTTGTGGTAGTTTGGGATTCGGGAATAGGTTCCGATATCGTGATCCCAAAACAGGGAAACTGACAGGGGACTTTCTGGAGATTGACTACCTCAAAAATGCCAGATCTCTTGGTGCGCACGGAGTAGAAGCGAAAACCCGGGACCAGTTTAAAAATGCCTTGTCGGAAGCAAGGGATAATACCAGGACGACCGTAATCGTCGTTGAACTTGAGCCGTCCCGCGGTCTGAGTTATGACTCGTGGTGGGATGTGCCTGTTGCTGAAGTATCTGAGATGCCAACCGTACAAAAAGCCCGGGAAAACTATGAGCAGAATGTGAAAAAAGAACGGTATCATCTGTGAACAAAGGAGGTATAAAGTTGGGCATCGCTCCCATCAACTGGTGCAACGATGACATGCCTGAGTTAGGGAGTGATATATCCTTAGATCAATGCTTATCTGAAATGCAGGAAGCCGGCTATTCGTCAACGGAGTTGGGTCATAAATTTCCATCGGAAGCAGACATTCTCAAACCGCTTCTTGGAAACTATAATTTGGCATTGGCATCCACATGGTATTCTACCTATTTCGTTGAGAAACATAATCATAAGGAACAATTGGTAAGATTAGAAGAAAAGCTGAAGTTTTTGTTTGAAATGGGGACTCATGTCATCAATCTTGCGGAATGCAGTGGGACCGTTCATAATAAAAAGGACAGTCCGTTGTCATCCAGACCGACATTCGATGATGCAGATTGGGATCGATTGGTAGACGGATTGAACAAGGTGGGTAAGTTATGCCGCAGATATGGAATCCGGGCGGCATTTCATCATCATATGGGAACCGGCGTCCAAACTGCAGAGGAGATAGACCGTCTATTATCCCAGACAGAAATGGATACCGTTTTTCTGTGCGCAGATACAGGGCATATGCAATTTGCGGGATTTGATCCCTACCCGGTTTTTGAAAAACATATGGACAGAATTGCTCACATTCACTTGAAGGACCTTAGGGAGGATGTATTCAACGAAATGCTTAGCAAAGATGCTTCTTTTCTCAACTCCATCCTTGAGGGAATTTTTACTGTTCCTGGAGATGGAATGATCGATTTTACACCAATATTTAATTTAATCAATGAATCCGGATACAAAGGGTGGATGATTGTTGAGGCGGAACAGGACCCGTCTAACGCCAATCCACTTCACTATGCGAAAAAGGCAAGAAGATATATCCGAGAAATAGCTAATTTGTAGAACCTAATTTGGAGGGAAGAATGAGTACAACAAAAATGCAGATTACAAGTGAATTAGGAACCGACTGGTGGAATGATTCGAACGATATCAAGGAATTGCAGGAAGCGGTGGATCAGGGGGCGGTAGGCGCCACGTCTAATCCGGTTATTACAAAGGTGACGGTGGGCGCTCATCCCGATGTTTGGATACCTGTTATTGACGAGTTTATTGACCAAAACCAGGAAAAATCAGAAGACGATATTGCTTGGGATCTTGCAGACGAAGTCGGCAGGCAGGCAGCGGCAATCCTGGAGCCTATCTATGACAAAACAGAGGGGCAAAAGGGAAAATTATCTTTACAGGTGAATCCTAAATACTACCGGAACGCAGAGTTGATGGTAAAACAAGCGGAACATTTGGTAAGCATTGCACCAAACATTGCCATCAAGAATCCTGCTGTTGCTGCGGGGTTCAAGTCCATTGAGGAACTGACCGCAAAAGGGATCACTATTAATGCTACTGTGAGTTTTACGGTTCCTCAAGCTGTGGCGGCAGCAGAAGCCATCGAGAGAGGTTGGGCACGGGCTCAAGAAAACGGTGTTGATACATCCACACTAACTCCTTACGTCACGATTATGGTAGGACGGATTGATGATCATTTGAAAAGAGTCATGGCTAAAGAGAACATCACGGTTGATCCGAGTGTGACGAATTGGGCAGGCGTTGCCATTTTCAAAAAAGCGTATGAGATTTTCAAAGAGAGGGGCTATAAAGGAAAGCTTCTCTCAGCAGCTATCCGTTGCCACATGCACTGGTCGGAGTTTGTCGGCGGGGATGTGGTCATCAGTATGCCGTACCAATGGTGGAATCAGTTCAATGCCTCGTCCATTGATGTAGTAGACAGAATGGGAGATGAAGTACCTGCGGACATTATTGCGCAGTTAGAAGATCATTTTGTGGACTTCCGCCGAGCTTACTACGAAGACGGAATGACCGTGGATGAGTTTGCCGGATTCGGAGCTTCGGTTAATACTCTCAACGGATTCCTGCGGGGATACGACGATTTTGTGGATATTGTAAGACAGAGGATGTTAATTAGAGCTCACTGAAAATTAATGTTAATCTCAAGTACCATAGCAAGGAGCAACTCATGAGTTTGACTATACCGTATCGAAGCAGGCAATTCTCTACGGGATACAACGATTACGATGGGGTAGAAGCAGAGACGGGTCTCAGGTTCCGGATTTTGTCTATGAAAGCGGGAAGTGAGGAAATCATAAGCTCTCGAGATTACGAGACCGCAGTGTTGGTAATTAAAGGGAAAGGAACCATCATTTACAATGACCGGGAATGTTCCTTTGAGCGATCCAATTGGATTGACCGGAATCCTGTTGTTGTTCACTTCCCCGCTGGTGATGCCATGACAGTGCGGACAGTGCAAGAATCCCGTATTGCTGTTGTCAGCACTCTGAATAGCAACCAGTTTAAAGGGAAAATCTATACTCCTGCTGAGATAGACGTGGAGCATCGGGGCAAGGATATCCTGGATGGAACCTGCTACCGATTAGTGCGCCTTGCTTTTGACCGTAGCATAGCTCCGGAGCCTGCCAGAATTGTGTTAGGTGAAGTACTGAATTTTCCCGGCAAATGGAGTAGCTATCCTCCCCACCATCATGAACAATCGGAGATCTACTACTACGAATTCTCTCCTGTGGAAGGATATGGTCATGGCGAGTTGGGAGATGATGTCTTCAAGATTCAACATCAAGACCTGCTTGCGATCACCGACTCACGAGACCACAGTCAGGTGGCAGCGCCTGGATATCACATGTACTATATATGGGCTATCCGACATATGAAGGATAATCCATACATGGGATTTGAGTTTACCAAGCCGTATGATAAACTTTTAAGCTGAAGAACATTAAACCACATGGACGAGAAGGACGAACTGACCTTTTATTGTTAGGGCGCTTATTGTTACCTCACACCGATGATACCGCATAAGTTCTATCTGCACTTTGTTTTTTATTTTTTTATTTTAGTTGGTTGTACGAAGAGAGCGGATGACACGTCTCAGCGTGAAATTGCTATGATCAATGGTGCTTCCATTACGAAAGACGAGCTCATCAGACGTCTGGAATTGACACCACTTCCTGAATTCCATAAGCCGGGGGGAAGGAATAAGCGGGCGTTGGATCTGTTAATTGATGAATTAGTAGTGAGTCAATGGGCGAAGGAACAGGGTTTAGCGGATTCACCGGGCTACAAAGAGGCGATCAATTTTATCAAACAACAGGCGATGATTCGGGAGTTATTCTTCGAGGAGATTCGCAGTCGTGCCGAACCTGACCCTCAACAAACCGATGAGACTCTACACAAGTCTCTCCAGCGAGTAACCGTGGATGTGCTGTTCACCAGGGATGAGAGTACTGCAGATGAGTGGAACAAAGAATTACAACAAGGAGTGTCATTTAACGAGTTAGTAAAAGAATTCGAGGGGCACCTGTCTGTCCGGTTTTCGGAGCAATCTTTTCATTGGGGTGACGGTACAGCTCCCATCCCGTTAGAAAAACTGGCTTACCGGTTAAATGTTGGCGAAGCGTCAGAGGTAATCGAATTCCCTGAAGGATTTGGAATCATGCATGTTCAACATAAGGTACAGGACATATTTCTAACACCCGGGCAACTTCAACAGAAGCGTCATCAGATAATGGAGGTTCTACAAGCCAGGATAGAGACTGAATTAGCCGATGAGTATGTGGATAAACTTCTGACACCTTTGCAAATAAAGCAGAAAGCGACAGGATTTCATTCTTTGGTAAGGTTCCTTGAATCAGAAATGAATTTTATTTCTGAAGACTTACCACTCAACACATCAATTTTTTCAGATGAAGTTCAAATCTCTGATGACTATGATCTTTCTTTGGCTGTAGTGGAATCTCCGGATTTCACCTGGGATGGGAAAGATGTATTGACTCTTCTCAGAAAATATAATTATCCTATCAATACTCGAAGTCCTGAATTGCTGCAGAAAAGCCTGGCAAGATTCTTCAGGAGTGCGCTTCGTGATTACTACCTGGCTGAACAGGCAAGGAAATTAGGGTTAGAGTCAAACAAACGGGTGGTTGATGACATTCAATCGTGGGGGCGTTATTTCTTATATTCGAGTGGAGTATCTTTTTTCGATTCCCAGGATTCAAACCAGGATGATAAAACAATCCCGCTGAGGCGGGACGAATGGATCGACAAGCTGCGGGAAGAGGCGGACATAAAGATCAATCATGATCTATTAGAGAATGTTGAACTTACCGGTATTCCCATGCTTGTTTTATGGAACAGCGATCTGGGCCGGCAATTAGCTGTCCCGCCCTTATTGGAATTCCGGTAAGTCGCCATGGAGGAGACATAGCTTTATTTACAGAAGTTTTCTCAGAAATATTGTAACTCACTATATAGTGCTTGACCGGAAAAAAACCGGATGAAGAAAGATGTCATCTTTTTCCCAACAAAATTGAAAGTTATGTTCCGTAGCAAGACAAAATCCCTTTAAACATTCAGTGAACCCGTTTCGGTTGTTGTCCTTTTTTATTCGCTAAATTTCTGGTGATATGTATCCAATTCCTTCTAAAAACAACAGGTATGATAGCCAATACTTCAGGTAATGTAGCTACTTTCAGGAATTTTTGGCAAATTCAACTGATTCAGGAATGACATGGGAGCAAATTGATCTTACAAAACTTATTCCTCATGATAATGCTGTATACAGCATAGCTTTTGATCCACCAAATGACGACGTTGTTTATGTTGGAATGCAAGGTGCGATTATCAAAACAACGGACGGTGGTAACTCCTGGATTGTTCCATTGGTAACAAATCCAAAAGGTGAGTTTTTCCGTGCTATTCTGTCTGACCCTACAAATCCAGGTCATTTGTGGGCAGTCGGCGGGCCTGATTTAATTGAGACCTGGGACGCTGGAGCAACATGGGAACCAGTTGAAAGTCCTATCCCCGAAACAACAAAGATCTTCCATATGATTTTAGATGAAAAAACACAAGAAATATATTTAGGGACTCTTAACAGAGTTTATCGTTTCAAACCATAATCTTTCACTAAACCTAAAATCAGGAGGTGTGAAATGAATAACCATAGGTAGGATGTTGAATTTCAAAATTATGATAAAAATTAGGCAAAAAAAATTGGTATTGGGTTTAATTCTACTTACACTTTTACCTATAAACAATTGCCAAGAAAATGATTCAACAGATCCAATAGATGATAACGTACCCAAATGGGAATCCCTTGGTTTTGAAGATAAATTTGCACTACGCATCCGATTATATAAACCGTACCTCTATGTATGCGCTGGTTCAAACGGTCTGTGGAGAAAAGACATTCGATCTGAGGATTCAAATTGGGAATATTTAGGGTTGGCCGATACAACTCTTGTGGATTATTTACATACTGGAGTAATGGACATTCTTGTTAATTCAGAGGACTCAGACGTAATGTTAGTTGCATTCTTTCCCGATAGCGGTACTGCCCATGGTATCTTCAAAACAGAAGATGGTGGTGATACTTGGTTTGCTTCCGATAGCGGATTGGAGTTTCACTTCCCTCCACCCTGGGATGACGAAACCTATTACGAACATCCTACAATTTTTCTGCAAACGCCCTACGATCTGTTTGCTGCCGGTACAAAGTTAGTCCACACTAACAATTTTGGTGAATATTGGGAAGTGATTATGCCAATTGGACCTCCTCCGGCTGCAACAACATACGATTTAAGGCATCATAGTGAAGATATTAACATACTATGGTTGGGTGGGGAATCAGTATATACTGGTCCCATACTTCTTTTTTCAATAAATAATGGTGTCACATGGACTAATGTTTACCTTGATACTATGGTTACGGTAGATAATGCTGTTTATGGTATTGCTTTTGATCCAAATGATTCTGATATTTTTTACGTGAGTTTGTACAAGGAAATCATCAAAACGACTGAGAGAGGGACCAGTTGGATCGTTCCTCTTATGTCATACGATGGACCTGGCCACGTCCGTTGTATAGTTGAAGATGACACTCGATCTGGACATCTCTTCGCCGCGGCGGGATACACCACAATGGAGACACAAGATGGTTGGGTGAGCTGGACAGATTTGGAAAGTCCAAATGCCAGCGGTATTTTATCGATGTTATATGATTCCGAAGAGAAAGCGCTTTATATTGGAACAGGATCATGGCCCAAACCATCTGGAATATTTATGTACAAATAGTCAACAAACTAAAAAAAGGAGGAAATGATGAAATACACAAACTATTCAAGTCGAAAAGTATCCAGCAAGGCTATTATGGTAGTCTTATCACTGTTGGTATTTGGTACGATGGTCAATGCTCAAGTATTTAAAATGGGAAACCGTGACTACCGTTTTGAAGATTCAAAATGGTTAAATTATTCATCGGGCATAAGGGGCGACGTAATAGTGCCTGAGAGGTTGATAGTAAGATTAACCAGTAGAAAAAAACCTACTACATCCGACTTTATGAACATAGGTATTTCCGGTGTGAGTGTTGTATCAAAGCGACTCTTAGCGGATTATTACGTCCTTGAAATTAAGCCAAATTTTCCTCCCGAAGACAAGGGGAAAATGTATTATTACCAGCTTGACTTGATAACAAAAAAGAATGCTACAAAACGTAATAACAGATAAGAAAAACCAATGGTTGCAATCACGCGAATGCACGGTTAACTCACTTGTGGAATACATGCGGACAAAGAGACAACTTCGTGAGACCCAAATAGAAGCAATTGAAACCTACCTCCTTCTCAAAATAGCAGGACAAAACAAACCTCTTTGGGAGTTGTTCTCCGAAGGTTTTTTCACAGTTCAGGGAACTGACCTTTCAAAAGTTAACATCAACGAACAAGCAAGAGAAATTCTGGAAAAGAATGTAGCTGCAAGGGCATTGTATGAATTTGCTTCTCAAAAGGTTAACGGAAAAGAGCAACTGCCCGACTTGAAAAAACTAATTGTTGACAATCCAGAAAGTTTTGACTATGAAAAGGCAATAAAAGCCATATTCTACGGAGTGAATTACCCTGACTATTTGTTCAGCTTGCCGATGGGTGCTGGCAAAACATTCTTAATGGCTGCCTTCATTTACCTTGACCTTTACTTTGCTTATAACGAACCGGATAACAAATCCTTTGCTCACAACTTTCTGGTTTTGGTGCCTTCCGGCCTGAAGTCATCCATCATGCCAAGCTTAAAGACCATTGAGAATTTTAACCCATCTTGGGTATTGCCTGAACCGGCAGCAAGTGAAATAAAAAGCACCCTGAAATTTGAAGTTCTTGATCGGGCAAAGTCAGGGGAAAAAAGCAACAAAGCCCGGAATCCCAACGCCCAAAAGGTAAATCAGTATTTGGCTCAGCCCGATCTGTCAGGATTGGTGCTGGTTGTAAATGCGGAAAAAGTGATCCTCGACAGGATTGACCTGATTAAAGTGGGTAACACTTATAAGGTAGTTTTTCATGAATACGAAACAGAAGATGAGCGTGATAAATACGCCAACGAATTACGAAACCTTATTGGTAAAATCCCGAACCTTGAAATATTCATTGATGAAGTACATCATGCAGCCACATACGACATCAAGTTACGGCAGGTCGTTCACAAATGGCATAGCAGAGGAAATGTGACTACAGTGCTGGGCTTTTCAGGTACCCCCTATCTTTCCAAAGCTGACAAAATATCAATCGGAGAGGACGTAAACATTAAATTCTCCCAAAGCACAAACACTACCTATTATTATCCGCTAATAACCGGTATCAGGTCTTTCCTGAAAAAGCCTACTGTTAAAATTGCGGAGAACCTTGAACCACTTGAAATCATTGAAAGGGGTTTAACAGAGTTTTACGAGATATATGGTAAAATGGAATACTCAAACGGCTGCATTCCAAAAATTGCCATCTATTGCGGGAAGATTGAACGCCTTGAAACGGAGGTTTATCCATTTGTTGTACAACTCATAAAGAAATTTGGAGATACGGATACCAACGTTCTCAAATACCATAGAGGAAATAAGGAGTTCAAGCTACCAAAAGAAAATGAATTAGAATATAATTCCCTTGACCGTTCTTTTTCCAGGAGGCGCGTAATTCTTTTGGTTCAGGTGGGCAAAGAGGGTTGGGACTGCCGGAGTTTGACCGGAATTATCCTTGCACAAAAAGGAGACAGTCCCCGAAACATGGTGCTGCAAACTTCCTGTCGCTGCCTTCGTCAGGTGGAGAAAGGAAAAGAAGAAACCGCCCTGATTTGGCTCAATGAATACAACGCCAAAACCCTCAATGCTCAATTGAAAGAGGAACAGCATACAAGTATAGAAGAAATAAACAAGGTTGGAAAAGAGAAAGAACCCGAATTAGTGGTACGCTTCCCACGCACTGAAAAGTTAGATTTATACGCAGTGGAACTGTATCAAATGAACATTGACTACCATACGCTTACAATAGAGGAAGAACCCAACACAGGAAAAAAGCTCAACACATTACTGAATAATCTTGACAATTACAAATCCAGTGCAGTGGTTCGCACCAAAAAGAACTTCAAAGAAGATGTGGAAGGCGGAACGACTGTATTGGATACCGCTGGGCATGAAGCAGCAGTTTATGACCACTGGCTGGCAGATATTTCAAAACAAAGTTTCAACTACGTATCTATTCCTGATCTTAAATCCTATAATAACCCACTTAAAAAAGTATTTCAGACCATCACCTACACATCCAACGGGCATACCGTTTACAACGAAAGGTACGAATTGCATGCCGTAAATTCCCGGGTGCGGCTGGCTTTTAGCGCCAAACGCTCTTTGCAAATAAAAAAGGAAACCGTTAAGCAAAACGTTGAATTGCTTTTGATTGACAAACTTGGACCGGCGAAGAAGAACGACAAATTGTATCCCAAAGAAGCAGAGGTACAGCAAATCCTGGATTATGACAAAACAGACAAGTCATTGGCTGAAGTTGAAAAAGTACTGCAAAAAGAATATGAAAATATGAGAAAGAAGTTGGAAGAGCAAGGACTTGGGAATATGGTACAACCACCGCCAACCTTATCGCTTGCGGTAAAATCCAAAGACCGCACATTCCATTACATTCCTTATAACTTCTGGCAAAGCGGCTTTGAGCGAGACATCCTTAAGGAAGTTTTAATGCTTGAGGATTTTACTAACCGACAACTTGAAATCTACTATAATGGTGAGAGGGGCTTGACCGGATTTGTTATTACCTGCTTTGCTAAAACTTGTCCTGAGTATAAACGAAGAAATGGCAACGGATGGAAGCCGATAGGCAAATATACCCCTGACTTCCTGATTGTGAAACGAAAGGAAAAAGAACTCCATAAAATTCTCATAATTGAGACCAAAGGAAGTGTTTATGCCAATGACCCTGTTTTTAATAAAAAGAAAAAATATATTTCATCTGAATTCCTTAAACTCAACCACTACTGTCCCGTTATAAGTCCCATAAATTCAATTGGTTAGAGGGAGAGCCCATCAAATTTTGGGATCCTGTTTCTGTAAGTAGTTGATAAATAGACACTTTCTCAAAAAGCGTAACACTAAAA
>SCKK01000049.1 GCA_004124475.1 Fidelibacterota bacterium
GATGATGAAATAATCAGAGTTATTAAAAAGCTAAATAACCGTCCGAGAAAATGTCTCGGGTTCAAAACCCCCAATCAGGTATTTTTCGGGGAACTTTCAAATGTTGCACTTACTACTTGAATCCAGCATCTTTAATAGTTCTTTTCACAGGCAAATTATGTTTTGTGAAAAACTCGTCTATTTTATTCAACTGCTTATAGAGATAAATATCAATTTTATCCCTCCCCAATCTTATTTCATCCAAAAGATTATACCATTCTTTGCGTAAAGTTGTATCGTATGCAATTGATATTATGCGAAATTCAGTTTCTTCAGTAACTATTTCTTCTTCAGGTATAAGAAAATATTCTTTATTCCATTTAATTCCTTTTTCCGTATGTGTCGCAATCCATTTGACTCCATGAGCTGTTTCAACATTAGTTATTCTATGAGGATATACTTTGATTGTATCTTCAAGTTTGAAAAGAGGGGAATCTCTATAAATAAAATCGAAAAAAGAAGCGGAGTCTTCAATATCTGAGGCAATTATTTCATGTATTTCCCCTTTTCCCATAGAAACTCGTCCCAGTCTATAGTTGTCGATAAATACTATCTCTGTCACCAATAACCCTAATTCAGTTAGTCTTTTCATTCTTTGGAGAAATAGATATTGCATTTTCACTATGTCCTTTCTCAACTCTAACTGTTGTTGTATCCGAACATTTTTAGTGAAAAAAGATTGATATAAAACAAATGAAAAGAAAGACACAACTAATCCAGAAATGATGCCTGCAACAATTACTTCCTTACCTAACAATTGTTTTATAGTTTTAATTTTTACCTTCTTCATATTCTGAACCTCTATTTAATGAGAAAAATGGTAATAGAATTGAATGTAATATTGATATGCCTCGAACAATTAAAATGATTAAGTTTTTATTTCCAATCCTATTAAATCCATTAGGATTAAACTACTTCATAACCATCTTTTAATAGGCGCACTGATTCCTCATCCCTCAACCTATTTCTAATAACACTCAAAATGTAATGAATCCCCCATCCCAAAAAATCCAAAATTTCTCTTTCAGTCACAGAACCTTTTAGATGGATAAAACCCAACAATCTCTAATATGGGACATTCGGAAGTTTGATTTTCACCACCAAAAGAAAATAACTCGGAAGCAGGAAAATCGCAACCAATTCGTCTATGTAAAATCTATATCAAACTTAGAGATGGGCAAATTGACATCGGGACGTGAAGGGATTAGTACGGCGTTTAGGAAGGAGAGTCTTTTAGCGTTCCCCATCTTTTGTAGCGCCCCCGTCAACTGCGCAAATTATTGTATAAAATTAAATTGTTAGATAATATTTTATAGAAGTAATTTTGATTCAACTATTGAAATGAAAAATGTCAGCGTAACTCAGTAGGTAGAGCAGCGTCCCGACAAATTCTCAGTAAAATTGCCACCTTAGCTCAGCTGGCCAGAGCAACGGTTTCGTAAACCGTAGGTCCGGGGTTCGAATCCCCGAGGTGGCTCTACGAATAGAAATTTCGTACCAACCTCTTTGTGGGGATATTTCGTGGTTATGTTTTATTATTTCCTGATTTTGATGGTTTGACTGTCTTTGGAAACTATTTTAATTCGATACGAAAGCATAAAAACATTGTGGATACTAAATATACAAAACGGCAGGGTCAATATCTTGCTTTCATATATTATTATACGAAAATACATAGGTGTGCTCCTTCCGAAGCTGATATGCAAAATTATTTTAAGGTTTCATGGCCATCAATTCATCAAATGGTTTTAACCCTGGAGAAAAATGGCTTAATATGTAGAATACCAGGAAAATCACGTTCAATACAACTTTTGCTTTCGAGTGATAAACTGCCAGATTTGGAATGACAAACTTGTATTACAATAGGCATCAAAAACATAACCATGAGATTAAGTTGGACAAAAAACAGCACTCTTTTTATCCATAGTTTGATTTGCTATCTACGTTTTTAACTTTATTCAAAAGGTTGGCTGCTTTTTTGTTTTTTGACACTTATCTCGGCCGATCGTCCCGATATACTTTGTCGGGATAGCCCAATGCTCTTTTCCTTTCGGAGCGCAGCGGAGATCCCGTACACGCAGTGTCGGGGTGCCTTCGCCTGTGCCTTAGCCTGAGTAGTTACTTTCTTTTTATCTAAAGAACAGAAGCAAAGCGCTTTTTATCAAACCGATGCAGACCCAGTTCCCGAGCAACATTGTAAGCTTGGCGTAGCTCCAATTGAGTGATAGAACGGTTGATATCCTGGTATGATTTTCCCCCTACCTTATGGGTTGGTCGGTATTGGTCCATTACATTAATAAATGTTTCCGGTGAAATCTCATCCACCAGGAATTTAAAAATCTTTTGAGAGTCCTTCGTCATTCCCGGCATTATCAGATGACGAACTAACAATCCTCTAACTGCCCATCCATTTCCATCAAACTGCAGATCCCCTACCTGCCGATGCATTTCCTTGATTGCTGCTTTCGCTGCTTCCGGATATTTTACTGCTTTTAGATATCGTCTGGCATATTCTTTATCCCAGAACTTGAAATCAGGCATGTAAATATCCACCAATCCATCCATCAACCTAAGACTTTCCAGGGAATCAAAAGCGCTGGTGTTGTAGACCAAAGGGAGGTGAAGACCTTTTTCAATGGCAATAGGGAGCGCTTCTACGATTTGAGGAACCACATGTTCAGGCGTCACAAAATTAATATTATGACATCCCTTCTCCTGCAGAGATAACATCATATTGGCCAATTGGGTAGAGTCAACCTCAATGCCAACACCGTTTCCACCCGGACCGGATGGGGGTTGGCTGATGTCGAAGTTCTGGCAAAAGACACACTTCAGATTGCAATGGGAAAAGAAAATTGTCCCGGAACCTTTCCACCCTCGAAGGCAATCCTCCTCTCCAAAATGAGGAAAATAACTGCTGACAACTGCATACCGTCCACTTTTACATACAGCCCATTTGTTCTCCAAGCGGTTGACCCCGCAATCCCGGGGACAGACGTAACATGCCCTCAACATTTCTAAGGCATGATTAACTTTCTGTGCTAACTCACCTGATTCATAGGTCCCCAGGTAAATAGGCCAAGATTTTTTGTAAGATTGGTGAATCATTTAATAGACCTCAAAGCACCTAACTCGGACAAAGCTGAAAGGCGAAATCCCGAATGTTCAGGACTCAGCCTTTTTCAAGTATTGTCGTGAATTTACTTAATCACATACTCCTCCACAGGAGACCCTACGGGTCAACTGAGTCCCTATGGAATCACATGAACACTTAAACACATTAACATCTAAATTGAGCGATTCTTTTTTTACGATTGTTGATAAATCAGAATTTTTATAAAACTTATAGGGTGATGGATGTAAAACCAAACTCTCTTCACAAACAAGATGTTTATGCTACAGGAATCGCTCAATTTAGGTAACACTCAATAACTGAGAATTACTTTATTCCAAGCAATTCCACCTCAAAGATAAGGGTAGCATTTGGTGGAATAACCTTTCCCGCCCCTCTGGCCCCATATCCGAGATCCGAGGGAATAATAAGTTTTCGTTTTCCCCCGACTTTCATGGTCATTACACCTTCATCCCATCCTCGGATGACTCTCCCCACTCCAATGACAAATGAGTATGGTTCACCTCTATCCACTGAGCTATCAAACTTCGTACCATCCTCTAACCTGCCGGTATAGTGGACACTAACAGTCTGTCCCGACTGAGGAGTTACACCCGTCCCAATTTTCTCATCAATATATTTCAATCCGCTTTCAGTAGTAACTTCAACCCCGGTTACACTACCCTCCTCTGCTCTCTTTTCCTCATCAGATTTCTTTCCGCAAGTCACTATGAATACCAGTGACATCAAAACCATTAAGTAACTAATTCTTGCCATATTATCCTCCTTTTCTTGAAATTAGAGAACCAATAGTAAGAATAATTATCAATTTTTCCTATCTTAGGTAAGGGTCACCCAATATTTGATTTTACCTCCGTGCAAGTCTAAATTCAATTATCGTGGCAAAAAGTAAATCAAATCTTCCTCCGTTAGCCGAACGAATTCGGCCCACAACGTTGGAGGAGTTTATTGGTCAAGATCATTTGATAAAGAAAGGTTCGCTGCTTCGAAGCGCTTTAAGAGCACAACAGCCGTTTAGTTGTATTTTGTGGGGTCCTCCGGGTACTGGCAAAACCACGCTTGCAAAAATCATCGCCCGGGAATCAAACGCAGATTTTTATGAAATTTCCGCCGTTTCATCCGGGGTTAAAGATCTCCGCAAAATACTTAACATCGGTTCAACTCACTTTCAGATGAACAAATCCACTATGCTATTTATCGATGAAATACACCGGTTCAACAAGGCACAGCAGGATGCCCTTTTGCATGGTGTCGAGGATGGTACCCTCGTTCTTATTGGCGCTACCACCGAAAACCCGTCCTTTGAAATTATTTCTCCCCTGTTATCCAGATGTCAAATACTGAAACTGGAAAGCTTATCATTAAAAGACCTTGATACAATACTGACTCGCGCCTTAAAAACAGACATCCTTTTGCAGAAGAAAAATATCTCGCTTGAAAACAATGTTCGTAAAACTCTAATCCAATCACCCGGTGGGGATGCTCGTAAAATGTTGAACACACTTGAGAATGCTATCGTATTGGCCGATGATGGTCAGAATAAAATCACCATTACACATGAGATTTTGATAGCAGCACTACAAAACAAACATCATCTTTACGACAAGACAGGTGACTATCATTACGACACCATTTCCGCTTTTATCAAATCAATCAGGGGAAGTGATCCTGACGCAGCGATCTATTGGTTAGCCATTATGTTAGAGGGCGGTGAGAAACCGGAATTTATTGCTCGCCGCCTGATTATTCTTGCTTCTGAGGATATCGGGAACGCCGATCCTCAGGCTCTTGTTGTGGCTACTTCTGGATTTCAAGCTGTTCACACAATCGGCATGCCGGAAGCTTCATTAGTGCTGGCTCAAGTGACAACCTATCTGGCGGCAGCACAAAAGTCAAATGCCAGTTACATTGCCATATCAGAAGCCAGACAAAAAATAATGAAGGACGGAACTTCATCGGTACCCCTTCATTTACGAAACGCACCCACATCACTGATGAAATCGCTGGATTATGGTAAAAATTACGAATACCCTCACAACCTCCCTACCCACTTCGTTGACGTCAATTATTTTCCGGATGATATGAAACCGGAGGCGTTTTACCGTCCAACCAAACAAGGGTATGAAAAATTCATCCGGAAACGGCTTCACCTTCTCTGGAAAGGGAGGTATCGTGAAGAACGGCAAGAATAGGAAACTCTAAGTCACGAAAACCGGAAAACTTAACATTTCATGTTGAACGACAATATACATTTTTGTGTTCATGTATTAAAGTGTTTCCGAATGATCCTGTGGACAAGTTTTAAGAGTAATTTTCTACATCAACACTCGAACACATTAACACTAAAGCACTTTCTTCCCATTTTTATTTTATTATTTGGTTACCAATTGTTAGCCGAGCCAAAGGAACGGTTGCGTCTGATTCATGCCGATGAATTGGAGAATATAACAGGAGATGACGGAAAAGCCATTCAATATCTCACAGGCAACGTCAAGTTTAAAAAAGGGGATGTTATTCTAACTTCCAACCGGGCTTATTATCGAGAAAAAGACGGAATCGGGTCATTTATTGAGGATGTTCTGATGGAGAGGAATGAACAGATCATGACCGTCGATTCTCTTGTGTTCGATTCCCAAAACGATATATTGATGGGTTTTGGACACGTCCACTTCGAAGATCCTGATTATAAATTACTGTCTGATACACTCACATATTTTCTGGAATCCGATAGCGGTATCGCAACCGGCGCTGTCCACTTTACCCAGGGTAGTCAAATCATCACTACGGATAATCTTATTTACAAAAAGGAAGAGGGAGCGGACGCCGCCAGTTATACAGCTATTGGAAATGTGACAATTCAAGAAGGGGAACGCAATGCAACCTGTGGGAAAAGTATTTACAACGCACAGCTTGAACAATCTTTATTGCTGGAAAATCCCAAAATCAATGAAGCAGGACAAACAATCTCCGGAGATGAAATCCACCTGATATATATGGAGGATATTCTCCAACAACTGATTATTCCTGATCACGCTCATATTGTTTACGAAACTGAAGGGAAATTAGAGCGGATTTCGAAGGACGATTCAACCAAAACTATCTATCAAAAAGTGCAGTTTGTCGATGAAATGACCGGTAAGCGAATGGAAGCTTTCTTCAAAGACGGTATAATCGACTCGGTAAGATTGGAAGGAATGGCAACGACACTGTATCATCTTTTTTCAGAAGGATCTTCTGAGGTGGATTCTGTTTACCAGGGGAAAAATTTCGCAACAGGTGATACCATCACCCTCCTTTTTGAGCCCAATAGTATTGGTAAAAGTGAATTGAAAACCATTCATATCGTGGGAGGAGGCAGAGGAGAATATACTCCCGATGATGCATCTGACAACATACATGCACCTATTATCTATCGAGCGGATACCATTCACTATTCTATCCCGGATGAAGAAACTCAACTCCGGAAAACCGCAAAAATTGATTACCAGGATGTTACCTTAAAATCCGGATATATCGAAGTTTCATGGGAAGATAACCTTTTGACAGCGCTTCCTCTCCCACCTGATGTTCAATCCGATGACCCAACTGAATTTCCCCAATTATTGGAAAAAGGAAAGAACCCTATTGTTGGGCAGGCTCTGGTTTACAATCTGGACACGAGGCACGGTCGAATACATCACGGTAAAACTCAAATGGATGATGGGTACTATACAGGGGAAGAAATCCGTAATCAGAGTGAAGACGTTTTTTATGTGAGTTACAGCGCTTATACCACCTGCAACCTGGATCCGGATCCTCACTTCCACTTTGAAAGCAGACAGATGAAAATGATTACAGGAGATAAAATCATCGTAAAACCTATTGTACTCTATATCAGCGGGATTCCCCTCTTTGCCCTCCCTTTCGGTGTATTCCCGGATCAAAGTGGTAGGCGTCATTCCGGATGGATCATGCCCTCCTATGGGAAAGACAATCCCCGTGGAAGGCAGCTAAGAGGACTTGGTTATTTCTGGGCTGTTAACGATCACGTAAATTCAACCTTTCTATTAGACTTTTATGATAAATGGGGTATCCTGTTTCGAAGCAAAAACCGGTATTTCAAAAGGTACGGATACGGTGGGAATCTGAATTTTCGATACACTCGAACAGTCCAGGATCAGGATATCGGTAATATATTCAGCGATCCCAAGCAGATAAAGTGGGCGCTTTCCTGGAATCACACTCAACGACTTCGATATAACCAGAATTTTAATGCCCGCGCCGAATATGTATCCAACAGCGACTTCAACCGCAGGTTTGGTATAGATTTGGGAGATAGACTCGACCAATACATCATATCCAATGCCACTTATTCGAAGAGATGGCCTAAAATTAATTCCAGCTTCTCGTTAAACCTCTCCCGAAAAAGAAATCTAATGTCTGAAGAGAAGATCGATTATACATCCATTTATTACTCAGAGCCAAACAAATCAGGGATGCGTGTCGTTCAGACTAATACTGTTTTCCCATCTCTTTCCATAAATAAAAGTCAGTCTCAACTGTTTAAAGGAACTAAGGGTACAAACCTCTACTGGAACTATAACAGCAAGATTAGAAATAACGGAACAGGGTTCTATAAATCCAAGTTGCTGGTATCAGAGAATGCAGATTCCGACTCCGTCTACATTTGGGGCGATTTAGAACAAACGTACGATAACAGCTGGGCCCATAATATTTCACTTTCAGGTACCGGTAAGCTGTTTAAATACATCGCTCTTCGCCCAAGTATTAACTTGAGAGAAGGTTGGATTACCAAATATTTTGATGCCGACTCCGCTGATGTGAATGGCAATCCCATTGGCAAGAGTGAAATCAGAGAGTTTCGTTCCAGACTTACCGGATCTCTCAATTTGAATGCCAACACTAAACTTTACGGATTATTCCCGGTCAAAATCAGACCCCTGATTTCCATTAGGCACACCATTACTCCTTCCGTTGGATTTTCATATCAGCCGAATTTTTCTAAGAAGTTCTATGGATATGACTTTGGTTATTTTAAAACCATTACTGACAGCTCAAGTACCGAATACGATTTTGACCCCTTCAGCGGGACAATGATTGGAGCCACATCCCGACAAGAGAGAAGAAGCATTAATCTTTCGGTCAAGAATGTATTTCAGGCAAAAATTTTAGAGAGAGACAAAGAGAGAAAAATCAATAACCTCCTCACCTGGAACATGAGCACCAGTTACAACTTCGCAGCCAAAGAATTCGGATGGGCAAAATTAAGGTCTACTTTTCGAGCGAAACTCCCAATGAAATTAAATCTGGATGTATCCATGACCCATGATTTCTACCGTACTGAAAAAGTTGGGAACACTTTAAAACGGGTGAACAGTATTAATAAAAACTCGCTGGGTATCCCAATTCCAAGATTGGTGAGCATGAGCTTTTCAACCGGCTTTCGCATTTCGGGAAAACAACAAAAAATCATATCTCAGGAGGACGTAGAGGAGTTAACTCAGGCAGACACCACTGATGATGACCTGACTTCCATTCAGCTAATAAAATCCCAATCCACGAGTCAGACTAAACCTGTGAAAAGAAATATCTGGGATGCCAATGTTAATTTACGATACACAACCAATCGTAGCGTTTCCACCAAACCTAAAGATACATTCTGGATGGGGATGAACCTGCGAATGAACCCCACAAAATTCTGGCATGTCACATACGAAAGCCGATTTGACCTCTTGAAACGCGACTTAGTCAGCCACCGGTTTCACATCACCAGGGACCTCCATTGCTGGGTACTTACCTTCACATGGATACCCTCCGGTTACATCTCCGGGTACTACCTTCGGATTAACGTAAAATCTCCTACTCTAAAGGATCTTAAACTTGAATCTAAAGGCGGTAGGTGGAGGACACCGTGGAGTTAAGTTCATTGTACCTGCCCGCCCTCATTCTTATGGAGACGGGAAGTCCGGTTTTCTTTCGGCAAATATTGTCCACGATCCCGAAGTTTCGGGAACGTGGAAATTTATATTCGTTTACGAAATGGGGTAATTCTTTCATTCCAATGATATTTGGGAATTACAAAAAAAATGGGTTTAACTTGAAAAAAATGATATTCCTGTATTTTCCACATACATACACGGACACGTCGTATTTATACGGAAATGTGGCGGGATCACCATCGTCCTCTTCCAGATGTTGATAGCACTTTTGAGATGCTGCGGAATCCCGACTGGATTGGCCTTCACCGCCGTCGAGAGGGTGAACCACCCAGAGCTCGCACCTACTTCAGCGCAGCGTCTTGATACTCTTGGTTTATTCCTGCGTCACCAGGCGAGCAATGACTGAATGGAGGGAAAGCTGATAAATAATCTTTACCGATCTTTAATCATAACTTTGCTGTTTATAACAAGTATTGTTCATGCCAATGAAAGGAAATATTCAACAAAAGGCGAAATTCTTGAGTGGTCCATAATCGCAACAGCATATTTAGCAACGCTGACACTGGACAATATGCCAGTATGGCCTTCTGAACCATTAATGGGTGGATCAACAAACAAATCATATTTTCAAAGTTCAGTCCCTACTTCAAGGATATATGAAGGTATCGGTGTTGTCGGAGCCGCCATTGCTCTTGTTCCTAATAATTCTGGTTGGATGAATCAAATATCATATAGGAATTTAAAAGGATTTTTTGAAGCAACATCATTTGCGTCCCTTGTGACGAATCTTGCCAAAAATATCGTGGGCAGAAAACGTCCAAGTTTCGATAAATATCCAAAGGATGAAGAAATCGATTCTAAAAAATCATTCTTTTCTGGCCACGCATCTTCATCATTTTCCATCGCTACTTATAGCTCTCTTTTTGTTTTTGAGCACATTGGTAACAAAAAAAATCCACTTCATTTGGCTGGTAAAATATTTTTCAGTGCAAGCATGATTTCACTTGCTTCAATTACTTCTT
Organism: Fidelibacterota bacterium; assembly: GCA_004124475.1. GTDB lineage: Bacteria > Fidelibacterota > Marinisomatia > Marinisomatales > SCKK01 > SCKK01. The sequence goes on from SCKK01000049.1 coordinate 10,134, forward strand.
ATTCCAGAGTTGAAGATAATAAGCACTTCATTTCCGATATAATTGTTGGCGGGATAGTGGGCACCACAATATCCACTTTTGTTTATGTCTATCAAAATGACAAATGGGTATTTAAAAGGGTTGAAGGTCAAACTATATCAAACTTTGATATGGATGTTTCATTCCACAAAGGGATATATCAAATATCTCTCTCAACTACATTTTAAATACAGCAGAAGCCTGTACATCGTCAGGTGAGTATAAATCCGGGTAGTCTGGATGGAAGCATGAGCGGGAAGTTCCTTGCGGTCTTAAATTGAAAGCCCCAAAAGCAATTCTACTCATGGGATTTCCTGAAGGTAGATTTTCAAACTTAATATTTGGTAAGTTGATAATTAAGGATTGAAGAAACGCCGAACTGCTATATTTGATAGTGAGTTTTCTAGTTTATTAAAACAATTATGATAGGGAGAAAAATGTCAGGTATAAAAGAATTTGGAAGCTATGATGCATTAGGGCTTGCCGAATTAGTTAAACGCAAGGAAGTAACTCCATTGGAATTGGTGGAAGAAACAATCAATAGAATTGAGAAAGTTAATCCTAAACTGAATGCCGTGACTATCCCAATGTATGAAGAAGCGAGAAAAGTCGCACAAAAACCTTTACCGGACGGAATATTTACGGGAGTTCCCTTTTTGATAAAGGATTTAGTTTCAACCTATGCAGGGGTAGCCTTTACGAAAGGATGCAAGGGATTGAAGAATTATGTCGCCAATCAAGACAGCGAACTTATGAAGCGATATAAGGCTACGGGAATTATCGCGGTCGGGAAAACTAATACTCCAGAATTTGGGTTGATGGGAGTTACAGAACCAGAGGTATTTGGTCCAACTCGTACGCCCTGGAATCCGGAACACACTTCTGGTGGTTCAAGCGGAGGTTCAGGGGCAGCCGTGGCTGCGGGCATTGTTCCAATAGCCTCTGCGGGTGATGGCGGAGGTTCCATTCGAATTCCCGCTTCTTGTTGTGGTATCTTTGGCCTAAAACCTTCCCGAGGAAGAACTCCCACTGGTCCTTATGGAGAACTTTGGCAAGGCGCGGCAGTAGAGCACATATTATCTCGATCCGTACGAGATAGCGCCGCTATGTTGGATGCGATACAAGGCGCTGACCCAGGAGCGCCTTATGTAGTAAAGCCACCTTCTCGTAAATATATGGAGGAAATCCAAACGGCACCTGGAAGATTACGAATTGCAATAACAACCCAATCGCCACTTGGGAATGAAGTTCACCCGGAATGTGTTGCGGCCGTGAAGAGCGCCGCAAATCTCTTATCTGATCTTGGGCATCATGTAGAAGAAACAAAACCGGACTATGATGGTATGGAATTGGCGATGTCCTATCTGATGATGTATTTTGGAGAAGTGGCTGCGGAAATTGATAATCTGGAGCCTATGATAGGAAGAAAACCCAAGCAAAAAGACGTGGAACCCGCGACATGGACTCTTGGCTTACTAGGGCGAACTTTCACTGCCTGTGAATTTGTAAAAGCGATACAACGCTGGAACGACTTTTCCCGCATTATGGGACGCTTCCATCAGAAATATGACATATATGTGACACCAACAATCGCTGTTCCTCCTCCCAAAATCGGAGAAACATTACCCAGTACCGCAGAATTGTTCGGTATGAAAATAATGAATACATTGGGGCTTGGCAAAATTCTCAAAGTGTCGGGAATCGTAAACCAACTCGCTAAAAAAAGTCTGTCCAAAATGCCCTTCACTCAGTTAGCAAATTTAACGGGACAACCTGCAATGTCGGTTCCGCTTCACTGGACCTCCGAGGGATTGCCTTGCGGAGTTCAATTTATAGCGCCCATTGGAGACGAAGCTACACTATACCGTCTAGCGGCACAACTGGAAAAGGCTAAACCATGGTTTGATAAAAACCCTCCTGTGTTTGCCTAAACGGAAACGGAACAAATCGTTCAACTTGACGCTGAGCGTTTAGGTTGAATTTTTGGTTCGGCGTACCACGCGGGTTTCAGCTTAAATCAAAGTTTGGCCCGAAACTGCTCGGTGCAAGTTAGTTCCACCTACTTGCCATGAAAGCAAGGAAAAATTCCTTTTATGATAGAATGAGAATTTCAGAAAAATGACTAACTTATTGGTATGAAAACAGATCATATAATTATTACTGGTGATTCAAGGAAAATGGATTTGATTCAAGACAAATCAGTCCAACTTGTAATTACATCACCACCTTATTGGCAACTCAAAGATTACGGTTATGGGAATCAGATTGGATTTGATGATTCTTACGAAGATTACATTAACAATTTAAATTTAGTCTGGAATGAATGTTATCGAGTTTTAGATAATGGTTGTCGTTTATGTATAAATATTGGTGACCAATTTGCAAGGTCTGTTTATTATGGTCGTTACAAAGTAATTCCTATTAGAACTGAAATAATAAAATTTTGTGAAACAGTTGGATTTGATTATATGGGTGCTATAATCTGGCAAAAAGTTACTACATCAAATACCACTGGTGGTGCAACCGTTATGGGATCATATCCTTACCCAAGAAACGGCATTATAAAAATTGATTACGAATTTATTTTAATTTTTAAGAAATCAGGGAAACCAAAGAAAATTGACAGGGTAATAAAAGAAAAATCCAAAATGACCAAAGATGAGTGGAATAAATATTTCTCCGGCCATTGGAATTTTTCTGGTGAAAAGCAGGATAAGCATCTTGCGATGTTTCCTTTAGAATTGCCAAACCGATTGATAAAAATGTTTTCGTATGTGGGTGACACTGTTTTGGACCCATTTCTAGGTAGTGGAACTACATCTTTAAGTGCAATTAATTTTGATCGTAATTCTGTTGGGTATGAAATAAACAGTGAATTTTTACCAATAATTGAAGAAAAACTTGGAATGGCCAAACCTGATATTTTCCAGAAAGCGAAAATTGAAGTTGTAAAGAATATCCAAAGCAAATACGATTTTAAAGAAGATGTTAAAAACTTACCCTATATTTTTAAAGACCCAATAAAAATTAACAAGAAAGTTGACCCACGAAAATTACAGTTTGGTTCAAAAATTGATAATAATTCTAATAGTATAAAAAATAAATATTATTCAGTTAAGAAAATTATTAGTCCAAACGAAATTGTTTTGAATAATGGTTTAACCATCAAATTGATAGGTATTAAACCAATCAAAAAAACACAAGATAAAGCAATAGAATTCATCAGAGAAAAAACGAAGGGACAAAGAATATTCTTAAAATTCGACGAAATCAAATATGACAATAATAATTACTTATTAAGTTATTTATATTTGAAAAATAAAACTTTTATTAACTCTCATTTGTTAAGAACGGGATATGTTGTTGTAGATGAAACTATTCCCTTTAAATATCTATCGAATTTTAAAGATATAAGAAAAAAAGAATTCAATGCGAACCAAGTTTAAAATCAAAAATAATGAAATAAAAAATCTATTAGGTAGTAAACCATATAATTTCCCGAAATATTCAACACAAATTTTAAATTTAGCTAACCAAAACGCTCAGGGGACAAGACCAGCCGTTGTTGGTCAAATGAGTGATTTAATTCAAGAATTCTCCGGACAAACCTTGAAAGAATGGGAAGAATGGTATTTACAAAAGCACCCAGACGCTATTGTAAAGGCAACTGAAAAAATAAAAGAAATGGTCGACAATTTCCGGGAAGTTATTGAAAAAATAGATGATGAAATGATCAAAGATTGGGTTACCGATTTAGTGATTGTCAAGACCTTCATTGGATTAAGATTTCAAGAAGCAATATTAGCAAAAACAGCTGAAATGTATCAGAAAGATTATCGTCTTGCTGATCCAGAAGAAGAATCGAAAGGTATTGATGGTTTTATAGGGGATATACCAGTCAGTATTAAACCTGAAACGTACAAATCAAAGAAAAGTTTAAGTGAAAGAATAGATGTAAAAATAATTTACTACAAAAAGGTCAGTGATGGTATTACAGTGGATATTATTGAATTAGAGTAATTTTCTTAAATCGGGCTTTATAACACCCAGTCCACCAGACGCCGAAAGTGTGCGGCGTTATTTTAAATGTATGTAGATAAATGATGGTAAATAGACATCTCAAACGTTCTGATGATAGAATTTCGGTGTAGGTGACTTTCCTCGTTACACATCACGTTTCACGCATCACTCCGATACGCTTCATCGTCGCTACCCCGATATCCCAAAGTTCGGGATTCCTCCTTATCTGCCCACCTGTCTGCCCTGTCGGTACAACAGGCAGGAAATATGTCAGGTGGGGCAGGCGCATCACGTTTCAGTTCTTACTGAAAGACAATACATCACCAGTTTGATGTCACTATACGAGTATTCATCTACATCCGGAGAGTTCTCGGAAAGGGTGTCTTTGATTACCTTTAGGGATGAACTGTTCGTCTTTCGAATGGTGTCTTGAATGGTTTTAATCTTCTCTTTGGGAATGAATCGCCCCACATCAATCGCTTCGCCTGCCTGTGCCAACCGGCAGAGATGCTCTGCAATGGTGCTTTCTTTGAGTTTCCGCACACGAGCCATTTCCTCCAGGCTCATACCGGTCTGATAGAGATTCCACGTCCTCAACACGGTATCTGAAAAAACTTTCGATTGTTCATTTCCGGGAATTATACTTGTTTTAACCGACGGTACGCTAGCCGTTCCCGAAGAATGTCCTCTGGTCGTCCCATTTGAAAGATACAAACAGGTTATTGACAGTTTCATCAATGGAACACAAGAACAAAAAAGCAAACTTACCAACTAACTATACAGAGTAACCGTGAGCCGCTTTCTTACCTGAATAGAGAACTTTTGAAAAATAATAATGCTATGTCAGAAGCGAATTTTTTTAACATACTGATGACACTCCTCTCGGGCTCAGGAGACACTCATTTAGACAAATTTATGTGGTTTCTAAAACCACCTAATCTATTGGGATTCCGATGTTCAAACCCTAAATTCGGCGCATTATGAAATTGAAACTTCACTGGCAGATCCTCATTGCCATGGCGCTGGGTGCTCTATTCGCTCTTATTTTTCAGGACAAGGCCCTTATTGCCGCTCCTCTTGGCACTATCTTCATGCGTCTATTAAAGATGATCATCGTTCCCCTGATCTTCACCTCCATCACCACGGGTGTCGCCAGTCTCGGGGACAGCAAAAGCCTGGGGCGTATGGGATCCAAAACAATGGGTTACTACTTTTTAAGTTCCATGATTGCCATCCTCATCGGGTTGGCGCTTACAAACATGATCCAACCCGGGCAGGGTGTTGAAATTCCCGGAAACACAGAAGCCTTTGACCCTTCAAAACTACAGCAACCAGATTCTCTGGGGAATATTATTATCAGGATGATTCCCACAAATCCCATCAAAGCAGCGGCGGAGGGAGATATTCTTGCCCTTATTTTCTTCTCAATTGCATTTGGTTTTGCTATCACACAACTAAAAGGGAAACCCTATGAATTCCTCCTGAATTTTTTTGATTACTGTTTCCACGCTATGATGAAGCTGACCCACGGTATCATCAAACTTGCCCCCATCGGAGTCTTTGGGCTGATCGCCAATGCGGTCGCCACCGCAGGATTTGGTCTGTTCAAAGCTGTGGGAATGTACATGATTACCATCGCCTTAGGACTAACACTGCACTTCTTTATCGTGCTCCCCTTGCTGTTTTTCTTGTTCACCAAGGAGAATCCAAAGAAGCATTTTCAAGCGATGGCTGCAGCTTTTGCCACCGCCTTTTCCACAAGCTCTTCCGGAGCTACCCTTCCTGTTACCATTGATTGCATGGAAAACAACATAGGTGTCTCCAACCGGGTCACCAGTTTCGTCCTCCCCTTAGGCGCCACCATCAATATGGATGGAACAGCTCTCTATGAATGTGCCGGTGTCCTATTTATTGCACAGGCAATACCGGGATTCGACCTCTCGTTCTCCGGACAGGTAGTGATCGTGATCACTGCCTTCCTCGCCTCTGTAGGCGCCGCTGCTATCCCCTCCGCTGGGCTCGTCATGATCTTCATTGTTCTTAATGCCGTAGGACTCGGCGATCATCCTACTGCCATGCTCCTTGTGGGTACCATGCTTGCCGTGGACCGTCCCCTCGATATGTTCCGTACCATGGTGAATGTCGCCAGCGACAGTGTCGGAGCCGTAATCATCGCCAAGAGCGAAGGCGAAACAGACCTGTACAAACATATTTAACCCCTGATCTTCATCATTTTTATATATTCTACGTTGAGCTGTTTCCATAACGTAAACAGCTTGCCCTTCTTTCAAAACAGTTGAGTTGCCTGTCTGCCGCCAGGCAGGCACTTCACACTTTTCCACAAGAATCTGTGATCAACCCTACCATTTGTGGGATATAACCCCTTAAAATCGAGGCGCCATTCACCAGTTATCAGTTACCACTCACCAGTTACATCAACCATTTTATCGCTCCTGCCACTCCGACACCGGTTCATTCACACAATATAGGTAAACGAAAGCGCTGGTTCGTCCCAAATTCTTGAACCGCTTTGTTAAAATAGGAGCCCGCTCGTAGTAATCCGATGGAAGAAAGTCTAAATATTTCTTAAAGGAACCGTGTTCCTCAATAAGTTGCTTGATGAGATTAGCATTCTCAATTGTAGCGCCGATTTTCTGTCGATTTCTCACAATTCCCTTATCGCATACAAGTCGCAGTATGTCATCCAGATTGTAATCTGACACCTTATTAATATCAAAATGATCAAAAGCTTTTTGAAAATTCTCCCACTTGTTTCGGATAACTAACCAACTGAAGCCCGCCTGAAAAATAGCCTTAGTCATCTGTTCAAAATAGCCATTGTCATCTTTAGGCGTTTCCCTTGGAGGAATTTCATAAGTCAATGGCATAATTAGCGCTCCTCATATCACTTTCACCAACTCAATAAACCTGATACGGTAAATCAGGTCGAAAGTTATTATTGTAATTTGAGCATCCAAAACAAGATTTATTTTCGTTCGGCATCCTCAACTCATAATACAGGAATATTTCTTGTGTTTCTTAGACAAGATACAATCTTGTTCTAAAAAAATAATTACTAAATTCACCCCGATGAAAACCATGAAATTCTTACCTCCTGCCGCCATTATATTTGCGGCAATTCTCTGGAGTTTTGACGGATTTCTCCGGCAGAACCTCGCGGGTGTTCCATCATTCCTCATCATACTATTAGAACACATCATTGGAGCAATTCTATTTTTCCCGCTTCTCATTCGAGGGTGGGGTGAGATCAAATCCATTCGTGAGAGAACATGGATATCTGTAGCATGGATATCAATTGTAGGCGGTATTCTCGGCACTTTTTTCTACACCAAGGCATTAAGTTACATTGGTTATATCGATCTCTCTGTTGTTGTGCTGTTACAAAAATTCCAACCTCTTTTCGCTATTGCTCTGGCAGCCTTAGTTCTCCGGGAACCTTTAACTCGACGATTCCTGGCTTGTGCTACTGGCGCTTTTGTAGGGGGCTATTTTGTAACTTTCGGGGCTATACCCATGGCGCAGTGGGATGATAAAACTCTTATCGCCGCCCTGTTTGCCCTCCTTGCCGCTTTTAGCTGGGGCAGCTCAACAGTGCTTGGGAAACATGCCCTGAAAAACCTTTCGTTTTTAACGGTCACCTCCCTCAGACTCTGGGTCACGGCTATTGTAGCCTTCATCGTTTTTATGAGTTTACCAAACCAACCTGCTCTCTTTTCTTTAACTTCTCAACAGTGGTTCATTATTGTCGTGATCGTCCTTTCCACCGGCAGTGTTGCTCTCTTTATCTATTACTACGGACTCAAACAGGTTCCGGCAACTCACGCAACCATTTATGAACTGTTCTGGCCCCTATCTGCAGTGATCATTGACTGGGTTGTCCGGGGTAAAGTTTTAAGTCCTCCACAGATGGCAGGTGGCGTTTTGATTTTGCTGTCTACGTTATTACTCCCAAGAAATGGAGTAAATAAATAGTTATGAATAATACCCGCAACCTTACTTCAGCCGATCATAAACATAACCTTGTCATCAATTCTGTTCACGAGATGGTATGGGGGTTTGGCATGGCCTTTCATTCGACCTTTGCCGTGATTCCCCTTTTCCTGAAGGAGCTGGGAGCGCCCAATATTGTGATCGGGTCTGTGGCAGGTGTATTTACCATCGGCATTGCAATACCCCAGATATTTTCAGCTTTTTGGGGGGGGCAAATAAAAAATCTGAGACGAGCCGTCATGTCAGTCCATGGATTGCTTTTGCCACCGATTGTTACAGTCGGTTTTATTTTCGCCTTTATTGCTCCCACCGGACACAACGCATGGATTTATTACTATACAGGTTATATCCTTTTTGCCCTGGCTTTAGGAATCGTTTTCCCCATTTGGGCAGATTTTCTTGAATCCGTACATATTAGAGAAAAAAGAGGAGCTTTCTTCGGTGTCTCTTTTGCATTCAGCAGCGTCGGGGGATTCTTTGGGGGTCTGGTACTAAAAAGGCTCCTATCCAGCTCCTCCATTGTGTTCCCAGAGAATTTCGGTATTGGATTTCTCGTCTATTCATTCTGTATGGTATTAGCAATCTCAACTTTTCTGCTATACCGTTTAAAACCAAAATCTCCACCCAAGGATGTAATAACGTTTTCACAATTTCTAACCGGTGTACGAGGAATCCTCAGAAAAGATCACAACTTCAGGAAATACATCTTCAGTCGCATTCTGCTTGCTGCGAACTATCCGGCTATTTCCCTCTATGCAGTTCATACTTATGAAAAGTTACAATTCGACATCAGTGAAGCTGGAGTTTTTACTGCAATCACTGTTCTCTTAGCAGGTTTTTCTAGCTATTTCACCGGAAAAATCGGCGACCGGTTCGGACATAAACACGGTATGGTCATTGTGTTTATCGCCTATTTTGGCGCTTTGGTCACTGCCTTAACTACCGAAACAATGACACAGGCATACCTTATATTTATTTTTCTCGGATTGGGTCAGGGAGGATTTTGGACATCTGCCATGAGTCTGGTTTATGAATTTGCCGGTGAGAACGATAATAAAATATACTTCGCCCTGATTGATAGCCTGACGGCGCCTTTTGTTCTACTTTTTATCATCCTATCCGGACTTTTCGCGCCAATCTACGGGATCCCCGCTGTCCTGACTGGAATAGGTATTTTTATGGTGATGGGAATATTATCTTTGGGATTCTTAACAAAAGACCCCAAAAGTGTTCCCGCTGAATTCTATCCACCGGAAGCCATGATGTAATACCCCAATAATCTTTAAATTTTCAGTGGATTTTCTCCCTTCGCTTACTAAATTCCCGACAACTTCATGCCGAGGTAACATATGAAGAAATCGACAATCATCTATCTCCTCTTTCTATCTTTGCTGGCGATGTCATGCAAAGAGAACCCTGAAAGACACCTTAAATTAGGTAACTGGTATTACGAAAAAGGATTGGTACAGGAAGCTATCTTCGAATATCGAGAAGTCATTCGTCTTTCCCCGGCAGTTACCGGTGAGATGTCTCGTGAAGAATTAAATATGCTATCGAAAGCTCACTTCAACCTTGCGGTGGCATACTCCAAAAAAGGGTGGTATGAACACGCTTTCAAAGAAGCGAACCAGACTTTCGACCTCTGGCCTTCAAAGGAGAATTATGAGATTGTAGAACTGCTAAAGAAAAGGCGGAATCTGGATCGCTTAAATATCGAGACAGATTCCTAGTTAATCCCCTACCTCGCCGGGGCTTCTTTATACGTTTTTTCTTATTCCTATCAATTGGAACTTCATAAAAATCCATACGGAGCCCCAACTGATCCACAACCCCAGTAGGAAATAATGACTATACATAAAAACCCGTCCTGAAGGCAGTATAAAATCTAATCCCTGATCTAAAATAAACACACCTGATAAACCCAATAACACCTTGAATCCCTGATGAAAGGGAGTCCCTTTTGCTTCAAATGGCAGCCACCGCTGAGTAATGATTACTCCGGTGAATAGGCCAAACATGGCTCCTGCAGCCTTGGCTATTTCACTATCTCCAACAAATACCGTTATCCAAGTTGTGATAAGTAAAATAATGCCCATAGTTGGAACCATGGGAAATTGGACTTCATTGCGTTCCAGGTAATTCTTGACCCATATACAAAAGACCAACCATAAAAATCCTAAGAACCACCCACCCACGACATCAGCAGGAAAATGAACCCCAAGGTAAAGTCGGGACAATCCAATAAAGAAGATTACCACACCTGCCCACCAGTAATACGATCGATTCCTTCCAAGCCATGCCAGGTAACCAAATACTACCACAGCATTCTGGGCATGTCCACTTGGAAATCCCAAGCCTGTTGAATCTACCAACGCCAAATCCTGTGGTCTGGGTGTATGAAACAGATCCTTCAGTATATAATTCAAAACGAGTTCAGATAGCACAATCACCATAAAGGGAACTGATTTCTCCCGATTCCAACACCAGTAAAGAATGGGCAGGAAAAACAGATAGAAAGGAGCGTCTCCCAGGAAGGAAAATACCCGCATGAGTAAATAAACGGCAGGATGGTCAAATTGCTGAAGAAAATGTATAGTTGCCACTTTTTTAATTCGCTATAAAAGAAATTAATCCCCTTGAGACAAGTAGATTATCTACAAAGTGGTTAAAGTATTATCCCCGAGCGGTGTTCTCCGCCATCTGTATAGACAATGGAACAATTGATGAAATCGGCTTCCGGCTGAAGCATAAGATAGACCACATTTGCCACATCCTCCGGTTGAGTAGTTCGTCGCATGGGATTCCGTTGTTTGGTTTTTTCCACCCACTCTCGCCAATTCTCCGAAATTTTAGTGAGAGCACGCGTTGGAGTGACACCCGCCTGAATACAATTCGCCGTAATGCCATATTGACCCAGCTCCCATCCGATCTGTCGGGTAATACTCTCAAGCGCTACTTTTGCTACACTCACAGGGCCGTATCCCTCCATGCAGAGATAATTCCCCTCGGATGTTAACCCAAGAATCCGTGAACCATTCCCAAGAAGTTTAGCGTCGTAAAGTTTCTGAACCCAATAAAGAAGTGAGGTTCCCATGACGTGGACAGTCATCTCCATCTGTTTTTGTGTTACCGGTTTCTCGCCAAAAAAGTTGGTGGTGGTCCCGAATGCAATGGAATGAAGCAACAACTTTACAGCATCCCCTCCGGTAATCTCTTTTATCTTCGGTATATAATCATCCATCACATCCACCGAGGCTGCATTGGTGTTGAAAAAATGGCACCGATCACTTGTAATTCCTTTTAACTCTTTACAAAAAGCCTCTGCCTCCCGTTTTACGTCTCCCCTGTCAAAATGAAACCCGATAATTCCATAGCCATTCTCAGCTAATTTCCGTGTTGTAGCACCCCCATGTCCGGTGGAACATCCCAATATAATTACCCATTCTCCCATAACTTTTCTCCTTCTCTTTTTAATGACTGGCTTGCGAATAGCCATTCCTCAACATCATAACCAATGTTCAAAACCTTTTTTAACTATTTATGATTCCACATTGAGCAGGAATTTATTTAAAAACAAAATCCGCTCAAAGGGATAAGGTTATCATTAAAACATTTGTACATGGTCTGAATGGAATAAAATAAATCTACCATTGAAAGAACTGGGGAATGAGTTAACTTTCCCAGCAAAAAAATTTAACATTAATCACTATTCAAAAAGGGAATGAACGTGGAACGACAATCAAGTTATAGTAAGGAAGAATTGCTTCGGATGGCACAAGGTAAGCTGCCCGGATTTGAAGGGGCTAAACTTCCTTCGCCTCCTATGTTGATGGTGAGCCGTATAATAAAAATCTCCAAAACAGGCGGCAAATTTGAAAAAGGTGAAATCATCGCTGAGATGGACATAGATCCATCGCTATGGTTTTTTGATTGCCATTTCAAAGATGATCCCGTGATGCCTGGCTGCCTGGGACTCGATGCCCTGTGGCAGCTAACCGGATTTTTCTTATCGTGGTGTGGCGGGAAGGGTATAGGACGAGCCCTGGGATGTGACGAAGTTAAATTTAAAGGACAGGTCAGGCCTCACCATAAAAAAATTGATTTCAGGATCAGCATTCGCAAGATTCTTAAAAAACCCATTGCCCTTGTTCTCGCTGATGGTATGATGGAAGTTGAAGGACGAGAAATCTATTTTGCCAAGAAACTACGTGTAGGTCTGTTTGAAAACTTGACGTATCCCCCGCCTGAAGGTGAGGTTGAACCCTTTTAACATTACGGAATAAACCGTGGTACTCCAATGCGGCATCGTTGGTCTTCCAAACGTGGGGAAATCTACACTCTTCAATGCGCTGACATCCGCACAGGTCCCAGCAGAAATTTACCCTTTTACAACTATTGACCCAAACGTGGGAGTGGTGTCAGTACCCGATGAGCGTCTCTCTCATATCGCTGAAATTCTCAACTCTGAAAAAGTGATCCCAACAACGCTCCGGATCGTGGATATCGCCGGATTGATCGCAGGCTCCCACAAGGGAGAAGGACTCGGTAACCGGTTCCTCGCACAAATCCGGGAGGTGGATGCTATCATTCATATAGTCCGTTGTTTTTCCAGTGAACAGGTTAGTCATATCTCCGACACTTTAGATCCGGTTAGAGATATCGAAATCGTGGAAACGGAAATTATTCTAAAAGATCTCGAAACCGTCAATAAACGAAAAGATGCCATTGCTAAAAAGGTTAAAGTGGGTGATAAAGAAGCAATCAGAGAATTGGAAGTACTCACTTTACTTGCTTCATCCTTAGACAGGGGTCTTCCTGTCAGAAATATTGATTTAGATGAAGATGAACAAACGATTATTAGCCATTTATTTCTCCTCTCATCGAAGCCGGTAATGTATATTGGGAACGTGAACGAAGAAGAAGAAACCTCACACCATTTTGGGAAAGTTGGGAAACAATTGCTCTCCTGGGGTGACGAAAATCATGAACATGTTCTGTTGCTGAGTGCTGCCCTGGAAGAGGAACTTACATTTCTGACTGATGAGGAAGAGCATCAATTTTTCATGGATGAGTGGGATATTGGCAAGACAGGCTTGGAAACGCTTATCAATGAGGCTTATTCCCTTCTGGATCTCATCACTTTTTTTTCTACGGAATCCAATCATGCCCAAGCCTGGACGTTAAAAAGCGGGACAGCAGTCAATCAAGCAGCAGGCGTTATCCACACCGATTTCCAACGAGGATTCATTAAGGCAGATGTCTATCATTACAATGACCTAATGACTTACAGATCAGAGACCGCTCTGCGGGAAGCTGGAAAATTCCGCACAGAAGGAAAAGATTACGTTGTTCAGGATGGGGACATCATATTTTTCAAATTTAACGTGTAAACACTTTAATACTCGAACACCTGAATCCTTGACCCTTAACCCCTGATACTTGACCCTTGAAACTTGAACACTTGACCCTTGAATACCTGAACACTTTACCACCTCTAAACTGAGAATTTTATGTTCATTTTCATGATCATCATTTATGTTTTCACGGGAGTATCATTTATACTTCTTTTACTGACAGGACTCCAGGGATATTTAGGATTTACGGTTCTTGGAGTCAATCATCCGACCCTTGGATTTTTAACCGCAATTATATATTTGTTCACAGAAGTTATGGTTATGTTTTTCTTCGTCGGGACAGGCATAAGTATTAAGGAATATATTCATGATCAAAATGGTGATCCTCAACTCCATGCCCGTTCAATCGCCATCAAACGGAAACTATACCCCCCGACCCTGTTGAATGTCCTTCTTGTCATGGCTGTATTCATTGTTGGTGGAGGCGTCGATACAAATGTGATCCCAGCTTGGATTCACAATATTTTATTTCTGACTGCAATAGGTCACTTTGCAATCACCATCCGAAAGCAGCACACCTGCTTTAAAGAAAATACCGTCCTCGTACTCAAAATGGTAAATATCTCACCTAACTCGGACAAAGCCGTGCCCCAGGCATCCCTACGGGAAAACCAAAAAAGCTGAAAACTGAAAGTTAAACTAACCAATGTTTTGGTGAGAGTTAATGATTTTCTGCCAGTAGTGTCCGGTTAAAATAAGTATAAGGTCTGGTAATCCTCATAAAGGAGAGTAATTTCTCCTTATGAAATCATAGAATAACAGAGGAGAACCAGACCATGAGGCAAGTTAACACGATTATGTTG
>SCKK01000007.1 GCA_004124475.1 Fidelibacterota bacterium
CGAATGATCAAAGAAATTCTGATGGAACGGACAAATTTAATCGATATTTTGTCCTTAAACGTGAAAACAGTCAAGAAGGCAAGGGAACCTGTGCCTCAATTAGCGCTATTTTAACCGGACAGTAGTGAAGAATTATATAAATAAAAATATTTTGAAGGAGAAGATAATGCATCAAGTCACAATTCATGAAGCGAAGACACACTTGTCCAAACTAATTCGCGAGGTACTTGAGGGTGTAGAAGTCGTTATTGCCAAGGGAAAAACACCCGTTGTGAAGCTTGTTCCGGCTGACCAACGAAAAAAACCTTTATTTGGTAGTGCAAAAGGAATTATCAAGATGTCCGAGGACTTTGATGAACCTTTGGAAGATTTCAAAGAATATATGTAGTGAATTTATTATTAGATACTCATGCGTTTATCTGGTTTTGCGAGGGGAATCCTAGAATAAGTCGTATAGCTAGAGCAGCCATAGAAAATTTGAATAATACGCGATATCTGAGCATTGCCAGCATCTGGGAGATGAGCTTAAAAAAAAGTATGGATAAATTAACTTTGTCGATTCCTCTTGAACAGTTCATTAGCAAACAAATGGAAATAAATAGTATTAAAATAATACCTATTAAGTTACGCCATGTATATCAGGTAGCATCGTTGCCATTCCATCATCGGGATCCGTTTGATCGTCTTCTTATTTCTCAGTGTCAAATCGAGCAGTTTTCTATACTCAGTAGAGATAAGATATTTTCCTTATACAACATTGATGTGGTTTGGTAATACATAAAGCATGTTTTACATGTCTGTGTATTAGCCCGCATTTCTCAACAAAACTCTATTACGATGGTGAATCTGTTCATAACTACTGCGTTTTACTTGAAAATTGTACTCAACGGACTGACCAGTACGTTTCCGTTCAATTTTCATCGTAAGCCTTGTATTTATAAATATCTCCACCCTCTCATAACGACCTTTTGTGAGAAATCCGGGTTAGACTGTTTTTACATCTTGTATTTACCTTAATACGTGCTCCGGAGGTGTCCCATCAGGAAACATTTTGACACTTGAACACTATCCACTTTCTACAATGCAAGTAAAAATTTGCATTTTAAATTGTTAAAATAGCCAAATCCGTTCATTAGCCATAAATTTGTTGTGAATTATGTTTGTTGATTACGCAAAAATCAAGGTGACCTCCGGTCATGGTGGGAACGGTTGTGTCAGTTTCCGCAGGGAGAAGTATGTTCCCAAAGGGGGTCCTAATGGGGGCAATGGAGGGCGGGGCGGTCATGTCTCTTTTAAAGTCGATCGTCAACTTCATACATTGCAGGATGTCAAATATCGGAAGCAATATAAAGCTGAAAACGGAATGGACGGCTCTGGAGGGAGGAAAACTGGGAAAAACGGAAAAGATATTTACATTCCCGTACCCAAGGGAACCGTTTTACGGCGAAATAGTGAGGAGATTATTGTAGTAGACCTGATAAATCATGGTGATGAATTTCTCGCCGCTAAAGGAGGGAAAGGAGGTAAAGGCAATTCGGAATTTGCTACTGCTACAAGGCAGACTCCTGACTTTGCCCAACCGGGACAACCGGGACAGAATTTTGAATTTATTGTTGAGTTAAAGGTTCTTGCAGACGTGGGACTCGTGGGTCTTCCTAATGCGGGCAAATCGACTTTACTTTCGAGGCTGACTTCGGCAAAGCCTAAAATAGCAGATTATCCTTTTACGACACTCCAGCCTCATCTTGGCATAGTGAAGTATAAAGATTTTACCTCTTTCGTTATGGCAGATATACCAGGGCTCATCGAAGGGGCAAGCCAGGGAAAGGGATTAGGTATCCGGTTCCTTAAACATATTGAGCGAACTTCCATTCTACTCTTCTTAATTGATTCAACGGATGAAAACCTAAACGAAATATTCAATACTTTGTTGGGGGAATTGGATAGTTTTAACCCAATTTTGCTTGAAAAACCGAGAATAGTTGTTTTCACAAAGTCTGATTTGTTAGGTGGTGATATGTCCAAACTTCCTCCCCAAATATCCGAAAATGAAACACTTACCGTTTCTGCAATCACAGGTGACGGATTGGATAATTTAATTCACAAATTGTACGGCATACTGAATGAAACATGATAGTTTAATACCAATTTTAAGATTGATGGAAATTCAGGGATTAGGACCTACCCGTATCAGGTCTTTGATTGCAAAATTTGGTGAACCAGAATTAGTTTTCAAAGTTTCCATCACAGACTTGTGCCGAGCGGAAAGAATTAATCTCAAGTTAGCTCAGAATATCAAATCCTACACCCCAACTTCATTTCCAGAGAATCAATTAGAAATGGGGAACAAACTGAGTGTAAAAATTATATCACTGTGGGATCGAGATTATCCAACATTACTGAAGAAAATATATGATCCTCCAATTCTACTCTTTATTAAAGGAGAGATTTGTGAAAAGGATTTTGACTCAATTGCCATAATAGGTACTCGTGCTCCAACAACCTATGGCAAAAGGTATGCGCATCTCCTGTCAACTGAATTGGCAAAATCCGGGTTAACAATTATCAGCGGGTTTGCGAAGGGAATTGATACAATTGCACATGTTGCAGCCTTATCTGCAGGGGGTCGAACTATTGCGGTTTTGGGAAATGGATTGGACTTAGTTTATCCCGCAGAAAATAGAAAAATATTACCTATGTTCAGAGAGAATGGAGTAATCCTTACAGAATTTCCATTCGGGACGAATCCGGATGCGGGAAATTTTCCACAAAGAAACCGAATTATAAGTGGCTTGAGTCATGGTACGATTGTAGTGGAAGCAGGGAACCGAAGCGGTGCCTTGTTAACAGCGATTTATGCGGTTGACCAGAATAGAGATGTTTTTGCGGTACCCGGTCGTTTAACGGATAAAAAGAGTGTAGGGTGTTTGCGCCTTATTCGACATGGAGCCATCCCTGTGGAAAATACAAATCAAATCGTGGAAGTGATTAAATCCAGACTGATGCATCCTCCGAAACCAGTCCAAACGGAAATAAAGTTGGACTTGACAAAGGAGGAAATGTTGTTATATCAAATATTAACCGATGACCCCAAATATGTGGATGATATTGTGGAACAAATCGATTTTGATTCTCCAAAAGTACTCACATTACTTTTAACCATGGAATTGAAAGGTGTCGTGAGGCAGTTAAGTGGAAAGCAATTTGTCAGGGCATAAAACTTATAACTTGAAACTTGTTTGAGGGGGGCGAATATACCGAAAGGGATGAAGTCCCGAAACTTCGGGATACGAGGAAACATGAAACTTTTTCATCAAACCTACCTATGATTAAGAGGTTACTTTTTAGTAGGTTAATTATTGGTTAAATTCGAATGATAAATGTAAATTTAAAATCTGGAAATTCGGGGAAATTGGCTAACGTAATAATATCATCTGTGGATAAAAATAGATTACAAGATCGTTGGGGTGAAGCTCATAGACTTCTTTCTCAGGCGGAGAGGATTGTCTGCTCCACTCACTTCAATCCGGATGGAGACGGACTTGGCTCCCAATTGGCATTGGTTCGCTATTTGAAAAACCAGGGGAAAGAATGCCGGATATTGAATCCATCAGCTCTCCCGAATGAGTACAAATTCATGGCGGAATATTGTGAGTTTGAAGTTTATAATCGATCATTACATTCGGATTGGGTTAAAAGCTCAGACCTTGCAGTCATCCTGGATATTGGTGATTTTAAACGTCTCAATGAACTTGGCGAAGATATTCAAACTTTTGGTCTCCAATCGCTATCCATCGACCATCACCCCCAGGATGAACCCAGCGGATTTGACTACACAATGCACGACATTTCAGCCTGTGCCACAGGTTATCTTATATGGGAATACCTTCAGTATATGATGATGCTTAATGGTAAATTCGAACTGAATTCAAAAATTGCTCATGGATTGTACATAGCTGTTATGACGGATACGGGTTCTTTTAGATTTAATAATACATCTCCTGAGGCACATGACATGGCAAGCGAGATGATTAGATTAGGGGTTCTTCCACACGAGGTTTATAAAGAAGTATATGAGGTAAATTCCGTAGAGAAAATGCGACTGATGGGAACCGCTCTTAGAAATATCAAGATTGAAGGAGAGGGTCAGTTGGCATGGTTTCCCGTTACGATGAAAATGATCAAAGAAGCAGGCGCAACCCATGCAGATGTCTCAGGTTTTACTGATCTGGTAAGGACTATCGGCGGTGTTGAAGTCACGCTCATGATTCATGAAATTGATAATAACCGTTGCAAAGCGAATTTTCGTTCAAAAGGTAAAATTCGAATAGATGAATTGGCTCGTAGATTAGGTGGAGGCGGGCACCCTTTTGCAGCAGGCTCTACTGTGGAAATGGAATTGGGAAAAGCGATTAAATACGTGGTCTCAGAAACGTTAGATGTTATCAAATCGCAATCCTATATGGGAGGTGGTAAATGAAAATCACCATAGCAAAAGATGCCGGATATTGCTTCGGTGTAAGGGATGCTGTTAATCTGGCTTACGACACTAACAAGGAAAATGGTCAAGTCTATATGTTAGGTGACGTCGTACATAATGAACGTGTGGTCAGGGATCTCGCTGATGTTGGAACAAAGGTAGTAAAGAATTTGGACGATATTCCGGAAGGCTCTCCCGTTTTATTCAGGGCTCATGGAACAGCAGTAGCGGTGTGGGATGAAGCTCAGATGAAAGAGATGAATATCATCGATGCTACATGTCCGTTAGTGAAGGAGATCCATGATGAAGTAAAGAAGTTTGAGGCGGAAGGTCGTCCTATCATTATTATCGGTGACCACGGTCATGATGAAGTTGTAGGGATTGCCAGTCAGGTAGAAAATCCAATCATAATTGCAACCCCTCAAGAAGCGAAAGAATTAAGAAAAATGAAACGGGTAGGGGTTGTTTCACAGTCTACACAGACTATCGAGAATGTTCAGGAAATTATCAATATTATCATGACAAAGGTTTTTGACCTCAGGTTTGTAAATACAATTTGTTTTCCGACGAAAAGAAACCAAAGCCAGATAAAGGAATTGGCATTAGAAAATGATGTGATGATTATAATAGGTTCTTTCACAAGCGCCAATTCAAAACGGCTTACGCTCTTATCGAAACAGGTCAATCTCAACACGTATCAAGTGAATTCTGCCGAAGAAATTCAACCTTACTGGTTCGATGATGCAGAAAAAGTTGGTATATCAGCAGGGGCGTCAACTCCGGATTATCTTATTCAGGAAGTGAAAGATAAAATTGAGGAAATATCATTAGTTTTTGAGGAGGGATAAGAGATGGAAAAAGGATCATTTGAAGTGAAAATCGGCTTGGCGGAAATGCTGAAAGGTGGCGTCATTATGGACGTCACTACAGCGGAGCAGGCAAAAATCGCGGAAGATGCAGGCGCAGTTGCAGTCATGGCTCTTGAACGAATCCCAGCAGATATCAGATCAGAAGGGGGTATAGCCCGCATGTCTACCCCTAAAATGATCAAGGATATCCAGAACATTGTTTCAATTCCTGTGATGGCAAAATGCCGGATCGGGCATTTCGCTGAAGCACAGATTTTAGAATCATTGGATGTTGATTTTCTTGATGAAAGTGAAGTATTAACTCCAGCTGACGATGCTAACCATATCAATAAACATGCTTTTAAAGTTCCTTTTGTGTGTGGGTGTCGAGACTTAGGTGAAGCATTAAGAAGGATCGGAGAGGGGGCTGCCCTGATCCGGACAAAGGGTGAAGCAGGAAGCGGAAATATTGTAGAAGCAGTTCGGCATATGCGTAAAGTTCAGAATGAGATGAAAGTGCTGACAATCCTCGATGAAGAAGAATTAATGGCAAAATCTAAGGAATTGGGGGCACCCTTCAGCTTAGTAAAACAAGTAGCTAAATTGGGTAAATTACCGGTACCGAACTTTGCTGCAGGTGGAATTGCCACCCCGGCAGATGCGTCCCTCATGATGCAATTGGGTGCGGAGAGTATATTTGTAGGTTCAGGTATTTATAAATCGGAAGATCCACCCAATAGGGCAAGAGCCATTGTAGCTGCTGTAACTTACTTCGACAATCCGGAAAAATTGGCGGAAGTATCCTATGATCTCCGGAAAGCGATGAAGGGTCTCGATATAGCGGAAATACCGGAAGAGCAGCGACTACAGGAACGAGGGTGGTAATGCCAACAGTTGGAATTTTAACTCTCCAAGGAGCTTATGATAAGCATGCACAGGTTCTGAGAAAAAGGAATGTAGATACTCAATCTGTTCGATACCGTGGTGACCTATTAAATTGCGATGCGCTAATTATCCCTGGTGGTGAATCAACAACTATGTCCAAACTGATGGATCACATCGGTATTCGTGATGAAATTTTAACATTTGCTCAAACGAATCCGGTGATGGGTACCTGTGCTGGAATGATTTTGATGGCAAATCGAGGAGGAGATTCAAGAATAAAACCATTGGGATTGCTTGATATTACGATTGTACGTAATGCATATGGCAGACAGGTTGACTCATTTGTTGAAGAAATTGAGGTTAAAACCAAAGTTGGTGTAGAAGTTATTAAGGGCGTTTTTATAAGAGCGCCCAAGATTAAATCAATCGGTGAAAATGTGGAAGTACTTGCTGAATTGTATAACGAACCTATATTTGTTCGTCAAGGACTTCATATGGCAACCTCATTTCATCCCGAATTGTCAAATAGTTGCGCCATTCATGATCTCCTTATTTCCATGATTTGGGAACCCGTCCTTGCAGAATAGTTTCAAGATTCTACACAGAATAAATTCCCCTGCAGATCTGAAAGATCTCTCGAATGAGGAATTAAATCTAGTCTGTGCAGAATTAAAGCAATATATAATTAATGTTGTTGAAGAGAAGGGTGGACACTTTTCTTCGCCTCTTGGAGTAGTGGATTTGACAGTAGCTCTCCACAGGGTTTTCGACACACCGGATGATCTCATGATCTGGGACGTAGGTCACCAGTGCTATCCCCACAAAATACTTACTGGGAGAAGGGATCAGTTTCCAACATTACGTCAGGAAGGTGGCATCAGTGGATTTTGTAAGCGTTCAGAAAGTGAATATGATGTGTTTGGCGCTGGTCATGCAAGTACTTCAATTTCCGCAGGTGTGGGAATGGCGATAGCTCGAAATCTCCAGAGAAAAACTCATCGCATCATCTCCATAGTTGGTGACGGGGCAATGTCAGGGGGGTTGGCGTATGAAGGTCTCAACAATGCCACTAATATTAATGGGCAATTTCTTATTGTCTTAAATGACAACAAAATGTCTATTTCACCCACTGTTGGAGCGTTATCTCATTATCTGACAAAAATAGTCACCAATCCTATTTACAATCGTATACGGGATAAAATTTGGAAGTTAACAGGGAAAGTACCAGCAGGTTCTACAGCTATCCGGAGAGTTTTTCACAGTCTTCAAGAAGGATTAAAATCGTTTCTTGTTCCTGGGATGATTTTTGAAGAATTGGGACTCCGTTATTTCGGACCAATTGATGGACATGACCTTAATGAAATGATCGAGACTTTTGAAAACCTCAGGGATTTCCCTCATCCGGCTGTGGTACACGTTCTGACATTAAAGGGAAGTGGAAAATTGCAAGCGGAAGCTGACCCTCTGAAATATTACAGTTTATCTGGTAAAAAGTCGGCTGGTAAAAAGATGAGAAAAGATGAAGCCCCGGGCTACAGTAATGTATTTGGCAAAATTATCTGTGATTTGGCAGAAAAAGATGATGAGATCTGCTGTGTTGTTGCCGCAATGCGGGAAGGTACTGGTCTTTTGGATTTTGCTAAAAATTTTCCTGAACGATTTTTTGATACTGGGATTGCTGAGGGACATGCCGTTACATTCGCTGCGGGTCTTTCAATTTCAGGTATCAAACCAGTAGTCTCGATTTATTCTACTTTTTTACAACGAGCTTACGACATGATTATCCATGACGTTGCTATTCAGGATTTGCATGTTGTGTTCACACTTGATCGTGCTGGGGTAGTAGGTCCGGATGGTCCGACACACCACGGTATCTTTGATCTTGCATTTCTTCAAAACATACCGGGTCTCGTAGTAACTGCTCCTAAGGATGGTAATGAATTCCGGGATTTGCTATATACAGGACTTTGTAACTACAATGGACCCTTTTCCATCCGGTACCCAAAGTCATCGAGCATACGGTTTGATCCCAAAACGCAAGCTAAATCACTTACCATCGGATCATGGGATGTGATTTCACCAGGAGAAGAAATTGCGGTTTTAGCTGTGGGAAGCATGGTAGAGCAAGCTGGAGTGGCAATAGGGTTATTAAATACTGATACAGTCAGACCTCAAGTTATCAATGCTCGATTTATTAAACCGCTGGATGAGAAAATGTTATCAAACCTCATGTCCGATTTTTCTCACATTGTTACTGTTGAAGAAGGTATTTTGACGGGAGGATTTGGTGGGTCTGTGCTTTCTTGGTTAAATGGTAAAAAGTATTCAGGTACCGTAGAAATTATGGCGATTCCGGATGAGTTTGTTGACCATGGAAATCGAATGAATCTGTTAGATGCAATGAATTTATCTGGTCGAGGGATTGCTGAAAAAATTAACTCTATTTTAATAGGAAAAAATAGTGAATTGAAACTTGAAACGTAATACGTAAAACGTGAATATGTGAACACGTAAAGAGACTAAAGACGAGCGAAGAAAGACAAAAGATTTCTACCTATTGCCTATTGCCTATTGCCTATTGTCTCTCTTATGTTGAACAGTTGCGCCATAGGCGTTCCAGGGGAAACACATGAACACCCGAACACTTGAAACTTGTTGGAGTCCCGATGCATCGGGAGAAATCTCATTGTCCCGAAACTTCGGGACTATAGGACAGGCATTCTTCCCTATATGGCAGTAACTCTTGTTTTATTTATTTTACAATCGAGTGATTTTCTTGGGAACAATAATGTTTTATTTATCATCAATTTTATATTAACGATTTAAATAGTGTGGATGATCGTCGAAGGGGTACTTGCCGTTCAGAGAATACAGTCGTCATTAATACCTGGTAAATATGAAAAACAGATCGTCTGAAAACCATCAACTCAACATCTTTGAAGATCAGAAAAAGCAGTGGATTGAAGAAGTCGAATTTTCTGTAAATCGAGATTACAGTTTTGAAACTGTAAGCGGAGAAAGTGTAGACCTCCTTTATTATCCTGACACCGCAGATGAAAAGTACATGACTGATTTGGGGTTTCCCGGGCAATATCCCTATACAAGGGGGATTCATGCGAATATGTACAGAGGAAAACTTTGGACCATGCGTCAGTTTTCCGGTTTTGGAACCCCGAAAGAGACAAATGAGCGTTTCCATTTTTTGTTAGAAGAAGGTCAAACGGGTCTTTCTGTTGCTTACGATATGCCCACCCTAATGGGTTATGACTCTGGTGATTCTATAGCGGCAGGAGAAACAGGAAAGTGTGGTGTGTCTGTCTGTACTTTGCAGGATATGGATATTTTATTTGATGGAATCGATCTGGGTGCTGTGAGCGTATCCCAGACGATTAACGGTCCCGCTGTCATCCTGTTTGCGTTTTATATTGCTGTGGCTGAAAATCGGGGTGTTCCTATAGAAAAACTTCGTGGAACCCTTCAAAATGATATATTGAAAGAATTCATCGCACAGAAAGAATGGATTTTTCCACCCAAACCACATATGAGAATTATAACCGATATCATCGAATTCTGCACAGAGAAAATGCCACAATTCAATACCATTTCAGTGAGTGGATACCATATTAGAGAGGCGGGATCCACAGCAGCGCAAGAATTAGCATTTACGTTGTTGGACGGTTTTACTTACATTGAACATGCCTTGGAAAGGGGAATCGACATAGATGATTTTGCTCCCAGAATTTCTTTTTTCTTTAACTCTCATTTAGATTTCTTTGAGGAGATAGCAAAATTCCGGGCGGCTCGGCGTATTTGGGCACGCTATATGAGAGAAAAATACGGTGCAAAATCTGAGCGTTCATGGAAGATGAGGTTTCATACTCAGACTGCAGGGTGTTCTCTTACCGCGCAACAACCGGAAATAAATATAGCAAGAACAGCCTTTCAGGCAATGGCTGGTGTGTTGGGAGGTACGCAATCATTACACACAAATTCAATGGATGAGACTCTGGCATTACCTTCTGAAAAAGCTGCGGAGATTGCGCTCAGAACCCAGCAATTGATTGCATTTGAAAGCGGTGTTACAAATGTAGTGGATCCGTTGGGAGGATCATGGTATGTAGAATCATTGACAGATAAAATAGAAGAAGAAGCGGAAGCATATTTTGATAAGGTCGAGAAAATGGGGGGAGTGATTAACGCCATAGAGAAGGGATTTTTCCAGAGGGAAATTGCAAGAGCTGCATTCGAATATGAAAAAAAAGTGAATAATAAGCAGCGAATCGTGGTAGGTGTAAATGAGTTTATCAAAGATAATGAAGAATTGGACATCCCAATCCTGGAAATAGGTAAAGAAGCAGAACAGGACCAAGTCACGAAATTATCAGAATTAAGGAAAGTTAGAGACTCTGAATCTGTGAAAAAGACATTGAACAGAGTTGAAACAGCTTGCCGTAATAATGAGAATGTGGTACCTCCAATTGTAGAAGCGGCAAAAGCCAATGCCACGTTGGGAGAAATTGTGGGTGTTATGAAAAAGGTCTTTGGTGAATGGCAAGAAAATCCTGTAATTTAACAAGTCTATTATGGAGGAGAAATTAAGTGAATAAGAAATTTACGGTTGTCATTGTGGCTGTGGTTTTACTGCTGGTTTTTTGGGTTGCAACGGGGATAGAGGGTAACGAGCTTCCCTATGCAACCATAGGTGAATTGGAAAATTATCAGGGAAAGTTAGATGGGAAAAGATTTCGGCTTGGGGGGAATGTACAAGAGGGTTCAATAGTACGAGATAAAACAAACCCTCTTTTTGTGGGATTCATCATTGAACAAGGCGATGAGACGCTTCCGGTAAATTATCACAAGATTACTCCCGATATGTTTAAAGATGGCGTGGAAGTCATAGTGGAAGGGGAGTTTGTCAATGGTACTTTTCAGGCGGATAATCTCATGACAAAATGTGCTTCCCGCTATGAAGGTGACCTCAGGCAGACCCAGATGAACGAAATTGAATTATAATTAGAACATAGCTAGGTCCCCCCGACATGTCGGGGGGATTTAAAAAGGCTGAGGAAGTGTTAAATGAGGAGATGTTTTCGTATATTGGTTGTAGGTAATCTCGAAGTTTCGGGACTACCACGGAGAGTCCATTGAGACCTTTGACCCAAAGGGTCTCCTATGGAGGAGAAATTCCCCGCCTGACCGTCCAACGGAGGGCGGGCAAGCAAGCCAATAAAATATAAGTATGGTAGTTTACGGAGCAACATTACTTAATATAGCATTAGGCTTAGCTGTTTTGACAATCGGTCTTATGGTTGTCTATTTACGTAAGGGAGATTACCGTCTATTTTTGGCTGGTCAGCGAACTGCATTGGGTATTTCGTTTTTGGTATTTTTGGCTACGATAATTCTTGTATACAACTTGTTAAAGAGTAATTTTAGCATTGACTACGTAGCGAAGTATACAAGTCTGGAAACTCCATTCGTTTATAAGTTATCAGCCCTTTGGGCAGGTCAATCCGGATCACTATTATTCTGGCTGTTTATATTATCCGTTTATGCTACAATCGTGGTTCTTCAAAATAGATTTCGGTATCATCAATTAATGCCTTATGTGATTTCGGTAATGGCAACCATTCAATTGTTTTTTCTCCTGTTGGTGAATATTGCTGCAAATCCATTCAAACCTGTCGATGCAGGTATTACAGTTATCGATGGAATGGGGTTAAATCCATTATTGCAAAATCCCACGATGGCAATTCACCCACCAGTATTGTACTTAGGTTATGTGGGATTTTCTGTTCCTTTCGCATTTGCCTTAGCAGCACTTTTTTCCAATAGGTTAGATGCCATGTGGATACAGAGTATCCGACGCTGGACTCTCTTTACCTGGCTGGCGTTGGGATGTGGAATTATTTTAGGTGGCTATTGGGCATATTTGGAACTTGGTTGGGGGGGATATTGGGCTTGGGACCCTGTTGAAAATGCCTCGCTTATGCCCTGGCTCACAGGGACTGCTTTTGTCCATAGTATCATTATTCAAGAAAAGAAAAATATGCTCCGTGTTTGGAACATGGTGCTCATTATCACCACATTCGTTTTGTCGATATTTGGCACTTTTTTAACACGAAGTGGTATTGTGTCGTCTGTACATTCATTCACACAATCTACCCTAGGACCCATGTTTTTAGGGTTTTTATTGTTAATCATTGCGGTTTCGGTCTCATTAATCATATTTCGTCTGAAAGATCTCCGCTCGGAGAAAAGAATGGAATCATTCATTTCCAGAGAGAGTGGTTTTCTTTTTAATAACGTGATCTTTGTGAGTCTCTGTTTTGCTGTATTTTGGGGAACACTTTTCCCAGTGATATCAGAAGCAGTTCGCGGTACAAAAGTAACGGTCGGCGCACCATTCTTTAATCAAATTGCAGTCCCGATAGGTATTATTCTGCTACTTCTGACTGGAATAGGTCCGCTTCTTGCCTGGAGACACACTTCGAGAAAGAGCTTAATTCGGAATTTTTCCATACCTGTTGTTGTTGGTCTTGTTACTTTTTTAATATCTTTCTTTTTTGGGATTCGCTCATTATATCCGCTTATGACTATCGGAATATCGGGGTTTGTTACTGGAACGCTAGTCATGGAGTTTTATCGAGGGATTCGAGTCCGAGTGAAAAAGTTTGATGAAAGTCCTTTTGCTGCATTCATACGGATAGTTTCCAAGAACAGAAGCCGTTATGGCGGTTATATTGTCCATTTAGGCATTGTATTGATGTTTATTGGTTTTGTGGGCAAAGCTTTTGATGAAGATAATGAGTGGGCATTGAAAGTTGGGGATCAGGTAGAAATTGCCGGATATTCTATTACACTGACCAATGTTGAGGAAGAAGAACGACCGAATCATTTTGCATGGATTGCTTCTCTGAGAATAGAAAAAAATGGTAAGCATTATACAGATCTCTACCCTGAAAAACGGATCTACTTCCATAATAATCCCGATCCCAATAGACGGCAACCTCACAGTGAGGTGGATATTCATTCTTCATTTACGGAGGACATATATTCCATATTTGGCAGGATCGACACAGAAACGGATATCATTTCCCTTAAAATCATGGTTAATCGTCTTATTATGTTGGTTTGGATTGGGGGATACTTTCTACTTATAGGTACAGTAATTGCCTTTTGGCCCTCTAAATCGAGTGTGTAAAATGTATGCTGAGTTTATGCTGTTGATAACTTTTGTAATAATAGTGGGATTTATTATCCAGCCTTTGCTCCTGAAAAAAGTTGATAAACCAGACTACGAAGAAATTACCTTAGAAACGTTAAAATTAAGTAAAAAGGTAATATATAAACAAATAAAAGAAGCAGAGATGGAATATGAGATGGGGAATCTTTCAGAGGAGGATTATATTAGAACACGTAATTCTTTGAAGGAAGAAGCTTCGTCTGTGATTAAAATTATCGAGAAGAAATCAGTAAATAGAACCTGAACAAAAACAGTGGTTAATCATCCCGAACTTACGGGATTTGTGCAATACTTTTCACTCATGTACTAAATAATTCTTCTCCTTTCGAATTTCACAATACTGCTTCTATTACATCTTAAATGCTATCAATCTCTCACTTAGCTAAGTCTTTTCAAAATCAGCCTATATTAAAAGATATCACTTTTTCGATAGAAAAAGGGGGAACTACTGGAATAAGCGGTAAAAACGGTGCGGGTAAAACAACTCTTCTCCGGATTATAGCCTGTATTGTTTCCTCTGATGGGGGAGATATTTTGCTTGATGACAAACCTCTTTTGAAAAAAAATAACCCTGAACTCAGACGAAAACTGCTTTATTTGGGACATTCTCCTAACATGTACCCTGGGTTAAGTGGGGAAGAAAACTTGAAATTTGTTATGTCATTATACGGCGCTTCCAATTCAGTTATGGATATTGATACTGCGCTCTCAACAGTAGGACTAAAACAACACAAATGGAAACTTATTCGCAATTACTCAAGAGGAATGCTTCAGCGATTGGTATTGGCAAAGGCATTGGTAACTCCTTGGGAGTTACTACTTCTTGATGAACCCATGGCTGGATTAGATGAATCCGGTGTGGTTTTGCTTCAGCAATTTATCGAAAAATGGCAACGGGAAGAAAAAACTTTGCTCATGGTATCACACCAGAAATTGTGGTTAGAGAAATATTGTCATCAAATACTACATTTGGAAAACGGTATCATTTAATTCAACAACGAGAATAAAAATATAAGGAATGAGTGAACTACACAATTTTTCCCTGGGATTTTATGCTTAGCGTACTAATCAAAAAGGACCTACTCCTTGAATTCCGAAGTAAAGAAATCGTGGTTTCCATGGCTGCATTTGGAATTTCAGTCATCGTGCTTTATGCCTTAGGTTTCAATGCTTCGTCTGAGGAATTTTTAAAGTTTTCTCCTGGACTCCTTTGGATGATGTTCCTTTTTATTTCTGTTCTTGGTTTACATCGATCATTTTCCATTGAAAAAGAATTTGATGCGTTTGGGTTGCTCTTATCTGCCCCGGTGAGTCGTTCGGATATTTTCCTTAGTAAATGGATAAGCAGTTTTTTGTTCCTATTGATGTCCCAAATAATCGTTCTTCCAATTTTTTTCCTCTTTTTAAATGTGTCAATTCCAAAGGGGTGGTTACTCTGTATTTTAGTGTTTTTAATAGCTGACTTGGGTATTACTGCAATAGGAAGTCTTGTATCGGGTGTCGCTATGCGAGTTCGAATGAGTGAAGTGATTTTACCTATTCTGTTATTTCCATTAGTAACACCTCTTTTAATAAGCGTCGTAAAATGCACCCACGGATTGTTTAATGGATTATTGTTTGAGGAATGGAAAATTTGGTTTCAAATTATGGTCACTTTTGTTCTTGTATTTGGGGTAACAGGGTATTTAATCTTTGATTACGTGAGTGAGGAGTAAATGGGGAAATTTCATTCAAAAAGTATAAAATTAGATATATTTAACCTTCAGATAAGTATACCTGTCAATAAATTGCTATTTGTCTTAATTATTGTCATGTTTGCTTTTGGTCTTTATCTTGTTCTGATAGTTACAAGAGTCGATGCCGAACAACAAATGGCACAGAAGATTTTTTATTTTCATGTTCCTTCTGCATGGAGTATGTTTTTGGCTTATTTTCTTGTTCTGATTGCAGGTATTCAATATTTACGAACTCAAGCTGAAAAATGGGACAGATTTGGATTAGCATCGGCTGAAGTAGGGACTTTATTCTGTGCGTTGGTGCTTATTACGGGTCCCATCTGGGCAATACCAATATGGGGGACGCCTTGGAGTTGGGAGCCACGATTGACAACCACACTAATCCTTTTCTTAATTTATATCGGATATTTTATGCTACGGCAATACGGAGGTGATAGAAAACAAATTGGCAGACTTTCTGCCATTATTGGGATAATTGCTTTTATTGACGTTCCGTTTATATATTTTTCAATTAATTTATGGGCTGAAAGTGCTCAAGCTCACCCGCAATCGGACATGGGAGGACAACCAACGGATGTATTAGGAACGTTCCTGTTTATGCTACTTACTTTCACAATACTACTAAGCTATATGATACGCTACCGTATGCATGTGCTTAAACTGGATACAAAACTGACGGAGTTAGAACATGGAATATAAATATTTTGGATATTTCATAAGTGTATTATTAATCATTATGTGTTCCATAGGTGGCTGGATAATCGTAACATTCAAAAAGGAAAAATCGATATTGAATAAGTTGACATATTTAAATAATTCTACCAACAATAATGGGAATAAGTAAGTTATGGGAAGAAAAATTGTCCATGTTATTGGGACGGGTACTATTGGTGAACCTTTAATTGGGCTTTTGAGCGACTACAGCACGCCATTGGGGATTGACGAGGTTACGTTTCATAAAAACTCGCCTTTAACTTATGAAAGAGCAAAGGTTAGAGATATGATTGCTCGGGGCGCAAGATTAACAGTTTATAAAGAAGCTTGGGAAGGATTTGAAAAAATAGGCATAAATCCCGAGTTTGAAGCAGAAGAAGCAATTGCAAGAGCAGCGGTTGTGATAGACTGTACTCCAAAAGGAATTGGTCATCAGAATAAGCATAAGTATTATGAAAAATTTTCAAAGACAGTAAGGGGGTTTCTTGCCCAAGGAAGTGAACATGGTTTTGGACTTAAGTATGCAAGAGGGATTAACGATATTGCATTAAAAAGAAATACCAATAATTTTGTGCAGATTGTTTCATGCAATACACATAATATTGCCTCGTTAACCAAAACGCTTGGTATGATCGACGGTGAAGATATATTAGAAGAAGGAAAGTTTGTCTGTATCCGACGTGCGTCAGATATCAGTCAAACCAGTGCATTTGTGTCATCTCCGGATGTGGGAAGGCATGGATTTGAAGGATATGGAACACATCATGCTCGCGATGCAGTTCAGTTGTTTCAAACGATTAATTATACTCCGAACCTCTTTTCATCTGCAATGAAAGTCAATTCACAATATATGCACATTATATGGTTTAATATCCGTCTGAAATACCAAATAACCCTACAAAATGTATTGGATAAATTGGAAAACAATCCACTCATCGCATTGACGGAAAAAACGAGTGCAAGCACGGTTTTTTCCTTCGGCAGGGATCATGGGCATTACGGAAGGATATTAAATCAGACGGTAGTTTCTGTCCCGACTCTTGCTATCCAAAATCGGGATATAATTGGGTTTTGTTTTACGCCCCAGGACGGTAATTCACTGTTAAGTTCCATTGCTGCTTCGGAGTATTTTCTTTATCCAAACTCATGGGAAGATAAAATTCAGCGCCTTTCTCATCTCTTTTTTTCAGAGGTATAATTCCACTGGAAAAGGACTATATTATGAAAGTTGTTGAATATCTGGAAAAATCGAGTACGACCACGTTTAGTTACGAGATTATTCCACCATTAAGGGGGGGCACGGCGGAAAAGATATTTAATCTTGTAGAAGTGTTAATGCCTTTTGATCCACCATTTATCGATGTAACAAGTCGAGCGGCAGAAGTCTATTATGAAGAGAGTTATCACTCTGACCCAATACGACGGGTGCGTCGGAAAAGACCGGGAACATTAGGACTTTGCGCTGCTATTAAAAATAGATTCAATGTGGAGACGGTGCCGCACCTTCTCTGTAATGGGTTTACTAAAGAAGAGACTGAAGACGCTCTGATCGAATTAAATTATCTTGGAATAAATAATGTATTGGCAGTGACAGGAGATGATACTGAGAGAGAGAAAAATCGTAATGAAAAGAGAAACAAAAACAAATTTGCGAATGAATTGGTTGAGCAAATTGTAGCTTTGAACTCCGGACTCTATCTGGAAAATCTCGAGGATAGTTACCCTACTGATTTTTGCATAGGTGTAGGTGGATATCCTGAACCCCACAAGGATTCTCCTGACTTTGAAACGGATACGCATTATCTGGCACAAAAGGTTGATGCAGGGGCTGATTATATTGTCACCCAAATGTTTTTTGATAATTCAAATTTCATCCATTTTGTAGAAAGGATAAGAAAAGCCGGAATTGATATCCCAATTATCCCCGGATTGAAGATTTTATCATCGAAGCCGCATTTAAGATTATTACCCGAAAGATTCCATGTAACAATACCTGATGATTTGGAAAACCAGGTCAAAAACTCAGACCCAAAAGATGTGAAAAGGATTGGGGTTGAATGGGCTCTTAATCAATGCCAGGAACTTTTGGAAATGAAAGTTCCTTGTATCCATTTTTACATCATGCAAAGTGCTAAATCTGTTTTAAAAGTGGTTTCTGAATTTAAATAGCTATATATATGAAGATGGAAACTGATAAGTTATTATCCGAATTAATCGAGCTGTATTTAAAAAAATCATCTCTTGTTCCACATGATTCAAGAGGACTAATCGCTGTTTCAGGTGGAGTAGATTCTGTTGTACTTTTACATCTCTTGCATGACCTCTCGAACCGGTTCAATCTAAAATTAGGTGTCGCTCATTATAATCATCAGATTCGTGGAGTAGAGGCAGATGAGGATGAAAAATTCGTTCACAATATCGCAGCAACCTTCGGACTTCCATTTTATCGAGAATCTATGCCTCTACAAAATAGTCAGAGTCGAGAAAGTTGGGAAGCTTATGCTCGCCAACAAAGATATGCGTTTTTGGAGAAAATCAGACAGAACGAAAAATTTGACTGGGTTGCTACTGCCCACCATGCAGATGATCAGACTGAAACTATTTTGTTGAGGGTTCTTCAAGGGTCAGGAGTGGAAGGATTGCAAGGGATTAGGGAACAGGTAGGAGCAATTATCAGACCGTTGTTGATTTTTTCTAAGGAGCAAATTCTTCAATACTCAAAGGAGAAAGATATTAAGTTCAAAGAGGATGTGACAAACCGTTTTCTTAATCATCCCCGTAACTATTTAAGACATCAAGTTATACCTCTTCTACAAAAGTTCAATCCCGGATTAAATAAAAGTATTCGGCGGTTGACCCAAAATATGGAAGAGATGGAAGACCTTACACAAACGGTTATTTCCTGGTGCCGCGGCGCTGTTGTAGAAGACCAAAATTCCGAATGTATAAAGTTAGATAAAGACCTTTTGGCTTCTTATCCTATTTATCTTCAGAAACGGATTATTTTTAATATAACTGCTGTGGAAAATAAAGTAATTAACATGAGGCATTATGTGTGGCAAAACTTGGAGCAGTTTTTAGAGAAGTCTACAACGGGTGATACATTATCTCTCCCCCATGGATGGACTTTATTGAGAGATCGGAAAAATTATCTTTTGAAAAGGTTAAAAGAGAGTAAATCATATCCGAATATTGTCGCTTTTAAAATAGATAATGTTGAACATAGCAGCGTGATTGCAGGGGAATACTTATTATCATTGAACCTG
Organism: Fidelibacterota bacterium; assembly: GCA_004124475.1. Classification (GTDB taxonomy): domain Bacteria; phylum Fidelibacterota; class Marinisomatia; order Marinisomatales; family SCKK01; genus SCKK01. The sequence continues at coordinate 19,176 of SCKK01000007.1, forward strand.
ATGTCCGAATCAATTTATTATAGTGAAGATCCACGATTGGAGTATGTTAATTTTGATAAGTTGTCAGGGGAATATTTAAAATTACGCTTGTGGCAACCGGGTGATCGAATGAAACCGTTGGGATTGAGGAGCTTTAAAAAGGTCAGTGATATATTAATTGATCATAAAGTTGACCGGTTTAAAAAAGCCAACCAATACGTATTAACAGTGAATAATAAGATTGTTTGGTTGTGTGGTGTACAATTAGATGATAGATATAAAGTACAAAAATCGACAAAAAGGATTTTGCAATTAGGATGGTTATCTCTAATAAAAACATAACTATGTCCCCACGACCGACATATCGGGGGGATTTAAAAAGGATTAGTCCCGAAGTTTCGAGATCTTTGGTTCTCCACAGGATCCATCAGTTGACGGAAGGCTTAACCATGTTAGGTAATACTGAATGAAAGAGCTTATTTCAGAAAAACAGATTAAATCTCGAGTTAAAGAACTTGCTGAAGAGATATCAGATAAATATAGAGGAAAAACTCCGATATTAATTGGAGTGCTGAATGGCAGCTTCATCTTTTTAGCAGACCTGGTAAGGGAACTTACCATTGAATGTGAAGTGGATTTTATCAAAATTTCGAGTTATGAAGGAACACGATCCGTCGGAACAGTTCATCTTTTGAAAGATATATCAGCCGATATTACAGGTCGTGATATTATTATTATTGAGGATATCATTGATTCCGGATTGACTATGAATTTTCTTAAAACGAGACTGGAAGGTGCAAATCCTGCTTCCTTAGCAATTACAACTTTACTTTTTAAAAAAGAGGTAGCAAGGCTAAATTTCATGATAGATTTTGTCGGGTTTGAGATACCTTCGGAATATGTCATTGGTTATGGTCTCGATTTAAATCAGAAAAAAAGGAACCTTAAATCCATATTTCGAATTGAACAGTAGGTATTTGCCCTGAATAATTCGCCACTAAGGGACTCCTGCGACCCAAAGGGTCTCCGATGGAGGAAGAGTCTTGGTGGCTGATGAATTAATGAGATTAGATATTAATGAAAAAAACATATATGTCTGAAAATAAAAAGAAAAAACTGCGAAAATTTCCAGGTAAAAAGCAGGGTAGTTCCCGTAAGAATATAAATAGTAGTAAAAAGGATAAAAATATATTCCAGTGGAAGCAAGCGGGTAAAACTTCAATTGTATGGATTGCAATACTTATTTCAGCCATCCTTTTGTCTGGTCTATTTACCAGTAGAGATAAGCATGAAATAAGAATAGAATACCCGGAATACTATGAATTCCTGATGTCAAATATTATCGATGAACTCAAAATTATTGAGAGGGAAGCACATGGAAAACTGGTAACTCCGACAGAAACGAAGTTGAATAATAAGGTAACAGTAATGGTGGATCGCTTCGTAGTAACACTCCCCTACGATGTTGATAAGGCGGTTATCAAAGAATGGGATGAATATGATCTTAGGTATAGTTTTGAAGAAAAAAAGGTTGACTGGAAGTCTTACTTGCTCAGTATGGCGCCTTGGCTTTTATTGATTGCATTCTGGATTTTTATTATGCGTAGAATGCAAGGTGGAATGGGAGGACGCGGGATATTTAATTTTGGGAAAAGTCGGGCAAGGTTGTGGACTTCCGAAAAACCTCAGACATCCTTTAAAGATGTGGCAGGATGTGTGGAAGCAAAGGAAGAACTCCACGAAGTTATTAATTTTCTTAAACATCCAAAACGATACCAGAAACTGGGGGGGAAAATTCCTAAAGGGGTACTTTTATTAGGACCACCTGGCACAGGTAAAACATTGCTGGCACGAGCTGTAGCAGGGGAAGCAGATGTTCCGTTTTTCAGTCTGAGTGGGGCGGATTTTGTGGAAATGTTTGTAGGTGTTGGAGCCTCCCGGGTTAGAGATTTATTTGAACAGGGGAAAAAACATGCACCAAGCATTATTTTTATAGATGAGATAGATGCTGTAGGTCGACACCGTGGAGCTGGTATCGGGGGTGGGCACGACGAAAGGGAGCAAACTCTTAATGCATTATTGGTGGAGATGGACGGATTTGAAGACAATCAGAATGTCATTCTTCTGGCAGCTACGAACCGTCCGGATGTGCTTGATACTGCATTACTCCGTCCTGGGAGGTTTGATAGACAGATCGTAGTAGATGTACCCGATCTCCGAGGACGAATCGGTATTTTAAAGGTCCACACAAGAAAAACACCCCTTGATAAAGATATAGATCTCGAAACTTTGGCGAGAGGGACCCCAGGATTAGTTGGGGCGGATTTGGCAAATCTGGTTAATGAAGCATCGTTGTTGGCTGCGCGTAAAAAAAGGAAAAAAGTATGTATGGAGGATTTTGAAGACGCGAAAGATAAGGTTATGATGGGTGTAGAGCGGAGAAGTTTAATTTTAAGCGATGAAGAAAAGAAACTGACAGCTTATCACGAATCAGGTCACGCCTTGATGGCAAACCTGTTACCGAAAGCTGATCCGGTCCATAAAGTAACCATTATCCCTCGAGGACGGGCATTGGGGCTTACGTCTCAATTACCCATCGATGAGAAACATAATTACTCTAAATCCCATATCGAAGCACGACTTTATGTTTTATTAGGAGGTCGGGTTGCGGAAAAACTCATTTTTAATGAATTGTCAACCGGTGCAAGTAATGATATTGAAATTGCTACAGAATTAGCAAGAAAAATGGTATGTGAATGGGGAATGAGTGATACAATGGGTCCTTTGTCTTTTGGCAAAAAGGAGGAAGAAATATTTTTAGGTAGAGAAATACAGACTCACCGTGATTATAGCGAAAAAACCGCACAAACAATAGATCAGGAAGTCACAAAAATTGTAATGGATGCCGAAAAAAAGTCAAACGAACTTTTAAAGGATAATATTGACATACTTAACAGAATAGCGAATGAACTGATTGAACATGAGACGCTTACAGGAGATGAGATTGACAAGATTATTTCCGGGAAAAAGCTGAGAAAAAGGAGAAGAACAAAAAATTCTTCAAATAGCAATCACGGTCGAAAGAATGCTTCCAAAAGCCGGGCAAAGCAAGTGAAGAAAGAAGTGGAAGAGGTCGGATAACTACAAAATATATATCTACCTAAATTGGACAAAGCCATCCGTCAGCAGACGGTTCCTACGGGAAAACTAAAAAATCTGTGCCATAGGCATCCCTGCGGGAAAAGCTGAAAGTAGTCCCAAACCTTCGGGATTGTCTTCGCAATGATGCCTGGAATACCTATGAATGGTAGCAACGCAATAGGAAGTCGCAATATCTTCCATAATTTGCATGAAAGCGTTCAGATTAGGTAAAATTATTGTTTGAAGTGAAATAACCACTCATTGATTTTTTTGAGTGGTTATTTTTTAAATCAACTTTGGATTAAATGAGTATTCATAAACTGCTGGCACAAGATAGAACATTGATCATGGGAGTTCTTAATGTTACCCCAGATTCTTTTTCAGATGGTGGGAAATTTCTCTCCCCATTACTGGCAATCGAACATACCTACAAAATGATTGAAGAGGGGGCTGATATTATCGATATTGGGGGAGAATCTTCCAGACCTGGATCAGATCCGGTATCAATTGAGGAGGAAGTAAATCGCGTTTTACCAATCATTGATGCGCTAAATGACAACATTAGTGTTCCGTTATCCATAGACACTTATAAATCAAAGGTAGCCCAAGAATCTCTAAAATTAGGGGTAGAAATTGTCAATGATATCAGTGGACTAAGGAGTGATCCTAAAATGGGTAAAATCATTTCCGAATATAAAGCATTCGTTATCATCATGCACATGAAAGGCACACCTAAAAACATGCAGGATAATCCTTATTATGATAATCTCCTGGAGGAAATTATTGAATTTTTCAACAGGCAGATCCAAATTGCCGTTAATTCAGGAATACAAAAAAACAGGATTATTTTAGATCCTGGTATTGGTTTCGGGAAACGGATTGCTGATAATTTTGTGCTTTTGAATTCCCTACAAAAGTTAGCAGATTTAGGTTACCCTATGTTAGTTGGTTCTTCCAGGAAATCGTTTATTGGGTTGACGCTGAAATTACCGCCAAATCAAAGGGTAGAGGGAACAGCGGCTACAGTGACAGCATCCATATTAAATGGTGCAAAAATTGTGAGAGTTCATGATGTAAAAGAGATGAAGAGGGTCGTTACTATCGCAGATTTAATCCTCAGGAATGGACAACAGTCATGACACTTTTTAAAATCGGTTTTTTGACCATCACTTTGGTGGATGTTATTGACATCTTATTAGTGAGTTGGCTCTTTGTAAAGTTATATTTTTATTTTAAGGGTACTCGTGCAGGCCATATGTTGGTAGGTCTGGTCATTATACTTGTGGCATCATTTGTATTTCGATCTATTGGGATGAGTGGTATGTCATGGATTATTGATAGCCTTCAAACGGTTTGGGTGGTGGCGTTTGTCATTTTATTCCAACCGGAACTACGGCGTCTTTTAATCTATGTGGGCAGAACTCGCATTTTCAGTAAAATATTCCGGGTGGGAACCTCCAAAACGATTGATTCGGTAGTAGAGGCAAGCTTGTCGTTAAAAGAACATGGGTGGGGAGGATTGATCGTACTTCAAAGGGATACAGGACTCAAGAGTTTAAAAGAAGCGGGAACACCTTTAAAAGCAGAGGTCACGGCGCCACTTTTGGTTTCTTTATTCAATCCATCTTCTCCTCTCCACGATGGAGCAGTGATTATTCAAAATGATGTTATCGAAGCCGCCCAATGTATATTACCTCTGACAGAAAGTGAATTAGTTGACCCGGATATGGGTACGCGACACCGTGCTGCTTTAGGATTAAGTGAAGAAACAGATGTCATCGTCGTTGTGGTTTCCGAAGAGAAAAAGCGAATATCTGTTGCGATGAATGGCGTATTTCATCTTAATTTAGACAAATTTGCACTCAGAAGGTTTCTCAACGAATACCTGTTTGCGGGATCCGGTGAATAAAAAGTTTAATTGCTGCTGTACGACTATTTAGAGTCTGTCTATAATGTCGGGACTTCTTTCTCCGTAGCCCCGTCATTCATGGCGGGGTTAGGGATTCTAATAACACGCTGACGCCGTTCAAGGAGTTTTAAACATATGATACTCCAAATGATAGGGGCATGAATGCCCTGCTGGAATTTTGGCGCATTCAAATCCTCCCCCCGACAAGTCGGGGTCGGGAAAGGGCTGGGCTATTGATATTAAAACTTGTAACTTTATAGATTAAAATAGTTGTATGTAATAAATTCGTCAGCCAACGGATGACATAAACCGTGTCATTTTGTTGCATTAAATTTTGTGCCTATATAAGGAGTTCTGTAGTGAGATTTCAAGAAGAATTACTTGTCCCAAAAGGTAATAGATTTGTGTAAGACTAATTTCCTATATTTCTTCAATCTTTGTCCACAGGATCCTGCGGATGTTCCTTATCCCAAACCATCGGGATCAGTGGCTCAAAGGTAAATAGTTTCAAATGATGCCCTAATTCCGATATTGAGCTAAGAAAAACCTCCTAAGTGATTTAAATTATGATATTTGTAAGAACAATCAAAATCACTCAGGAGGTGAAAGATAATGTCAGGAAGAATATTACCATTTTTAGTCACACAATCCAAAGAAAAATTAACGGATCGAGGTCATTTAGCCATTATTGATGAGTTCATAACCTGTATAGGATTTAAAGATCAGATTTCGAGGTTATTTCCTAAGCCAGGTTCTGGTAGAGGAATAGAGTCATATGACTATATTCGTACCCTAATGTTTCATTTATTAGATGGCGGTCGTTATTTGGAAGATATTCAAGCCGTGAAGAACGATGTGGGGTTCAATGAGTTAATTAAGATAAAGAGGATGCCGGGTTCAGATGCGGTAGGAGACTGCCTGCCTGTCGGCAGACAGGGCTTCGTAGAACAGGAGGTTGGGGATTGACTTCTGCTGTGGACAAGGTGATTGATTACTCTGTAAAGCAATATTTAGCCAATTTTGAGAGTGATGAATTGACATTTGATCCGGATGCCACGTTAATTGTGTCGGAGAAGGGGGATGCTGAAAAGAGTTATAAAGGGTTTACAGGCTATCACCCGATGTTGGGCTTTTTGTCTGATGGTGAGGGTAATCCAATGTGTTCATACGTGAAATTTCGTCATGGAAATGCATCCCCTCAGGTAGATATTCTGGAGTCATTACAGCATACGGAGACTTTGTTGAGACAGGGGCAACGAATAAAATACTTTCGGAGTGATAGTGCAGCTTATCAGTCAAAGATCGTTGATTACTGCAATGATCATGGGATTTATTACACGATTACGGCAGACATGGATGCATCGGTAAGGGACGCAATTTTATCTATCCCTTCAAATAGTTGGAACCCTTTACACGACAGGAAAGATGGATTTAAGACTGGTAGGGAGGTTTCGGAGACAATCCATACCATGAATGAAAACAACCACAGTTTTCGATTGATTGTTCAGAGGGAACTTATAGACGAGCCTTCATTGTTTGAATGTTGGGGGAATTACAAGTACTACTGTATCATCACCAACATCCCGGAGGAGGAAAATAATAGTGAAGAGGTGATCTGGCATCACAATAGACGGGGAAATGCAGAGAAGTATATTGAGGATAGCAAGTATGGGTTAAAATTACGCTTTGTTCCTTGTGGACAATATGAGGCCACCACGATGTATTTTATGATTGGGATGCTAACTTACAATCTGATTAAGCTGATGCAGATATTGGTGCTACCGAAACGATGGTTAAAGAAGACCATTCTTGGGTTAAGAAACACCCTCTTTCGGATAGTAGCCAAGGTCACCAAAAGCGGTCATCAAATCAAACTACAGGTGAATAAAACTCTGGAAGAAATAGAGGAGTTAATATTAATACGGGAAAGAATTTATCAGTTATCCATTGCTTGAGTATAGATGAAAAGAGGAAAAGTTATATTCCCTTCTTTGGGAAATAAGATAGGTACGCCTATTTTGGAAAAAACCATAAACAAAAACCCCTGATTTATTCTGTTGGAAGTTGATATTAGACTCGATTTTGTGATTCCAACTCCTTTAACCAGATAAAATGTACAATTATCGAAAAAATTCTAAAGAAGATCCTATTCGAACTGTCAATATCGGAATTTGGGTTGATGGAAACCACTTGATTAACTCATAGAATTACCTCAAATTTTGAATTACCCAATGAAAAAGACATTACTGACACAGTGTGTCTTCCTACTATTGCTCATGAGATTGGAAGGCCAAATAGATAGTTTATCTCTGTCAGGAGAGGAAAGTGTTGTCCTTCCTGGATTTGATTTATTTATTGCAACAGATTATTATCAATCAATTTTACTACGTTGGAGCGTTGAGCATCAAATTGGACATGGGAAAATATCCATTAAAAGAAGTGAAGACTTAAAGGGTGAGTTTGAAATGATTGCTCAAGTCGAGGATGATGTTTCATTATGGAGGGATTGGGAGGTTGAAGTAGACAATGTTTATTTTTACCGGTTAATATGGGAAGATCCGTTTGGAAATACATTTGCCACATCAGAAAAAACGCCTCCTCTGGCATCTCCATTGCCTTTACCGGATGATTTATCCATTTTAAATTTGACTATGAAGCCGGATAGCGAGTTTCCCCTTAACCTATCTACAGAACAAAACGGACTGATACTTATTTCCACCCAAATTGATACTCAGATCTTTCAAGGAGAAATTTATGATAGCCTAGGGTCGGATATTATCCTGAAAAGTGATAGCAGTGAATTATTCCTTAAACCCGTCCAAAACCTTCATGACCTTTTCCATTATATTTTTATCCGTCCATTAATCTATTCATCTCCTTTTGTTTTAGAGAATAAATCTATCCAATGGATTCAGTTAGACCAACGCCATCTGGGGCTATTTTCAGTACAGACCCAGGTTTTACCAGATTCAGGAACAGAAGCTCTCTTATCAAGGTTAGTTGATGACTTGGGTTTTTACGGATACGATCAATACTTCGAAGAACTTCATTATAAAGGGGTAGTAGGTACTTTGTATTGGGAAGACTTATCTTTTTCTACAACCAGAATTCTCAAAGACAACTTGACTAATATTTTGGAAGAAGGACTAACCCCACAAGTTGTCGATTATATTGAAAAGACATATTTAATCCTGAATCCGCAAATTCATACCGAATCTATAAATATCAATGATGGAGGTAAATTAGAGACTGATTTACATTTTATTCTTCAAACCTGGTTAGAGGAATTAGAATCTCAAATTTTTTCTTATGAGAATCAGGATTCGATTCTTGTTTTAGATAACAAACCTAAAGTCCCAGAAATCTTTGCCCTCTATCAGAATTATCCCAATCCATTTAATAATGAGACGACAATCCGCTTCGCTTTGTTGGAAGAGGGTCTGATAACACTGATTGTATTTGATGCAACGGGTCATGAAGTAGGCGTATTAATTAACGAGGAATATTTATCTCCAGGGCATTATAGTTTTAATTGGAAAGGAGAGAATTACAGTAGCGGTATCTATTTCTTCTCCCTCAAAGCCTTTGTGGGTGAGTATGAAGTATTTGTAGATTCGAGGAAGATGATATATTTAAAATAGTATTCAGAAATCCGGAGATAAAGATATGACAGAAGATTTTAATGATGAATTCCAACAGATGGACGAGCGGGAATTTGAAACAGAACACACAATGGGTAAGGCAGTTTCCATTGAAGCCCCCATAAGCAGTCTACAACTCCAGAAGATGATTACGGTGGATTTGGGAACAACGGTCGCTGATGTTGTTAAATTGATCCAGACTGAAGGGGTCGCATGTGTTCTGGTTACGGATCAAGGAAAACTTGTCGGAATATTCACTGAGAGGGATGTTATCCGAAAATTAGTGGGTAAAGATCTTGATCATACCCGGGAAATTGTGGATGACTACATGACACCAGATCCTCGCTTCTTGTTCATAGACGATCCCATTGCGTACGCATTAAATCGAATGTATGATGGTGGTTACCGACACGTTCCAATTATAGATACTGATCATAAACCCGTAGGAATTGTGGGAATATTGGATATCATCAGTCATTTAGCGGTCTATTATTCTGACGAGATTATGAATTTACCTCCCGATCCCTTACGGGTTGCCCAAAAACGACCAGAAGGTGGATAAAATTTATTGTTTGTCAATGAGACTTCGTGAACACTTACCTCATATTTTGCAATTCCATTTCGTCAGGATGTCACTATCAAAAAGGATATATGAAGTCTACGCACAGCATCCTTGTCCGCAGGATCCTTTTAGGGCATCCTGTGGATAAGGTAAACGGTATAAGAGACAAGTTGAAGAAATGGAATCTGTTAGACTTAATCCCTGATCACTTGAACAAATAAAATGAATTTTTTGGAAATACGAAGGATAGATACTGTGCCTGACTATATCCCCATACCATATAACTTATACCCCACACCCCTATTCTGTCTCCATAGATGGATAGTTAGTAAATGCGAAACTTGAGTTACTTAATATCTATTATTAGTCAACAAAAACTTATTTTTATCATATTAGTGTTTTTCCTGTTTGGCTGTGCTGCTCACCCAACGGTAGCCTATAAAACCATGAAAAAGGGGGAAAAGCTTTACGGCTACTCTTTTTCCATTGAGAATGTTTTTCCTGTTCTTTTTTATCGATATGGAATCTCAGAGATCAGTGACGTTGGTTTTCGTTTGGGTTTGCCCATATATGGTAGCGGATTCGATTACTCCAGAATTTTATTCCAAAGCGGACAAAAAAGAGATGTCTTAAATATTGCCTGGTCGTGGACACCCAATTCCAACTTCGATTTTACATATTATAAATTCACTGAAAAGAAAAAACGCCCTGGCATTGTTACCTACTGGGGTTTAAGAGGGATGTTCATACCCAAAGGAATTACGGGGGGTCGAAGTTTAAGAATTGGATTACTACTTGGATCAAACCTCAAAGGTAAATTTGGATATGAGATCGGTTACTTTCACGATGCTGCCGGTATTCCAATAAAACAGATATTTACTCCTAAATTTGATGATGCTAATCCCGACTGGGACGACCGATATAAACAGTATCCCCTAACTTCAGATTTTGGATTTCCGACTGAACATGCACGAATTACAGGGCTATCTATTCGTTTGAATTTCTTCATCAATACTAGTAATAATAAGAAATTATCAAAAGGTGATTCGGAATCTGTTGATAATAATTGATGAGTCTACTCCGAAAAGGGTTTAAACAAAAGGTGAGTGGGTAATTTACATTGAATTCCCTTGGTAATTTAACACTTTATCCCTTCTATCTACATTTCACTGCGATAGACAGGATTATTTTCAAGTATACCCCTAAAGTGGGTAATGATTTCATCTATCTGTCGTTAGGGACGATAGACAGGTCAATTCTAACAAAAATGACCTTTTCGGATACGACTCATTGATCATAAAATACACCTTATCCATAATATATTCCATATATTTTGTTGTTAGCACTATAATTAAATGATTCAACAAATTAATTAAGGGGGAAGCATGCGCAAGACGATAACCACTTTTGTAATAATCTTCATTCTTCATAGCGGAATTTCTATGGCATCTGGAGAAAACAAGAAAAGTTGGATTGATCTTGTTCGTGAGGCTACGGTTGCTTTGGGTACCGTCAAACAAGCAAAAGTCCAAGATGAAAAGGGAGAAAAAACTGAAAAGAATATTTTTGCCGTTGTGGGTACTGGCGTCATCCTTGGAATACCAGACGATCAATCTAAAACACCATGGATAGTCACCGCTAAACACGTTTTTCATGACCCCACAAAAAATTGGGATCCTGATACAATTCAACTTCGATTTGCTTGGTTTGAAGAAAAAGGTATTGATGAGTATCTCGGTATCAAAATCAATCTTAAGAAGAATGGGAAGCGCTTATGGACACCTCACCCCAATAACCAAGTTGATCTTGCTGCTATGCCCCTAATAATTCCGAAACAAGAAGCTGGACGAGATTCTCTCCCAATTATCCCATTAGGCAACTTTGCAACTGGAGCTGATCTATATGAAGGTGCTGCTGTGTTGATATTTGGTTTCCCTGGTGCAGTCGGTCCATCATTCTGGACTAAAGCTTTGGTTAGGTCAGGCATCATTGCATGGGTTCACCCATCTGCACCAGAGGAACAACCATTACTCATTGACGCGATGGTATTCCCTGGTAACAGTGGAGGTCCAGTTTTTCGTATTCCAACCGGAATTGATCGGTATGGTAATTTCATCGTCGGCGGGAAACCATCTTTTCTTGGAATAGTCTCACAAGGACGACGTCAGGCTGTTCCTTTAACAGCCGGGGGTAAAGAGATAGAGCTTCAAGGACCCGCAGGCCCAATGAAAATTGTCAGTGAAGATTGGATTGGTGTGGGTATAGTGGAACCAGCTTCAAAAGTGCTCGAACTCTTGAAGTTCGCTAGTGAAAACAAACCATAATTTGAACGGAAGTGCTAACAAAAAAATCCAGCGAATGCGTAATACGCCCCGCTGATTTTAACGTTATGCATTTTAATTTTTTCAAGAATAAGAGAAAATGATATGAAAGAAACATTAAATGCAATTTATGAAAAAGGAGTTTTTAGATCTTTAAAACCTCCTCAAATATTAGCTTGATCTATTCATCAGCCGCTAACCCCGAATATTCGGGGGAAGTTACGCTAATGTTTTTCCGCAGGATGCTACGCATTTTCATTTTAGGTGACTAAAAAATGTTCCAAATTTCGTAAAATCTGTGCGATGATGTGTTCCCCATAATAATTTATTTTTCTTACCTTCCTGCTTATCGGCAGACAGGTGTGTTGCTTTGTGTTTCTTAGTGCCATCGTAACTATAAAAAAAGGAGATAATATGAGATTTGACACAAAAGTGGTACGGGCAGGGATCAAACCGGATCCTACGACTGGCGCAATTATTCCACCTATTTATCAAACAGCTACTTATGTGCTTGAAGAAGTAGGGAGAGATAAAGGATTTGATTACACCCGTTCTGCAAATCCTACCCGGCAGCTTTTAGAAGAAAACCTGGCTGCCATAGAAGGGGGAAAATACGGAGTCTGTTTTGCCAGCGGCATGTCTACGGTGGATGCCTGTTTAAAACTGTTGGAAGCCGGTGATCATGTCGTCTGTTCAGATGATGTTTATGGGGGAGTTTCCCGTCTTTTCAATAATATTCTCAATAAATATGATTTGAAGTTTACCTATGTGGATACATCGGACCCGGATCAAGTAGTTGAAGCGATTCGCCCTGAGACAGTGATGTTGTGGATAGAAACGCCGACAAACCCTCTACTCAAAGTGACTGACCTTGAAGCAATGGGCGTGATTGCAAAGGAACACACTTTGTTGTATGCCGTGGATTCTACCTTTGCGACCCCGGTTTTCCTTCGTCCGTTGGAATATGGGGCGGATATGGTTGTCCATAGTACCACAAAATATTTAAGTGGACATAACCAGCTCATCGGAGGGATTGTGATTACCAACCAGGAAGATATTTTTGACGAAATGAAATTTGTCCAGAAAACCATTGGTGCGGTTCCCAGTCCATTTGACTGTTGGCTCACATTATTGGGCGTAAAAACTTTGCACCTTCGTATGGCAAGACATGCTGAAAATGGGCAGGTTGTGGCGGAATTTCTGGAGAACCACCCGAAAATAGCAAAAGTTACCTATCCGGGATTACCCTCACATCCCCAGTATAACGTAGCAATAAAACAGATGTCGGGTTACAGTGGTATGATTTCATTTGAACTCAAAGGGGGCATTGCGGCAGGAAAGAATTTGATGAATAATGTCAAGTTATGTTTACTTGCGGAAAGTCTCGGGGCAGTGGAAACAATGATTACTCACCCCGCCACAATGACCCACGTGGATGTACCAAAAGATGAGCGTTATGCGAGGGGACTCACCGATGGGTTGGTGAGGATTTCTGTGGGTATTGAAGATCCCGAGGATATTGTTAATGATCTTGGACAGGCTCTCGAATTTGCATAATAATCCTCGTTATCAATGTTGTCAATATCTCAAAAAATAATCTATAATTTGAACTCGAAACCTCAGTGTTGTGGCAACCAAGATCATCAAAACCACAACATTGAAAGAGGTAGAGATTTTTCACCTGAAAATAGCTTTAAGCATGGAGTACGGAGTATGGAGAATTGCCTGCCCCGTACGGAGCTTGTCCCGAAGTTTCGGGATGTGTGTCTCATTTCGAATGATATTTTATCAGACTTAGAACAGACGGTGTGAAAAGCTCGACTTTTTTTGTCTTAATACCTTAAAAATAGTTGTTCACGTAGAAGGTCAGATTATGAATAAAAACTTCAAAAAGATTGAAACAAAGCTCATCCACTCCGGTGAACCGGAACCCCGGATTGGTGGAGCAGTGGCTATGCCAATTTTTCAATCGGCTATGTATGAGACCGCTGGGGAAGGTAGTTACCATGATATTAAATATATTCGCCTGAATAACACTCCTAACCAAATCGCCCTACAGGAAAAATTGTCAGCATTAGAAAATGCAGAAGCTGGTCTTGTCACATCCAGCGGCATGGCAGCTATCACCACTTCTCTCCTTTCATTTCTGTCCTCAGGGAATCATCTGTTGATCCAGGATACGCTCTATGGTGGGACTCATACCTTTATTACACATGATATCGGACAGTGGGGAATATCTTACGATTTTATCAATGGTGATGATCCGGATTCGTGGAATGATTTGTTAAAGCCTGAGACTAAAGTAATTTATATGGAGACGATGACTAATCCCCTGTTGCAGGTAGCAGACCTGGAAGCGGTAGTGGTTTTTGCTCAAAAACATGGATTAATCTCTATCATTGACAATACATTTGCCTCGCCTATTAACTTTAGACCTGCAGAGTGGGGATTTGACCTGTCGTGTCATAGTTGCACGAAATATTTGAATGGTCACTCAGATATTGTTGCCGGTGCAGTGATTGGAAGTGCCAATTTAATAGAAAAGATCACATACACATTGAATCAACTGGGAGGAACTCTCGACCCTCACGCCTGTTTTTTACTGCATAGGGGTGTCAAGACTCTGGCAATCAGGATGGAACGTCAAAATACAAATGCTATGACAATAGCAGTATTCCTGAAAAATCATCCGGCTGTACATCATGTCAATTATCCCGGCTTAAAAAACCACCCCGATCATGACAGAGCCTCCAGGTTATTTGATGGATTCAGCGGCATGTTAAGTTTTGAATTAACCGGGGGGTTGGAAGACTCGAATCGTTTTATTAAGAAAGTGAAACTTCCCATTGTGGCGCCCAGTTTGGGTGGGGTTGAAACACTCGTTACCCTTCCAGCCACGACATCGCATTCAGGAATGTCAGGCGAAGAACGCCAGCAATTAGGAATTACCGATAGCTTGATTCGTCTTTCGGTGGGAATTGAAAATGTGGATGATTTGATAGAAGATTTTGAACAGGCGCTGACGTAGCTGAATCAATAGGATGAAAATTGTTGGTCCTTTATTCGATGCCACATTTGTCGATCGACCCAACCGGTTTCTCACCATCGTTAAAATTGATGGGATAAAGGTAAAAAGCCATCTTCCTGATCCAGGTAGGTTAGAAGAGCTTCTCCTTCCAGGTGCCACGCTCAAGGTACGACCTGTTTCCCCACAGGGTCCTTTGGACAATGGTCAAATGGTAAAACGGAAGACAGAGTGGACAACGGTTATGGTAAAAACCAGTAACCAGTGGGTTTCAATTGACACCACACTGCCCAATCGGTTTGTCAAGTGGTTGTTGGAAAAAAGTGATCTCCCATTCTTAACAGATTTTCATATAGTAAAACAGGAAGTGACTGTAGGTCATCACCGGTTTGATTTTCTATTAGATGGTGCCAATGGTTTGTTCTATTTGGAAGTGAAATCCGTTACCTTGGTGGATAACGGGGTGGCTATGTTTCCCGATGCGGTGACGGTTAGAGGTAAACGCCATTTAGAAGCATTAGCGGAAATGTCAAATGAGGGAAAAGATACAGGTGTTTTGTTTGTTTGTCAGAGACCAGATGTTGTTGAATTCCGCCCTCAATGGAATCGAGATCCTAAGTTTTCCAAAGCATTAATTAATGCGGAAGCTGCTGGAGTAAAAATCCGGGTGATTTCCGCAAATGTGTCACCAACTAAAATTCTGTTTGAAAAAGAAATACCTTATAAACTTGGTAAACATTAAGTGAACTCGTCAGTTATGATATCTGTACTATACCGAAGCAACAGGTTTACCAATTAATTACTAACATTATACCATTTTAAAAACGATGTCTGATATTCAATATTATTTCTACAGAAGAAATGAAAAACTAACGATTTTATGGTTATTAATTATTTTGATCGGTTGTGCTGCCGTGGCGCCACCTCCTGGAGGTCCTGTCGATAAAACATCTCCATCTCTTGTTTCAGTAGAGCCTCTTTCCGGAACCACGCATATCAGTGGTGGATTATCTGTGTTGCTTGTTTTTTCAGAGCGACTTGATGAGACCTCATTGGATAAAGGAATCAATCTGCTTCCTGTTATGAAAATACCGATAGAGCTCAAAATTAAAAAAGAAATGGTTACGGTTAAATTACCTGAAGATCTTGCTTTGAATCAAACGTACATATTAACCCTCACAAGAGACATTTTGGACGAACATCGTAACCGTCTGGATCGTGTGTACCAGCTTGCTTTCAGTACGGGGGATAAAATCTCTGAAGGAATGATTTCTGGTAGGGTATATGGTTCACCGGAGAAATCGAGTCTCGTTTATCTTTATCAAAGTAGGGAGGAAATGGCTGATAGTTTATTTCTAAGACAGCCGGACTATGCAACGGAAACAGATGATGAGGGTCACTATTCATTTTCTTACCTTGATCCGGGTGAGTATCTGGTGATTGCATTTACAGGAGGTAGATCCCCTTTCCCTGTTGTCCCTTCGAGGATGCATTACGGTGTTTACTGGAGGTCATCCGTAGCCATTGCTGTCAATGATACTACCTTCAATATAAATATGCGAATTTTTAAAGAAGTCCCCCTTTTTAAAGTATTAAATATCCAGATGGAAAACCGAGCACAGGGTTTAATTCGTTTTACTACCCCTGTCTCTCTTTCGTCACAAAATATGCCAATACTATTATTTTCTTCTGAGAATGAACACGAAGTGATTCCCGATATTATTTTTCAATTTATAAGTAATTCGGAAGAAGTAAGATTTCAAACTTCTAATTTAGTTCCAGGTAACAAATATACCATTCGTGTTTCTAATTTTCGGGATTCAACGGATCAGGAATTGGAAACGATCTCAAAAGAAATTCAAGTTCCTGAAATGGATAGTCTGAAGATCTCAATCATATTCCCTGAAATTGGAAGGACGATTAAATTAACTGAGGGATTCACGCCAATAAATGTTCAATTCGACGGAATTACACTATCCAGTACAGACAGTGTAGTAGCAACATTGGAAGATACGGGTGGAATTGAATTGCCGCTGATATTAGAATGGGAAAATCCGACCCATCTGGTTCTCACGCCTGGATTAGGGTGGGATCCTGATGAGGAGTATAGATTGAATTTGTTTGCCAATCGGTTGTTTTCAAGGGACAGTATTCACATGGCTGATACCGTTTTTACCTATCCAATCAAAATTAGGTTGGATGGAGGAGAAGGTGGGATCTCTGGTAAAGTACTTGGGGAATACTTTTTGGGCTCGATTGTTGAGGCAAAACCGATAGAAAATTCAATTATTTCTTATAGCGTAGTTGTAAATTCGAAGGGTGAATTTGTCTTCAAAAACCTACCGGCAGAGGATTGGATATTAAGTGCATTTCAGGATTCGGATAAAAATGGACGTTATACTCCAGGAAGAGCCATTCCGTTCATCCCATCCGAACCATTTTTAATGACACAGGATACAATAGAAGTAAGAGCCAATTGGGATGTGGAAGGAATTGAACTTACCTATCCAGACGAAGAGTGAATGATAGTGAAAGTTAAAGGGAAAAGGAAAATAGTCTGTGTCATCATGGCAGGTGGTCGGGGAACTCGATTCTGGCCTTTAAGTCGTAATTCACGTCCCAAACAACTTTTGAAAATACTAGGCGAACATTCCATGCTTCAGAGGACAGTTGACAGGCTTCGAAAAATCAATTTCGTAGAGGACATTTATATCATTACAGGACCTGATCTTGAAGAAACCATAAAAAATGAGATTGAAGGTGTTTCACCTGACCGGATAATTGTAGAACCATCTGGGAAGAATACAGCGCCCTGTATTGGGCTTGCAGCTCTACACATGGCAGCAAAAAATCCGGATTCCATCATGGGAGTTTTCCCCGCAGACCACCTCATCATTGGTCATCAAAAGTTTTCCAGCGCTCTGCGAATGGCAATGAATCTTACTGTTGGTGGAGATGCTTTGGTCACCTTTGGAATTGTTCCCAATTCTCCCCACACCGGTTACGGCTATATCCAATTTGACAAGCGTAAAGAAACCGTGCCTGGGAAGGTATACATGGTAAAAACCTTTGCGGAAAAACCGAATGAAAGAGTTGCAAAAAGGTTTGTGAGAAGTGGAGAATTTCTGTGGAATAGCGGGATGTTTGTTTGGAAAGTATCATCGATTCTGGGTGCTATCGAATTACATATGCCCGAACTATCGCAATCTTTGTTGGCAATTCGTGATGCGCTGGGGAAGAGATCCTATCATTCAACCCTTTTGGATCAATGGGAATTAATAAAACCTGAATCTATCGATTATGGTATATTGGAAAAGAGCGATAATATCTATATGGTCAAATCAGAATTTCAGTGGAGTGATGTGGGATCATGGAATTCATTCTTTGAATTATCACCGAAAAATGGAATGGGAAATGTCATTAAGGGAGATGTAATTGTACTGGATGGAGAAAATAACCTGATTCATTCCAACGGGAAACTGACGGCAGTAATCGGGATAGATAACGTAGTAATTATCAATACACCAGATGCTACGCTCGTGGTATCGAGAGACAAAGTTGAGGATGTGAAGGTACTGGTTAAATTGCTTGAAGAATCTGGGAGAGAAGAGGTCCTATAATGGATGAAAATTGGTTGTATGAACAATTTGAACGGTTGGCAGAAGAGATGGATGTTACCTTACTCGAAGGTAAGGGTGATTTTATCGGAGGATTTTGCACAATTAATAGGGATAAGTTTATTGTATTAAATAAAGTAAAACCGTTGAGTCAAAGATTGCGAGTTATGGCAACATCATTTCGGGAATTAGAAATTCATGATCGGTATTTAATTCCGGTTTTAAGGGAATTCATTGAGTTAGAAAATGATAGAAAAAGTCTTGATTTGCTATGGTGAATTTTTTATACTCCGCAACTTTGAATTCACAAATAATTAATTCATCAAGAAGAAATTATTTTTGTTCTTAACCTTTTGCTATAGAAAGGATTTCAATGAGTTTTGTTCAACCTTCAGATATTCGTAATCTTGCAATTGTAGGTCATGGAACATCTGGGAAAACTATCTTGGCAGAGGCGATGCTATATTCCAGTGGGAAAACCAATCGCCTGGGAAAAATTGAGGAAGGTACTACCATCTCAGATTACCATAAGGATGAAATTACCCGCCAAATTTCCATAGGTGTTAGTACCCTTCATTGTAACTGGGAGGGTAAAAAAATAAATTTTCTGGACACACCAGGATTTTTTGATTTTATGGGGGACACAAAAGCCGCTCTTCACGTTTCTGATCTGGCATTAATTGTAGTACAGGGTGTTTCTGGAGTCGAGACTGGAACGGAATTGGTGTGGGATTACGCTGAACAAAATAAATTACCAAAGTTTTTTGCCATCAATATGATGGATAAAGAAAATACGCACTTCGAAGCCATTTTAGAAAAACTAAAGAACAGATTCTCTAAAAAGATTTTTCCTTTTACACTACCCGTTAGTACAGGGCCTGGATTCAATCAAGTCGCTGATGTCCTTCGTAAGTCAATGTTTACTTATGATGCAAATGGGAAGGGGAAATATAGAGTGAATGACCTACCAGCAGATTGGGTTGACAGAATTGATGGACTGCATGAGGAACTCATCGAAAATATTGCCGAGTCGGATGATGCATTGATGGAGAAATTTTTTGATGAGGGCGGATTGATGGAAGATGACTTGCGTAGCGGTATGCATGATGCAATTATAAATGGTTCCGTTATTCCATTGGTTTGTACTTCCGGATTCACCAATGTAGGTGTTACCAGAATGATGGATATTATTACAAAATATTGTCCGTCTCCAGCTGATACTTCTTCAATCCAGGTTTTTAAAGCGGGTACTAATGAAGAAGTGGAATTAAAAACAACACGGGATAATCAAACCAGTATTCAGGTATTTAAAACTCTAAGCGAAGCGCATGTGGGAGAGTTATCCTTCTTTCGTGTTTATTCCGGAAAAGTAAAAGCGGGGATGGATTTGAGGAATCCCAGTCGACAGACTACTGAGAGGTTAGGACAAATTTTCGTCATGAATGGAAAAGATAGAAAGGATGTGGGTGAATTGGTGGCTGGAGATATAGGCGCTGTTGTAAAATTGAAGAACACTCACACCGGTGACACGTTGTGTCGTCCCAAATTTGAGATAGAACTTCCCAGTATCGATTTTCTTTTACCAAATATTAATGCTGCTGTAGTCACCAAATCCAAGGGGGACGAAGATAAAATTGCCACAGGTCTTGCAACCCTCCATGAGGAGGATCCAACCTTTATTTTCAAAGTGGACTCCGAACTCAGTCAAACCATCATATCAGGTCAGGGTGAGCTTCATTTGGAAGTGGTTGTAGATAAACTGAAGAGAAAATTTCATGTAGAGGTAGATCTCATTGAGCCTAGAATTCCTTATCGAGAAACGATTAAAGTGCATGGGGAATCCAAATTTCGTCATAAGAAACAGTCGGGTGGCGCTGGACAATTTGCCGAAGTCTGGATGCGTGTTGAACCGAAAGAACGTGGAACTGGTGTGGAATTTACAAACTCACTGGTGGGGCAACATGTTGACCGTGTTTATGTACCATCTGTTGAAAAAGGAGTTAACGCCGCAACTACAGAGGGTGCTTTAGCTGGTTATCGAATAGTTGATCTAAAAGTGGAATTTTATGATGGGAAACAACACACTGTAGATTCAAAAGATATCGCATTTCAGATTGCAGGGAAAGGTGCTTTTAAAGAAGCATTTCTATCAGCTAAACCCTGCCTTTTAGAACCTATTTATGAAATTGAAGTAAAAGTTCCTGATGACCATATGGGTGATGTTATGGGAGACATTTCCGGTAGAAGAGGGAAAATCCTCGGGATGGATTCTGAGGATGGAAACCAGATTATCAAAGCTTATGTACCTCAGGCAAATCTATATCGGTATTCTACAGCACTCCGTTCCATCACAGGAGGCAGAGCAATACATAAAGAGAAATTCAGTCATTATGAAGAGGTACCTAAAGACCTCGAACAAAAAATTATCAAGGCGGGGAAAAATGGGGGTAAAGTGTAGGGAGATGTATGATGGGTGATGGTGGAGTTGTAGCTGGTGTAATGGTAGCTGGTGAGGATTTTAATGGCTGATTATCAAGATGTTAAAGTAGCTGAAATTGATTTTATCAACGAACCTGATCGTTATAAGTTGGATAATTTTGAAGTATATAAACATTCACGAGTGTTTAGAAAAAAGTATACCATATTATTAACCAATTACCTGAAGGAGAAAAATATAATCTGACATGTCAAATGCGAGACGCGATCATTTCTATTACAAATAACATTGCAGAAGCACATGGTCGTTGGCATTATAAAGAATCAATCCAGTTTTGTCGTATCGCTCGTGGTTCAACTGAAGAAATTATTGATGATCTCAATATCTGTATCGATGAGAACTATTATGACATTGAGCAATGTACACATCTTAAAGAAACTGGGTATGAATTAGTGAAAAAAATTAATGGTTACATTGCCTATCTCAATTTACAGAGAAATCAATATAAATCATAATATATGACCGCTCACCAGCTACCCCCGTACAGTCGCAAGCTCCTTACGGGGCAGGCACTCACCGCTAACCAGTTACCATTCACCAATCACCATCAACCATGAAAACACTTTGGGCTCCATGGCGAATTGAATATGTGAAAGCACCCAAGGATGAAGGGTGTATTTTCTGTGATAAACCCGATCGTGACGATGATCGTAAAATGTTAATACTTCACAGGGGTGATCTGGCATTCATTATGATGAACCTTTATCCATACAACAACGCTCATCTGATGATTGCTCCTTATGAGCATGTTGCAGATCCCTCACAGCTATCAATCGAAACAAAGACTGAGATAACGTCGTTGACCGATTCCGCAATGAAAGTCTTGAAAAAAGCTGTAAATCCGGATGGATTCAATTTTGGTGCTAACTTCGGCAAAACCGCTGGTTCGGGAATTGAAGAGCATGTTCACTATCATCTTGTTCCACGGTGGGCAGGGGACACGAATTTTATGCCCGTGATCGGGCATACGAAAGTCCAAGTACAGGAACTTCAAGAATGTTTTGACACTCTCAAACCGTTTTTCGATCGACTAATGATAGAAGGAGGTTAATTATACTACCCTTTTCACAAACCTGGTTGCCATATCTTTACCTCTATGGAGTGGGTGGTTGCCTATTCCTGGTTGGAATATGGTTAATACTGCGATATCGCTCTCTGAATTTACAACTCCGTAAGCATCGATATTGGTTCATGATACTATTGGGTGGATTTCTCTGGTATATGGCCATTCACGCCTTTTTCATCCTGGCAGCATTGAGAGGATAACCGGTATGACACCTTCATCGATAGGAACCGGATTAGACCAAATTATCATAATTGTATACTTTGTCGTTATCTTGTTGTTTGGGAGTTATTTCGGACGATATGCCAAGACAACGTCTGACTTTTTCTTTGGGGGACGCCGGTTTGCCTGGTGGCTTATTACAATTTCAATTGTTGCCACGGGAGTAGGTTCTCATAGTTTTATCAAATATTCTTCCAAAGCTTTTCAATATGGATTTTCATCCACAATGACATATATGAATGATTGGTTTTTCATACCGTTTTTCATGTTTGGATGGTTACCGATTATTATTTATTCGAAAGTTCGTTCCATCCCCGAATATTTTGAGCGTCGATTCAATCCCACCGCCCGACTACTGGCAACGATGATGATTTTGCTCTACATGATTGGCTACATTGCCATTGGATTCTTAACTTTGGCGACTGCTTTACATAAAATTATGGGTTTGCCCTTAATGGGAACGGTGATTATCATCGCCGTACTAACGGCAGTATACATGCACTTTGGCGGGCAGACTTCTGTTATTTTCACTGATCTTTTACAGGGTCTCATATTACTTTTTGCAGGTTTATTTCTATTTTTTATTGGATTACAATATGTCGGAGGATTTGATATATTCTGGAACGCACTATCCCCACAGGCAAAATTACCCCTGGCACCTTATAATTATCCGCCGGATTTTAATTTTGTAGGCATTTTCTGGCAGGATGGAATAGCTGGTTCGATTGGATTCTTGTTTATGAATCAGGGGTTAATCATGCGGTTTATGGCTTGCAAAAGTGTCAATGAAGGACGCAAAGCGGCCACCATTAATATTCTGATTGTCTTACCTATTTCTGCGGTTGTTGTGTCGAATGCCGGTTGGATTGGACGTGCTATTCTGGAAGTATTTCCCGGTCAGATTGATCCTAATATCAATCCTAATGATATCTTTGTTATGGTAACGAGCCTAGTGGCTAAACCGGGTGTATTTGGGTTCATTATTGCTGCGTTGAGTGCTGCGTTAATGTCCACGGTGGATACTTTAGTGAACGCCTCGGCAAATGTTTTTGTAAATGACCTCTATCGTCCCTTCGTCAGGAAGAAGCATAGCGATAAACACTATTTACACGTTGCCAGGTGGTCGTCTGTTGCGGTCACAGCTTTAGGTGTTATTCTGGTTCCGGTTTTTAATTCGTTTGACACGATTTACGAAGCTCATGGTTGGTTTCATTCTACTTTTACACCACCACTCATTGTTGCTGTGTTCCTGGGAATTTTCTGGAGACGTTTTACCTCCCCTGCGGTGATTGCGACGTTTACAGTTGGTGCAGGACTCATGATCTTGGGGCAGTTTTTTCCCCAGCTCATTTCTCCCTTTGATCATGGTATTGAGATGCAAGCAGGGAAGCCTTACATTTATATTGGCGCTCTGTATAATATTGTCGTTTGTACAATCGTAGGTGTAGGGGTCAGCCTGGTGACAAAACCCAAGACGCCGGAAGAGGTTAAAGGACTAACGATTTTCGATTTGACCCACGCCCGCGAATATTTCAAAGGCAGTCCACCGAATGACCGTGAAGGTAAACCGGTTCTGGCACATTGGAAGATCATTGATGATCAAGAAGATGTAATCAGGTTTTCTCAACAGGATATGGCACGAATGGCTGCAGATCCAGGAGATTTGGTCTATATAATGGACAAACGCAAATGGCTTGGTGGACTGAAATCAATTCACTCGATATATGGAGAGCCACATAATGAAAATGGTGTGGTTTATATGTCTGAGGCTCAGATGAAGAGTGGAATGTTTGTTGAGGGTCGAATTTTGGAAGCCGAGAAGGAAATGTAAAGGTTTTTTCACTTTTTATTCTTTCCTAAATTCGCAGCGCTTTTTAATTTGGAAACACAAAAATATGAAGAATAATAGGGATGTTACTTTTTTCTTTGTGTCTTTGTAATCAATAAAAAATTCCGGCGTAGCTTCCCGACACTTCGTATACGGGACAGGCAAATGGTAGAGTGAGTGGCTGTTATCCCGATGTTTCGGGACGGGGGTTCGAGTATTGGCGAGGATGTTCAATAAAAAAATTATACATGAATAAATATTCCGGCGTAGCTCAGTTGGTAGAGCGAGTGGCTGTTAACCACCAGGCCGGGGGTTCGAGTCCCTCCGCCGGAGCGGGAAATTACCTTGCAAAAGCGGGGTTTTTCATTTCCTGAATAGGAGGGACGAGAAGTTTATCCCGATGAGGGAAGTGAATCGGGGAGTCCCTCCGCCGGAGCGGGAAATTACCTTGCAAAAGCGGGGTTTTTCATTTCCTGAATAGGAGGGACGAGAAGTTTATCCCGATGAGGGAAGTGAATCGGGGAGTCCCTCCGCCGGAGCGGGAAATTACCTTGCAAAAGCGGGGTTTTTCATTTCCTGAATAGGAGGGACGAGAAGTTTATCCCGATGAGGGAAGTGAATCGGGGAGTCCCTCCGCCGGAGCGGGAAATTACCTTGCAAAAGCGGGGTTTTTCATTTCCTGAATAGGAGGGACGAGAAGTTTATCCCGATGAGGGAAGTGAATCGGGGAGTCCCTCCGCCGGAGCGGGAAATTACCTTGCAAAAGCGGATTTTTTCATTTCCTGATTAGGAGGGACGAGAAGTCACAGCGCAACAAAGATCCCGATAAACGCAGTGAATCGGGAAGTCCCTGCTTGTCCGGTTGGCGGGCCTCCTCCGGAGATTTTAAGGGAGATATGAGAGAAGTTGGAAAAGGATAAGGAAGAAGGAGAACCGCAGGAAGGTGAATGACGGAAAACAAAGCACACCCAGATAGGAGCATAATCAATATGTCCACAGCCTTTATTATAATGTCAATTGGTAATTCGGATTTAGACAAAATGTGTGAGAAAGTAATTATTCCATCACTAGTTAATGTGGATTTAAGAAGGAAAACTGCATTCGTATTGATAAGCACAATGAGGGTGGACTATTAAAAAGTGAAATAATTAAGCATATAAGTGATGCTGATATAATAATTGCAGATTTAACTAATGAAAGACCCAATTGTTATCTAGAAGTTGGTTTTGCTATGGGCATTGATAAGTTTAAAAACTTGATTTTAATGGCTCGAGAGGATCATAATCCCGATAGTCCCAACTATCAAAAGGGTGGACCCAAAATACATTTTGATCTAATAGGATATGATATTCTATTTTGGGAACAAAATAATTTTAATTACGCTATCGAAGAACTTGTTAAAAGGTTAGATAGAAGATTGCAGCTATTGTCAGCTAATCAAATTAAAGAAAATAGCTGGGATCGAGATTGGATAGATTCTAATCGTAAGAAAGGGCTGACAATAATTTCAAGTGTAACACAGCAAAATTATCTTGAAATTTTATTCAGTCTTGATGATAAAGACATTAATGCCGATCATCATAAATTAAAAGAAGCTGCAATAAGAGCACAAATTCCTATTACTGGATTCCCAATTGGAATGGTTAGTAACCCACAACCACGAAGAAGAGGAATTGTGGATAGTGCAAAGATTAGTGGTTGGGTAAATTTTTGGGCTTTAAGATTTGATGGAGACTATTATTTAATTGAGAGCTTTTCTATTCCAGATGAAATAAGAATAAATGCTATTCATATGGGACTTCGAATTGATAGAATAATTGCAGCATTAAAATTTTGTGAACGTTTATATGGGAATTTGGGAATTAATCATGGATCTGTTAATGTAAGTGTTACACATAAAGGACTAAAAGGAAAATTACTCTACGGTGTTCAAATTTCGACTAGTAATTCTACTGAAGATGAAGTTAAAACAGAGCGTAAAATTACGTTTGAGAGAATTCGTTCAGATCTTCCTGGAATAGTTATGGAGTTTGGTAATGATTTATTAGTGCTTTTTGGGTTTTTTAGTCAAAAAACCTGGGAATATGAAAGTTTAGTTAGAGATTTTCGGAGTTAATTAGCTAGTTTATTTAATAATTCTATTAGTACTCTAGTAACCCACACCCTACTAACCCCCAGCTGCCTGGCCAATTCAGCCTGAATCTAACATTTAAAGATTCCGCAACCTTCGCTCCGTAATCCTGACACTCTCCTTTTCCATCCGATCGATCTTTTCTTTCGGAATTTTCAAGATGTTGAGGATTTGTGTAACACGTGCTCTGCTAATCCCCAGGTGTTTGGCAACATCAACCTGATTCCAGTCATTGACCTCCATCAATTCTAAAATGTCGATAGCTAGGCGAAACAGTGATGGCTTTTTTGGTTTTGGGGTCTCCGGTTCAGGCATAAACCAGATTGTGCACATGGTTCCTGTAATACGGTAAAACGGGATTGTGAACGTGATCCACCCTCGGACGGTGTGTGTTTTGTGACCTTGTAGGGAGCGAGAAATTACCCTGCGAAAGCGGGGTTTTTCATTACCTGATCAGGAGGGACGAGAAGTCGCACCGGAACGAAGATCCCGATAGCGAAAAGTATGGTGGATTCTAATCAAAAGGTGGTAATATAAAACTATAACAATTTAAGAGTAAAATACACCTCGCACCGTGCAAAACTCACACTTTTCATTAGAACGATTAATGTAAATTCTTTAACCTATAACGTGTGCTACAAATACGGTTGTGGTATCTGTATTTCTCGCAGTGACCTGTTATTCCCATTGCTCACACCTCAGCGGAATATTTCTTGCAAAGAAAGAAACAAAGAAAGAAATTAACTTGCATATTGATGTAAGAATATGTTAAAGGATTTAAAGGAAAGTTGAAAACTAAACTGCCATCATTAAGCAACAAGAAGAGTAAATCAGCTGAACAAAAATACCCTGATTCTAATACATTATTATCAACCATTATTGAGAGTCCGAAAGATATTGTCATTTTCGCCTTGGGCCGGAATTACTGCTATACCGCTTTTAATAACGATCATGAGCAGACGATAAAAAAGATCTGGGGGGCCGATATTGAGATTGGTATGAATATGCTAGAGATCATCAAGGACCCCCGGGATCGGGAGAAGATACTCGCTGCGGGGTGTGATGATTACCTGGCTAAACTGGTGTATCAGGAAGTCATTCTGAAAAAATTGAAGGAATGGTTAGCGAAAGAAGGTATTTTTCAAAGGTACATTGGAGATTAACATGACCAAAATCTTAATAATCGATGATATAGAAAACATCCTGATTTCAGTTAAAGCTTTATTGAAGAATCTCGAGCCGGAATATGAAGTGATTACCGCTCAAAGTGGAATTGAGGGAATTAAGCTGGCCAAATCCAAACAACCGGATACGATCCTGCTGGATGTTCACATGCCCGGGATAGACGGCTATGAGGTTTGTAAACGGTTACGGATGGAAGAGAAGACAGAGCATATACCCATAATCTTTCTGACAGGAGTCAAAACCACTTCCAAAGATCGAATTAATGGCCTGGAACTGGGTGGGGATGCTTATCTTACCAAACCCATTGATGAAGAGATGCTGTTAGCTCATCTACACGCGATGATCCGGATTAAGAAGGCTGAAGATAAAGTACGCCAGGAAAGAGATTTATTAGAAGTAAAAGTTGCTGATCGGACCAAGGAATTACAGGTGTCCGAAGCCAAATATATTGATCTGTACGAAAATGCACCGGACATGTTTGCTTCTGTTGATGCCAAAACATCAACGATCCTTCGATGTAATCAGACTTTAGTTTTGGCTCTGGGCTATAAAAAGGATGAAATCATTGGTCAACCAGTATTCTTTGTCTATCATCCTGATTGTATGGAAGAAGCGAATAAAAATTTCCAGCAATTTGTGGATAGTGGGGAGATTCATGGCGCTGAATTGCAGTTAAAACGAAAAGACGGTAGCAAAATTGATGTTAGTTTGAATGTATCGTCTGTTCGTGATGAAGAAGGCATAGTGCTTTATAGCAGGTTAATATGGCGGGACATCACTGACCGCAAGCTGGCGGAGGAGGAATTCAGGAAGCAATCCGCTCAACGCCACAGATTATTGGAAGCTGGCCGTCAGTTAATATCTTCTCTGGAAATTGATAAGGTCTTGAAATATTTATCTAAAGAAGTTCGCACACTCTTGGGTTGTAACGGTGTAACAATCTATATACTTGACGAACAAGGCAAAATGCTTGAACCGATTCTGGCCTACGATCCCCCTTATGAAAAACAGATCATGTCTGCCAAACTTGATATTGATAACAGTTTAACCGGGCAAGGAATAAAAGCGAAGAAAGGGATTATATTTAACTATGCTGCCCAGCAACCAGGTGGTTATCACATACCCGGTACTCCAGTTGATGACGTTGATCATATTATCACAGCACCTTTCATTATTGGTGAGAGAATTATTGGAGCATTAACTATTTATCGGAGGCAGGAAATATTTAATGAAGAAGATCTAACTTTGGTCGAGACTTTCACAATGTATGCCAGTACGGCAATCAACAACGCCCAAGTGCATCAGGAGTTGCTGAATCAAATTGAGAAACGCGAGCGGGCGGAAGAAACTTTGAAAGCGAGTACCACCATACTTGAAGAATCTCAAAGAATAGCTAACCTGGGCTCCTATGTACTGGATATTACAACTGGTATTTGGACCAGTTCTGGAATTTTGGATAAAGTATTTGGTATTGACAAAAATTACAAGAGAGATGTCAGTGGATGGTTAAAAACCGTACATCCTGATGAGCGTAAAGAAATGCAGGATTATTTAACTAATCATGTGATAGCTGAACGTAAACCTTTTGATAAAGAGTATCGCATAATTCGAAAAAATGATCAGAAAGAATGCTGGGTCCATGGCCTTGGAAAACTTGAATTCGATTCTGTAGGGAAACCCATCAGAATGATAGGAGTAATACAGGACATTACCGAGCGGAAGCAGATCCAGGAGGCACTGCAGAAGAGCGAAGAGAAACTACGCAGCATTGTAGAGCACAGCACAAATCTTTTCTACTCTCACACGCCGGAACACGAATTAACCTATCTCAGCCAGCAAAGCCGTGAATTCTTGCAATGTGAGCCAGAGGAAGCCATGACCAGATGGACCGAGTTCGCAACCGATAACCCTGTTAATGAGAAAGGATTCGCGGTAACCGAGAAAGCCATCAAGACCGGCAAAAGGCAGCCTCCATACGAGCTGGAACTGGTGGGAAAGAAAGGGCAAGTAATATGGGTGGAAGTCCACGAAGCACCAGTCGTGGTAAAGGACAAGACGGTTGCTATTGTAGGTTCTCTAACCGACATCACCGAGCGGAAGAAAACAGAAGAAGAATTGCAGGCATCCAGGGAATATGCTCAGAATCTTATTAATAGTTCCCTGGACATGATCATCGCCGTGGATAAGGGACGCAATATCATGGAGTTCAACAAGGCCGCCGAACAAACGTTTGGCTACAAGAAAGAAGAAGTGATGGGTAAACACGTGGATTTGCTTTATGCAGATGTGAGAGAGGGTCGGACAGTCCACAAATCAACCGTGGAAAAGGGACAGCATGTTCAGGAGATAACGAATAAGCGTAAAAATGGTGAGACCTTCCCGGTGCTGTTGGCTGCCTCTACTCTACTCAACGCTCAGGGTGAAATAGTAGGAATCATGGGGGTTTCCCGCGATATCTCGGAACAAAAAGCGGCGGCGCAGGCACTGCGTGAGAGCGAAGAAAAATTCCGCGGTGTAATCGAGCAGTCCAACGATGGTATTTATGTCCTTCAAGGGGATCGGTTTGTCTTCATCAATCCCCGCTTCACGGAAATCACTGGCTACGAGCTGGAGGAAATCATCGGACAGGATTTCGATTTCATGAAATTGGTGGCTGAGGAAGGACTAAAAGTGTTAGAAGAAAGAAAAGCGATGCGAGAAAGGGGTGAAGAACCTCCTGGCCGGTACGTTTTTAAAGGCCTCAGAAAAGATGATCAAGAAAGGGATTTTGAGGTAAGTATAACCCATGCGGAATGGGGGGGCGAGGAAGCAACTTTAGGAATTATTCAGGATGTAACCCAACGGATTCAAGCCCGTCTGGATCTTGAGGATGCATTAGAAAAAGCAAAACAGGGGGAAAAAGTTAAAAGTCTTTTTCTGGCTAATATGTCACATGAAATCCGAACGCCGTTAAATGTTATTCTGGGGTTCACTGATTTAATTGAATTTAGCACTAAAGATAAAATCAGCGCAGAGGAACAGGAATTTTTTGATACTATTCGCCAAAGCGGCAAGCGGCTCTTACATACGATCCATGAGATTTTGGACATGTCCCTAATTGAAGCTAAAACTATTTCTGTTAACTTAGAAGAACTCAATCTGGCAGATATCGTGAAAAAGGCAGTTAAGCCCTTGGTCTCAGAGGCTAATACCAAGGGTCTTGAGCTAAATATCAATACAGGCGAATCAAGGGGTCACATCTTAGCCGATGAAGACTCTGTTGTTAAGACGATTACCAATGTAGTTGAAAATGCGATCAAATATACTGAAATAGGCAGAATCGATGTTGATCTTACCGAAAAAATAAATACCATGGTGCTATCCATTAAGGATACAGGCATCGGGATAGAGAAAGAGTTCTTAGATGAAATATTCCAGGTGTTTACTCAGGAAAGTGAAGGGTATACCAAGAAATATCAGGGCGTCGGCCTTGGGTTGGCATTGGTAAAGAAATATCTTGAATTCTGTAATGCCTCTATAGAGGTTAAAAGTAAAAAAGGGGTTGGGTCAACGTTCACTATAACTTTTAAGAAGATAAAAGAACGGAGTAAGAAGAAGAGGATAGAAAAGTCTGTCGAAAAGACCAAGGTTGAACTGGATGTGAGAAAACATAGGCCGTTGGTTTTGTTAGTGGAGGATGATAAAAGCTCACAGAAACTTATTCATTTCTTTCTTAAGGATCGCTATGAATTGGATTTTGCAGTCAGCGTTTCTGAGGCTAAGGAAAAACTTAGAGAGAAAAAAGTAGAACTGGTACTGCTGGATTTGTCATTGATTGGGGGTGAGGATGGGCTGAACCTGGCACGATATATGAGAAAGACAAGGAAATGGCAAGAAATCCCAATAATAGCCACAACTGCTCACGCATTTACGGAAGACAGGGATAAATGCCTCAATGCGGGGTGTAATGACTATATATCAAAGCCCATGAATCAAATAGATTTGTTAAGTAAGATGGAACAGTGGGTGTAAAATAGGTTTGATTATTCACCCACGAAAAACGGTGGGGCTATTGATAAAACGTAACCATTCAATAATCTAATGAATGGCCCCATCCTTTCCGCAGGATTCTTTGGACAATTATTCATAAACATAACTCTTCAATTTTTACGAACTAAAATTTAATCAACCTTTTATAACCCCAATCGGTCTGAATCTTGCCACTTTCTTACTGATCCCTGCTCCATCCATCACATCCACCACGTTTGAAACATCTTTGTAGGCATGAGGCATTTCTTCGGCGATAGTCCGTTTTCCACGGGCCATAATCTCTACCCCTCTGGAGCGAAGTTCTTCAATCATATTCATAGATCGGCTGATTTTACTCGACTTTTTCCGGCTCATCATCCGACCGGCACCATGACAGGAGGAACCGAAAGTCTCTTGCATTGCTTTTTCTGTCCCAATACACAAGTAGGAATACCGACCCATGTCACCGGGGACCAGAACAGGCTGTCCAATCTCTTTATACGATTCCGGTAATTCAGGATGATGCGGACCAAATGCGCGGGTTGCACCTTTTCTATGAACACAAACAGAGACTTTTTTGCCATCAACCGTATGCTCTTCAAATTTGGCAACGTTGTGACAGATATCGTAAATAAGCTTCATTTTTAATTCCGTTTGCGAGATGGCGAGGGCTTTGATAAAAGCCTTTTCTGTGAGGTGTTTGATAACCTGTCGATTGACAAAAGCAAAGTTAGCGGCGGCTCTCATGGCCCCTAAGTATGCCTGACCCTCCGGGGACTGAATGGGTGAACATGCTAATTGTCTATCAGGAAGCTCTATCCTGTATTTTTCCACAGCTTTCTGTGTCATTTTCAGATAGTCAGTACAAACCTGATACCCCAATCCACGCGAGCCGGTGTGAATAATAACGACAATCTGGTCTTTTTTCAGACCAAGAACTTCCGCACTGTAATTATCATATATTTCTTCCACGTAATCAACTTCGAGAAAATGGTTTCCTGAACCGAGTGTCCCAATCTGTTTGCTACCTCGAAGTTTGGCATGTTGGCTGACTCTCTCAGGATCAGCTCCTTTCAAACATCCGTGTTCCTCGATAAAAAGGATATCTTCTTTACTGGCAAACCCCATATTTACTGCACTCGTTACACCGTCGAGAAGAATTTTATCCAGAGCTTTGATACCCAGGTTTGGTATTGCTCCTTGTGAACCTACACCAGAGGGAATGTCCCGAAACAATTGGGCGAGAAGTGTGCGGATTTGGGGTTGTAATTCGGAACGATGCAATCCTGTTGATAAAAGCCTAACGCCGCAGTTGATATCATATCCAACTCCGCCCGGGGAGATGACCCCCTCATCTATATCCATCGCTGCCACACCCCCTATGGGAAATCCATAACCCCAGTGAATATCGGGCATGGCAAAGGAGTATTGAATAATTCCCGGAAGATGAGCTACATTCTGTACCTGTTCGATACAAGGGTCATTTGCAATTCCTTTCATCAGTTCCCGATCGGCATAGATGCGGCCGGGTACCCTCATTTTTCCCGTTTTGGGGACTTCCCAGATATATTCGTTAATTTGTTTCAATTGAACCATGGTCAAATATTAAAGTAACTATTCAGCCTATTATGACGGAAAAAGGGCAAGGCATAGGCTAAGGAAGTGGTGAGTGATGAGTAGTAATTGGTAAGTATCGAGTTATGATAAACAACTAACGAGTAACAAATTGACCAATAACTAATTTTATCGTCGATAAACATTGTTCCGCAGGAACTCCTATGGAGAAATTTCTTGCCTGACACCAGGCAGGTGAAACAGTTAAATATCAAAAATAATTCTAGCATTCCACCCATCGGATGTTTTGGAAACTTGAAACTGGTAATAGGTAATCCCCTTGATTTCGGTATGAATGATATGACGCTCCGGATCATAAATTTCGCCCCATGCTTCCCCAATATAATGATCTCTGTTGTTCATTGATACTTTGAATTTTGAAAAGAGATAATTGCTGCCGTTGAATTGGATCATTAAATCCTCGAGCCATTGACGTAACGCAACTTCATGATTTTCTGAGGTGATATCGATTTGGTAACTTATGCTCTCCTTTACCTTGGATGTGTCTGTGATAATCTGAAACAAAGCAGAACCGGCATGTTCTAAAAGTGAAGGAAACGTCTCGCCATAGACTTCTATCCCAATGTCTGCGGTATGATCAATCATTGAAAATGTCTTCATAGTATCACTCATTCTATATGAACAATTTACTAAAAATTAGCATCTTTTCTTTTGATTTAAATTCGAGTTTATCTTGACATTTTCCGGTTCAAATTGTTAATTGACATGCCTTGAAAAAGATAATTCCCATTGCAGACTTTAAACTGAATGCTGATATCCAGGGGTTTTACCTGTGCAAAGGGAAACATCTGCGCACGACCCGAGCCGGTGAATTATTCCTTGACCTTACACTACAGGACAAAACCGGAGAAATCGGGGGAAAGATATGGGACAGAGTATCCGACTTTGCGGACAAATTTAAAGCCGGTGATGCTGTGGCTGTTCGTGGAAGGGTGGAATCTTATCAGGATAAACTGCAACTTGTAATAGGTCGTATAAACAAAGCTTCCTTGTCCCGTTATGGGCGATATGGTTTTAAGGAAGAAGATCTTGTTCCCACCTCATCTTTGGACCCACAAAAACTCTGGGCTGATATTGGTCAAGTAATCCAGAAAATGGACAATAAATTTCTTAAACGACTGATTACGGATATCTACAGGAAAAACAAAAAAACAATCCAGAATATTCCAGCATCTATATCGATGCATTATCCCTACAGGACAGGCTTTCTGGAGCATGTTCATTCCATGGTTCAATCAGGGGAGCAATTGGCAAAACATTATCAAGCGGATGTGGATCTTTTGCTTGCAGGGATTTTTCTACACGGAATCGGGAAGGTAAAGGAATTGTCTGATACTCTTATCCCTCAGTTCACCGATGATGGAAACTTTATCGGTCATACTATACTCAGCAGAGATATGATTCGAGAGGCAGCAACAGGAATTAAAGGATTTCCTGAGGAACTTTTGATACAGTTAGAACATCTTGTCATTACTCACGAAGGTGTCTTTGGAGGTAGATATACTTCCAAAGCCAAGACTAAGGAAGCACTGCTTCTTCAATTTCTCGATCATATGGATACCAAGTTGAACCTTTTTGACAGAGTGTTAAATGATGATTCTGAAGATGGAGACTGGACTTCCCACAGGAATTACTTTGGCGCCTCACTTTACAAGAGAAAACCCAACAAGACTCACTAATCTAGCCAAAGCTGCCGTATTTACCAGTCTGGCAGTGGGAGCGGGATATGCCCTATTGCTTGTACCCAATGTGGAACTCATTACGGCAATCGTGTTTACATCGGGAGTTTACTTGGGACCAAGGTGGGGAATGATCGTTGGTGCAACAGGGGAATTTATCTTCAGCGCTGCAAATCCCATGGGATCAGGACTGGTCTTTCCCCCTTTAATCATTTCGCAAATGCTCGGTATGGCGATAGCAGGATTGTCCGGCGGAATCCTCAGAAAATTTCTCATTAATTCCGTTTGGACAGTAGGTAGAAAGATTCTTTTGGGGTGTATAGGAGGATTGATCACTTTCATTTTCGATAGCCTCACAACGATCAGTTACCCAATTGCGGCAGGCTACGAACCGAAACAAACTGTGGCAATTTACCTGACAGGGATCGGTTTTATGGTTCTTCACCAGCTTTCTAATACAGTAATATTTGCAACGGCTCTCCCCAGAGTTTTCTCCAGAGTGAATGGATGAAAAAATTCATGACATATTGGGTGATATTCACAATTGGAGGATGGGGATTTCTTTTCTCTCAGGATGAATTGGGTGTGGGGAAACTTCCATTTGATTGGAGTGGACATTGGGGCATTTACCACAGGTTTGGATACCCTGGTTGGGGGCAGGATTTAACTGATGGACCTTTATTTTTGGATGGTACGTTTGTTTTTTGGCCGGCTCGTTATTCCTTCCCGTTTACTCAAGACTTTCAAATAAATGAGGATTCTAATTCTGAAACAAATATCTGGTATCGCCGGGGGGACTATGCCTTAGATGATTTTGCACTTGATATGAAATTCAAACGAAGTAAGGACCAATTTATTCGATTTCAGGGAGTGAAGAGAAATTTTGAGGGAGAGGGTGCCTTTTTTGGCCCCATGAATAACCCCGGAGGCGCTATCCAGCAGAATTATAAATTGACTTACAATTTAAAGAATGATGACGAAACCGGCTGGGAATTGGTCCTGGCATATTTTAAAACGAGCCATTCTATTCCAGCAGTTGTGTTTGGACAAGGTGTATTCCCGAATGAACCTTGGGAGAAAAGTGTGTCTCAAAGTGATAAAGTCGTAACAATGGGAGTTGCTCGATCCTACCATCGCGGCAATTTTCACGGCATGACAAGTTTTGGATTATTCTCACAGAGATTGAAATTAATACCAAATTCCGGATTGCCCAATTGGAAAGGGGATATCGTCAGTTACTGGTTGACTCACGAGGGACAATTACCCCTTTCCTCTAGCATAGATCTGACGACACAATTTTCAACCAAACAATCTTACCTCGACTCTGATAACCTTGGGTACCAGTTCAACAGAGAAGGAACTTTGACAATGGGATTCACGAATCAGACAGAAGATGGTTCATCTCAAAGTCAATTGGGTCTGGGGTTTGTGGGGAATGAATGGAAACTTGTGGGGAGTGGTAAACTAAGCGGAAGTAATAGGTTTTTTACGATGTTCATAG
Organism: Fidelibacterota bacterium; assembly: GCA_004124475.1. Taxonomy (GTDB): domain Bacteria; phylum Fidelibacterota; class Marinisomatia; order Marinisomatales; family SCKK01; genus SCKK01. Next base: position 55,120 of record SCKK01000007.1, read on the forward strand.
ATTTGAACCATGAATTTGTAAACCTCCCCAATCAGATGAGTGGCGCCCGGTTCCTCTCTGATCGGATTAATCTATATCCTGATAGCAAAGCCACGTCTCAAATTCAGACCCGAGTTCACACTGGCATTAGTAAAATGTGGAAAAAAGGTTTGACGACAATTGGGGTGTTTCAGTCAACAACAAGTCCTCACTATTATTTTCAATACGTTTCTTCTATTGATCTTGTAACGGTGAATAAAAGTACAGTACAGGGTGGTTTAGCAAAGTTTCGTTGGAATTATTTCAGGAATTGGTGGTTGTCAGCGGAAGGATTAAGTTTTTTTCAGAGTGAGAAAGGGTGGGGACACGGGTTTCGACACGAAGGGGAAATCTCTCTTTCGTTTCAGGAAGATTTATTTAAAGGCAGACTGGATGCCCAGGTGCGATTGTGGGCAGATGTCTGGCTGGGTAGAGACGCAAGTTTCGTATGGGATCCCTTTATTTTCATCGGGTATTATAAAACACAAGATAACAACCTACCCCCGGATCAAAGAGTCCTGAATTTGGAAATCAGAGGCATCATCTCTTCCCGGTTCGAAATTTCCTATACCATGCTCAACGTGTTGAAGATTGTGGAAATGTGGTCCGGGAGAAAAATAGGAAAGGGAGAAACAGAATTTACAGCTTCTCCCTTGTTTCCTGAATTGGGTCGTCTGGCATACCTCACCTTCCGGTGGGACTTAAGCGACTAAGGAATTTCAATCGTCAGTCTTGAATAGAGTGTTCTCCCCGGTTCAGGATATCCGTAAACAGACTCCTGACTTTTATGATCTTGTAAATTCTTTACTCCCATACTAAAAATTGGTCTGATTCCTGTGATTTCAGTACTTGTGTAAGTTATGGAAAAATCCAACCGGTCGTAGGATTTCAATTCCACAGCGTCATAAAATTGGCTATATGTGAATCTTCTCCTTCCGTAAAACCTGTAATTCAGATTGACTTGTAATGATTTTATCCGCCAGGATATTTCTGCCCAATGTGAAACAGCCGGAACATAGAGGAGTCGTTTTCCCCAATCATCCCCTTTTGACAAGTTTCGACTTTCATTTTGATCGGACGTGAACTTGAATAGTATGGGAAATTTCACGGGCACATAATCAACCGACAAAGATACCCCGTAAGACTCTGTTCTATTGAGGTTAACGGGTGAATAAGTCCAATCAGGATTTGGGACCCATTGTATCAGGTTTTGTGTATAGAAATGATAACCACGGAAAGTGAGTTGAAGAGCATCCGATTGAAAGGGTGTTATTTTGATTGCAAGATCTGAGGACGATCCCTCTTCCGGTTTGAGGTTTGGATTTCCTTTCGAACCGTATGCATCTACCCAGTAAAGGTCATTGAAAGTGGGGTTACGGTAGCTGGTACCTATATTCAAAAGTAAAGCTTTGAGGGTGCGAATATGTGGTTTCAATATAAATCCCAAGCTTCCGGTAGTTATGGTTCCATCGGATTTTCCGTTCCATTCGGTACGAATTGTGGACGTGACCTGGATACTTGGCTTAAGTTGAAATTGACCTAACCAGCCCACGGATTCGAAATCGTTTTTATGTTTTCCCGCATCATCACTTTTTATGCGATTTGCAGATCCATCTAAAATAATATTATGGCGGATTCGTCCATTCGCCGAGAATCGATGGATAATTCGCAAACGAGTCGAGAAAACTTTATGTTTTGAATCGGTCGTCCAGTCTGGATCTGTATAGTGTTCATTTGTTTGTACAGCGCCAAAGAGAATTTCGGTCTGACCAAAACGGGAAAGTCCGCGAAGTGTCAGAATATGAAATTCATCACGATTGGTTTTTCTCGCCAGAGGAGAAGGGAATTGGAGGGAACCTGATATTCCTCGATCAGTATTATTCCAGAGTGAAAACAGGTGAGCATTCCACATTTCTCCTAATGGCAGATATGCCTGGACTCCATATGATTTTTGACTGAAGTTGTTGTTATCACGGAAATCGCCTTCATTTTCATACGAATTCCCATAGAGAGCACCGTTTACATTTCGATAAGAAAAAGCGCCTCTTCCACTGACGCCCCTTTCCCCAAATTCTCCGATTTTTGTCTCAATGAAGGAAGAGAATTGTTGGTCAGTGATTAGATTAATCACACCCCCCATTGCATTGGAGCCATATAAGGATGAACCGTGACCCCAATAATATTCGCCCTGACTGAAAAGGTTGGCAGGAAGCGTACTGAAATCAAAGGTACCGTTTTGCAACGAATTCAATGGGAGTCCATCCATCATCACTAAAATGTGTTCACCATATCCCGTGGGGGAAGCGGTTGTCTTTAACCCAGCAGCTCCACCGTAATCCTTTATCTGGATTCCCATTCGGTCGAGTTGGTCTCCAACACTGTTGCCGGAGGAAGGAAACCCCTGGATATTAAATGTCTGATGGACAACGGGTATGTTAAGTGATTCTTTCGCATACAGGTTTCCAACAACGTTTACGGGATCGAATGAATAAACCTTTTCTTCAAGCACAACGGTGATGTTTTGATGATTACCCTCTGATAGAGTAATTTCTAAAGGAAGATAGGCTGAGTGAGTAATTTTCAGGATTGTTGTTTTGGTTCCATCAGCTTTGATGAAAAACCGACCATCCTGATTCGTTGTTGTGCCGAAACTATCTTCTGCTATGTAAACTTCAGCAAAAGGAATCGGCTTTCCGTTTTCGTCAGTAACCTTTCCTATAAAGAAGCTGTTGGCGAAGATATTCCCCAAATTGAGGAAGAATAAAGTAAAAATGTAGTAGGTTAACCTTGAGGTTTTTTTCATGATTCTCTCCTTTCCCTCGAAAGATTTGTCCCGTTACATTACGGGTGTTTGAGAATATCAGTTTTGTAGGTTTCCTGACTTATGCCTCATAGGATAACTTCCGCCTTCTCATCCCGATTATTTTCGGAACAATGGCCTTCACATTGGGGAAGGAAGCTCCTAAGCAATTACAGTAGCGGGGCTGTACCCGATTTTCACGGGTTTCTCTCTCAAAACTGATCTGTCAATAGGCAGGTAAACTTATCTAATTATCGACGTTGATGTCAAGGCTTTTACCTTGATTTGCTGGAAGGGTCAGAATAAATTTCCACAGCTTTACTTGAACCAAATTTATGGAGAATTCAAACTTATACGTAAATGTATCGGTAGCCAACATATATGGAGAGGCAGCTTTTACTTCCGAAGTGGTTACTCAAGCCCTGTTGGGGGAAAGCCTCGAAGTTTTAAAAATTGAGGGTGAATGGGCTTTTGTTAAACAGTGGGACAACTATGAAGGGTGGATTAATCAATTTTTCACGGTTACACCGAATTCGGAGTTTCTGAGAAGAATAGATGGGAATTCTAAAATTATTGTGGGGGATCTTTTCGGGGTGGTTTGTAAAGAACCAAATTCTTCATCGACAATTATTCGAGATCTTGTCTATGGAAACAATCTTCCCATTTTAGAGAATAAGAATGAATGGATGCAGGTCCTTCTCCCAAATGGAGAGAAGGGGTGGACGTCTGTAAAACCGCAAGATTTTTCAGCAAATGACATGCGTCATTATTTGGTTCAGGAAGCGAGTCGGTTTATAGGCATTCAATATTTTTGGGGAGGAAAATCACCAAAAGGATTTGACTGTTCCGGTTTCGTACAAACGGTGATGAAATCTGCCGGAATCCATTTACCAAGAGATACCCAGATGCAAGAAGACTGTGTAAAATTAGAATCAATTCCTTATGCAAAACATCAGAAGGGGGATTTGATTTTTTTCTCCAATAATAAAGATTGGGTTAATCATGTAGCAATTTCAACAGGTGGAGATAAATTCATCCATTGTTCCGGTTTTGTAAAAATTGCAAGTTTTGATAAAGATGACCGTTTATATGATGATCAGTTGAGTAAAACCGTCACATCCGTAAAAAGCATTAAAAGGCGGTGCCATTGAGGAGATTACGGCGAAATGGTAACTCTATTTTAAACCGTGAGGTTCTGGTTCTTAATCAGAATTATCATCCCTTGCAGGTTTGTACAGCTAAACGGGCAATCTGTCTGGTATATTTAGGGAAAGTTGTTGTGGTTGAAAACTACCGGAACATTATTCATTCTCCAAGTACTGTTCTTCATCTGCCCAGTGTCGTTCGGCTTGACAAATATGTACATGTGAATGGAAGTGAAATTGTTTTGACACGGAAAAATATATTGAAACGGGACAAACACCAGTGTCAATATTGCGGTCGGAAAAGTGTACCGATGACCATAGATCATATTATTCCCAAGGAACGGGGAGGGAGAGATACATGGACTAATTTGGTCTGTTGTTGTCATGCCTGTAACCGAAAGAAAGGAAACCGAACTCTGCATGAATCAGGTTTAAGTTTGCTTAAAAAACCGATGAAACCTACCCGAATACACTACATCCAGCAATTTGTGAAAAAAGAACAATCCTCCTGGCGTCCTTACCTCTACATGGAACCGATTTAAAGGAAGGACATAGCTGCGAATAAAAAAAAAGAAGTGGAGTGACGCTCCGCAGGAGTCCCTCCGGGACAGTACTCCATGTAAGGCAGTAAACATTTCCAATGAATCCTGTGGAGAAATTCCCTGCCTGACTCCGATTTAATCGGGGCAGGCGATACAGTTAAATAAATGCATCGAAAACGTATTTTAAGTGGCATACAACCATCCGGGAATCTCCATCTGGGAAATTATTTTGGTATGATGAAACGGATGATTGAATACCAGGAGACAAATGAGCTTTTCTGCTTCTTGGTGAATTATCATGCGATAACCACTATCACCAATAGTGAATTACTGAGGCAGAACACTTTTAAGGCTGCCTGTGATTTTCTTGCTCTGGGATTGGATCCTGATAAGGCAATTTTCTGGGTTCAAAGTGACGTCCCTGAAGTAACGGAATTGACCTGGTTGTTGAATAATACCACAAGCGTTGGGCTTTTGGAAAGAGCCCATTCATACAAAGATAAAATAGCAAAAGGATTTAGACCAAACCATGGTCTGTTCAGCTATCCGGTGTTAATGGCGGCTGATATTTTGCTCTTTGGAGGAGAAGCCGTTCCTGTGGGGAAAGACCAAAAACAACACTTAGAGATTACACGGGATATTGCTATCCGTTTTAACAAAACTTTTGGCGAAACATTCATCATTCCGGAATCGCTTATTGAAAATGACACGGGTCTCATTCCTGGTATCGATGGACAGAAAATGTCCAAGTCGTATAAAAATACCATCGAAATTTTTTGTGAGAAGGATGTACTTGCCAAAAAAGTGATGAGTATTGTCACCAACAAAACACCCATAAATGAGGCCAAGGAGACGGAAAATAGTACCCTGTTTCAGGTTTATTCTCTGTTTCTTAATGATGAAGATAAAAAGGAATTGGAAGACCGATTTCGTACACCTGGGTTGGGATATGGAAAAGTAAAAAAGGAACTTATTGAAATTATTTGGAATTATTTTAATCCTTATCGTATTAAACGAGAGAAGCTGTTAAATGACAAATCTTACGTTGTAAAAATTTTAAAAGAAGGAGCTGAAAAAGCACGGAGTGTTGGTAAGTCCTTCCTGGAACTGGCGAGGAAAAATGTTGGGTTAAACTATCAGGAATAATGCAATACGAAGTTCAATTAAATAATTTCCAGGGTCCTCTTGATTTGCTTCTGTTTTTCATTCGCAGGGATGAGATTGATATCATGGATATACCCATTGCCAGCATCACACAAGAATATTTAGAGTATATGGAAGCTCTACAAACTTTGAATGTAGCGATTGCAGGAGAGTTTATAGTGATGGCTGCAACCTTGATGAGAATTAAGGCTAAAATGCTGCTCCCGAAGATTCATGGCGAGGAGGATGAAGATTTTGAAGACCCAAGGACAGAATTGATGCACCGGTTATTGGAATATCAGCAATTTAAAGTTGCCTCGGGAAATTTAGGCTTGATGTTAGAGACACATAGCAGTCAATTCCCGAGGTCTGTCTCTTTGAATTATGATAATTCAGAGGGCGATGCGACCTATTATCTTGAGGAAGTTTCGCTTTTCAACTTGGTGCAACTTTTCAAAAACCTAATAGAAAATCTTCCCCCGGTAATTGAGTTAATAACAGCCCGAGAGGAGATTCACGTCAGAGAACAAATTGCCTTTATACTGTCAAAGTTTGTTGAAAAAAATCGATATTTGTTTTCTGAATTATTCCCTTTCTTCAAAACAAAGCAGGAAGTAATCACAGCATTTTTGGCTATTCTTGAGATGATAAAGTCAAAACAGATTCAGGTATTACAAAAGGGGGTATTCGGGGAGATTGTATTAGAACGATCTGAAGCATAGTGAAAAAAAATTCTTTACATAAAGAAGAACTTAGAATTGTGGAAGCCCTGTTGTTTTCTTCCAGCGAGCCTCTAACTCAGAAAAGAATTGACCTCTGTTTCGACAATAATGCTCCTCTACTATCGGAAGTAATTCCTGAACTGATTGAGGGATATAATGGGGAAACCCATTCGTTTACCATCGAAAAAGTAGCGGGTGGATATCGCCTTATTACAAAATCAAAGTATGAACCATGGGTCAAACGCCTTCATAATCGTGCAGGAAAAACTAAACTATCTCCGGCTGCCTTGGAGGTTTTGGCCGTGATTGCTTATAAAGCGCCCATCACAAGAGTGGAAATTGAAAGTATACGCGGTGTAAACAGCGGAGGAGTGATCAAAACGTTGATAGAAAAAAACCTGCTTAGGATAAAAGGTCGAGCCAAAGGTCCTGGCAGGGCTTTGTTGTATACCGTAACGGATACATTTCTAATTTCTTTTGGACTTGATCAATTATCTGATCTGCCTAAACTTAGAGAAATATCAGACCTTGAAAAAGAACTTCTTCCATAGAAGATTCGTTAGAATCGAGGGTAATAATACATTCATCCCGACCCCCCCGACAAGTCGGGGTCGGGGGGACAAACTTGCCCGACTGAACATATGGTCAGGCGGGTCAGGCAATTCTCCATGCTCCCTGCTCAAAGCTATTTTCAGGTGAAAATGCGTCTTAATAAATTTTTAGCGAAAGCAGGAATAGCATCCAGAAGAAAAAGCGAAGAAATAGTTAAGGCAGGGAGAGTTCAAATCAACGGTATCCTGGTTAATGATCCATATGTTATTATTGATACTAACGACGATGTTGTATTGGATGGAAAGCCTCTTCTTTCTTCTGTAGAAAGAGTTGTCATTTTGTTAAACAAGCCCTCAGGAGTTATCTCAACAGTATCCGATACTCACCAGCGACCTACTGTGATGGATCTGATTCAATATGATGGTAGGTTGTTCACTGTGGGGCGTTTGGATAAAGATACAACCGGAGCACTTCTTTTGACCAATGATGGGGATTTAGCGTATAAACTTACTCATCCAAAGTTTGAGATTCAAAAAATCTATGAAGTTTCGATTGATAGACCATTAATGAAAGAAGACGGGGAAAGAATAGAAAGGGGTATCGATATTGGAGACGGAGAAACGGGGATAGCAACTGTTTTAAAAACAAGGGAAATCGATAATAAAAACGGGGTAAGATGTTGTGTAACAATTTGTCTCCATCATGGGAAAAAACGTGAAATCCGACGAATGTTTTCAGCCCTGAAGTACCAAGTTTTCAGACTCAAAAGGGTCGAGTTTGCAGGAATAGGGGTAAAGGGATTACCGGAGGGAAAATGGAGAGAATTGTCTTTACAGGAAGTAAATATGCTAGTACCTGAGCCCCTCTAAACCACATTTGTAAAAAGTAATGTTTCAGTCATGGGTAGAAAGTATAGTTGCAAGAGACCCAAAAACCAAGAGCCAAGAACCAAACTTTTTTTATTTATCGACGATTCATACAATCTTGGTTCTTGGGATTTGGAACTTGGTTCTTCATGCATTTACCATTAATTGAGGGATTTCGTTAAAAAGGAATAACACTTTGGCTTTCACTTATTCGTTAATTAAATTTTCAAGCTTTTTGAAAGGTAGATTTTCAATTTTCATATGGGGTCTTTTTGTCTACGCATTATTGTAGAGTTTTTTAACAAATGATTATTGCGATTGATGGTCCTGCTGCTTCTGGTAAAAGCACTACTGCATTGGGTGTGGCTCAAGCATTGGGGATTCGATACCTTGATACGGGTGCCATGTATCGAGCTGTAACGTTGGCTGTGATCAGAGAAAAAGTAGATTTGAGTAATGTGAAGAGTGTTGATGCATGTCTTTCTCATATTGAATTATCATTAAAATTTGAAAATTCTAAGGCTCATGTTTTCTTGGGAGATGAGGATGTTACGGAGGTAATTAGAGGGATTGAGGTGACACGGAATGTGAGTGCTGTTAGTGCTTTACCTTCGGTTAGACGAAAATTGGTTTCTCTCCAGCGAAAGATCGCATGGCAAGGGGATACCATCGTTGAAGGAAGAGATATTGGTACGGTTGTATTTCCTGATGCTGATTTTAAGTTTTTTATCGTTGCAGATTATGAAACACGAGGAGAGAGACGTTGGAATGACCTAAAAAAGATGGGAATTGATCTGTCTACCGAGGAGATAATTAAGGACCTTAAAAGAAGGGACACAATAGATTCTAGCCGAAGGCATTCTCCACTCACTAAGGCAGAGGATGCAGTTGAAATTGACACTTCGGGGATGACGTTAGAGGAACAAATAGGACTTATTGTCGAAACGGTTAAAAAAAGAAAAAAGGGAGGAAAATAATAGTTAATGACTGACGAAAAAGTCGAAATTAAAGAAAAAATCGAAGAGGTTGAAGCTTCCGTTACAGAAGTAAAGGAAGAAGAGAAACAGGATTTACCATCTTTACCTGAAATTGAAGGTAATGGAAAAGTCATTGTTATAGACTATCTGGATGACAATCTTTTTGACGATGTAGTAGAACTTTCAATCGATCAGATGAGAGAGGATGAAAAAGCGGAGGATAAAGTTTCATCAGATATTTTAGAGCAATATAATCAATCCATATCTGATATCGCCCAACATCAAATTATTCAGGGCCGTGTGATTGGCCATAACGAAAAAGAAATTATCTTTGATATTGGATTTAAATCTGAGGGAATAGTCCATCGTTCCGAATATGCTGGGATGGAAATCCCGGAAATTGGGGAGATGGTGGAAGTATATCTTGAGAAGATGGAAGATGAAAATGGTCAGACAATCTTGTCCAGGGAGAAAGCAGAATGGTTGGGTACCTGGAATCGCCTTACTGATCTTTATGAAAGTGGTGAGACGATTGTCGGGAAAATAGTTCGAAGAATAAAAGGTGGTATGGTTGTTGAAATAGACAGCATTCAAGCGTTTCTGCCCGGATCACAATTAGATGTTCACCCTGTTCAGGACTTCGACCAATATATCGGGCAGGAGATGGAATTCAAGGTTGTAAAAGTTAACAGATTGAGGAAAAATATTGTATTGTCTCGTAAGGCTCTTTTAGAGGATAGCCTCAAAGAACAACGTGAATCCTTATTACAGGATATCGAAGTTGGTCAAATACTGGAAGGTAGAGCAAAAAATATAACTGACTTTGGAGTTTTTATCGACCTTGGGGGAGTTGATGGTCTTCTTCATATAACAGATTTATCATGGGGACGGGTAAACCACCCATCTGAGCTGGTTAAAGTAGGAGAGACCCTCAATGTGAAGGTGATTGATTATGATTCAGAAAGAAAACGAATATCTTTGGGACTAAAACAGTTGACTCCCCATCCATGGGAAAGTGTCCCTGAAAAATATCCGGTTGATACTATCATTAACGGTAAAGTAGTCAGTATGACGAACTATGGTGCCTTTTTGGAGATTGAAAAGGGCGTTGAAGGATTGGTACATATTTCAGAAATGTCATGGGTTCATAATATACATCATCCCTCAGAAGTTGTGAAACTTGGTGACAATATCGAGGCAAAGGTTTTAAGTGTCAACAGTGAGGAGAGAAAAATTGCTCTTGGATTCAAGCAACTTCAACCAGATCCGTGGGAAAGTGTTGAAGAAAAATTTCCCATTGGATCAATCCATAAAGGTGTTGTCAGAAATCTTACACAGTTTGGAGCTTTTATTGAACTTGCGATGGGTGTCGATGGTCTTATTCATGTATCCGATCTCTCCTGGACGAAAGTAGTAAAACATCCGAGGGATTTCCTGAAGAGAGACGAAGAAGTTGAAGTAAAAATTCTCGATTTATCCAAGGAGAGCAGACGGATTTCTTTAGGACTTAGGCAGCTTACAGAAAATCCCTGGCCTGAAATTACTGAAAGATTTAAAGCTGGATCTATTGTATCGGGGAAAGTGATTAGGGTATTGGAAAAAGGAATTATTATTCAGCTTGAGATGGATGTAGAGGGAATCATTCCTTCCAGATCATTGCCAAGAAAAGACCGCCAGGAAATATTGATCCGATATATGGAAGGTAGCATGGCTGAGGGAAAGGTTGAAGACGTTAGGCCTGATGATAAGAAAATAATTCTTAGTGCTGTAAATATCCCTGAAGCTAAAGTTGACAGCCAGCTGGCTGAGGATTCCCAATCAGAAGAAAAAGCTGAATCGTCTTCACAAGTTAAAGTAGAAAATCCAGAGAATGATGATAGCCCTGGCGAGAGTGTAGTAGAAGACAATATTAAGTCAGAAGAAAATAATAAAGATTAACTTACTAATCTGAACACGATATGTATTCACAGTATTAATAAGAACATAGCCTCAACCCGTCCGTCAGCTTACGGATACCTTTGGGAGAGTGCATTGTGAGGTATGGAGTAAATATCTTAAAAAAGCCACGTCCCGAAACTTCGGGATGAGGAGTAAAAGAACTGGGGTGGATATGAATTACGAGTTATCCCGAAATTTCGAGACTCACACGGAAAAATTTCGTGCCTGACGGTAAGCATGCGATACAGATATATAGAGAAAAGTCATGAAGCTTTCTGACCTTCGTGGCATTTTAGAAAAAGGGCACTTCCAGGTGTGGACTGGTGCTTTTTTTTTCGCAATTATACTTTGGTTATTTGTTATATCTGAACACAAATATACTTATATCGTGGAAGTCCCAATCGAAGTCAGAAACATAAAAGAAGGTAAAACTTTGAGTGCAGAAGTAGTTCCTACTGCTGATGTCAAATTTAGGGCAACAGGTCGAGCATTTTTTAAAACACTGTTACTCAAATCGATTTCTGATTTTAAGCTGGTACTTGATCTTGAACGAATCAGAACAGAATACGATTTTTATCTTAACGATTATTTTGATAAATACGCTGAAAAAATTGTCATCCCGCCTGGATTTGAATTGGACTATATTGAAGTTGTTCGACCGGATTCTATTCATATCTCGTTAGATGATTATATGATCAAGCCGGTGACGGTTAAGATTAATGTGAAAGTTCAACCGGCTCCCAGATACATCCAGGTGGGAGAATTAAGTTATTCACCCAAACGAATCGATTTAAAAGGACCGAAAGAAATCATTCGCAGCGTGAATGAGGTAGAAACAATCTTTAAAAGTTTTCTCAATTTGCAGGTTCCTATTAGGGAATTAATCCCATTGAACATTGACTTTTCTCGGGTGGTAGAGGCTTCACACCCTGCAATCGAAATCTTTGCCAATATACAGAGTATTGGTGAAAGAATTATCTCCGAAATACCTGTAAAAGTGATTAATAAGCTGGAGGAATATCAAGTATTTCCGACTCCTTCTACCGTGTCGTTAACGGTGATTGGAGGCGTAGAATATATTGCAAACCTTGAGCCTGACGATATTGAAGTCAATGTAGATTTCAGGTCACAGTGGGAAATAAACAAATATTATTATAAACCGACGGTGATTGTACCCAACGATGTTATAGAGTGGAGAGACCTTTCTCCTAAAAATATCGAACTCTCAGTTACTCGCATTCGTCAGTGACAATTTTAGGAATTGAAACCTCCTGCGATGAAACGGCAGCTGCCGTTTGTCAAGATAGGAAGATACTTTCTTCTGTTATCTTGTCTCAAAGTATACATAAAATGTTTGGTGGTGTTGTTCCGGAAATTGCGTCAAGGGAACACGAAAAGTGGCTTTCCCTTGTTGTTAAAAATGCCCTCAGTGAATCAGGCGTGAGGATGAATGAATTGGATGGAGTCGCCGTGACCAGAGGACCGGGGTTGATGGGGGCCTTGTTAACGGGCGTCAGTTTTGCCGTGGGATTTTCTCAAGGACTCAGTATACCATGTATCGGAATTAACCATATTGAGGCTCACATATTTTCGAACTTTATCGCTTATCCGGAGTTAAAATACCCATTTATTTGTCTATTGGTTTCGGGTGGACATACTCAATTATGGCTTGTTAATGCGTTGGGAAACTATGAATTATTAGGTGAAACCAGAGATGATGCTGCGGGAGAGGCTTTTGATAAAGGCGCAAGGATTTTAGGTTTGGGTTACCCAGGTGGACCCGCAATCGAAAAAGTATCGAGGAATGGAGATGAAGATACTATTGCGTTTCCTCAAGCTTTTCTAAAAAAAGAGGGTATTGAATTTAGTTTTAGCGGGTTAAAAACTTCACTGTTGAATTATGTATCTAAACAAGGAAAAGAACGAGTAATTAGTAGAATTTCCGATATTGCCGCCAGCTACCAAAAAGCAATTATTAATGTATTAATATCAAAGTTGAAACAGGCTATTGATTTGACTGGCGTAAAAATTTCAGTTATAGCAGGTGGAGTAGCTGCTAATAAAAGGTTAAGAGAATTTGCCAAAAAAGAATTAGCCAATTATCATATTCTGTTTCCTGACTTATCCTTATGTACCGATAATGCTGCAATGATTGCTTTTTTAGCAGAAGAGTATCTTCGGGAAAATACCATATCCCCAATTTATCTTGATGCAGTTCCCAACCTGAGACTGGTAGGATAGTTTATGCCAACAGTAACGCCTCCAACTGGGGGCATATCTTTATGGATACTTGGAGTGCTTTGTCTTCTATTCTTCATATTAATTCGAATAGCTTATTCGAAAAAATATGGAATATTAAAAAGATGGCAATACCTAACTGTAGGTACATTGCGTGGTCTGGTATTTATTTTGATATTAGTGATAATCATTGATTTTAAATTTAACAGGTCATTAAATGTCACAAAATCACCCGTTCTTCGTGTTTTTCTTGATAATTCTGTAAGTACTGTATATCACCAATCCATATCAAAGGAATCACTCATGCAGGGATATACGGATTTGGTTGAGGGACTTCATAAATTTTCTAATAATTTCCAAGAGAATATGATTATAGAATCATTTTCTTTCGGTAGCCAGATTCAACAATTGGACATTGAAAAATTGGCGGTTGATTTTACTGAGCCCGTTACAGATATATCAGAAATATATAAAAAATCAACAGAAGTTCAACACGATCATTTTTTATCGGGAATAATTATTGTAACTGATGGCCAAATAACCAAAGGAGAAGATCCTGTTGAATTGAGTGAATCTGTTAATGTCCCCACATATTCCATTGGGATTGGTCAAGCTACTCCCATGGTAGACATAAATATTGAATCGATACAAGCACCCACTGTTGGTATTCGAAGGGATGATGTTATAGCAGATGTAATGATATCATCTGTCGGGTCATTTAATGAAAGAGTAAATGTTTCTTTATCAAAAGAAGGAAAACTTATTAGTTCAAGAATGATGACGCTTGTTGGTCAGGGATCCCTTAAGCATGTTAAATTTCAATTTAAACTAGAGGAACTGGGAAAGAACCATTATACTGTCCAAGTGACTTCTGTTAAGGATGAGATCAATATTAGCAATAATCGGTCTTCATTTGATATTGTTATTTTAAAAGATCAATTCAAGGTAGCACTCATTACGGGAGCGATTAACCCGAATACCTCATTCATAAAAAGAGTGCTTAAAAGGGAAAATCATTTTCTCATTGATCATTTTGTTTATTATCCAAATGGATGGAGTCCGACGATTGCAGAATTCTGGAGGAATAAATATGATTTAATAATTCTTGATAATATGCCCACGACTAATCTTCCCAACAGATGGGTTAAAGACTTAGAGAGAAAATTAAGAAATTTTCCATCTTCCCTTGCATACATTCCTGGACAAAATGTTGATAAAAAGAAGGCTATCTCATACTTCCAGATATTGGGTATTCAAACATTGGGAGGAATTGGAAACCTGTCGGGGGAATATCCGATTGGTTTTACGAATAAAGGTCTAACGCACCCTGTTTTAGGCGGTAATTTATTAGTTGGAAGTACGGTTCGTTCCATTACATCATTTCCCCCAATTCCATTAAAGTTACCGGTAGAACCGAGAATAGAATCGTTGGAAACTCTTGTAATTTTAGAGTCGGTTAACCCCAGCCCATTATTCATGATTGGTGAAGTTTCGAGAAATAATAGAGGCGCTCAAACCCGGACTGCCATTTTTACTTCAGATAAGTTATGGGAATTACATTTAAAAGTTCTTGATACAGACCTATCAGGATTTGCAGAGAAATGGTGGCAAAGGACTTTTAATTGGTTAGTAAAATCGGGAGGAGACGAAGAGTTATATTTTAGAGTAAATAAAAGCACATTTCAACAAGGCGAACCCATAAAAATAACAGGACAAATTGTTGAATATACACTAGGAGATATGGAACAGGATATTAAAGTGACTGTAAATATTGAAAAAGATGGAGATATTGCAGGTATTTATCCACTCGCATTTTCTGCTAATAAGAATCATTGGGAGGGAAGTTTTTATGCTTCAAAACCGGGTGTGTATAATTACAACATTTCGGTGTATGTAAATGATATTCTAACAAGCCAGCAGGAAGGATCATTTCGCGTAGATGAGAGTCAAATCGAACTTGATAAGGTTTATTTAAATAAAAAGATGTTAATGGACTTAGCTAATAATTCAGATGGGATATATCTAGATTGGGAAGAGCGAGATAAATTATTTGAGCATCTGAAAATCAAAAAGAGAAATGTCACTATTTCCCAGGTTATCCAATTGAGTCACTGGCAACCTTTAATGGTTTTTTTAATATTCCTGTTAACAACTGAATGGATAATTCGAAGAGTCATTGGGTTGCAATAATGTTTTACAGAGTTGACATTCATGATTACAGGTGGTATTTTCACGCCGTTTTTGGAGTTATGGAATGATTAAAATAGCAGTTATTGGCACGGGCTATGTGGGTTTAGTGACCGGAACCGGATTATCAGATTTTGGGAACAAAGTTGTCTGTACCGATATAAACAGAGAGAAAATAGAAATTCTTCAAAAAGGAGAAATTCCCATATACGAGCCCGGGCTTAAGGAATTAATTGATAGAAATGTTTCGTCAGGTCGATTGTCATTTTCCCATGATATTGATACCACTATTCAGAATGCAGAAGTCATATTTATTGCCGTCTGGACTCCTATGGGTGAGAATGGTGAAGCAGATTTATCGGCTGTTATTGAAGTAGCGAAAACCATTGGACGGAACTTGAACGGGTATAAAGTCATATGCACAAAAAGTACGGTACCGATAGGTACTGGGGATAAAATTAAGGAGGTCATTAAAGATAATTTATTTACTGATAATAATGATAATACTTTTGATGTTGTGTCAAATCCTGAATTCCTTCGTGAAGGATCGGCTGTTAAGGATTTTTTATTGCCCAATCGAGTCGTCATTGGAACAGAAAGTGAGAAAGCAAAAAGAATAATGAAAAATATTTATCGACCCCTATTTATTAATGAAACCCCCATGATATTTACAAATATTCCCACTGCGGAAACGATAAAATATGCGTCTAATGCATTTCTTGCCGTAAAAATATCGTTTATTAACGAAATTGCAAATCTTTGTGATGTTACAGGGGCAGATGTCCATATAGTAGCAAAAGGGATGGGATTAGATGGCAGGATAAGTCCAAAATTTTTGCATCCAGGACCGGGTTTTGGTGGATCTTGTTTTCCCAAAGATACAAGTGCATTGATACACATGGGAGAAAAAAGAGGCGTAGATTTTAATGTTGTTACGGCTGCATTGAAAACAAATGAACACCAACGGTTACATGTATACAAAAAATTACTAAGGCTGATGAATGAAAATGTAAAAGGCAAAAAAGTTGCTATTTTAGGTTTGGCATTCAAAGCCAACACGGACGATGTAAGGAAATCGGCTGCTGTTTATTTTCTTGAAAAACTGTTAAAAGATGGAGCGATTGTGACTGCCTTTGACCCGATAGCTAATTCTAATATGAAAAAAATCTTTCCCGCTGTCGGATATTGTAATTCTCTCAATGAGGCTGTTAAAGATACAGATGCCGTCGTCATTCTGACTGAGTGGCATGAATTCCGTGGGATGGATTTGGAGAAAGTGGCTTCACTCGTTCGGGGGAAAGTAATACTCGATGCTAAAAACATATTAAATCCTAATGAACTGAAACGGTTAGGTTATAACTTTGATAATGTGGGAAGACCAACTGTGAAATGAGAAAAATAGAAGGAGTGATAATAAAAGAACTGACTGTTCATCAGGATATTCCTGATACGGATCAAAACAAAACAAACTTAGGATTTTTAATAGAGATTCTACGAGATGATGACGATCTATTGAAAAGGTTTGGACAAACAACATTCACCGTAACGTATGAAGATACAGTGAAAGCATTTCATTTGCATAAACGTCAGGATGATCTATGGTTTGTAGCATCAGGTAAAGCAATAATCGTACTCTATGATATAAGAGAGAATTCCCCAACTATCGGTGTGACTCAAGTGATCTCAGCAGGAGATAATGATTATAAGTTAATTCTAATTCCTTCCGGAGTCGCTCATGGTTATAAAGTGATCAGTAAAGAGCCTGTTTTACTCTTTTATCATACTACTCGCAGTTACGACCCTTTAAATCTGGATGAAGAAAGAATTCCGTGGGATGACCCTGAGATTAATTTCGATTGGGACGCGGTGTAAGAAGTGCGGAATGAGGATTTCGGAATTCGGAATGAAGAATTGGGGGGAATATCCGCAATCTGCAATCCGAAATTTAATAGTGAGCTTGTCGAACTATGACGACTTATCTCATCACAGGTGGTTGTGGTTTTATTGGTAGTAATTTCATCCGATATCTTTTAAACAACGATCCTGATAGTACGGTGATAAACCTGGACAAACTCACCTATGCGGGAAATCAGGAAAATCTTCGAGACATCAAAAATGACTCCAGATACCATTTTGTTCATGGTGATATATGTGATGAATCAGTAGTAAATGAAATATTTGTGACTCAGAAACCTGATATCGTTATTAACTTTGCTGCTGAAAGTCATGTGGATAGGTCTATTGGAAAACCCGATGATTTTATTAAAACCGATGTATTTGGAGTATTTGTGTTGTTAGAGGCATCAAAAAAATATGGTGTGGATTTTTTTATACAAATTAGTACCGATGAAGTCTATGGAAGTATCGATAAAGGATATTTTCAAGAGACAGATCCACTGATGCCCAGTAGCCCCTATTCTGCCAGTAAAGCTGGCGGAGAGAGACTTGCCTTTTCATATTTTGTTACATACAACCTTCCTGTCATCATCACGCGAGCCAGCAACAACTTTGGTCCGTATCAGTACCCAGAAAAACTTATCCCCCTTTTTATTACCAACGCCCTTGAAAATAAATTCTTACCCTTATACGGTGATGGGAAAAATGTCCGGGATTGGCTATTTGTGGAAGACCATTGTGAGGCAATTTTATATTTAATTAGAAAAGGTAAAATTGGAGAGACATATAATATTGGTAGTGGGAATGAGATGCAGAATATGGAAATAACGAATCTCATTCTTGAATATCTTGAAAAGCCCTCAAGTCTGATAAAACCAGTGAAAGATAGGTTAGGTCACGACAGAAGGTATGCATTGGATTGTACGAAACTCCATTCATTAGGGTGGCGATCTGCTGTTAATTTTAACAATGGTATAAGAACGACAATTGAATGGTACAAATCGAATGAAGAATGGTGGGAAAAAATTAAATCAGGAGAATTTCTCGATTTCTATAAATCACACTATAAATTATCATACACATCCTGAGAAAAGATATGTCGACTAATCAGTTAAAGGGAAAAATCGTATCGAAAACTGCAAGGATTGGTATCGTCGGATTAGGGTACGTTGGTCTCCCGTTAGCCGTTGAATTTGCTAAGTCTGGATTCAATGTGCTTGGTATTGATATAGACCAATCGAAAGTTGAAAGTATTAAAAGCGGGATAAATTATATCAAGGATATTGACAATGACTATTTGAAGGATGTTGTTACCAATGGTCATTTTACGGCAACTTTGGATTACAGTAAGATCGGTGATCTGGATATTGTCATTATCTGCGTTCCAACGCCATTAAATAAGTTAAAAGATCCGGATGTTTCGTACATAATATCGGTCTTGGATGAAATTGTTAAGTGTCTGCACGAAAATATGCTTATTGTTTTGGAAAGCACTACCTACCCCGGAACAACTCGGGAATTGATTTTACCTTCTTTAGAAGAAACTGGATTAAAAATAGGTGAAAATATTAATCTTGTATTTTCTCCCGAAAGAATTGATCCTGGGAATGATCAGTACACGTTGAAAAATATGCCAAAAGTTGTTGGCGGGATTACCCCCAATTGTACAGAATTGGGTAGAATATTATATAGCACAATTATATCGGACGTAGTAACAGTTAAGTCTACAGAATCAGCAGAAATGGTAAAGTTGTTAGAAAACACCTTTCGTTCAATTAATATCGGTCTGGTTAATGAAATGGCTATCATGTGTGACAAATTGGGTGTTGATGTCTGGGAAGTGATTGATGCTGCTGCGACCAAACCATTCGGTTTCATGAAGTTTTTGCCGGGTCCTGGTCTGGGAGGTCACTGTATTCCCATTGATCCTCATTATCTGGCCTGGAAAATGAAATCTTTCGACTATAAGGCACGATTTATCGAATTAGCTGGTGAAATAAATACTGAGATGCCCTTTTATGTGGCAAACCTGGTATCTGAGGGGTTAAATCGATTTAAAAAAAGTATTAATGGGGCTAATATATTAATCATAGGCATTGCATATAAGCCGGATATTGATGATGTTCGTGAATCCCCAGCTCTTGATGTGATGAAAATATTAGAAGAGAAAGGCGCCGAAGTGATTTTTCACGATCCATATATTGGGGAAATCCAATGGAATGGCGAAAGGTTGCATTCTCAAGATATATCACCTGAATTACTATCATCGCAGGATATTGTAGTGGTTATCACCAACCATTCTATCATCGATTTTTCTATGATCCAGCAACATTCAAAACTTGTGGTTGATACTCGCAATATCATAGATGGTGATAACTCCAACGTAATAAAATTAGGAGCAGTATGAAATTTATCATCTATCCATTTATCATTGTTACAACATTCATTTCAATTTCATCTGCACAAACCTATGGAAGACTGGATGAGTCCTTGAGGTAGCTCTGGGAGAGACCATTGAACGGTACAGGAACAACGAAACTTGGTAACGCAAGATATAGTCTGGTGAATTTCTCGAATATAACAAGAGCCACTATGATATCGATTCATGACTCATGTTAATGGTTCAAGGAGATTTCTCGCTGGGATTATGTAGTCAAGAACTCGACCAAAGCTAGTGGAGGAGAAAATGTTGACAACATTTAGTTGGAGTGCTCTAATCTTGCATCTTTTCTTGAGCGGATTCCTTTCAGCACAGCCTTCTGGTTATTTCCGACCTTTCGGAGAAATGGATACGATGTTTGAGGAGCCCAGGATTGAAGAAAAGGATCTTACACGATTGGTTGGGTTCACTCCTGTTGAAAAGCCAGTGGATCCTGACAAATATATTTTAGGTCCAGGTGACGTTTTGGGTATTAACATAGTCACGGGAGAAAACCTCTTATTTATCTTGAGGGTAAATCCAACGGGTGATCTGCTGATTCCCACAGTGGGAATTGTAACAGTTGCCGAGCTCACTCTAAGTGAAGCCATTGAGTCCGTAAGGAATTTTGTTTGGGAGAATGCTTATCGTAATTCGCGTGTTGACCTAACTCTCGTTGATATTCGATCATTCCGAGTCCTTGTCGTTGGTGCCATTCAGGAACCGGGATTCGTCACCGTCACGGCGGTAGACCGTCTGACAGAAGTCCTTGAGGAGGCTGCGGGGTTACATAAGTATGCTGATGAGGAGAACATCAAGATCATCAGGAACGGGGGAGATAATCAGCGTGTTTCTCTAAAAACGTTCTTATTGGATGGTGACCTGTCCAACAATCCAACGTTTCAGGAAGGTGATTACGTGGAAGTTCCGTTTCTAGAAAGCTATCAACCTGGTGCGTGGGAGTTTACGACGTTTAATGAAAGCGCAGTCCTTATCACAGGATTTGTAAAGAGGCCTGGGGCATTCAGGTATTTCCCTGCCTACACGATCCGTGACTACATTGGAATGGCCGGTGGCGTTCTGGAAACAGGAAACATCAAAAAGGTCAAAATACATAGGTATAATAAGGAGATAAATCTCGGTTACAACGACTTTGTGAAACCAGGAGACACGATCTACGTCCCGTCAAACCTAAGGTATGTCTTTTTCGGTAAAGGTAGTATGATTCAAATCATATCGGCGACTATTGCACTTATATTAACATATGACAGACTCATAAGATAGTAGGGTGGTCTACGTTGAAAAAGTTTTTCTTCAACTTAAACCTTGAACTGATGGGGGGAAAAAATTGAAAAATCTGACACCGCACGAAAAGAAGATTCTGGGATTGATAAGAATGCATCCTGAAATCGTAGGTGATCGGGCCACAAGAGAAAAGGTGGCGCAGGAACAAGGAATATCTGAGAAGACGTTAAGAAATCGAATTGCGGATTTGAAGAGATATGGGATGATTGAATCTTCATCCTCCGTAAGAGGAAATAACAAGGAGAGTAGGGTTGTTGTAGATCGAATTAGGTTTAGGAAAGAGACTGATGTGGTCTCTATGTCAGGAGCGCAGGAAGTCAATCTATTGGACTATGTCGAAGTTTTGGTGAAATGGCGCAAACTAATTGTCACCAATTTTTTTGTCGTATCATTATTGGCAGCGGTTCTTTCTTTGATAATGGCAAAAACTTATCAATCAACAGCAGTATTAATGCCACCAATATCTCAATCGGGCATAGGTATGCTCGGAGTGCTATCGAATCTACCATTTGGCGGACTTGGAATAGGAGGTGAAGCGCCAGAGAGCCAGACATTTATAGCTATTTTAAAAAGTAGAACCGTCATGGAGACCGTAGTAAATGCGCTGAATTTGATAGAGATTTATGATGTAGAGAATATTGAGGAAGCAGTAAAGAATTTAAGAAAAAATGTCGATTTTGAAATTGAGGATGAAGGTACTATCAGGATTACTGCAAGCGCCCGGACAGGTTGGCTGTCAAACGAAGATGAGGGAAATAATGCCCGACAACTGGCGTCAAATATTGCAAACTATTTTGTATCTGAGTTAGACAAAGTAAATAAGGAGCTTAAAATTGAACAGGCGAAATTTCAGCGGCTTTTTATAGAAAAAAGATACAAAGATAATATTGAAGACTTAAAAGAAGCTGAGGAAAATTTTAAAGCATTTCAGGAAGAAAAAAATATGATTGCCCTCCCCGAACAGACAAGAGTGGCTATCGAAGCAGCAGCTACCATCAAAGCTCAAATTCTAGTCAATGAGGTCAAACTTGGCGTCATGACAAGCACGCTCAGTCCTAATCATCCTGAGGTTGAAAGAATCAGGATGGAGCTCGGTGAACTACAGTCACAATTGAGGAATATGAACTATGTATCGACAGTAAATCCATCGAATCGGGATAACCTGTTTCCTCTTTTCTCAGAAGTTCCTGATTTAGGGATCCAGTTGGTCCGTTTGCAGAGGGAAGTAGAGATTCAAAATACCCTTTTTACCTTCTTAACGCAGCAGTATGAGGAAGCAAAGATTCAGGAGGCGAAAGATACACCAACGGTTCAAGTGCTGGATGAGGCTACCCCTCCAGTTAGAAAATCAGCTCCAAAACGAATTCTTATTGTCTTGATCTCCGGTGTTGTTGCATTGTTCTTGAGTGTTCTGTTTGTCTTTTTCTGGGATTACTGGGACGATGTGGTGAAGAATCGGCGACTAGCCACGTAGAAGAGGCTAGTTATGAAGTTGCAGCGCAGAGTCCAGAACGTCTTTATTATCATTGCGACTTCTGTGCTATTTGGCACCTTCAAGAATATCTTTTTGGCCCGCGAGCTGACCCAAGAGGAGATGGGACTTTTCTATTTAGCCATGACCATCGTAGGATTCGTGTATCCCCTATCTATGTTTGGCCAGCAGAAATCTATTGTTCGGTTCTTCAGTAGGAATGACCCTTCTATTTACAATTGGAAACGAGGAAGCTTCTGGATTGTTTGTTGGGGTACTATTTTTACTAGCATAGTACTCGTGGTAGTCTCTCGAATATATCATTTAACTAGTGTTATTATCGTGTTCACCATGTTTGCTATTCTAAGTTCTGTTGTGGCAGAACTGTTTACAAATTTTATACGATCGCAAGGCCACTATGAGTTGGCTATTTTTCTTCAACGATCAGTTCGTTTCATATTACCTGTAGTACTTGTGCTTCTATACATATTTGGAAAATTTGAGTTACTGTTGATTCTCTTGTGGTTTAGTACAGTCTATGTTGTTTTGTCTTTGATTATTTTGGGAGTAACGTATACCCTTGTTCCTAGTGGTGAAGAGCGATTACCGACCTCAATGTACTGGGATAATGCCTTTTTCGTTGGCTTAGACTTGTCAGCCCTTATCATGGCGCTGGCCGTGAACTTTTTCATAGCTAAGATGATCTCTATTGAAGCGCTCGGGATTTACTTTGCCATTTTTTCTGTGATGCGCGTCTACGATTTGGCCAATCAAGCGATTGAATATATATTGATGCCCCATTCAATTCGGCTAAAAAAAAAACAGATGATTAGGGTTATTATTCAGATCTCAGGGATTGCGGTTTTTATTTCACTCTTTTATTTTCTCTTTGGGCAACAGCTCGTTGAAGTGCTTTTCAAAGGGAAATATAATGAGGGTATTGGATTGATTCCACTTTTTGCGGCTGTTGGCTTTGCTAACATTCTAAACGTTGTACCTCTGAGCGTCATCGGGGGAAGACTAGAACAGGAAGTGTTGAAGCGCTTCTTTTATTTTAGCATGTGCTTGGCTTTTTTAACTCTATTTCTTAACGCCTGGTTTATCTACCTTTGGCAGCTCATTGGTGCCTTAATTGCTCTTCTTATTATTGCAGTTTTGCGATTGGTAATTGGGTATACCATTCTTTTTAAATATTATGATCAAGTACCCTTGGGTGACGAGACTTTTATCGAATATTCTGTCTAATTCCGTAGAAGCAGGAACACCTGCTAACACTGATATTAAATTCCCTCTTGGATTATTGTTGGGTGTGGAGGGATTGTTCTTGATAAATCTTGCTTATAATCCGGAAGTTCCTTTAACCCTAGCCATGTTTGTTGGTCTTGCTCTATTCGCTGGGATCTTTTATAATCCTAAGTTTGGCCTTTATTGTTTGTTTCTCGCTTTATTGGTATCTCCAAGCCTATATATCAAAACAGGTGGTGTTGTTCTCCGTATCGTTGATGCCGTTTTTGTTTTACTTTTCTTTTCTTGGTTAGTAAGAATGGCTTTAATGCGGGAACAGTTCTCAGTGCTTCGAACCTCAATGGACACTGTCCTGCTTTTTCTTCTTTTACTCGGTTTAATTTCACTGTCTCATACAACTGCATATAGAGATACCCTGCTTGGTGAAATTCAGATAATTGAGATAGTTATTTGTTTTTACTTGTTGGTAAATTTAATAGACAGCCCAAAAGATGCGAAGGTTTTCATGTACATTTTTATCATTTATGGTCTCATGGACTCCTTGTGGATTGTCTTGGACCTATGGATCGGAGAATTGGGTGGGAGGCATGTTGGGTTATTGGAGACTACGGGCGATGACTTGGGAAACGCTATTCTCTTTGCGTTCGCTCTTACCTTTTATTCTAGCAACCGCCTCGGAAAACTTCTCATGGCCTCTGCCACCATTCTTTTGGCAATTGGTATGATATTGTCCCTAGGCAGGGGATTAATGATCGTGACTATCTTCATGGTAATACTTTTCAGTTTTGTCTATGGGAGAAAGCATAGTAAACTTATTTCATTAATCACTACAGGTATACTTCTTGGTGTTTTGGGTTTGGTCATGACTCACTTTTTGCCAGATTTTGTGTCAACACGATACCAAAGCATTGTGTCGGGGGGTGAAGGTCGAGACTTCAGGCTAGTCATTTGGTATGTAGCGATAGCTATATTTAGGGATAACCCGATTCTCGGTGTAGGACTTGGAAACGGAGACGCTGCTATGGAAGCTTATGTTTCTCATTGGCTTCCATCGACGGTTTCCCTATTTGGCTTAAGTTCCCCTCACAGAGCCCTCCTTGGTGTAACTTCCCCTCATAGTGAGATTTTACATTTCGCGTTGGAAATGGGCATTATCGGTGCAGCCGTGGCTATGATTTTCTACGCAACATTGCTTTATCAAGCCATTAAGTTGTACCGTTTAACTCATGGACCGGATGAATGGGTGGGAACTATTATGGTCTGTATGGTAGCTGGGACACTTGTTTGGGCGATTGCCAATGACATAATGCTGGCGGGAAGGGGAATATATATTATGACGTTAGCCGCTTTAATTGTGAAGATGCGCATGATTTTTGAGGCACGGTGATTCCATACTTATGGACGTATCCATCGTTATAGTCAATTACAACACCCATGACGTTCTGAGAGAGTGTTTGAGATCCATTTTTAATTACACCCAAAACATCAGTTATGAGGTCATTGTTATCGACAATGCCTCAAATGATAGAACAGTAAGTATGCTGAGATACGAGCTTTATGGACAGCTAAAACTGATTGAGAATTCTCGGAATGTTGGATTTACGATTGCTAGCAATCAAGGCATTGACGAAGCTGAAGGGCGCTATGTATGTATTATTAATCCGGATACTTTATTCCACGACAATGCTGTAGGGCAACTGGTTCGATTCATGGATTCCCATTCAGAGGTAGGTGTTTGTGGCCCTAAGCTTCTGTATCCAGATGGTTCTCTGCAGTTGTCCTGCGGTAAGTCACCATCAGTTTGGACGACATTTTGTGAACTCTATAGTCTTTCAAGAATATCCCCCTACCTTTTCGGAGGCTACAGATATAGCTGGTGGAACCATAATTCCATAAGGGACGTACATTGGGTTTCAGGAGCTTGCCTTATGATTCGGAGGGAAACGGCGCGGGCGGTTGGAGGATTTGACGAAAACATGTTTATGTATGAGGAAGATGTAGATTTATGTTTGAGAGTGAAGAAACGAGGACAGCGTGTTGTCTATAATCCGAATGTAAGGATTATCCACATAGGAGCCAGAAGCTCACGAAAACATCGCGCGATAGCCGTTCTTGCTGGTTATAATTCTAAACTTTACTTCTTTGGAAAGCATGTGGGCAAATTCAGTCAGAAACTTGTCAAGATTTTCTTAATCAGTTCGTCAATTGCTAAAATTATCATCTGGTATTTTGCCATCCATGACATGGAGAGGTTAACAAAGATCAGAGGTCACCTCCAAGCAATTAGGCAAATCCTCAAACTCGGATCTCGAAGTCAGATCAAGCAGATGTCATAGAATGAAAAGGAGGATTCTGCGGTGTACTGTTGGTTGTAGATTACTCAATAATGGTGGTTCAGTTTAACGTTGTTAGGGACGGTACCAAACTTTTTGAGCAAATTAGCAAATAAGGCGCTTCTGGGCTCTGCCTTTTCCAAAACCGAGTTATTTGGTGGCTACGAACTGGCCTATTGGGATTATAATTCCATAAGATATGGTGATTCATCTTTATACGGGGTCCTGGAGAACGAAGCACCGATCAGATGCCATACTGGCAAATTGCAGAAGTGCACTCTATTTTTTCTACATGCATTATGAAGGGGTAGCTCCACAACTTTTTCGAATCATGATTTCAGCGTAAATGACATTGCGACTGTTGATTTGGCTTTTCCTTTTTCCAATTAAGCACGAAGAAAGAAAATTGGTAAGAAATTGCGTTCGAGGATACTGGAAAGCACTTCAACATTCATTATCGAACGGCAGATAGGCGTTTTGGCGAGAAAAATATTGCATATTATTACCAGCTTGGACAGTGAAGGAGCACAAATTCTTCTGCTAAACACTGTCAGTTTGCTGAATACAGAAAAATATGATATTATTATTTGTTTCATTTATGGAGATGGATCGGCTCTCTTGGATCGGGAGGTTCGGGGGTTTAAGGTAGTAGATCTTTCAAATCGTGGGAAACTCACACCCACTGCCCTATTTAAACTTATCCATTTGATTCACCAAGAAAAAATAGATATCATCCATACCCATTTGGTTCACGGGGGAGTATTAGGAAAATTGGCCGCCAAATTAACAAGGGTAAAGCATATTGTAACCACACGCCATTACGGTTATTCGGACAAGCAGAACTCTTTCCTTTACCGTTTGGAGGAAAAATTGACGGCTTCTTGTTCTGCGGTTATCGCGATTTCGGAGGCAGTCAAGCAATATCTCATTAGCAGAAAGGTTGTTCCTGAAGAAAAAATCGTAGTCATTCACAACGCGGTTGATCCTGCACTATTTGATCCCGAAAGGTTTTACCTGCAAACTCGATTGAGAGAAAACAGATTCACAATAGGTAGCGTTGGAAGACTTCATCGTGCCAAGGGGTTTAACATACTGTTAAAGGCTTTTCACATTGTTTCACGACAGATCTCAAATATTGAACTTGAAATAGTTGGAAATGGAAGACTTCGCACTGATCTACTAAGACAATCTGAAGAATTAGGGATTAATGATAGAGTAAAGTTTGTTGGTCAAATTTCTCAGCATCAGGTCGCTCAAAGGTTGAGTGAATGGGATCTTTTCGTAATGCCTTCCTTATGGGAGGGATTTGGAATTGCAATTATTGAGGCTACTGCTATGGGGAAGGCTGTTGTTGCAACAAGAGTGGGGGGCATTGTAGAGGTTGTTAAAGATGGAAAAACAGGCTTTCTTGTACCACCCTATAACCCGGATGCGTTAGCCTACAGAATAATGGAACTATTAAGGGATAATGATAAACGAGCTAAGATGGGGCGAGAAGGAAGAAAACTGGTAATCAGTGATTTTTCGCTGCAACAAGCGGTAAGAAGATTGGAAAATGTCTATGATAGTCTGATGTAGATCGTGATAGGACATATAAACAAGCCTGTGATAATACCTACTAGGAGACAAAATTAATTAAGATTATCGCGAATCATACGGTTTTAATTGTAGCGATAAGGATCTATTGGGTTTCGAATGTCTGGACTTTGAATGAGACACTTTCTGACCATAGATTTTTTATAGGATATTGTGCATTGAGTAAGACAAGATTCAAGATGGATAGATTCTGACAATGATTCATATCGGCAGTTGGGGAATTGAGTATTGTAATGAAGAATGTTATGCTTAGTGCCATTTCTAATCCTTTGCTGGTTCGGTGTCCTATTGAAAGGCTACAAAAAATCACTTACTTACCGTCACCGATGACTGGGTGACCCCATCTTCCGGGTTGGATCATTACTACGGGATGTACTTTTTATTTCGTGTCGATTGCCCCTACAGTGACAGCACATCAATTTAGATGTGAGACTGAAAGTGCAGGCATTTATGAGGAGACTGTTGTTGCTTTGGTTTCTCCGAAATCCATCTGTTTTTGCATCTTCACACTTAATGAGTTTCTAAATTAAGGGAAAGGTCCTCAAAATCCTTTACATTACCTAACATTAGCGCCGTGAGGAAATTAAAAATATTGCACGTCATCACCCATCTTGAAGTTGGTGGTGCACAAGACAATACTTTTGTTACTTGCGAATATTTGGACAAGTCAAAGTATGATGTCGCTTTGGCTGTCAATGCTAGAGGCTATTGGTCTGAAAGGGTGTATTCAATTAATAAACTAAAGTTGATTCACATTCCACACCTTTGTAGGGAAATTGACTTTCGAAGGGATATTCTTGCTTTCTGGTCCCTTTATAAGCATATTCGTGAGAATCGGTATGACATAGTTCATACACACAGTTCCAAGCCCGGTGCTATTGCACGTCTGGCGGCGTGGTGTCTTCACTATCCTATAATTATTCATACCATTCATGGTTTTTCCTTTCACGATTTCATGCCCTCTTGGAAGCGTTTTTTCTTCATTCTTATCGAGAAAGCCCTATCCTTAATCACCGATAAAATAATCACCGTGTCAAAATTAAACTTACGAAAACTAGTGTCTTTACGAATTGCTCCATTGCACAAGTGCGTCAATATTTATAGTGGTATTTCTTTTAAAAAATTTGATTATGGAAATTACCAAAGAGGTAAATTGAGGCGTCAACTTGGGGTAAACAATGAAACAAAGATAATCGGGATGGTAGGTCGTCTATCATATCAAAAGTCACCGGAAACTCTTATCCAAGCCCTTCCAATCGTTGTCGAAAATATTCACAACATACATGTTGTTCTGGTAGGTGATGGAGAATTAAGACCTATGGTTGAAGATCTTATTAAGCAATTACTTTTACAAGAGAAAGTCACAATCCTCGGTTTTAGAAATGACATTCCTTCCCTATTAAAGGAATTCGACATTTACGTTTTGTCATCCAAATACGAAGGATTAGGGCGGTCTCTCACAGAAGCAATGTACTGCAAGGTACCCGTAGTTGCCACCGAAGTTGAAGGAGTACCAGAACTTGTAAAGAACCATGAAACGGGTATTCTCGTACCACCGGATGATGCTACTTACCTAGCTAATGGGGTAATTTATTTACTTGAGCATCCAGATAAGGCAAGAATAATGGCCCAAAAAGCTCATGACAAAGTGACTTTGAATTTTGGTATAGAAAAGATGATAGAAGACATTGATGAACTATATCACTCCTACGCTAAAAAGTTCAGACGTTTAAAATTGAAATAAGTTCATTCGTGTCATTATGAATAGATTTACAGGTTTAGAAAAAAGTGATGGAGTAAAAACATGGGTTCTCCAAGTTTTCCTTTGGCCATTTTTTAGAGTTAAAGAAACCAATTTGAATCATAAGCGCATGCCGATGTTAAGGAATGAAGCATTGATGTAGGTAACCTTCAGAGGAGCAGTATGAAACTCTTACACGTAGTCGACGCCCGCCCCAATTTTATGAAGGTTGTACCTGTTTAGAGAGCCATCGCGGAAGAAACATCTTTTCAACAGAAATCGGTTCATACAGGTCAACGTTACGATATTCATATGTCTGATATATTCTTTACAGAACTTGGTCTTCATGAACCCGACTACTATCTGGGGGTAGGTTCAAGCTCCCATGCTAGACAAACTGCTGCTACAATGGTCGCTTTTGAAGAAGTAATCAATGAATTTAGATCTGACATCGTATTGTCTATGGTGATGTAATTGCAACAGTTGCAACTGCTTTGGTCTGTGCGAAGTTACCCCAACTTTGCCATTTCTGAGCACTTTTGGTATAAAAGTAGATACATTGACACAGCAATATAACGTAAGTCATTGATAACAGGTGATAAAGATTTAATAAGGGTTGGCGTAGTGACCCATGCAGATA
>SCKK01000008.1 GCA_004124475.1 Fidelibacterota bacterium
GCGCCTTTACTCGTGAGCTTTTCGGCCCGGTGGTCGCCGACTCGAATCCTACTACTAACGGCGGCTGGGGGGACTACGACAACGATGGGGACCTAGATTTGTATGTAACCAACGCTGGTGGAAACAACGCCTTATATACCAACAATGGCAACGGCACGTTCACCGCAGTGACCACCGGCCTAGTGGTCACCGACGGGGTTACCGGCTATGGCCTCGGCTGGGCGGACTATGACAACGACGGGGACCTGGACCTGTTTGTGGCCCATCTAAATGGAAACAACCTCCTGTATGCCAACAACGGCAGCGGCAACCACTGGTTCAACCTGAAGCTGGTGGGTGTGCAGAGCAATCGCACCGCTATCGGGGCCAAGGTCCGGATCAAGGCGGTGGTGGATGGTGTATCTCCCATCTGGCAGCTGCAGGAGATCGCCGGTCAGACTGGCTATGGCACCCACGGCAGCCTGAACGCCGACTTCGGCCTGGGGGCCGCTACGATTATCGACTCCATCCAGATCAAGTGGCCCTCAGGGATTGTGCAGGTTTTGACTAACGTG
This sequence comes from Fidelibacterota bacterium, assembly GCA_004124475.1. Lineage (GTDB taxonomy): Bacteria > Fidelibacterota > Marinisomatia > Marinisomatales > SCKK01 > SCKK01. Next base: position 555 of record SCKK01000008.1, read on the forward strand.
GCAGTGGATCAGTTTATGACGGTGACGGAAGTTGATATAACCCTTCCTGCCCCGCCCCAAAACCTCACCGCCATTCCCCGTAACCAGGAAGTTACAATCCAGTGGTATGCCAGCAAAGATCCTGATCTGGCGAAATACCGCATTTATCGGGACACATCCTCACCTGCTATCTCTCTCTTGGACAGTGTGGTGGCTACTTCCCCCCCAGACACTACTTACTCGGACACGAGCGCCACAAATGGAGAGACGTACTATTACCGGATCACAGCCGTGGACAGTGTGGGAAACGTAAGCGCCTTCTCCAATGAAGTAAGCGCCGTGCCGTACGGAGGACCTGTCTGGTATGTGGCTACCGATGGCAGTGATACAGACAACGGTTCCAGCGAGACGCCTTTTGCCTCAATTCAGTCGGCTATCAGCAGCGCCGGTGAGGGTCATACTGTCCTCGTATCCCCGGGAACTTACGTGGAAAACATCAACTTTGACGGCAAGGCTATTGAGGTCAGATCGCTGGAGGGATCGGAGACGACCATCATCGACGGAAACCAGAATGGGAGCGTGGTGATGTTTGAAAGTGGAGAGGATTCCACCACGATTCTGGAAGGGTTTACGATTCAAAATGGGAGTGGGACAGACCCAGGAGATGGAGTTTTTTCAGGCGGAGGTATTTACTGTTACAATTATTCCAACCCGAGATTAATGAATCTGAGCATTAACGGCAACATGGCTAATCAAGGCGCCGGTATTTACTGTAATAATAATTCGAGCCCGAGTATAGAGAATGTCACTGTCAGCGGGAATACAGCTTCTAGTGATGGCGGGGGTATTTATTCCATAGGCAATTCCAGCCCTAGTTTGGTGAATGTAACGGTGAGGGGAAATACGTCCGATAACAATGGCGGCGGGATTTACTTTCATTCTTCCAGTCAGAGTCTGGAGAATGTGACGATTAGCGGGAATACAGCTTTTTTAGGCGGTGGCATTGCGTGTAATGATGCCAGTCCGATTTTGGTAAATGTGACAATTTGGGGCAATTCGGCGACTTCTGGCGGTGGGATTTACTGCCAAACTAACTCCACTCCCAGTTTAGTGAATACAATTTTGTGGAACGATTCGCCGCAGGAGATCTTTTTCTGGGAGGACGGTGATCTCAATTCCATCACTATTTCCTACTCAGATGTCCAGGGTGGTCTCGACAGCATCGTCACCAACGACAACGGAACAGTGATCTGGGGCGATGGCAACATCGACGCCGATCCCCTCTTTGTGGATGCTGAGAATGGCGATTTCCATCTACAATGGGGGTCTCCCGCCATCGATGCAGGTGATCCGGCCAGCGATCCGGATCCTGACGGTACTATTGTAGATATGGGGGCGTTTTACTTTGACCAGCGTCTCTTACCGCCAGCGGCGCCTGTGGGACTCGACTACATCGCCGGAGCAAGCAGTGTTACCATCACCTGGTCTCCAAACACCGAAGTTGACCTGACGCACTATATGCTCTACCACAGTACTGATCAGGTAACTTTTGACTCGCTAACATCAGTTTTTGCGCCAGACACCTCTTACACGGACAATACCGCTGATCTGTCTGTGATCAACTATTATAAGATCACTGCCGTGGATACGGCGAATCTGAGCAGTGATGATTCGGATTTCCTGATCATAAGCTATCCCATCATTGCCGCCTCGGATGACACTGTTGGTTTTGGCGCTGTCAACGTGGTTGATTTAGTTCAGACGGGGTTGACCCTCTACAACGACGGCAGCAACATCCTGATGGTGGATTCCATCTACATTTCGGGGGGAGAAGTGAGTTATTTCAGTATTGAGATTGGAAGTGGGAAGGGTAAGATAGCAGGGAACCCCGCCAGTGGCGGGATCTTCGCTTCGCTTCGACAGGGAGGAGGGAGCAAGAACAAAGAACCAAAAGCCCACCTGCCCGACTACGTCACTCAGGCGGGGAACCAACAGCAAAAAGACGATAGACGAAAAACGAAATACGAGAGAAGAAAGGCGAAAGAGAAAGTAGCAGTTGACAGTCCCGAAGGGCTGGGATTTCCTCGACGGTTCGCGAAGGACTCCCACGGAGAGTCCCTTCGGGCGCTACACAATAATAAGCAGGGGACTCGAACACAAAAAGGTGAACACAAAAAGAACTCGTCATTACCTGCTCCCAACCAGTCGGGATCAGATAGGCGATCCGCCAGTTGGCGGAGAAGCAATCTCGTTAATCACTGGAGTCAGTTTGTACAGGCACGAATTACGAATCACCCCAATACGCTTCGCTACGGGGCAGACGCATTAATTATTAGTTCTACCATCAACCCCGGTGACAGCCTGGAGCTAATCCTCACCTTTGCACCACAAGATACAGGTGATTTTACGGATGCTCTGATCGTCCTAAGTGATGACCCCACGGGAAGCGATAGTATCAACATTTCACTTTCCGGTACAGGAATCGCACCGCTTATTACTCCTGGTGTAGATAGTATCGATTTCGGCAATGTGGGGGACAGCACCATTTTCGTGACAGTGAGTAATGCGGGTACGGATGCCCTTCAGATTCTGGACATCACACAGCCGGAGGTGAGCAACTTTATCCTGTCATTTGCTGAGGGTGACCTACCTATCAGCATACCCCCATCGGAGACTGCCACCCTTCAGGCGAATTTCCAATCAACTGAATCCGGGCATTATACAGGCACAGCAACACTCCATACTAATGCGTTCACAATGAATGACGTTTCTATAGACCTTGAAGCGTTTTTCCTCACCGGCCAGGTGGTGGATTTTGGACAGGTGTTGATAGGACGGGATAGCACCATTTTTGCCTTTTTACACAACAGTGGTAATGAGATATTGGATATTGAAAACATATTTGTGACCACAGAGGAATTCGGAGCTTCGATTATCCTCGAGGCAGAGGTTTTGCCTAATGATTCCTTTAGGGTTGAATTGCTCTTTACCCCGGGAACGCAAGCTGTTTTTGCTGATTCGGTGGAAATGACATTTGCAGGACTGGCAGACACGGTTACCATGTTCAGTCTCTCAGGTGAAGGAATTACCTATCCGGAGGTGGCCTATAACTCAAATTCTTTTGGGATTACTACGGTAAAAGGGACGGATGTTTCCTTTGATCTCGTTATCTCCAATAGCGGTGACTATTCTTTGGATTACTCAATTTTGGTGGATGCGAGATGGGTGACTTATGACTGGCTTAATGTTTCCACACTTTCTGGACAGGTATCCGGCAACAGTGCAGATACGCACATTGTCTCGGTACTTCAGACTGTGAATCTCGATGTGGGTACTTATGAAGGTTGGTTGTACATCACCACAAATTCAGGTACCGATCTGACTGATGTCACAGATACAGTAACAGTAAACCTGAACTTGTTATCTGATTCCGAGGATATTGCCAGTGGAGATGCTGATATCCCATCGGGTAATGCACCCCCTGTGGAAATCAGAGATGAAGGTGGAAACAGCTTAGGAATTACATTCGACTTCGTGGCAGGAAATGGAGGGTCTATTAATGTAACGCTTATCCCATCTACGCCACCAATTGACACAACAATAACCATCAACGATCCAGACGGATTGATAACGAATCCGGTATTCTCCAATTTTTATTGGGAGATATTCTCCACGATTCCAGAAGGGTTTGTCGTAGATATTATTTTTTCTTATTCCGGTCTGACTGGTGTACAGAATCCGGAAAAACTCCGCCTTGCGAGGAGATCAAATTATGCGGGAATGGGAGTTATTTGGGACTTCATCTCATCCTCTTCTGATACAGTTGAGGTGGATGCACAGAACAAGACAATTACTGCTAAGAATCAGAGGGAGTTCAGCCAGTGGGCCATCGCCTCCGATGCAGGTGACAATTCGTTTGAGGACACACAAGCCCCAGCCATAACCAACATTATACTGTCTCCGACATCTCCTAGCATATTGGATGATGTGACTGTCTCAGCGGCTATCTCTGATGAAAGTGGTGTGTTGAATGTAAGCCTCTTTTACATCAAAGGGGGATCCACAAGTTTTAGCGAAACATCCATGACCGATGATGGTTCGGGGACATACAGTGGTACTATTCCCGGTGCGAGTGTTACCGTAACTGGTCTGGCTTACTTTCTACGGGCGCAGGATATCAATGGATTCATTGTTAATTCCGATACGTTATCCGCTCAAGTAACCTTCCTTAGTTCGCTCTCTACCGGTGTATCAGGATCGGCACTCAGTGGTGGATTTCCGAAGGATAAGTGGCGGCTCATCTCCGTGCCGGCTGATCTGGATGATAACACGATTCTGAGTACAATTGGTGATGAATTAGGAGGACCGCCATCCAATACCACATGGCAAGCGTTTAAGAGGAGTGGTTCAGGTTGGACAGACGCCTCTCAATTCGCTATAGGAGAAAGTTATTGGCTTTACCAGATGGTGTCAGACAATGTTACGTTTGGCGCTGGCGCAGGGAAATCCGTTGATATCATGGGTACTACGCTTATCCTCGATCCTGGGTGGAACCTCATTTCTTCACCCTATGCATTCAAGGTCAATGTTACTGCAGATCAAGGTACGTCTTATGGACCCTTGACTTATGGTAACGGCAGCGAGGGATGGAGTGATGTGCTTACCCAACTTTCACCTTGGGGGGGTTATATCCTTTACAACCGGACTGGCTCGTCCAAAACTTTAGACATTGTACCGGTGAATGGAGGGGGTAATATTTTGGCAAAGTCAACGGTGGATGAGATTGAAGGGTGGAAGATCAAACTGTCTGTTCATGGTAAAACTTACAGCGACGAGGCGAATTACATCGGTCGGATAGTCGGAGCTGAAGAAATGTTAGATCATTTCGATAATCCTGAGCCCCCATATATCGATGGATTTGTATCCCTTGTCATGTCCCATCCTGATTGGGGGCCTAACTTACCAAAGTACACAAGTGACATTCGCTCTTTAGAGGTGACCAATGGTGTGTGGGATATTGACCTTCATGTAAAAGATGAGTCCGGTCCAATCACAATGGTGCCAAAATTACAAGGTGAGTTGCCGGGCGATATTCAGGTTATCCTATTGGATTTGATGACACGCAAAACGCACGACCTCATTGTGGATGTGCCCGGCATCATTATCACTGAGTATGGAGAGACGTTCCCCTATCATATCAAAGTGATTTCGGGGTCTCCTGATTATGTGAGCAGGACAGTCCATGAGATTCTCACACTACTGCCCGAGCAGGTTACTCTATCTCAGAACTATCCCAACCCCTTCAATCCCACTACACGGATTCAATTTGCTCTCCCCAAGCCAGCACGTGTTTCTCTTAAGATATATAACCTGTTAGGTCAGGAAGTCGTGACACTGACTGAAGGATGGAAAGATCTTGGATACCACGAAGTCACCTGGAATGGGAAAGATCAATTTGGTCGGGAAGTTGCATCGGGTATGTACTTTTCAGTATTGAATGCAGGTAATCGGGTTGCTACGCGGAAGATGGTGCTTTTGAGATAGTTTGCAAGAGCATGGGCAGAAACAACCCGAAGTTTCGGTATCTCCTCCAAGGAAGTCCCTTCGGGCGCTTCGCTCCGAGGGGCAGTAGGCAGTGGCAGTCGCAGGTATAGTCTTACTATGAGGTTATATGGAAATAACAATTGTTATGTAGCGCTCCCGGTGTTGTTGTCTATTCTCACGATTGGGAATTTGACCAACAGACAGAATGGATTAGTGGCTCTGTCGCTAACAGTGTCATAATATCACATTCCGATGGGACGGATGTTTCCTTTGATTCCGTTATTTCCAATAGCGATAATTATCCGTTGGATTACTCAATTTTAGTTGATGCGAGATGGGTGACTTATGAATGGCTTAATATTTCGACACTTTCCGGACAGGTATTCGGCAACAGTGTAGATACGCTGACAGTCTCGGTACTTCAGACTGTGAATCTATATGTGGATACTTATAACGGTTGGTTGTACATCACCACAAATATCAGGTACTGATCTGACTGATGTCACAGATACAGGAACAGTAGACCTGAACTTGTTATCTGATTCCGAGGATATTGCCACGAGTGCAGTCACACTATCAGGAAAGAGAATTCAGCATGAAAATAATGGATTTATTCGGATCAAAAAGGAGTTATCACTTAAACAGTCTGTATCTTACGTATTAGTCCTTATGAAGAAGACAAGAAAATATACTCTGATCTCTCTTTGTCTCTGTTTTGTTGCACAGGCTCAAGATAGTTATGTTCCAATCACTCATCCCGTTTATCCATTTCTTGAGTATTTGGAATCTGCAAGGAAACTGTTCGAGCCTCTTCCGACTCATCGCCCTCTGAGAAAAAATTATATTATTAGGCAATTGCATTCTGCCCAATCTGCTGGACTGACAAACTACGAAGCCAAAATAGTTGATCATTATGCCGTGCAAATACTGCCCATTGAGCGGCAAGAAACTGCCAAGTTTGATGGACCCATTGCTTCTCGAGGCAACCTTCGAAACGGATGGAGAAACATCTGGCAGTACGGCTGGGACACTCCTGAGTTGCATCTTTTGTCCTTTCAGGATTCAATGATGGTGGCGACGTTCGATTTGAAACAAAACGTTCGAATTGAGAATTGGTCAGGTGAGTCCAGGAGAATAGAGGAGGATGGGTTCGTATTTGCTGGCCAAATTGGGGATAGGATTACTTGGGGATCAGAAATGTTCCGTTATCGTGAATTTCAGAATGATTCTATTAGGGTGCCACCCGTGGAATTCAAGCAGGTATTCCGCCAGATTCAAAAAGGGGGTGACAATTTCCTGAATTGGGACGAGACACATGGGTACATCACATTCCGGTCGGGTATATTCCAGCTTGAGTTTAGTCGTCAACCATTTATTTGGGGGAGTTTTAATGACCATTCGTTGGTGTTTTCCAATAATAGTGCAGCATTCCCACTATTGAGTGTCCAGACCTATTATCGAAAATTTCATTACCAATTCTTACATGGGATGATCATGAGCGTAGTAGATTCTGTACTATCTGCATCCGGAATTGGGGTTAGACAAAACAAGTATATCGTGGCTCATCGAATTGAATTATTCCCCATCAAGTACTTATCTCTGGTTTACTCGGAAATGATCATCTATGGCCGTGAGAGTCCTGAGTTGGGATATATGTTGCCAGTTATGTGGTTTAAACCACTCCAGCATAACCTTGCAGATAGAGATAATCTGTTAATTTCCCTCGAAGGGAAATTGACTCTTCCTGCATTTGGGCAGGTCTACGGAACACTTTTAATTGATGATTTTCAACGATCGAAACTTTTCGAGAATTGGTGGAAGAATGAATACGGTTTTCAATTTGGTATGAGATCCCCTTGGAAGATTTTTCATCGCCCTAACCTTTTTTTAGTAGAATTTACTGCTATTAGGCCCTGGGTATACACCCACAAACTGGATGTGAATACTTTCACAAATAATATGCGCGGGTTAGGATTTCCCTACGGACCCAACTCCCAAGTGACTCATATTGTCAATCGGTTTATGCCCAACGAACGATGGGTCATTCAATTGAAATTCACTCAATTGAAGCATGGCGAACCTCGGACCGATGATGATTATCCTATCGGTTCAAATCCAAATGACAATTACAATGACCGTAACCAAGAAGATGACGACGTCACTTATTTTCTCATGGGGGATATCACAACAACCAACACGATCAAAATAAATGTTGATTACAGACTTTCAAATACAATTTGGGCCTGGTGTGCTGTAGAAACGATTGAATCAAAAAGTGAGGATCATACCATTATTCATATTGGGGTAAGGTTTGATTACTAATCTAATTATCGGACTTTTTCTTCTGGGTACAATCGTCTACTTTAGCATACTGCTGTTTGTGATCCGGGGATTGTTAGGTATTGAACAGAAACCTCCGAGAAAGGATGAGTTTGTTACTGTGGTAGTCTCATTTCGGAATGAAGTGCTAAACATTTCTAATTTGCTACAATCATTAAAAGAACTGACTTATCCTATTGATTTATTCGAAGTAATATTTGTTAACGACGGTTCCACGGATGGTGGTGAGAAGTTAGTCGAAGCAGAGATGGACAAACAGCTACATTGGGATCTAATTGTGATCAGCGATAAACCGAAATATTTACAGGGAAAGAAGTATGGACTAACAAAAGCGATTGAAAAAAGCAAAGGTGACGTCATTCTAACGACAGACGCTGATTGTGAAGTCCCGCCTAATTGGATTCAGACCATGCTAGGGCATTTATCTCCCGAAGTGGGTATGGTATTGGGACATTCACCAATTCATGAAGATGGCACTTTTTTTCACAGATTGTTAGCCTTTGATGTAATGGCAGGCTCTGCTGTTACAGCCGCCGGGGCATTCTATAACAAACCGCCACATTCCAATGGAAGGAATCTTATGTACCGAAAACAGGCATTTTTTGATGTTAATGGTTATTCTGAAAGCGGATATTTGGACAGCGGGGATGACTTTTTCCTATCCCAAGCTGTTCGAAAAAAAACTGGATGGAAATTTGATTTCTCTCCTTCACCAGAAGCTTATGTGTTTACGAAAGCATATTCTTTGGGGGAAAAATTCCTTAATCAGCAATTGCGTAAAAATAGCAAAGCAGTTTATCATACTATTCCCTTTCTTCTTGCTGCTTTTGGGATTCTTCTGCATATAATTGGCCTTCCATTTTTCGTATTTAGTGGCGTTATGGGTATCTCATCAATACTTGCACTTTTTGTTATTAAGATTTCACTAGAATTCTGGGCAGTTGTTATGGCTTCTGAAAAACTCCATCTTTTGCACATGAGGAAATACTACCCTGTTATGGCTGTTCTCTATCCAATGTTTATCCTCATTTTCTCCTTGGCTGGGAGCTTCAAATTGTATCAGTGGAAATAATATGTGGATAAAGTATCTCCCTGTGTTTCTTCCATTGTTGAGCTGGCGAAAAATATGGAATCTCTTTGCAAGTGAACTCTCTTTAGTATTAAGTAATCTTCTGAGGAAATCGTTTGTTTGGGGAATGCCAACGCAGATCATGGTGGAGCCAACCAACATTTGTAATCTTCAATGTCCTCTCTGTGCAAATGGGGCTGGAGTTCTTGGAAGAAGACCAGATTATCTAGATCTTGAGGTCTTTAAATCAACCATTAATGAACTTCATCCGTGGCTAACTCAAATCCTTTTCTGGAATCAAGGAGAACCTTTTTTAAGCAAGATATTCTTGAAGATGGTAAGGTATGCAGTAGATCGTAAAATCTTTACTCTTGCAAGCACTAATGGACACTTTCTGAATAATGCACAAGAAATATGTGATTCGGGCTTACACGCTTTGACTATTTCACTTGACGGTGCTACAGAAGATACCTATCTGAAATATCGAATAGGGGGTGATTTCCAGAAAGTCCTAAAAGGAATCAGGGGTATAGTGCAATTCAAAAGGAAGAATCACAAGAAGACACCTATTCTCATTCTTCAGTTGGTAATTACACGACTGAATGAACATGAAGTACCGAAAATAAGAAAACTTGCTCGTGAATTGGAAGTAAACTATCTGTTACTGAAAACAGCAGAAATTCCCAATAAAGAGGATTTGGAGATATACTCACCACAAACTCCAAGGTATAGAAGATATTTCTCCGGAAACGACATTACCTTCCGTAAGAACTGTCCCAAACTCTGGACCCAACCAGTGCTTAACTCAAATGGAGAATGGTCTGTATGTTGTTTTGATAAAACTGTTATATTCCCTTTAGGTAGTTCCAAACAAAATGGGGGAAACTTCAGGGAGATCTGGACGTCAAGACAATTTAATACATTTCGCAAATTAGTATATAAAGATAGGAACAATTTTCCCATGTGTATAGACTGTTCTGCTCACTTGAAATTAATTTTCGATTTCGAGAGAACTGGGTAAGAGTGAAAATTACTTTCTTATTGAAGCTCGCTTTTTCCATGCTGATCATGGCTTATTTATTTACCAGGTTGTCGTTGCATCAGGTCTATGATTTTTGGCAGACCTTGTCACTTAGTACAATTCTCGTTTTGTTTTTTCTTTTTCTAGTGAATCTTATGGTCCAGTTATGGCGATGGAGAACCCTTGTAATTAGCCATCTCCCCAAAACGAGTTTTGATCAGATTATAAAATCGTTTTTTGCAGGATTTACGTTACGACTTTCTGTGCCCGGAGGATATGCAGAAGTTGGGAAGATATTTCTAGTAAGTGGTGGTCGAAAAGAGACATTATTTGCGTTTGGCATGGAAAAATACATTATTGCATCAACGCAATTTCTGTTGGTGGGGTTTGCTGGTATGTATATTTTACCAGAATTTTACGCTGGCTCATTTACTATGGTTGTATTGGCAGTGACATTATTTACCGTATACCCGTATTTCAAGAAGTTTCCTTTCTTGAAACGTCACTTAGACCCCGATTTTCCGTATTCTTCATCTATGATTATAGTGGCTGTATTAACGGTGATGGTTTATGCGTTGGTCACAACTCAATATTATTTTATGCTCCTACCCGAAAAGGTGTTGACATGGTTAGAAATGGCTTCGGTTGTCATCATTCTGATCGGTTCTGCAATGATTCCAATCTCCTATTCAGGTCTGGGAGTCAGAGAAGGTGTAGGAATTTTTCTCTTTCAGCGATTCGATGTTGGACAAGAGATAGTGGTAGGCATGACGCTGTTGATTTTTCTTCTCAACATAGTACTCCCCGCCATTGTCGGGATGGTAGTGATTTTCAAATTTCGCAAATAGAGAATGTTTTCGTTTAAACAATTATTGGGATCTGTGGATTTGTCACAGAAACACAATGATATTTTATAACATTAGGATAACGATAGATAGGGTAGTTTTGCAACTTCTTGTACAAATATTCTTATACCTTAATTACCTCTTATGCAATGCTTGATATTGCTTTCTCTGCCTATGCATCGGCATGATGCGAAGCGGCTAATGAATGAGGCTAAATTCTGGTAAATATATTTGTCTCAGTCTCCTCCATTATGAAAGGGAAAGTTGAACAAGGAGATTGAGTAATGACTAATTGTCTTTTTGAATGAACAGTTCTCCGATGATAAAGTAATTTGTTTCTATGCCACTATAATATTCAACTGTTCTGGACTACCACTCCATCTGCAGCCAACTGTTTTTACATCCTGCTAAAGTACATTACATAGGATTTTATAACTATTATTCTGGGTATAAGATTAATATTGGATAAAAGATCGCCTCATAATCACTAAACGGTCACTCAAGCCTCCAAGTTCACTAATATAAGGAGGGACAGAGTACTGAAAATCCTTGTGTCGCTGGTTTCCCGATTCAATCGGGAGCCCAGTCACGATACCCTCCAATATAATGTGTTGGGTATTTTTTCCCCAATAGTCAGTTACTCCCCGACTTTGTAGAGGTGGACAGTCTTCTTGTTAATGAAAAAATACTATTACCTAAAAGAGAACATCCACTATATACTAACAGAAAGAATTTCACATCTTTTTAATTGAAAATGATAGTAATTTATAACGTTAATCGTTGGGGTACTTAAATAATCAAGGTACAAGGTTCATCCTGAAGTTTCGGGATATTACTTGTCCCGAAACTTCGGGATGCTGTGCACAGTCAGCCTAAAAATGAAAATTCCTACCCGCCTGAACTACATAGTCGGGCAGGCCCGCCTGCTCCCCAGCTTGCCTCACTCTGTGAGTGGCGGGCAGGTACAATCAAGTTAATATCCCGCCGCCTGTCCGTCCTTTCGGGATTCCGATGCCCCGTAATAGACGCCCTGTTCGGAATCCCAGAGAATAGCTTGATAGCCCCCAAACCCACCTTTGGTTACTCGTACATTATGACCTTTTTGTTGTAGTGCTTCGATAACGTCAGAAGAAAATCCGGATTCCAGATTCACGATTCCTCCATCAATCATTGATTCTCCTGTGGGTTGAGAACTTCCGGTATGGCGAATTCTGGGCGCATCTCCCGCCTCCTGCAGATTCATGCCAAAGTCCATGATGTTGACCAATATTTGAGCGTGCCCCTGTGGCTGCATGGCTCCCCCCATCACACCAAAGCTCATGAACGGCTTACCATCTTTCGTAACAAACGCAGGGATAATCGTGTGGAAGGGTCTCTTGTCGGGTTCAAATACGTTGAAATGACCTTCCTCCAAACTGAACAACTCTCCCCTGTCTTGAAGGATAAAGCCGAGGTCTCCAGGCGTCATCCCGGAGCCCATGCCCCGGTAGTTACTCTGAATGAGAGATACCATATTTCCATCCTTGTCAGCCACGGTGAGGTAGATAGTATCGCCATCTTCCAAGTTACCGGGTTCGTAAGTGAGAGCTGCACGGTTTGGGTCAATGAGTTTTCGCCGTTCATCGGCATAGTCCTTGGAAATCAGATGCTCTACCGGAATTTGGTTGAAAGCCGGATCGGCATAATATTGTGACCTATCCTCGAATGCCAACTTCTTTGCCTCCACAAATGTGTGGATATACTCAGCGCTGCCAAATCCCATGGATTTTATATCGTATTCTTCCAGGATATTCAGGATTTGCAAAGCTGCGATCCCCTGACCATTGGGAGGCAGTTCCCAGACATCGTATCCCCTGTAGTTGGTGGAAACAGGTTCAACCCATTCGGATGTGTGGGAAGCAAGGTCTTCATAAGTGAGGAATCCTCCTTGCTCCTGAATATATTCGGCGATGGCCTGGGCAATCTCACCTTCGTAAAAAGCATCCCGTCCTCCTCTTGCAATTTTTTTCAATGTTTTTGCCAAGCGTGGATTCTTGAAGATTTCCCCCTTTTTAGGAGCGCGACCGTTAGGCATAAAGGTATCTGCAAAGCCAGGGAATTCCTTGAGGATAGGGACACTCTTTTCCATGTAATAGGCAATCAGCTCAGTCACAGGGAAACCGGTTTCTGCATAATCAATGGCAGGTTGAAGAATCTTTTGCATGCTCAGTTTTCCAAATCGCTTGTGCATTTCAAACCATCCATCCACACAGCCCGGGACTGAAACGGGTAACGGTCCGTGTGAAGGGATACGAGTGTAGCCGTGATCACTAAAATATTTGAGAGTCAGGGATTTGGGAGAACGGCCACTGGCATTAAGACCGTAAAGTTTTTGGGACGAGGCAACCCAAATAATGGCAAATAAATCTCCACCGATACCGTTACCCGTTGGTTCTACCAAACCGAGCACAGCATTTGCCGCAACGGCAGCGTCTATAGCGTTTCCACCTGCTTTAAGAATATCTAACGCCACTTGTGTTGCCAGCGGCTGGCTGGTTGCCGCCATACCGTTTCGGGCAATAACTTCGGAGCGGGTAGCAAAAGGCAAACCTGTGAGGCGATTCTGTGAGATTGCGGTGTTATGAATGATCATTAATGAGGAAAATAGAATAATAGATCCCATAATGTATCCCCTTAATTTGATAGATGAGACGATTATTTTGATTGAAATATAGCAATTCCGGTAGTACCCTGCTCTAATGGGAATCTCGTTGGCTTTGATTAAAAATGCAATGAAATTGTGGGTTTGGATGAAACTATTCTGTAACTTTGCTTAAAATCCTTTCAACTTCAAAATAAGGAGCAAGTCATGAGAATATATCTTTTAGTTATCGTGTGGTCTCTCCTATTTAATTCCAACATTGCTTATTCCCAAGAACTTCCTATCCGTCCGGTATCGACCTATTCTATTGTGGCGCTTGATCCTGAGACTAAAGAATTGGGTGTAGCAGTACAGAGCCATTGGTTTTCTGTCGGTCCCATAGTTCCATGGGCTGAAGCAGGTGTGGGAGCGGTAGCAACTCAATCGCTTGTGAAAATTGACTACGGTCCGGATGGGCTCAGGTTAATGCGAGAGGGACTTTCTGCAAGGGAAGCTCTTGAAAAGCTGATATCAGAGGATACGGGTCAGGCCGTGCGTCAGGTGGCTATGGTAGATATTCAAGGAAACGTGGCGACTCATACAGGGGCTCGATGTATTGCAGCGGCGGGTCATCAAGCAGGCAAAAATTACTCCGTCCAGGCAAATTTGATGGAATATCCTACCGTCTGGCCAGCCATGGCGGAAGCCTTTGAACGGACACAAGGTGATCTGGCAGATCGGATGATGGCGGCGCTGGAAGCGGCACAGCGGGAAGGGGGAGACATCCGGGGGCGGCAATCTGCGGCCATGCTCATTGTCTCCGGTGAACCAACCGGTGTGCCTTGGAAAGATGTAATCCTGGATCTCCGGGTAGAGGATCACCCCGAACCGTTAAAGGAATTAAAACGGCTGATCCGTATCCATCGGGCATACAAACATGCCAATAAAGGGGATGAATTGCTGGAAGTGGATGATATCGAGGGAGCGCTCAGGGAGTATAGTCTGGCGGAGGAATATTATCCCGAAAACATCGAGCTTCCTTTTTGGACAGCGGTGACATTGGCAGGAACAGGACGATTAGAGGAAGCACTTCCTATATTCAAGAAAGTGTTTGCTATAAATGAAAAATGGCGAACACTAACTCCGAGATTGGTGAAATCGGAACTGCTGCCGGATGATCCGGATATGCTGGAGGAAATTATCAAACAGTAGCCCCTTGCTGGAATTAGCATTTATCTGCACCTCCTGTAAAAAACCATATGAGGGACAAGAAATCCCCACCCTCTGCTCCTGTGGTCATCCTCTTGAAGTCAGGTTGGATCTGGTAAAAACGGCCTCTGCTTCTGCAACTGCTACTATCAATCAAACCGACCCTTCCCTTTGGCGCTATCGATCTGTTTTACCTCCCATCAGTGACGAACACATCACGACACTGATTGAAGGATGGACGGCTTTAAATCGTGCTGAGGACTATCTGGGTGTTTCCCTCTATTTCAAGGATGAAACGGTAAATCCCACGGGTTCTTTCAAGGATCGGGGGATGAGCTTGGCCATCTCTCACCTCCGTAGTTATGGAATCCGTGCTGTCTGTTTGCCATCGGCGGGGAATGCAGGTGTGGCGGCAGCCGCCTATTGTCAGGAGGCAGGAATCGAATGCCACGTCTACTTACCTGAAACCATCCCCACACCCTTTTTTGAAGCAACTGAAAAGTATGGAGCAACGGTTCGTCTGGTGGGGAAAACCATAGCCGATGCGTCCAATGCTATGAAGAAAGAAAAACATGAAACCTGGTCTGACCTCTCCACGTTGAAGGAACCATTTCGTGTGGAAGGGAAAAAGACATTAGGGTATGAAATTGCAGAACAGTTGGAGTGGTGTTTCCCAGATGTGGTGGTCTATCCCACGGGTGGTGGGACAGGATTGATGGGCATGTGGAAAGCATTCAACGAAATGAAAGAAATGGGGTGGGTCGAAGGCAACCTTCCTCGCATGGTAGTGGTTCAGTCCTCGGGATGTGCTCCTATTGTTAACGCATTTGAGAAAGGGTTGAAGAAACACCAGCCGTGGCAAAAACCAGAGACATCCGCTCTCGGCTTGAATGTCTCGAATCCCATTGGAGGGCCCTGGATGCTCAGAGTTTTGCGGGAGAGTGCAGGTATAGCTGTGATGGTGGAGGAAGGAGAGATTCCAGCGGCGTGGAAAGAAGTGGCTGTCGTTTCAGGAACCGAGCCATCACCGGAGGCTGGAGTGGCATGGCTCGGTTTTAAATCATTTGTGGATTCAGGTTGGATTCACCCCGAAGAAGTAGTTATTATACCGATTACCGGGAGTGGAGAAAGATATGCATTATAAGTGTTAAAGTGTTACATTGTTAAGGTGTTTGAATATCTGATTACCATACAGATTTCCGAAAGGGGAGGTAAGTGGAAAAATTTAAATAGGGAAAAGGTCTTATCGCTACTTTTGCGGCAGTGGCAGTTGGGTTGATGTTATTTCTCATCTTGTTTGGCAACCCATTGTCACAACGCACCATTTATAGCAACAGGATTTTTAGGAAATAGATAGTATACGTTTTTCGGATTGTCCACTCCCTGAATCACTTCGTAGATATAAGTAAGTGTATCAACTGTACTCTGAACCGCAAAGAAAGTCAGATCGTGTTCAGACAGGATAAAGGTTGTGTTCCACTCTTCAGGATCGAGTAAAATGGAAGTGTCTCCGGCCCAGTGATGGAAAACCATCGTCTGAGGATCGAGATTTGCCCGGATGTGGACGGTATCACCGGGTGCGTATGTACCGCTTCCATAACCACTTTCTACCATTAATAAAAAGGCTGGCAACCCCAAAGTCACCAGCCTTTTTTGTTGGTGTTTTTAACCTGTGTTAAAACATGAGACGAATTCCGAGCTGCATCCGCCACCGTTCACATCACCGGAATAGATGAACGAGTATCTGTTGCCCCCGTCATTAACAAACCTGTTCCCTTCCGCCAGTTCAAAGAACAGGCCTACGCTGGTCGCCATGCTCCTGGACCATTCATGGCGGTAATTGGCTCTCAACTCTGCTTTGACCTCTGGCCAGAACTCATCCGGTACTTTCCCTGAAAAGTAAACAAATTGCAAGCACTATATTCTTTTTCATGGGTAGTCTCTCTCCTTCGCAGAACAACGTATGACAACGAATGAATACCCCGGCGTGCCCGAGAGTTTAGAGTCTCAGACCACAAGTTGCAAAATATTTGGCGGGGTCCCCGAGGTTCTGCGGGTAAAGCAGGTTAGGAAATTAAGAGAACGCAGTGGGATCAGGAGCTAATAAAACCTCAGATTAAATCTGGTTCACTCAATGTGCCCAACGATTAGAAAAGATAGCGGAGGCCGACCTGAATCTGCCAGCGCGAAAAGAGACCAGGGTCATCAATATATGTTTCCGCAGGTCCTGTAAAGTTGAGTTCAGGATTGCCGTTAGCGTCATATCCATTAAATCTTAGGGGTGAAGTTGCAGCAACGCTGGCAACTTTTCTTACTCCCCAATTTGAATTAAGGAGATTGGCAACATTCAGTATGTCAATACTCAACTGAATCTTATGACTCGTCTCTCCGAGTGATAACGCATAATCCTGGAGGATACGCAAATCAATGTTACTGTACCAGGGATTCACGGCGCCAAATCGTTCAGCGATCTCACCGCGATGCTCCTTCAAGTAATTGTCCTGCTCAATGAAAGCATCTAATGCTGTCCACTGTTCAGCTGCGGTAACTACATTTCCAGCTGAATTAGTAAAATCGACTAAATTGATTTCACTTTGGTCGTTCGGAATGTAGATGAGGTCGTTGTTTGAAGGAGAACCGTCGCCGTTAATATCACCCGAATATGTAAATGAATAGCGATTCCCACCGGCTCCTGCAAATCTATTTCCTTCAGCTAATTCAAGGAACAAACCGAAGTGCGTTGTCAGTCTGTCCGACCAGCTATGACTGTAATTTCCAGCGCCTACGATTCGGTGCCGATGACCGAATTCGGAAAAGCTGAGTTCCGGCTTATTCGGATTGCCTTGAACCGGAGTCTGTTGCCACAATTCGAATGCGATTTCAGTCGATTTCAAATTACTTTTTGCCTCCGAGAAAGTATAAGATAGGCTGGTGTTAAGTCCGAAATCGAAATTCTTCCGCAGCTGCACCGTGAAGTTGAAATTGTACCCCTCGCTTGTGTTATCTATGATGTAAGCACCACTATAGGCATCGCCACTCCAAAGAGTATCTCCTCCGTCCAAAACCACAAAGGGATTCAGTATACCGCCTCCGTAAATGGGTCTGCCGTCAGGATCTGGAAGGTTTCCAACCGGAGCTGCCAAGTCGCCGTTTCTTAAATAAATCGCATTCAAATCTTTACCGTATAGAAATTCAAACGTTCCTAGAATATCCCAAGGTAGCTTCGTATCGACCGCAAAGTCTGTGGTCCAGACCTGTGGCCATTTAAAATCATCAACCATTGCATTCAGGAAGAAGCTCTGTTTCAAAACCGACCTGCCCTCATAGAGACGGCCCGAGCCGTCGTCAGTAACATGATCAGCTGGAATATCCTCTTCTGCAAGTCCTCCGTAAAACCCAAAAAGATTCGGATTTGGCCCTGGATTTGAAATATTATTTCCTATCCAGACAAATGGTAAACGTCCCGTAAAGATACCTGTACCTCCCCTCACTTGGAGCGACCGGTCTGCGTTGACATCCCAGTTGAAACCGACGCGGGGTGAAAACAAGAGACTTGCATCAGGGAGTTTACTCTGATCGACGGTCTCGGAGTCACCATTTTCGTCCAACAGAATCATAGCTCTCGAGAATGGGTTATCAACAGGTTCCGTAAAATAAATTGGGCGATCTACACGGAGTCCGTATGTTAATTTAATTTGTTCTGACATTTGAAATTCGTCTTGCACATAAAATGCCAGCTGACCCACCTCAATATTCTCGCCTACAAACGGACCGGAACCAACTAGCGCATTCAAGTCATAAAATTTTACGGCGCTATCTGGATTTGTTCGAGTATAGAAATTATCCACGGATGAAAATGTAGTAGCGCCAATACCATCCAGAAAATCGAAAGGAAGGAATCCCCCTGTCAGTATACCTAGATCAGCCGGTGCTAAAAATACACCGTGCCGGAATAGGTTGAATGAATTGAAGAAGTTGAATCGTTCATAGTTGACGCCAACGGTATATACGTGCCTTCCGGAGAAATAACTGAGATTATTAGTAAACTGAAAGACATCCTGGTCTAATATGTTGTGTATCGAGAACGGTTCATGACCCACCGTAGTATAAGTAATCCCATCTTCTCCAATCTCTATCGTTGGAAAATCCACGCTTACAGGTTTACGAAAATCGCGGAATTTATTATAGCTGAAAAAGAAGCGATTAGCAATTTTACTGCCGAACACACTGTTTAATTCCAGGGCATATGAATCTAGTTCGTTGTTGATTGTATATCCTGAATTCTGGAATGGCAAAGTGTTCTCGTTCGGTCCACGACCGGTACCTAAAAAACTGGCGGCAAATGGGTGCGGTGGCAGGTCACGAAATGCATCCAGCCTATTATATCTTAGAGTCAGGTTGTGATTATCATTGACGTTCCAATCTATCTTAAAGATTATCTTGTCGTTATCCGTACTGTGGAAATAATTTTCATATTCTCCCGTATCATAATTATAGACGTCCTTCATGACCTTTCTAATTTCATCCATAGTTGCAGCACTGACGCGTGATTCACCAAATTCCACATTGCCATCTTGATCAGCCACAAAATTACTGGCGGGATCCTCTCTTCTTTCTCTTTCAGCATTGAAGAAGAAAAATAGCTTATTTTGAATTATCGGCCCGCTGATAGTAAAACCTGTCTGATTGAACGACAGGTTCGGTTTTGCAATTACTTCCTCTCCACTGACTTTATTACCGACAAAGCTTTCGTTCCTTGTATAACTATAAACCGATCCGTGAAATCGATTTGTGCCGCTCTTAGTTACCGTATTGATACCAGCACCGGTGAATCCGCCTTCACGTACGTCAAAGGGAGCAACAGAAACCTGCACTTGCTCAATGGCATCAATAGATACCGGTTCTGCGTTTGCCTGTCCACCTGGCGCGGGATCGTCTAACCCAAACGGATTGTTGAAATAGGAACCGTCGAGGGATATATTGTTATACAGCCAGTTCCTTCCACCAAAACTGAAATTGCCATCACTCCGAGGATCGAGCCGGGTGAGGTCTCGGACGCTCCTTTTGATCGATGGCATCAGCGCGACTTGCTCGGGCTTCACGTAAGTCGCGGCGCCCGTTCTGCCACTGTTTAAGACCTCATCCTGTTCCGCCACCACCTCGATCATTTCCATCTCAATAGCTTCTTGGACTAGTGTAAAATTGATCTTCACTCTTTGTCCTAACCGAAGTTGGATATTTTCTTCTTTCTGGGATTGGTAACCGATAAATGAGGCTGTCACTGAGTATGGGCCTCCGACTCTCATATTCAGAATATCAAAATAACCACCTTCTCTTACGGTCGTACCGTAACTGATGCCACTGGGTTCGTGCACAGCTATTACATTGGTACCGATTAGGGGCTCTCCATTTTCATCCGTTACTAGGCCGCCAATACTAGCCGTGGTCAACCCCTGTCCATATCCTGTCTGAACACCAAACAGGATTAATACAAGAGGAATTATGATTGCATTAACTTTTTGGATTTTCACTTTTTTCTTCCCTCCTTTTAAAAGGTGTTATAAAGTCGGAATTCTAATTTCCCATATTGAAAAACTAGGAGGTAGTATAGATTAAGAAATTAAATTTCCCAACAGAAAATTTGATTGTGTATAACATTTTTAAGGCGACCAAATTTCGATTAAACTAAATCATGGATAAATAGGTTTGGACAGTGGTTAAACTTTGCACCTATTAGCTCATGTTTTTTTCTAAACGTTGCCGTAAATTTCTAACCAAATTTCAGGAGGTGATCCAATGAAAAAGGTTCTATTAAGTGTTTTAATAACGATGGGCGTGATTGGGGCGGTTACAACCCAAGATATAGATCAAAAGGAGGAATTATCCCCATATAAAAACATATCGGTAGAGGAATTAAAATCACGGTTGGATAATAAAGAGGATTTGGTCTTATTGGATGTGCGCACACCAGGGGAGTTCGATGGTCCCCTCGGTCATTTGGAAGGAGCGATACTAATTCCTGTACAAGAGCTTGAATTCCGGATTGATGAATTGGAGGACTATCAAGAGCGAGATATAATCGTATACTGCCGAAGTGGTAACCGGAGTAGAACAGCTACTGAGTTGTTATCAGCCTACGGTTTCCAAGTGACGAACCTTGAAGGAGGTATGAAGGCGTGGAATACGATGGAAAAGCTTCCTCAAGAAAAAGAAGGTGAGAAAGTTAATCCCTGATTGAGAAATAATAGGGTATTCTAGTATTCAAGTGTTTGGGTGTTTATGTGTTCAAGTGTTTGAGTGTTCGGGTGTTTATGTGAGATGGTTGTTACTGGAATTCCCCGAACCATAAACTAAAAAGAAGTAGATTTAGGAAAGGAAAGTGTCTTATGCCCATGTATGATTACTGCTGCAAGCAATGCGGAGATAAATTTGAAGAACTTATCTTTAGTCGGGATAAAGATAAGGAGATAATTTGTCCCAACTGTTCGAGTAAAGATGCAGAGCGCCTAATGAGTGCACCCGTATCTATTGGGACATCATCCCGAAGCTTCGGGACTTCTCCGGAAAAGTGCTGTCGAGTACAACGGGGAAGCAGCTTTTTGTGAGCATGATAACCGACATCGGTCGATGCCTCTTGTTTAAGTTGTCGCTATCTTCTTAAGAGCTTTTCTGAATCCCAACGTTTGGACATCCACAGCATCTGGTTACTCATTCTCATAATAGGGGTGCTGGGACTTCCCCTCTGGACAAAGCAAATCTATCCAGCGCTGCTTTTTGGTGTCTGGCTGGGATGGTGGATTCTTGAGCATTGGTATCCCGTTATGGTAGTGTGATCTACAATAATGTCGCTTGTGGTGCTCTGAAATGGAGAGAAAACAGGGTTCTTTTATCTTTTATTCGATAAATTTGTTTAGATTTCCTGTTTTCTTTCAGGTTCAATCTCTTTAATTTCACTAGTGAAACGGAGGGAGCTTATCCGATGGCTAAGGAAAAATGGCGCCGTTATGATTCGAGAGGGAAGAAGACATTCTTTCTGGAGAAAGGGACATCTACATACTCAGATCCCTAGGCACACAGAAATTGTTAATATGTTGGCACGAAAGATTTGCAAAGACTTGGAAATTCCATTCAAGGGGGAATAAAGTATGAAATATAGAGCTGTTACAAAAAAAGAAGGTGATTGGTGGATCGGTTGGTTGGTAGATTTACCAGGGGTAAACGCCCAGGAGAGAACATACGAAGAATTGGTTCAATCACTCAAGATTGGTGCAGAGGATATGTTATCCCTTAAAGTTGATCTGCCGGAAGATGCACGGCTGGAAACCATTGAAGTATAATCGTAACTATTCAGGCGAAGGCAAAGAGTGTTGGACTATCCGCCAGCTGGCGGACAAAAATGCCCGTATGGCAACAATCCTTCGAATTATTGGTAAGGATTTATCCGAAGGATCCTTTGGAGAGCCTAAGAATAAAACACGCTTTTATCCACAGGATGCTACGCATAAGATTTCACGCGGCAGTGCATATGAGATAATCAGTCATCCGTTAGCCAACGGACAGTGTTGCACTGTCATACATTAACGAAAAAACAAAGAGTATTTTGGTTGATTCTGTCCTAAGGATCTCCACAGGAGGCTGTTCCCTTTGGACAAGAAATATCATTCCTGCCTACCGCAGGCAGGGAGGAGCTATCCACAGGATCCATTGGAAATGATCTTATTCATTCGTTTTCCCAAAGTGTCTCCTTGTGAAGGAGTCTTAGCCTTAGCCTTTTTCTGGCAAATAGGCTGAACAGTTACAAATAATGTTTTGTATCGTGATCAGGAATGATTTTTTTATTAATTGAATTCAATTTTATCTCTATTTGTTACAAAATCCGTTAAAATTCGGATTTCACATTTTCTCTTGACATTTTCAATAGGTCACTTTACAATTGGGTGACGTAAAGGGGCGTCAAATCGTTAATAATTAAATCCGAGGTAATTATGAGGCGATCCGCCAAATTTATAGTTTTTATAGTCTTTTTAATCTTTGCTGTTTCCTTGCAGGCAAAGAAGTACACCATAAGTGGTGTTGTTCTTAATTCAGAGGAGAAAAAAGTTCCTTCTGCTGAAGTGATCCTTATCGATTCTGATGGGAACGAGGTAGCTAAAGATGCCACAGGTAAAAGGTTAACGGGAAAAGGAAAGTTTAAATTTAAGAAAATCTCTTCCGGTAATTATACTCTTGAAGTATTTAAGGAAGACGTTGGTACATACTCAGAGGCAGTAACGGTTCCAGATGATGATGTGAAAATTACCGTCACATTATCAAAGAAAAAGAGAAGAGAATTGGTGGAAGAACCTGTTGAAAGAATCCCTGATGATGAGTATGTGACGACCGAACTGAGTTTTGAGATCAAGAAACTGACTGCGGAGATCGGCTACCTGGGAAGCCAGCTCAGAGATCTGCAGGCAAAGAGTGAAATGTGGACAAATCCCCTGTCCATCTACAGTAAAGAGATTATTCTGGACAATGGAACCACTATTTTTGGCAAGGTTGTCTACCAGGATGAGGAGATGCTTAAAGTAGAAACGCTTCTTGGCTACCTGGTGTTAAATCGGGAGCAGATTGTGCGGATTATTGATAATGTAATGACAGCGGAAGAACCTGAATACATTCCGGAACAGATTCGAGAAACCTATAGCCCACCCCCCATGCCCAAGCTTGCAAAACCTCGCTATACATCGGCAGCTCCCACAGAGCGACTACCGGACGTCAGTCGTTCGGCAAATATAGTTCTTGTTGGCAATGTATCTGAGACAAAGGATAGATCAAACAATATAACTTTCTCAGGAGAAGTGAAGAACATTGGTGGTCGTAGATCAGATTTTGTGAAAATGAATTTTGTTTTTCGAAAGAATTGGAGTGGTGAGACAAAAACTATTACAACATTTATCCGTGGCGCTTACCATACATTCGACACGGGCATTACTACCGATTCTTCTTTATTACCGGGAGCGACAGGCACCTTTGAAATGGTTATCCCAGCCGATTTCGGCACATTTATCGGCTATTCATATACCATCGATTGGGAAGAATACGAGTGAAGATTGGAACCGTAAAACAGAAACCGGTTTTTAGTTTACTCATACCGATTTTGTTTTTTTCAAACCTGCCAGCTCAGGAGTCTTTCACCGAAGACGCCTTTTTTCTTGACCTGGGTATCGTCATCGAGCTGGGCACAGGAAAAGAAGAAATCAATCGCCTCATAAAAGCGCCTTCAGAGCAGGTGAAGTTCTTTCTCGATAAAGAGCCCAGTGGCTCTGTGTTTATGGCTTCAACAAAGGAGCTTCAACTGACACTTGAACGGATCACAAAAAGAATGGAAAGCCTTGAGAGTTCTATATATTCTTTAGAGGGATTCTTTGAGAAAGAAGTGAACACACTAAAAAGCGAGAACAGCCACCTTAGAGAAATGATATCTGATTTACTGGCGCAAGAACCAGTGGTACCACCGGCATTGGAGAAGTTGGTTGTCAGAATAGAAGAGGTGGTTTCAGATGTGGAACAGTTAAAAAATATATCCTCTGGTGAAACTAATATGTTGTTTGTCACTGGAATTGCACCTATTGAAAAACCGAAAGTTATTGAAACAGAAATGAGTAGTGAATACGTGAATAGACAATCATCTGGTATTAAGGATAAAACAGAAGATCTGGTAGAATCAGACCAGAACACTCGGGAAGAACAGAAAAGTTTTAGTAAGTTAACTTATATGGCGGCTGTATTCGCTTATCAGCGGGATGATTATCAAAGTGCTTTAAGACAGTTTCGAAATTTATCGCTGATGGATACGGAAGACCTCACTGCAGGAAATGTACTTTACTGGATGGCGGATTGTTATTTTCAGCTTGGAGAATATGATGAAGCTCTGAGTACACTGGAGAGAATAAAGGAATTTTCAAAGTCCGACAGGCTTGATGATGCTTTGGTTTTGAGCGGCCTGTCATATCGCCGTATGGGTAAAGAATCGCGAGCGGTCTCTGCATTTAGTGATGTGGTGAATAACTATCCGGAAAGTGAATATTACAGATTGGCTCAGATGGAGCTAAAAAAATCAGAGAAGCGACCATGATTAATAAATACGGAAAAATTGTTCTTCTGGGATTGGCATTCGGGATGATGTTCCCACTTTTGGGGGTAACACGTGTGGCTAATATGTATCCAGGTTCAATGATAAAAATTCCAACCAGCAGCGCAGTCAGATCTCCATACCTTTTCAGCACCGGTTTTGCCACGGAAATTCATAGGTTTTCAGATCCTTTTAACACAGCTAGAGGCTTTTATTTTTCCATGGATTTGACCAACCGGTTTACTATGGGTTTTTCATCTGTACAGAGCGCTGATACCACCGCTTTAGAAAATATTCTGACATCAACTCTCAGACCACCCATAGAGTTTGGTTTTCATATACAATATCGGGCATATGTTTATAATGACATTGCTTTCTCTGTGGGTATTCATGATATTGTTTTTAAAGATGACCCTACAAACGGTTTAAACTTAAATCCCAGGGATTTTTCTACTTTTCTGTCTATTGGCAGTGAGAAAATTTTAGGGGAATATGGCCTTAGCACTTATATGGGTTTTGGCACAGGTGGTTTCAGTGCTCCGGATACTTCCTCTGTAGTAGTTGATACGGTTACAACAGGATCGAATTCAGGGATATTTGCTGGGTTTCTTCTTAAAACGCCATTCCTGCCCAAATGGGGCGGACTTGACTTTGTGGGTGAATTCGATGGTTCAGGCATCAATGTGGGACTCCGCATCCCCCTTACCTCGGATTATCGCTTGACAGTAGGATTCACCCACTTAGAAAATTTACCTGCCTTTTCGGATGAACCTTATGGACCTACTCACCCGGGGTTGATCATTGGTTTGGATATGTCGGTTCCGAGAGGGCCCAAAAGGGTTCCGGGTATACCCACTCCTGGTATTGTAAGGGGACCATTACCCGCTCCTGAAATGGCGATGATGGATTCAGCCATGTTAGCAGCGGATTTCGCTGTGGCTGCACTCCGAGATTCAATCAGGATTAACCAGCTTGAGATGAGAAATTTGATGACACAGGTAGCCAGTGTGCAGCATAAAGCATTTGTACTTGAAAATTCCGTGAAAGCCCTGAGTCTCGAAAAAGCCGTCGCACAGAGAAATATGAATCGTGCTATGCGCCATCTGTCAAGATCGCTCCGTTATTTTTATTCCGGAGACTATCGTGAGGCTCTGCAGGAGGTGGAGACTTCACTCGATCTGAATCCCAACCTGGCGCTTGCCTATGCCCGGAGAGGATCCATCTATTACAAGCTTGGAGATGTACAGCGGGCAACCATTAATTGGAATCTGGCATTGCAGATGGATCCGGAGTATGATGATGTGAGAAATATTTTAAAGGCGTTACATGAAAATCGCTTAAAAACAACCAGTTTTCGCAGGGAGTAAAGGAGAGATATGGATATTGCAACAATAATAGGAATTATCGTTGGTATTGGAGCCATTAGTGGTGGGATTATACTACTTACTCCGGATTTTGCCATGTTTGGCTCGATATCGAGTTTTGCTATTGTATTTGGAGGAATGATAGCCTCTGTCTCGGTTGCTTTCCCTTTAGCGGAAGTTCTAAAATTGGGTTCGGCAATGGGAGCTGTTTTTAAAGGCGGGGATCTGAAATTAGGTACTGTTGTAGATGATGTTGTAGAAGTTTCGGGTGTAGCTCGTAAAGGGGCTGTTGAGTTGGAGAAGTCAGTGAGTGAAATTAAAAACCCATTTTTTAGGGATGGTGTACAAATGGTGGTTGATGGATACGGTGCAGATGAGATTATCGATATTCTCGAAACACGAATCTCATATCGTGAGGTAAGAGAACGATCTCAAGCGGGACTTTTCCAAACCATGGGTGTGATGGCACCAGCTTGGGGGATGATCGGGACACTCATTGGTTTGGTCGTCATGCTGTCAGGTTTTGGCGGTGGCGGCGGAGCGGATGCCCTCGGTTCCGGTATGTCTGCAGCCCTCATCACCACATTTTACGGAGCGGTCATGGCTAACCTGTTCTTTCTTCCTATGGCAGCCAAACTAAATTCAAGGCTTACACACACCAGTACATTACAGGCGATGATAGTGGAGGGAGCCCGCTTGATTCACCAGACGAAACATCCCCTGATTGTTCGTGAGAAATTAAACTCTTTTATTCCACCCAAGGAGTGGAAGAGAGAAGGGGAATAATCTTTGGCTAAAAAGCCGACACCTCCTCCCCCGGAAGTAGGTCTTCCAGGATGGTTCGCTACCTTTGCGGATATGATGACACTTCTTTTTGCGTTCTTTGTCCTGTTAGCTGCAATTTCTACTGTAGATCCGGTGAAGTTACAACAGATGGCAGATTCCATGGGAAAATCGGTGGGAAAAAAATTGGAGATTGATAGCCAAGCTATGTCGCTCGGGGATATATACGAAGCATTGGAGGAAATGGTAGAGGAGATGGAACCAAGCCCCGAAACAGGAGAAAAACCCGTGGAAGTGAAGACGAGCACAAAAGGGGTAACTCTTGAGGTGTCATCAGACATTAGTTTTGGTTCGGGGTCAGCGGAGCTGAAAGCGGCCATTCTTCCCACTCTAAAAAAATTAGTACCTTTTATTAACCGGTCTTATAATATGGTGGCAATCGAAGGACATACGGACAATGAACCGCTACCCGAAATATTTCATGATAAATTTCCCAGTAATTGGGAGTTATCCGGGGCAAGGGCTGCTGCTGTAGTCCGGGAATTTATAAGTTTGGGAGTAGATCCCACGAGGTTACAGTCGGTGGGTTATGCTGAATTTATTCCACGGGATGCGCCTACTGATCGCCTTATCGACGAATCAATTATTCAAGAATTTAATTCCACACCTGGGAAAAAGGCGAAAAATAGGCGTGTGGGAATTACATTCCTTGCTACCAGTATAGACATACAAAAGAAAGAAGACTGGGATAAATCAAAAGAAGAATCCGGGAAAGAATAATTTTTTACAAGAAGGAGACATTATGAGAAAACATCTTATACTAACTATCGCTCTGGCTGTAGGATCTTTATTCACGCTTACTCAGTCACAGGAAACATCCTATTTAGCTCAGAAGCTGATGTTGGAAAATGATTTGCGCAGCCGTATCAATGGAGCATTGGAAAAAATCTTGGATGATCATCGATATGTTTTAGATGTATCCGTAGAATTATCTCTTACCCCCACGGTTAAGGAAGAAGTCACATTCAGACCAATCACAAAAAAAGGTGCTGAACGGGGTAGGAAAAAACTATACGGGGAAGAAACAGGGCCTTTATTGGAAGCAGGCAGGGATCGCAAATCTCGCCTGACTGGAATTCCCATTCCGGGGTTTGATTTTCAGATTGAAGAAGAACCTGAAGTACCTACGGAAAGACTTTCAGAAATAAAAGAAGAGGAAGGGATGGAACAAGCTTTCCCCTCGCAAGCTCAAATAATGACCCAATCTTATACTGATATCACAGCTTCAAGACCCATCATTGAAAAATTGGAGATCAGTTGTATCCTGCCTGAGGGTTCTGCCCCTGAACTTATTGAGAACGTCCGTCAAATTATTATGGTGGCTTCACACTTTAATCGGAGCAGAGGTGATATGTTAAGCATCATGACCGCTTCATTCAGGGAGAGAAGAGACCAGCGAACGGCTGAGTCCATCATCTTAAGAAGTATTGCCGAAAAAATTGATAAGCTTGAGAGAGAAAAAGAAACCGGTGTGAGTGAAGAAAAGGCAGAAGTAGACTGGCAGGAGGAATTTCTTCAGTGGAAGGAAGAAGAAACCCGCCGTCGGGAGGATGATCGTGCAATGTTTCTTGCAGAATTGAAGAAATTGGAAGATGAGCGAGTACTCCGCAATTTGGAACGTGAAAAGAAAACCATTCTAAAAAGGGATTCTCTCAAGACTGAAGAGATTAAGGTATTAAAAGAATTACTTGCATCAGCTCAGCTATCAAAGACGGAAACCGAGGCAGTCCAAGAAGAAGTGGCAGTAAAGGAAAAGGAGATCGCCGATCTGGATACTCTCAGGAAAAAGATGGAAGAGTTTGAAGCAGCGATGCTTCAGGACACTGAAAGTTGGGTAAGAGAATCTCGAGGAGGAATAGGTAATCTACCCATTTATCTCATGAGCGCAATTTCGTTATTAGCTGTGATGGCGTTGGCAGCGGTGATTATTTTCAACGGGCGGAAGCCGAAGTATGTTATGCCCCCACCGTGGGCTATGCCTCGTCCTCCCAGGAAAAAAAAAGTATCTAAGAAGCCTATAGAGGAGCAGGATGAGGCAAAACCCGGACCGTTTGCGCCTGCACCAGTAGCAACAGCCCCCCTTGGTCAGGAACCATCAGCTGTTGCTGGAGATCCTGCGGTATTGCAGTCTGAAATCAAGTCTGTCCGCCAGTCTATCGTATCTATGAGTGTTGGGCAACCACAGACTGCCACATCAATTGTGAAAGAGTGGCTTCAGGAAGAAGCTCCTCCTCCGCCTGAAGAACCGGCTGCAGCCCCAGAGGCGCCGGAAGAAGAGGAAGGCAAAAAGAAGAAAAAGTAGAGGCGTAGAATGATTACAGATTATAATAGATTGTCAGGGTTGGATAAAGTAGCAATTCTTTTTTCTGTGTTAGGAGAAAGTTTAGCCATAACCCTGATTAAAGGTTTGCCAGAAACAGATGTTCGGAAGATTAGAGCACGAATTCGCGAAATGGGTACTGTTGTTTTTTCTGTTAAAAAGAAAGTAGTAGAAGAGTTCTATCTGGCATTAATTTCCAAGAAATTCCAGGATGACGGCAAAGGAGACACAAAACGTCCATTTGCTTTTCTGGATGAAATGGCAGATGAACAAATTATTGCTCTTTTAGAAATAGAGGAGCCCAGGATTGTTGCCATGACTTTAGCGCAGGTTTCTCCGGAGAGTCAAATGAAGGTAATAAACAAATTGGAACCTGATAAAAAAGGACGAGTCCTTATGGAAATGGGACGTCTTGACGATGTTTCATTGGAAGCTGTGGTGAATATCGCCTCAGAACTCGAAGAGAAGTCTCATTTTCTCCCCAGAGCTGTGGATTTTTCCAGGGGTGGTGGAAAGAGTATAGCCAAGATCTTAGGACAGATGAGTTCAGATGAGGAAGAGAAGTATCTGGAAGCTATCAGTCGTGAATCACCCGAGCTGGCGGAAGAGGTGAAAAAATATCATTTAACCTTCGATAATATTTTGACATTCCCTGGGAATATTGTAAGGGATCTGATGAATTCTGTGGATTTGGATACAATTGCCATGGCTTTAAAGGGACAGTCGGAAGAAACGGTGAACGCGATACTCGAGAATCTCCCAAAAAAGAAACAGGCAATGTTTGAACCTATCGAGAGGGCAATTGCCAAGCGGGATGTGGATAAAGCCAAGAAGACCATTGTTGATGCAGCCCGCCAAATGGAAAAGGAGGGTCGTTTCAATCTTGAGGATATTTTAGGTGGCGGTGAAATGGTGGAATGATTTCCCAACCTTTGAATGAGTTTAATCGAAGAAGCCTTCCCTGAGCAATATTGGGAAGGCTTTTTCTCCTGTAAATAGCATTGAGCATGGAACCAAGCACCCCGACACTTCGTGTACCTGCCCGTCCGGCAGGCCGGGCGGGATTTCCCTGCCTGGTCGGCAGACAGGGAGCAGGGAAAATGCAGCAAGTATTAAGTAACAATTTTCAAGTTTCCCTGAACGGTCGTTCCGAAGGAGTGTCTACGACAAAAGCTTCCTATTGGGCTGCCAAGTTTCATCCTGAAGTTTCGGGACTACAGGGCAGGTTGCTTCGTATATTTTAACCTGAATGGAGAAAAAATGAAAAATACATTTGTTAGCTCACAGAGTTATGTCCATCCGAAGGATCCTGCGGACAGGACCTTTCGGATGGACAGGATCTTTATGATCTATTTGGGTCTAATGTCAGCAAGTACGTTATTTGCTGGAAAGTGGGAATATTCCATTAATGGAGCATTAAAAACCCAAACCGGTAATACTGATGTGTCATCTTTTTCTGTTGCTCTGTCGAGTCAACATGAGGGTGATTTTACTATAGGTTCATGGACTCTAAAAGATGCGGAAATTAAGTTTTCCATTAGTCACAGTAGGGGGAAATTAAAAGATGTGTTGTATGAGAATGATGGAAACGCCAGTTTCCTATTGAATTACCATGCCAATCAAAAGTTTTCCCCATTTTTCCATTTCTATTTTGAGTTTGATTCAACAGCATCTCTTGAAAACAGGACACAGATGGGCTTTGGGGCTAAATATAGTATTACAAAACCGTTTTCAATCAGTATCCTAGGTCTGTGGGAATTGGAAGATTATGTGGGTGAAGATCAAGCAAGTCAATTACGGTGGTCAATCCGACCAAAATATAAAAAGAGTTTTAATTCGGGTGTATCAGTAAGCTACGTTGCTTTCTATAAACCGTTGCAACGTGATTTTAATAATTATCTTTTGGAACACTATGCGACAGTATCTTTAGCCACAAAAATATCCTGGTTAAGTGTTAATGTAACTTTGGAGGATAAATTCAACTCTCGACCACCTGCCGATACAAAGAAAAAAGACGTGGATGTAACCGTTGGCATAACCTTAACATTTTAATTATTTGTTAACCTGGTAAAGGGTCACACATATTTTAAGGAGAGAAGGATGGAGAAGGAAATTCATCAGCTTAACAAAGCAGGGACCACATTCCGCACGATTATTGAGCCGTTTAAAATCAAAACGGTAGAACCTCTCTGGATGACAACAGCGGAAGAGCGACAGAAGATTTTAAAGAATGTACACTACAACGTCTTTTTGATACAGGCTCAGGACGTCATCATCGATCTGCTCACAGACAGCGGCACCAGCGCTATGAGTTCGGAACAGTGGGCGGGCGTCATGCGTGGGGATGAAGCGTATGCCGGAAGTCGGAGTTATCAGAGATTTGAAGCCGTTGTCCATGAAATCTTTGGATTTAAGCATATCATCCCAACTCATCAGGGAAGAGCTGCGGAGAGAATCCTCTTTTCTGTGATGTGTAAAGAGGGAGACATCGTGCCAAACAACACCCATTTTGATACAACCCGGGCTAACGTGGAATTCCGGGGAGCCATAGCCGTAGACCTCCTCATCGATGAGGGGAAAGATACACAGAGCAAATACCCGTTTAAGGGAAACATGGATCTGGAAAAACTGAAAGCTCTTATCGATAAAGAAGGTGCCAAGAAAATCCCGCTATGTATGATTACCGTTACGAATAATTCCAGTGGTGGGCAGCCCGTGTCCATGACGAATATTAGGGCAGTTAAAAAGATTTTAGATGAGTATGGAGTTCCATTGTATTTAGATGCCTGTAGATTTGCAGAGAACGCTTATTTTATTAAACTTCGGGAAGATGGATATGAGAAAAAGTCTGTGGAAGAAATTGTTAAGGAAATGATGGGTTATGCTGATGGGTGCACCATGAGCGCCAAGAAAGATGGATTGACGAACATCGGCGGGTTTCTCTGCACAAATGATGACATTCTTGCCCAACAGGAGCGGGATCTATTGATCATTTCTGAGGGATTCCCAACCTATGGAGGATTAGCCGGCAGAGATCTGGAAGCTATTGCCATTGGACTGAAGGAAGTGCTTCACGAGGATTATCTGCTCTACCGGCTTGCTGAGACGCAGTACCTTGGTGAGCATCTGGATGAGATTGGATTCCCCATAGTTCAGCCGCCGGGAGGCCACGCTATTTACATCGATGCCAAAACCATGCTGCCGCATATTCCAGCAAGCCAGTATCCGGGACAGGCGTTGGTGGTTGAATTATATCAGGTTGGAGGCATTCGTGCAGTTGAGATCGGATCGATTATGTTTGGGAAGGTAGATGAGGATACGGGGGAGGAAATTCCTGCAGAAATGGAGCTGGTCAGGTTGGCAATCCCGAGAAGGGTTTACACTCAAAGTCATATCGATTATGTAATTGAAGCCTGCAAGCGCGTTTGGGAAAATCGAGATGCGCTCAGGGGATATAAAATTGTGGAGCAGGCAAAATTCCTGAGGCACTTTACAGCGAAGTTTGAGCCGGTTTAACAAAAAGGAAAAAGATGTCATCTTTTATTGGAAGCCAAAACACCCCACGACCATGAAGTCCTCCAACGGCAGATTGATGCCACGGACAAGCAGATAGATCGGTTGGTGTATGAGCTGTATGAGTTGACGGAGGAGGAGATTGGGATTGTGGAAGGGAAATAGCTTGCCAGATATAATTACAAATGTTCTAGTTGCAATCATTGTCGGATTAGTCTTGGCTTATGTAAGGTATTGCTTTGGTATTAGAAAATTTTGGTTTGAAATGAAAAATTTTTAGCAAAATAAGGAAATAAAAAGAATTGATGGATTGTTGAAAATCCAAAAAGTTCGGGAGTTTGATATGTTTGAAAATTATGTTGAAGAACAAAAGGAACTTTTACCTTTTGTTAAAAAACAGTATAACATGTTCCCAAAGTTACAATTGCCCAGTTTCTATGAGAGTGGAAATAATTTCATTGAAAGTAGGATAAGAAACAATACAACAAAATGGTGGAGAGAAATTGAGAATTGCGTAGAAGAAATATGTTATGCTTACTGTTTCTTTAAAGAATATATTTGCCTGAAAGACACATATCATGAAGATGTAGAATCTGATTCATTTAACCGGGCTTATGAAATTCTTCTCTTCGAAATACCATTTTGGACAAACAACCTCTTAAGTAGGTTATATTCTTTCAGGGAAAAAATAGCGCACTTAATTTTCTTTTTGAATGACGGTGTGTTGAGGATTGGGAGAAAAAATAAGAAATATAGGATGCGTGATATTTCATTTAGCAACATTCATCAATCAATTAGAGATTTTTCGCAAAAGGACAAATTGCCAGTTTGGCTTTCTTATAATGATAAGGAAGTTATGTTGAAGGCACTTAAAGAATTTGGGTCCGAAGAAGTTAAAAATCTATTGGATATCCGCCACGCATTCATTCATAATTCTTCACCGGCTATTGACACAACTGGGACAGGACTATTGCTATTTGGCGGAGAAATGAATGGGGATGGTAATTTCTCAGTAGAAATCGAACGGCCTCCTAATTATGATTACCAAACGATAGAAAGTGAATTCTTGAAAATTTGGGAAATATTTAAAGAGAACACGATAAAGATTTCAAGGTTAGAATTTTTTCAGTAAAATATCGTAAGCTATCTTGTTTCGACTAAAACACCCCACGAACGTGAAGTCCTACAGCGGCAGATTGACCGGTTGGTGCCTGTCCGCCTACTGGCGGATATGAGTTGTATGAGTTGACGAAGGAGGAAGTTGGGATTGTGAAGAGGGGAAGGAAGATATGAGAAGAAAATTGGACCAGTATTTCAATAAAATATTCGTGATTGAGTCATTAAGGAATAAAGACACAAAAACTGGAAGCGATCTTTATAATAAATATCTTAAGTTGAAAGTGAAACAAATCCAAGGCCTGGAAGCTGAGATAGTAATGCCGAAAACAAAGCAAGAATTTATTGATTTTCTTGAAAGAGTGTCGAATGAGGTACAAACAACTGATTTGCTTCCAGTATTCCATATTGAGATCCACGGATCACCACAAGGATTAGAACTCGGTTCTGGTGAATTAATTGAATGGATGGAAATGTATCCCTTGCTTGTAGATATCAATACCCACATTGAAAATAATCTGCTAATTACTCTTGCAGTTTGCTGTGGTAACTACCTTACAAGTATTATTCTTCCTACTAAAAGAGCGCCTGTATGGGGCCTGATTAGTATTTGGGAAAAAGCGTGGGATTATGATATGGCAGTTAGTTTTAAGGAATTCTATGATGAGTTGCTAAGTTCCTTTGATGGTTTCTTTGATGGCGACAAAGCATTGGAAAAACTGAATGAAGCTAACCCGGAAATAGGATATAAATACATATTCTATAGCTGCCAAAGGGTATTCCGTATGGCTTATA
Organism: Fidelibacterota bacterium; assembly: GCA_004124475.1. GTDB lineage: Bacteria > Fidelibacterota > Marinisomatia > Marinisomatales > SCKK01 > SCKK01. The sequence continues at coordinate 35,247 of SCKK01000008.1, forward strand.
AGGAGCACTTGGCAAAGAACTACACTCAGGAAGCTATCAAAGAGAGAACACAAAGGATGTTTGAGAAGGCGCAGAATCAACCCCGATATAGAGGAAGGACCCCAAGGTCTATAAAAACACAACTCAGGAAAAATTTGTTAGAAAATCGCAGGCCAAAGTTTGAGGAATTCAAAGAAAAGTTTTTCATGTATGATTTATATCCAAAGAATAAGGGTCGATTTATTGTCCGATTTGAAGATGTCATGGCTGAGAATGATTAAGTGTTAGGTTTATTCGATGATACTCTCTGTCCGCATGTATCCATCCTAATGAATTTTCGGTTACAAGAATCACTTTTCCCCTCAAATGCTGCACGATGAGACGGCTCTCCAGCGGCAGATAGATGCTACGGACAGGCAGATTGATCAATTGGTGTATAAGTTGTATGAACTGACGGTGGGGGAGATCCGTCTAATCGAAGAAACGACGGACAATCCACGCCTACACAAGTTACGGCGGACAGGTAGAGATTGTGGAGGCAGGAACAAAAAGAGGACTGGGAAGAAAGATGACATCTTTTATTAGAATCTTTTTACTACTTGAATTTCAATGAGTGAAAAATCAGACATATTCGTACCAGGATCGTATTATCACGTTTATAATCGAGCCGTCACAGGGAGTAAACTCTTCCTCGAGGATAAAAACCATCTGTTTTTCCTTCAAAAGTATGACAAATATTTATCAGATTTCCTTGATACTTATTGTTATTGCTTATTACCAAATCATTTTCATCTGTTGGTGAGAATTAAGGAGAACAATCTTAATAAAAACCAAAATGATTATGATCAAAGAATCAGTCAACAGTTTCGAAAATTCTTTATCTCATATGCCATGTCTTTCAACAATCTTTATGATCGCAAGGGTACACTTTTTCAACGGCCCTTTAAGAGAAAATGGATAGACAGTAAAGAATACCTGGTGTATCTCGTGTATTACATCCATTCAAATCCAGAAAGGCATAGAATTACAGAAGACTTTAAAACATATAAGTTGAGCTCATATAAAAAAATTCAAGGCACTTATCCAAGCAAATTAAAGCGAAAGGAATTATTGGAATGGTTTGGGGGATTGAAGGAATATGTTAGATTCCACGAGGAAATTCAGAATATTGACAGAATTAAACATCTAATGATCGATTAGAAAATGTCACTATTAAAAAGAGAAAGAAAAAAGATGACATCTTTTCGAAAAGATGTCATCTTTAGTAGGTGAATTTATTAAGAAAAAGAAAGGACTATTGATTAATGAAAAAAACTGTCTCTATTTTCACACTAATGATACTGATAACTGCCTGTGGTGATACCACGGATACATTTCATCACCAGTCATTTGTGGCTGATACCCACAATGATGTATTGCTCCGAGTCATGCAGGGAGAAGATATCTCTCAGATCACCTCATCCGGCCATTCCGACATTCCCAGGATGCTGGAGGGTGGTATCGATGCGCAGGTTTTTTCCGTATGGGTTAATCCATCGGAATACGGACGTAACAATTCCTATGACCGGGCGATTGAAATGATAAAAGCGTTAGAGAATATTCAGGAGGCGGTTCCAAACAAGTTTGAAATCACCAAATCTTATGATGATCTTCTGCGTATTGAGAAAGCGGGGAAATTGGCAGGAATCATTGGGGTTGAAGGTGGACATGCTATTGAAAACGTTATGGTAAACCTCATTCGCCTCTATCGTCGTGGGATGCGGTATTTGACACTCACTTGGAATAACTCTACACCATGGGCCACTTCCGCCCTTGATGAGACCAAAAATGAGGATATCCCTTTTCGAGGACTAACAGACTTTGGCCGCAAAGTCGTGAAAAAATGCAATGAACTCGGAATTATGATCGATGTATCCCATTTGGGTGAACAGGCATTCTGGGATGTGATAGAAACAACTACCCAGCCTATCATCGCTTCCCATTCTTGTGTTTATTCCCTCTGCCCCCATTTTCGAAACCTTAAAGATGACCAGTTAAAAGCCATTGGAGATAACGGCGGTGTTGTGTTTGTGAATTTTTATCCGGGTTATTTGGATAGCACCTTCAAAGACAAGGCTGATGCGATTGAGGAAACTCATCAAAGAGAGTTGGATTCGTTGAAAGCACTATATGACGAGGAATCCGATGATTATTGGTACGGGAGCATGGCAATCCTTGGGGAGGAATTAGCGAAAGCAGCCCCCACAGTAGATGCAGTGATTGATCACATAGATTATATCGCAAAATTAGTAGGCGTTGACCATGTGGGATTGGGATCAGATTTTGATGGCGTGTCTGTGCTTCCCAAGGGATTAGAGGATTGTACCAAAATGCCTGTGATCACACGAAAACTACTCCACCGTGGTTATTCTAAAGAGGACGTGAGAAAAATCATAGGAGAAAATTTCAGACGTATTTTTAAAGAAGTTGTTGGATAAAATAGAAACATGACATCCGTCAGTTGATGGATGTCATGTTTGATGAAACTTAATACTTAATCCTATCCGGAATTTCAGGATATTCCCCGGCGTTAATACGTGGTCGCACATCATTTTGTGATATTCCCCATCCTGTTAAATACACCAACCTTGCAATTTTTTCCGTTTTGGCGTAATCAATTTTATCTGCTGTGTCAGTGGGTTTGTGGTAATCCTTATGAACGCCTGCAAAGTAAAAGATGATGGGAATTCCATATTGAGCAAAGTTGTAGTGGTCACTTCGATAATAAAATCGGTTGGGATCATCAAGTGAATTGTACAAGTAATTAAGAAACAGGTTATCAATCTTTCCTGAAGCGTACTCATTGATCTCATGGAGATCTTCGCTGATCATATTTGAACCGATTATATAGACGCTGTCGGGGGCATTCCGACCGATCATATCGATATTTAGATCGGTAATTGTGTTATCGAGAGGAAGTAAAGGTTGAGTGGTATAAAACTTTGAGCCTAAGAGACCTTTCTCTTCTCCGGAGACGGCAAGAAACAAAAAACTTCGTTTTGGTGGTGTTGTATTCCATACAATTGCCTCGGCAATTTCCAACACTGCAGAAGTTCCAGTTCCATTATCATCCGCTCCGTGCCAGATAGAGCCTTTATCATCCACACCCAGATGGTCATAGTGAGCCGAAATAACAATCGTTTCATGCCCCACTTCCGGATCAACGCCCGGAAATAGTCCTGCCACATTTTGGGTAATGATACTTGTCTTTTCTATTTCAAGAATAAAGTGAACGTACCGGTCAGGGAGCTCCTGAGCATTCGATTTTCCATCATTTTCCAGCTCAGTTTGCAAATCTCGGAGAGAATTACCGGTATTGGCAAGAATCCGATCTGCCGTTCTACTGCTGATAATAAAAAGGGGAACCGATTTTTCGGAGGAAGGTAGTAACATGGTTTCCCGTCGAAGCCAACGCCTCCATCGTTTGTATTTGTCTGAAAAGATCTCTCCCTTCTTAGGATTGGAGGCAACCAAAAGAGCAGCTACCTTTTTCTCTTTTGCTCTTTTCAACTTTTCACGAATATCTGAATGATGAGTGTCTTCATCTCCCTTAAAAGTATCCTCGCTAATATCAGGTTCTCCATCGATGATCAGCACAATCTTGCTGGCGACATCCACATTTGCATAATCGTCGTATTCGTATTCAGGCGCAGTAATTCCATAACCGGCGAACACCAAAGGAGCTTTAACCTCTAAACCGTTTACAATCCCCCGTGAAGAAGAAAAATAATCTTCTCTGTAACTAAATATTTCTTTTACGGTGCTACTCCCCTCTTGGTAGATAAGTGAAAATTGGGGATCACTCTTAAACTTGATTTTCAACAGCTCATATTTTTGGAAATAAGATCCATCCGGATTTAATGAAGTAAGACCTAATCTTCTGAACTGTGAGGCGATATATTCTGCAGCTATCTGTAAACCTTTTTCTCCTGTCTCCCGACCTTCCAAAGGATCGGAAGATAAAAATGTTATATGTGCACGCAGATCGTTTTGACTGATAGACTGGAGTCCCGTTTTCACCTCAGACACATCAAAGACGGGAGAGAAATAGATATCGCCCTGGCCGAATAGATGAAGGGGGATGATAAGCAGTGTGAGGATAATTCGTTTCAAATCGATATAAAGTTAATGAGATGATGTGAAAGAAAAAAGGGTGGATGTCTCGAACCTATACGCTTTAATTTTCACCAGTGATCGGAGGATAAAATGCAAGGATTGAATAATAAGATTGTTGTTGTAACTGGAGCGGGTCAGGGGATAGGGAAAGCTACAGCAATTCGGTTTGCCAATGAAGGTAGCAAAGTAGTAGTGGCGGAATATAATTCAACAACTGGGAAGGCTGTGTCTGACACGATTGCGGAAAGTGGTGAGAATTCGCTATTTGTTCAAGTGGACATCAGCAATAGAAAAAGCGTGCAGAAGATGGTTTCTGCGACGGTGAGGGAATTTGGAAGAATAGATGTCTTGGTAAATAATGCCGGTGTGATTGATGATGTTACACTGAAAAAGATGACGGATGAGCAATTCGATCGGGTAGTCAATGTGAATATGAAAGGTACTTTTATTTGTACTCAAGAGGTAGCAACTATAATGCGGGAGCAAGAATACGGTGTTATATTAAATGCTGCCTCGGTAGTTGCCCTATATGGGAATTTTGGACAAACCAATTATGTGGCATCGAAAGCGGGTATTATTGGAATGACCAAGGTATGGGCTCGGGAGTTAGGGAAATACAACATCCGTGTGAATGCTGTAGCGCCAGGATTTATTCAGACAGACATGGTAAAAGATATTCCCGAGGAAGTTTTAACTGCATCGCTCCAGCACGTCTCGCTAAAGCGGATGGGACAGCCGGAAGAAGTAGCAGCTACTTATTGCTTCCTTGCCAGTGACGATGCCAGCTATATCACAGGTACGGTGATTAGTGTGGACGGGGGTTCGGTGGTGTGATTGTAGCTCAATCCGTTAACTTATGGATTGAGTTTTACTATTCATAGGTTAATGAAAAAAGATACCATCTTTTGTTATGTTTTCTTTAGAAACTGGCACCACTTCCTGATTAAACCACGAGTGATTCGCTGCATGATCAAATAGATAAACTTCTTTTCCAGAGGATAAACACCTATAAAACAATTCTTCAAGATTTCCTCCTTCTCCAATGTGGAGGAATAGGAATCGTTCCAGTTTGTCCAGTATAAGATTATCTCTATCCTTTACTTTCTGCTTATCAATTCGTTCCTTGTGCATCCATAGAGAGACAACGAGAAGTTTGCCCCTATCCAGATCCACTCTCATGGATTTTGAAAGCTTGAAATTCTGAATCCCCTTTGCCAGAAAGTAGATGATGTTTGAGGAAGAACCGGGCTTCCTCAGATTTAACGCCTCCTTTTCTAAAGAAGACTGCCACCCTCCAGCCAAAGTTATCTGTTGAGCCATGAGATTCTGGACAAGTTCGAGTGCCTGCTGGTAGACAGAAAGGGGAATTTGTCGGGAGCAGTAGATGGCGAGAGGTTTTTGTTCCAATAACTGCTCGTTTCCAACAGAATACATGAGTAACACTCCTACGATTTCTTGTAATCTTTGAGGTTTGTTGAACCTTGAAGATTACCAATCATACAGTTATAGCCCTCGATAAGGCTGTAGAAAGGCAAGATACCTGTTTTACATATTTCGTATCACCGCTTGCGCCGCTGATAACCTGGCAATAGGGACCCGGTATGGCGAACAACTCACATAATCCAAGCCAACCCGATGGCAGAAATCGATGGAATCGGGATCACCCCCGTGTTCACCACAAATACCGATCTTCAAATCCTTTCTCACGGACCGTCCTTTTTTAATACCAATGCGAATTAGTTCTCCGACACCTGTCTGATCCAGCGACTGAAATGGATCGTGAGGAAGGATTTTTTCTTCTAAGTAGGTAGGGAGAAATCCACCGATATCGTCCCGGGAAAAGCCGAAGGTGGTCTGCGTCAGGTCATTCGTGCCAAAAGAGAAAAACTCCGCCTTCTGAGCCACCTCATCGGCAGTCAGGCAAGCTCTCGGAATTTCAATCATGGTCCCCACGAGGTAGGGGAATTCTATGCTGGTTTCTCCCATCACTTTATCGGCTACTTTCCGCACAATCGCTTCCTGATGATCGTATTCTGTTGCCGAACCCACTAATGGAATCATAACCTCAGGCAACACTTTGACACCTTCCTTAGTAAGTTGTGCCGTTGCTTCAAAAATGGCTCGTGCCTGCATTTCCGTGATCTCGGGATAAGCAATTCCCAGTCGGCAGCCTCGATGTCCCAGCATGGGGTTCAATTCATGCAAGGAGTTGATTCGAGCCTTCAGCTTTTCCTCGCCTACTCCAAGCTCCTTTGCGAGTTCAGTGGTCTGCTCATCGGTTAGAGTTACAAACTCGTGCAGTGGTGGATCTAACAGTCTGATAGTTACTGGAAGACCCTCCATCGCCTTAAGAATCTCATAAAAATCCTGTCGCTGATAAGGAAGAAGCTTCATCACCGCTTTCCGTCTCTCATCTTCTGTCTCTGCGACAATCATCTGACGCATAGCCATAATGCGTTCCGGATCAAAAAACATATGTTCAGTTCTACAGAGGCCAATTCCCTCGGCGCCAAAGGTTCGCGCCTGTTCGGCGTCTTCCGGTCGTTCCGCATTGGTTCGAATACCAAGAGTTCGGACTTCATCTGCAAGTCTCATCAGCTTAAGGAAGGATTCGTTGCGTAATGGATCCGTGGGCACGAGAGATAATTTCCCGGTATAGACATTTCCTTTAGTACCATTGAGTGTGACCCAGTCTCCTTCCTCCAGAATTTGATCATTCACTTGGAGCGTCTTTTTCTTCCGGTCAATGTGTAGAGCGCTGCACCCTACGATGCAACATTTCCCCCATCCTCTGGCGACCAGAGCGGCATGACTGGTCATCCCCCCTTTGGCGGTGAGAATAGCTTCTGCTGCATGCATCCCATGGACGTCTTCCGGTGAAGTCTCATTTCTGACAAGGATAACTTTCTTTCCGTTTTTCGCCCACGTTTCCGCATCATCGGCGGTGAAGACAATTTGTCCCGTGGCTCCCCCAGGACCGGCAGGAAGACCCTTGGCAAGTACTTCGGCAGAGGCTTCGGCTTTGGGATCCAACATGGGATGGAGAAGTTCATCCAATTGGGAGGGTTTTACTCGCATTAAAGCCTCTTCCTTTGTAATCAATCCTTCTTCGACCATATCTATCGCTATTTTCATCGCCGCTATTCCATTCCGCTTTCCCACTCGGGTCTGGAGCATCCAAAGACGTCCATTCTCGATGGTGAATTCGATGTCCTGCATATCCCGGTAGTGAGTATCTAATTTTTTCTGGATACCATCAAGCTGGCTGTATAGCCCGGGCATTGCTTCCTCAAGGGATGAAAGTTGTTGATTTTTGTCAGCCTTTCCTTGAATGTTAATGGGGTTCGGTGTGCGGATCCCTGCCACCACATCTTCGCCTTGGGCATTGGATAACCATTCACCAAAGAAGACATTCTCACCGGTTGCAGGGTTACGTGTGAAGGCGACGCCTGTGGCGCTTTCATCTCCCGTATTGCCAAAGACCATTGCCTGGACATTCACCGCCGTTCCCATCTCGCCAGGGAGTCGTTCGATTCGACGGTAGGAAATTGCCCGTTTGCCATTCCATGAACGAAACACAGCCCCAATAGACCCCCACAACTGGTCATAAGGATCGTCAGGAAACTCTTTACCCAAAACTTCTTTGATGGTTTGTTTGAACGCTTCTGAAAGTTCTTTCCAGTCGTTTGCATCCAGATCGGTGTCTAAAGTGACTCCCTTTTCTTTCTTTCTTTCCTCGATCAAATCTTCCAGTCGTTCACGAATACCAACCCCGTCTTTGGGTTGAATTTCGGCTGCTTTTTCCATAACCACGTCTGAATACATCATGATAAGACGGCGATAAGCGTCATATACAAAGCGAGGATTGTCTGTTTTTTTAATGAGAGTTGATATAGTGTGGGTAGTGAGACCCACGTTCAGGACGGTCTCCATCATCCCGGGCATGGAAACAGCGGCGCCCGAACGTACGGAAACAAGGAGAGGCTTCTCAGTGTCTCCAAATTTTGTACCCATGATGGCTTCTGTGTATTGTAGGGCTTGGGAAACATGGTCTTTCAATTCAGATGGATATTTTTTGCCGTGCTTATAGAAGTGGGTGCAGACCTCAGTAGTTATAGTGAACCCCGGAGGAACCGGAATGCCAAGGTTGGTCATTTCAGCGATATTGGCGCCTTTTCCTCCCAAAAGTTTTTTCATCTTTGCATTGCCATCGGCGCGACCATCACCAAAAACGTAAACGAATTTTTTTGTCATTTCCAGTCCTTATTTAAAGTATTTCAACAATCGTTTTTCTTTGCCAACCCAAAGATATGTAAGATTGAGTCGCTTAGAATGGCTACGAATTTAGAGAGGAGGTGAGGAGTTTCAAACCGTATTTCTATAGGAAACCACCTATTTAAAAAGATTGGCGCTGTTCTAAATATCGTGTGATCTATGCCGGTTGAGAAAGTGGTTAACAGGTTAGTTGTAACTGGTGAGTGGTGAGTAGTGATTGATGCATTGATCTTAACACCATTACATCCCAACTGTAGTAGAGTTGATCGCAGATTCGAGTGGAAAAACGTGAACTGTCTCCATTATATCCCGAAACTTCGGGATGAGCACCTGGCCCTCCCGCTGTGGCGGGAAGGCGGTGAGACAGGCTGACCATACCTTAGTTTGGGCATCGTTGAACAGAGATACATCACCGTTAACCACTCACCAATAACCAATATCAAACCTCAGCTTAAATATAGTAGCAAGAAACTGGCTATTATTCATACAATTCATAGAACATAACCAAAAGATTCCATCCGTCGGCTAACGGATTGAATCTTTGTTTAATTAGTTTTTAAAGGAGTACTTGATTTTGTGATGGGCAAACATTACCATCTGTTTAAATTTTTCGAGGGAGAAAACAATGACCAAAATCATGTGGCAACCTGGCAAGAAAACCATTTCAAATTCACAAATGGATCAATTCAGACGGTATGTAAATGACCACTACAATCTCACTCTTTCCGATTACGTTGATCTCTATGATTGGTCCATCACAAACGTTCCTGATTTCTGGTCAGCCATGTGGGAATTTGGTGATATCATTCGTTCGAAACCATTTAACAAAGTCGTAGACGATGCAACCAAGATGCCCGGGTCTAACTGGTTTTTGGGTACTCGTCTGAACTATGCGGAAAATCTTCTACGATATCGGGATGATCGTACAGCAATAGTATTCTTGGGAGAAGGTCAACCTATCCGATCATTGACCTATCGGCAACTCTACGAGGAAGTGAGAAGATTAGCCTTTGCGCTAAGGGAATTGGGCGTGGATGTCAATGACCGTGTAGCGGGATTTATGCCCAACATGCCGGAAACGGTTATCGCTATGTTGGCCACTGTATCCGTTGGCGCTATCTGGAGTTCTTCTTCTCCCGACTTTGGTATTAAGGGGGTCCTCGACCGCTTTACACAGATCGAACCCAAAGTACTCTTTTCAGCTAATGGCTATTTTTATAACGGGAAAGCATTTGATTCCCTCGAAAAGATTATAGGGATACTCCAGGAACTTCCCAGTGTGGAGAAAGTTGTGATAGTTCCGTACACCGATGAGCAACCGGATATTTCAAAAATTAGAAACGGTATTCTATATAAGAAGTTTCTACCGAAGGAGGAAGTTCCCTATTTCAATTTTGAGCAGCTTCCCTTTAATCATCCTTTGTACATCATGTATTCGTCCGGAACGACAGGTCTTCCCAAATCCATTGTTCATGGAGCAGGAGGGACACTCATCCAACACTTGAAGGAACTACGCCTCCATACTAATCTCACCCGGGAAGACACCATCTTCTATTTTACCACCTGCGGCTGGATGATGTGGAACTGGTTAGTGAGTTCCCTTTCAGTGGGAGCAATAGTTGTACTCTATGATGGGGCGCCATTTTATCCAGATGCCGGCGCTATGTGGCAAATGACTCAGGACTTGGGGATTACCGTTTTCGGAACCAGCGCTAAATTTATTTCAGCATGTGAATCGGCATGTGTAAAACCAAGAGAAGAGTTTGACCTGAGCAAGCTGAGAGCAATTCTCTCTACGGGCTCACCACTGGTGGAGGAGAGTTTTGACTATGTCTATCGTGATATCAAAGAGGATGTACTACTATCATCAATCTCCGGTGGAACGGATATTATTTCGTGTTTTGCTCTGGGAAATCCGACACTACCGGTTTACAGAGGTGAGTTGCAGTGCCGAGGTTTAGGAATGAAGGTGGAATCTTTCAACGAGCAGGGAAAACCACTATTAAATGAAAAGGGAGAATTAGTCTGTACGGCACCCTTCCCTTCCATGCCCATATATTTCTGGAATGATCCTGATAATCAGAATTATCACGAAGCCTACTTTGATGTCTTTCCGGGGGTGTGGACTCACGGGGACTTTGTGACGATCAATGAGCACGGTGGTGTGAAGATCTTCGGTCGCAGTGATGCCACATTGAATCCAGGAGGTGTTCGCATTGGTACGGCGGAGATTTACCGGGTTGTGGAATCACTGCCGGAAGTAAATGACAGTCTTGTGGTGGGTCAGAATTGGCAGGGAGATGAACGTATCATCCTGTTTGTAAAAATGAAAAAAGGAAACAAATTGACTGGCGAACTGATAGATAAAATTAAAAAAACCATCCGGGCTCAATGTTCCCCTCGGCATGTACCAGCCAAAGTGCTACCTATCGATGATATCCCCTACACCATCAATCTGAAGAAGGTGGAGATTGCTGTGAAGAAAATTATTCATGGTGATGAGGTTCTAAACAGGGATACTCTTATGAATCCGGAATCGCTGGATCTGTACAAATATATTCCTGATCTCCAGATTGAAAACTGAATATATAGATAATACTCCTACTATGTTACAATCATTAAAAACCCCTCAGAAAGCTGTTCAACATCGAGTTTATATTGAAGATCGACGGACCGTTTCAGTTACCTTGAAACCCCACGCCCTGAATATTTTCGAAAAGCCACAAAACAATCTGTGGACGTTTGATCTTGAGGGAAGACTAATTGGGATGTATGTGAATGGGATTAATTATCGACGAACGCTGGACAATCATTTTTTCAAGAAAACGCGCCGCAGGTCTAATGGAGAGACCTATCGCGAGGTAAATCCAATTTCTATGGATGAAGCAAAGAGACTGTTAGAGAAAGGTCAAACGTTCCTGAAACGTGTAGAATCTGAGCTACCTGTCTCGTTTCAGTTTTACGTCCAGAAGGTTTTAGACATGGATGTAACCAGACTGACGGAGAGTGGTGAGCGGTTTTCTCGTATCTATCTTCCAATCTCCATTCTCCCCCCTGACCAGTATATGGCTCTGGTGTTACAAATCACGGAGGGGTGCAATTACAATCAATGTACTTTTTGTAATTTTTACAGGGACCGACCATTTCACATAAAGACTGTGGAGGAAGTTGAACACCATTTCAAGGATGTTAAATCGTTCTTTGGAGAAGGAATAAAGCTGAGAAAGTCCATATTCCTCGCGGATGCCAATGCGTTGGTAATCCCTCAGAAAAAACTGGTCACTTTTCTTGAATTGATCCGGTGTAAATTCCCAGAAATTCCCCGGCTTTATTCCTTTATCGATGTTTTTACGGGCACTAAGAAATCAACAGAGGATTTTTCCACCTTAGCGAATCTTGGATTAGAGCGGGTATATCTGGGCGTGGAGTCGGGGAATTCGGAGCTGCTGGACTTTTTACATAAACCACAGCTAACAGATGATATCCTCGACTTATCCAACCATTTAAAGATGGGAGGCGTTCGATTGGGGATAATTTTCTTAGTGGGAGCGGGTGGTGAGTTCTTCCGTCAGAAGCATCTCGAGGATTCTCTGAAGTTGGTAAAACGTCTTCCATTAGATAGTGGCGATATTATTTACATATCAGAGTTCTACGAGACAAATCCCCAATACCGTAGCACCATGGAAACAAGAGGAATAGAAGTACCGACTCGATTGGACATCAGAACCATGTCAACAGAATTCAAAGCAGCGGTAAAACAGATGGTCCCCAAAGGCGTTTCTGTTTCCATCTATGACATTCAACAGTTTATCTATTGATAAAGTAGACGTAACTATTCAGGCGAAGGCACCCCGACACTGCGTGTACGGGATCTCCGCTGCGCTCCGAAAGGAAAGGAGCGTTGGGCTATCCGACAGCTGGCGGACTGAGGGATTTAGCCGGTTTGGCCCTAAGGATAAAACACGCTTTTATCCACAGGATGCTGCACATAAGATTTAATTATCGATGGCTTTGTTCTAATTACTGACTGATATGGATACGTTTAGTCATACACTGTGGGGATATGGATTGTTTGGTTATCGAGGACGTCCGTGGATTGCAGTTATCTTTGGAGCTATGCCGGACCTTGTTTCCTTCGGACCATTTCTCGTTATTCGGATCTTATCAGGAACCATAGAACCGGGACCACCTCCATTAGAAATTATTCCGGGTTGGGTTTCGATGAACTATAATTTCAGCCACAGTTTCGTCATCGCATTCTTATCTATCGGAATTGTTGCAATATTCAGCAAATCCATCGCTTTTGCCATGTTGGGGTGGCTCTTTCATATTCTCCTCGATTTCCCCTTTCATACCCTCGATTACTTTCCTGTGAAGATATTCTGGCCGTTGTCTTCATTTGTCGTGGATGGAATATCTTGGGGTCAGCCTTTGGTATGGCTTCCAAATCTCGCCGGAATAACAATGCTTTTTGTTTGCCGACACTTCCAAAAGAAAAACACCAGATAATATCAAAGCTATAGATTTAAGGGTGTTTAGTTACGACGCACTTCTTCCTATGGTCCTTTGGACAAAGTTCGGCGCACCTGTTACTATTTCTTAGCATTCTTTGTGAACTTAGTGGCTTTGTGCTAAGAAATTCAGGATGATTAACCTGTATTGTAAAAACAGTCACGAATCAATAAAAAAAAAGATAAATTCTTATCGATTTTTATCTATTCTTAGAAGAAATCTCTCAATGATCATTAGCGTAAAACACTATTCTCCCCAATGGATGTTCAAATTATTATCTACGGTTTGACCCTTGGGTCTGTTTATGCCCTGGTTGCACTTGGGCTGGTGGTAATTTACCGAGCCACTGAAATCATAAATTTTGCCCAGGGTGAAATGATGATGCTTTCAGCTTATGTATTTTTCACACTCTCTTTAAGCGGAACAGGACCCTTCCTAGCAGTAGCCGGTACCTTACTTTTTGCAGCCTTTTTAGGTGTTGGTATGAACCTTCTTGTGAGTCGCCCTTTGATTGGGAAGCCTGTTTTTGCCCAGATAATGGCGACGATTGCACTCTCCATTTTGTTGAGGAGTATTGCAGGGATCGTCTGGTCCCATGAAGACCAATATATTGATGCACCTGTAAGCATGATTCTTCAGGATTTCGGTTGGTTCAAAATGTCTCCCTATCAGGGACTGATCATTCTTGTAACGCTGGGGTTGGTGGTAGTGTTTTATCTTTTTTTGAAGTTCACCCTTTTAGGTACGAGTATCAAAGCGACTTCTGAAGACCCTGTAGCAGCCCAATTGATGGGGATTCCCATTAAAAGAGTATATATGGTGGTATGGATTGTATCGGGTATTGTAAGCGCAGTGGCGGGGATTCTCATTTCACCCCAATCGGGACTCCATCCGACCATTGGTATTCGATTTGGGATGAAAGCTCTACCGGCGGCGGTGCTTGGCGGGTTCGGCAGTTTGCCTGGAGCGATTGTAGGTGGCATTACTTTGGGAATGCTAGAAAGCATGGCTATCGTCTACCTTCCTACAGCGGTCTATGACATCTTTCCTTGGGTGGTACTGATCTTGGTTTTGCTCATACGCCCGGAAGGAATTCTGGGAGTAAAAAAGAGGAAGCGAGTATGAAGTCGCGGTATGCGGATGAGAAAATCTGGTGGATACCGGTTTTAATTGGGATCACACTCCTGATTCCCTTTACTCTGAATACCTATTTTACCTACGTCTTCAATCTGGCTGGAATTGCCATCATTGTGGCAGTAGGATTGGATCTCCTCTCCGGTTATACAGGATTAATTTCGTTGGGACACGCTGCTTTTATGGCGGTGGGCGCTTATACATCGGCTGTGCTGACTGTCCATTTTGATTGGCCGTTTCTGTTTTCTGTCCCCGCAGCGGCAATGGCAGCCATGATTACGGGCGTCATTCTTGGTTTCCCCGCTCTGCGCCTTTCCGGGTTATATCTTGCGATTGCTACCATGGGATTTGGTGTGATTATTCAACGCATCATCCTGGAATTGGACGCATGGACGGGGGGCTCCAACGGTATTTTTGTCCCAGCGCCCACTTTCTTTGGGTTTCGGTTTACGTCCGATTTTTCACACTATTATATCGTTTATATGACAGTGTTCCTCGCTGTTGCTTTTGCCAGGCGATTGACGGCGACAAAAATAGGACGAGCTTTTGTGGCAATCCGGGATAGCAAAGAGGCAGCTCAGGCGAGCGGAATCAATCCCGCCAAATACAAAGTGTTTGCTTTTGCCCTTAGCGCCTTTTATGCAGGATTGGCTGGCGCTCTGTTTGCCCACACACAACGTTTTATTACCACGGACTATTTCAGCATCCTCCTTTCCATCCAATTTTTAGTGATGGTAATTGTGGGGGGTATTGGATTTGTCTATGGCGCTGTCTGGGGAGCCCTGTTCATCACATTTTTGCCTGAACTGATTCGCATAGCAAAAGACGTTTTCCCTGAGGGAATTGCTCAATTCAATGATCTTCAGGCCATCGGGTTTGGTTTGATTATGCTCTTTTTTATTCTGTTTGAGCCCATGGGATTGTATGGAAGATGGCTGAAAATACGGATTTATTGGAGACTGTTTCCGTTTAATCCGAAGCAGAGAAGAAAAGGTCAGTGGTAACGAATAAGAACATCGCTACGCGAATTGATTATCCGAAGGATCCTTTGGAAAAAGTTTGAGGCTAAGGCTAAAGAAATGGTGAGTGGTGAGTGGTGAGCGGTAGAGCAGCGAGTTAAGATTACCAATTAACCAGTAACCAATTAACCGATAACTAATTTTCTCGACGAAAAACATTGTTCCGTAGGAACTCCTATGGAGAATTTCCGGAACAGTTAATTATGTTTTGACTTTCCGTCAATTTTGTGAGAAGTTATGCAGTCGAGAGTAAGATTATTACAGTGCAGTCAATGTTTATCCATGTTAAAAATCGAAAGGAGAAGGTGATGAAAAAGAAAGTTATGTTGCCCCTTATATTTTTAGTGGGGTTGATCGTGTTTATGAACTGTGGCGGTAGAGAAGCATCGCCGGGAGTAACTGATTCGGAAATACTTATTGGGAATATACAGGATCTAAGCGGTCCCATGGCGTTTCTTGGGTCGGAGATTAAACATGGTGCCGAACTCTATTTTAAATATGTGAATGAAGAAGGTGGAATCTATGAGCGAAAGATCAGAATGATCACGGAGGATCATCAGTATAATCCTGCCATGAGTCTGGCAGCAGCCAAGAAACTGCTTGATCTGGATCAGGTTTTCTGTCTGTTTAATGTGATTGGAACAGCCACCGCAACAGCGCTATTCAATCTTGTGGAGGAGCAGAAAGTTCCGCTCATTGCACCGGCAACGAATTCCAGTACCATGTCCAATCCATTCAAGCGGTATGTCTTTGCCACGGATACCCCGTATGATGCACAGGGACGAATCATGTGTAAATATATAGCAAACCGAGGGGATAAAGACGTAAAGGTGGGCGTCATTTACCAGGACGACGATTTTGGCAAGGATTGCTTGAAAGGAATCCGGGAAGGTGCTGCTGCTCAAGGTTGGGTGGTAGTCGGGGAAGAACCATTCCAGCGTGGGGGTGCACCTGAGTTTGGACCTCAGTTGACCAGCCTGAAAAATGCAAACGCCACTCACATCTTTCTGGCACTGGTAATGGAAACTGTCCACGTATTGAAAACGGCAGAAGCTATGGATTACCGTCCTCAGTTCCTTGGATTTGCTCCAGCATCGGATCCCAGAATTGCCCAGGCGGCTGGCAGCGCAGGGGAAGGATTCATCACGAATATCTACATGGTTCCTCCCCAGCATCCGGATCATCCTTCGGCGAAATTGTATCGGGATCTATTGGCAAAACATGACCCTGAACAGAAGATGGGTTTCTACAATTTCTACGGATTTGCTGCTGCCCAGGTCTTGATTGAGGGGTTAAAATTAGCTGGAAAAGACCTGACACGTGAAAGT
This sequence comes from Fidelibacterota bacterium, assembly GCA_004124475.1. Classification (GTDB taxonomy): domain Bacteria; phylum Fidelibacterota; class Marinisomatia; order Marinisomatales; family SCKK01; genus SCKK01. The sequence continues at coordinate 51,649 of SCKK01000008.1, forward strand.
CTCATTGAAGGGATGGAAAAAATAAAGGACTTTCAGGGAAGCCCGCACCCCTCGTTGACATACGGCCCTGATGATAGAGCCGGTGGAATCAAAACCATCGTTCTTCAGGTGAAAGATGGGGCACCCACACCGATAACCGGATTTATCGGGGAAAATTGATAGAAGGATTGTAACTATTTAGGCTAAGGCACCAGTCTACACTACCGTTACGACGGACAGGCAGGCGCAGGAAAAGGAAGATCGGCTAGAAAGAATTTACAGACATTGTCCAATAGGGATTCTCCGTGGGAGTCTCCAAAGGAGTCCATTGTGACCTTCGTGACCTGTAGAGGAATCTTATCCCGAAGCTTCGGGACTTAGCCTTCTTCCAAAGCCTTGTTTCGCAAAATAGGCTGAATAGTTGCGAAGAATTTAGCTTTATTAGTCCACTATATCCATGACGCCTTTGTTAGAAGCACAAAACCTCACCGTCCATTTTGAAGGGGTAGTCGCCCTCAACGGCTTCTCTCTCACTGTTAACGACGGAGAAATCTTGGGCATCATCGGACCAAACGGCTCAGGGAAAACTACTTTTTTCAACACAATCTCAGGATTTGTAAAACCTGATAAGGGACATATATTCTATAATCAGAGGGAAATTACACATGTCTCACCCCATGTGATTGCTGAACTGGGCATTGCAAGAACATTTCAGAATTTGGAGCTTTTCCCGTATATGACGGTTTTACAAAATGTGATGGTAGGAAATCATAGCCGCGTAACCACAAAGGATGCATTGAAGAATATCTGTTCCAGAGACGAACGTCAACGGCAGGAGTTTCAAGCGCTGGAGGTACTTGATTTCCTTGGGATTTCCGGATTTGAGCACAGCAGACCAGCGGGTCTTCCATTTGGAATTCAGAAACTTGTTGAGCTTGCTCGAGCGTTGGTGATGCAACCGGAATTACTCCTTTTGGATGAACCGGCAGCCGGGCTGAATGAGCAGGAGACGATGGAAATGGGACGAATCATCAAAGACATCCGTGACGACTTGATAATTACGGTATTGGTGGTAGAACATGACATGAGTCTGGTTATGTCCATTTCTGATCGCGTCGTTGTGCTCAGCTCCGGGGAGACACTGACAGAAGGAACACCGGAAGAAGTAAAGATCAATCGTGATGTCGTTGAAGTGTTTTTAGGCTCGACCTATTAAGAAAATGCCACTGCTTGAAATTCGTGGACTTGAGACATTTTACGGGAAAATAAAGGTTCTTCATGGGATCACCATAGCAGTCACGGAAGGACAGATTGCCACCGTACTAGGCTCCAATGGCGCTGGGAAGACCACACTTCTCAGGACTATCAGTGGGATTGTAGAAGCTGAATACGGTCAAATCATCTTTCGCGGACAGCGCATCGAGAGGTTGGATACCGATCGTATCGTTAAGGCAGGAATTGCCCATGTTCCCCAGGGAAGGCTTATTTTCAGCGAACTGACAGTTGAAGAAAATCTGAAGTTGGGAGCTTACACCCAGCGCTCCCACGATGGGATGGAAACAGTGTTTTCCTATTTCCCACTGCTCAAGGATCGATTGACTCAGTATGCAGGAACTCTATCAGGGGGTGAGCAGCAGATGCTTGCCATCAGCCGGGCATTGATGTCCAAACCAAAACTTCTTCTTTTAGATGAGCCCTCCCTGGGCCTTTCACCTAAACTCGTTCAGGAGATATTTCACATCCTTAAAAGGTTAAATGAAGATGGTCTCACCATTCTTTTGGTGGAACAGAATGTGAATTTGGCTCTGGATATTTGTGATTACGCCTATGTTTTGAAGAATGGCAGAATCTTTTTGAGTGGGAATCCTGAGAAGGTTCGGCAGGAGGAACTGGTACGGGAATCTTATCTGGGTGAAGGGAAAGGGAAGTATATAAAACGGGCGAAGATCTGGGGAAGGCAATGAGTCAAAGCCCTCCGGATGAAATCCGAAGCGTTCCCGGTCTATTGGTGTGGTGGAGCGAGCATTTCCCTGAGAGAGATGCCCTCTATCACAAGGCGCAAGGCTGGTGGAAACCCATCACATGGCGAAAGTATCTGGAGAAAGTAGATACAGCAGCAGAAAGACTCCTTTTTATGGGAGTTTTCCAGGGAGATCGAATTGCAATCTTATCCACAACTCGTGTGGAATGGACGATAGCCGATATGGCAATCATGAGTTGTGGCGCAGTAACAGTGCCTATCTATCAATCCAACACATCAGCGCAATGCGAGTATATCATCCATCACTCCGGTTGCACAGGGATTTTTCTTGAGGATCAGGAACAACTCGACAAATTGCTTGAAATCTGGGGGCAGGTTCCGCAGATGAGAATCGCTATTGTGTTTGAGAAATTTCAATGCGAGGACGAGCGGGTGGTTCCGTTTCAGAACCTTCTTGCAGACAAGAACGAACCGGTATCTGAATTTAAAGTAAGCTTAGCTCGCAATAAGATTCAACCGGACGACCCCGCTACGCTTGTTTATACATCCGGCACAACGGGACCGCCGAAAGGGGTAGTTCTTTCTCATAAGAATATTCTATTCACTGCGAGACAGATTACAACATCTCTCGATCTTTCTCCCGATGATCTCTCCATCGCCTACCTCCCCATGGCTCATATTGCCGAAAGGATCGTCGCGTCGTTCATGAAATTAGCCAGCGGTGCCAGAACTGCGTTTGCTGAGAGCATGGATGATCTCATCTTCAACATGAAAGAAGTCGGTCCCACATTTCATTTCGGGACTCCAAGAGTTTACGAGAAATTTCATGCCCGTATCATGACTGCTATCGATGATGCAACCTCATTTCAGAAAATCATCTATCGCTGGGCAGAGAATGTAGGAAGCCGTGAAAAAGATCTGCGCCTGAGTCACCAGCTAATCCCCTGGTGGCTTCACGTTCGGCATATCTTAGCAAAGTGGTTTGTTTTCAGAAAAGTGAGGGAATTCATGGGGGGTAATCTGCGATTTCTGATTTCAGGAGGTGCGCCCATCAGTCCGGCAATCTTGGAGTGGATGCAGCGCGTGGGACTCAATGTGTTGGAAGTGTATGGAATGACGGAATCCACAGGTTTAATCTCCGTAAATTTTATTGAAGACAATCGGTTGGGTTCAGTGGGAAAAGCATTACCAGGTACAAAAATGCGGATAGCAGAGGATGGCGAGATTCTTTCCCAGGGGGAAAACGTCTCTTTGGGTTATTTTGCTGACGCAGAAGCGACTAAGGAGTTAGTTGATGAGTCAGGTTGGCTTCACTCGGGAGACATCGGAAGAATAGATGAGGATGGCTATCTCTGGATAACTGATCGGAAAAAGGATCTCATCATTACGGCTGGCGGGAAAAACGTAGCGCCACAAAACATTGAAAACCTGATGAAAACTTCAAAATACGTCAGTCAATTTATGGTGTTTGGCGATCGGCGGAAATATCTTACCGGACTTTTGACCCTCGATGAGGATGAGATTACCAAGTTTGCCCGGGATCGGCAGCTTATTTATTCTGATCAAAAGGAACTGTCTCAACTTTCTGAAGTGACGGAATTGATTGCCGGTGAAATTTATAGGTTAAACAAACAGTTGGCTTCATTTGAGACGATTAAGAAGTACCGCATTTTGGAGGAAGAACTGTCCCAAGATGATGAAGAAGTGACCCCTACCTTGAAAGTAAAGCGAACGGTCATCGAGAAGCGGTATGATCATTTGATTGAGGAGATGTATAAATGATAGTGAGAAAAGATGGCATCCGCTTTTTAACTTACAAATCAAACAATTCAATCTCTTCAAAACGAGAAAAGTGCCTTTTATTGAATGTAGCTACTGTCCGGGTCTTTTCTTCCAGAGCAAATTCTGCCAGGAAAGCGTCGATAAAATCAACATTCAGTTGGTGCGTGTCATCCGGTGCATGTAGTACCACATCCTTGTTCCTACAATCTACATAATCAGCCACCACAAGAGCGGAAAGCATCCTTGGCTGGATTGGGAAAGACAGGATGAGATGTGGGGAGAGTTAATGAAATCTACTTACACAAAAGTGTTTATACCCTCACTCAAAATAAAACTACCAAATAATATCTGCAAGAGATTGTTCAACATCAACGAGATCGTTCGATAAACGTAATTGCTTTCTCCAATTCCATTATGACTTCCGGGTTTGTTTCATCTTCCAATGTCTTTTTCAGTGCATCGAGGAATCTCTTTTCCTGTATGCACTAATCATCTGTGATCATTTTTCCTTGCTCCCTCAGAATTTTCCAGAGCGTTTCGAGCATTTCCTCCTGTTCAACCAGTTTGCCGTGCTCGGCTTCGACGGTGACGTACAGCACACCCAGACGCTCACAATAGTCGATTAGCATTCCCCGATCCGGCGGATTCTGTGCTCTGAGAGCCACATTATGACCCGATAAGGACAGGGCAGCAAAGAGATCGTCTTGAGTGACAACAAAAAAATTGTCCGGATCCCGCTGTGGATTGATGGATACTTCCCGGGTGTCTTCTCCATACCATTCCCCAGGACGAAAATCGTTTATGGTCATTTTGTATGGGGTGTTGTTGTGAACCGCAATGATGACCATCCCATTTTTGGCGCCCAGCAGGTCAGCGATAGTGTCCCGGAAAGCGGCAGCGATAGCAAAAACCTCGTCGGTGTTGTTGTGGAAATATTCCAGGGACGCTCGCAACCCCACATCGCTGAACATACGGTTGGGATCGAACCGGTGCATGATACCATCCAGACGTACCACAATTTCACGACCTCGACCATGCCGCAGCTCGATCAACCGACCACCGTGCTTTTCTATGAATGCCAGAGCCGCCTCGACAGCGGTGTTCTCATTGTCATGGAGGTTCAGAAGCGTGATGTCTGCCCCGGCCCGCTCGTAAATATCCACCCAAACCTTCTCTTCACCCAAAAAGAAGGTGTGTGTTGCTTTTGTTACGGATTGGGCAAATCCGGCTCTGAGAGCGAAACAAACCAGCCAGACCAGACAACCGAGATCGCTTGGTCTCATTTGTAAACAGCGCATTGGTTATTCGATCAAGTATTCCAGCTCAGCACACGGACTGGTGAGGAGCAGCAACTGGGCTGAAACAAGAGCATGATCAATATAGGCATGTTGATTATCAGACAGGTTTCCTCCCCCACTTCGCGAACAGCACTGGGATCACGATTAGATTCAGAAATGTAGCTGTAAGTAGCCCACCCAGGATCACAATGGACATGGGTGACTGGATTTCACTCCCCGGTTTATCCGCCGCTAATGCCAGGGGAAGCAATGCCAATCCCGTAGTCAATGCCGTCATCAGCACCGGACTTAACCGCTCCATAGAACCTTGAACCACTGCCTCCAACAACGGTTTGCCTTCCTGGTCTATTAGATAATTGTAATGGGAAACTAAAAGAATACCGGTTCGAACAGCAATCCCAAACAGGGTAATGAACCCCACCAATGAAGCAATAGTAATAATCCCTTCGGTAAGAAAGATGCTCACAATGCCACCGATGAGGGCCAGGGGTAAATTAGCCATGACCAGAATAGCCTGGCGGAAATTACCAAATTTTGTATACAGAATGACAAGAATGGCAATAATGGAAAGCAGGCTTAACAGTGTGACCGTTCTGGCGGCTTCCTGTGCGCTCTCGAATTGCCCGCCAAATTCCACATAATACCCTTTTGGGAGGAAAACATTCCTGTCAATGCCGGACTTAATTTCTGTAATTACGCTATTAAGGTCTCTTTCTGCCACGTTCGCCTGCACCACAATCTTACGCTGGACATTTTCCCTGCTAATGTAATTCGGACCCCTGTCTACGATGATGTCAGCAACCATTTCCAGAGGTATCTTTGCGCCGCTAGGAGTATCAATGAGGCTATTTCGGATGGCGTCCAGATCACCTCTATACTCAGGCGCATATCGTACAACCAGATCATGCCGACTGGTTGGTTCAAAAATTTGAGATGCTTTAACTCCCAGAAATGCTATGTCAATCATCTCGTCAAGATCGGCCACTCTCAACCCATACAGCGCCATCTTCTGACGGTTGGCTCTAATCCGTACTTGCGGGATATCTGTCTGCTGGTCAACAGACAGATCCACAATTCCGTCCACCTGTTCCATCTGCTTTTTCACTTGTTCGGCTAATTGCCGAAGTTGATATAGATCTGATCCGAAGATCTTGACCGCAATGTTAGCCCTGGTTCCGGAAAGCATGTGATCAATACGATGACTTATTGGCTGCCCGATGGCGATAAATGTCCCCGGTACCAGAGTAAGATTGCGGCGCAATTCATCCAGTAATTCCTGTTTGGTGTGATGAGCGAGGTCAATCCGGACTTCCAGTTCGTGTGCGTGGGACCCCATTGAATGCTCATCTAATTCCGTTCTTCCTGTTCGTCTGGCGGTGGTGAGAACAGCGGGATGGGATAACAATATTCCTTCTACCATCTTTCCGATTTGATCCGATTCGTCAAGGGACGTTCCCGGAACGGTGGCGACACTGATGTTCAATGTCCCCTCATTGAATTCAGGTAGAAAAGACCGTCCCATTAACGGGAGAACACTTATCGCTATAACAATCATCAATCCTACTAAACCGATAATCCAGTTCCTCTTCCTTAAACAAAATTTAAGGGTTGGTAAGTATGCCTTTTTCAGCAAGCGTACCAGCCAACTATCCCTTTCCTGCTTTTTTGAAACGGTTCTCAACAGATAATAACTCAATGCTGGAGTCACGGTCACCGCCACCATCAGGGATGCAAAGATGGAAACAACGTATGCCAACCCCAGAGGTATAAGCATTCGTCCTTCGATTCCACTCAAGAAGAAGAAAGGAACGAATACCACAATGACGATTGGTGTCGCCATGGCAATTGGCGCTCGAATTTCAGACGATGCGTCTGCTACCACATCATAGAACGGACGACGTTCCGTTTCAGACTTGGCTGCATTCTCACGAATACGACGATATACATTCTCAACATAGATAATACCATCGTCTACAAGTACACCTATGGCAATTGCCATCCCACCCAAGGTCATGGTGTTAATAGACAAATTGAGAATCTTCAATACTAAGATCGACACGATGAGCGATAAGGGAATAGCCATTACAGAGATGACAGTCGTCCTAATGTTCACAAGAAAAACAAACAGGACGAACACTACCAAAACCGCACCTATCCGGAGAGAGCTTATCACATTTTCAATGGCCACTTCAATAAAGTCTGACTGTTTAAAAATATCCGTATGCAGGGTGATATCTTTTGGAAGTGACGGTCTAATCTCCTCCAAGACTGCTTCTATGTTTCGGGTTAGTTTCAGAGTGTTGGCATCCGGCTGTTTGCTAATGACTAACATGACGCCATCCTGTTTGTTGAAAGACGCCGTTCCCAACCGTGTAGCCGGGGCGATAGTCACTTTGGCCACATCCCGGATCAGGATAGAAACCCCATTATGAGTTGCTACTACCGTGTACTCCAGATCATCCAGTGTCCGAATCCGACCAATTCCCCGGATCAGGTATTCCTGTCCAGAATCGATAAACACTCCCCCAGTGGCGTTTATATTCGACTCGGATACAGCTTCCAGAATCTGCCGCATGCTCAAATCATATTTTTGTAGTAAGTACGGGTTGATCTGAACCTGATACTGTTTCGTTTCACCGCCATACACCAATACCTGTGCCGTGCCGGGGATGGATTGTAAACGGCGTCTCAGCGTGAAATCGGCGAGAGTGCGAAGATCCATCGCTGACGTTGTGTCGCTGGTGAGTCCCACCAACATAATCTCTCCCATAATGGATGTAATGGGGGCCAGGATGGGTTGGTCTACATCTTCCGGAATGATGTTTCGGATGGATTGAAGTTTTTCATTGACGATCTGCCGGGCAATATATATGTCCGTGCCCCACTCAAATTCCACCCAGACTACAGAAAGACCCTGAATGGAATTAGATCGCACACGCCGAACACCCGAAGCGCCGTTTACCACCGTCTCAATGGGAAAAGTCACCAACATTTCTACTTCCTCAGGCGCCATTCCGTGTGCTTCGGTCATGATTGTTACTGTCGGTGCTGTGAGATCAGGAAACACATCCACCGGCATCTTTACCGCCGTATAAACACCCACAAAAAACAAACCCAGCGCCCCGATCAGGACGATCAGCCGATTACTTAAACTGAATTGCATTAATTTACCTAACATTGTGTCTCCTGTACCTTGAATTGGTATTCAATTAATGTGCATGTGGATGGCCAACAGCAGCGGACGTTGAAGCCAGTTTGACCAGATAACCCCCTTTAGTAACCACTCTTTCCCCTTTTCGTATACCACTTAAGATTGCAACCAGTCCATTATCCCGATTGCCGGTCTTCACTACGCGCTTTTCAAATGATTCACCTTCCATGTGAACAAATACAACCTGGTTGGCATCATCATCAAAAATAGCGCTCTTAGGAATGGATAGAGAAAGGGTCTTTTCGGTGGAATAAAGATCCACTTGGACTGTTTGACCAATTTTTAAGAGATGATCCGGGTTGGCGATTTCCAGAAGAACCGGAATCGTTCTGCTGTCAGAATCCAAGGTAATGCCTAAACTCAACAAGCGGAAATTCTCACCTTCTACTTTGATAGCTGACTCCAAACCGGGTACAGTGAGAGACGCTCCATTTGGAGTATCCATTTGATAGTAATCCTTTTCAAAAACATCGGCTCGCAGCCACACTATTGATGGATCAATAATAGTCATGAGTTTTTGTCCGGTGGTGACCTTCTGTCCCGGCAATACAGTGATCTCAGTTACCACCCCACTGATTGGAGCCTGCAACTGAAACAAATCGGAATCGCCTGATTGAGTATGGGATTCATAGCCCGCCTTCTGTACAAGAAAGTTGTGTTTTATTCCTTCAAATTCCCGGTTTGATATGGCCTTTTTTTCCTTCAACCGCTGTGCCCGCTCGTATTCCATTTTGGCATATTCATAATCCAGTTTACGGTTGGTCCAACTGTTCACCGCTCCCAGAGGAGGTGAAAGGGTTGCAAGAACCTGTCCAGTTATAACAATGCTGCCGGGAATGACCATCGTTTCATTACTGTCAATACGCAATATTCCATCTACAGGCGAAGTGATTTCGGCATATAGTGATTGACTGGGTAATACTTCGCCAACCGCTTGAACCAGCTTTCGGATCGGTCTTACCTCAGCCAATTCTGTATGGAATTCAATCTTCCATTGCTGTTCTTTCAAAAAAGCAATACCCTCGTTACTGCTTTCCATTTCTTTTGGAATATCGTGAATCGACTCATATACAACAAAATCGTCAATCCGGAAAGTTTCAGTTACTTGAGGTCCATTATATTCCACGGTAAAACCATATTCTCCTGCCAGTGGAAGTTCCACTATCGGATTGAAAATTCCTTCCCGGAGTAGGTAGTCTCGTTTCTCCTGAAAGGTCTCCCCATTCTGGTAGCGAAACGTCAGGGTAACTGTTCCTTCATGGACCGGTTCGAAATCCTGCATAACCGTGAGATGAATAATAAATTTCCCCGGTGTGGATTTTGCCAGAACAGAATATTCCATAAACAATTCCATCTTGTCCGTCCACTGGGTGATGGCTATGAAAGGCATTTCGTTCTCGTTGGTGTTTTGCTTGGTGAGGTTGTGATCCTGGCGTGAACATCCAACCAGCATCAAGCCCCAGATAATTCCGAAAATAGTGATCAATTGTTTCATTGTTTGTCTCCTTCAAGTGCTACTGAAAAGGTTACCAGTGTTTGTCCCATGATAGCCTCCAATTGAAATATATTGCGGTAATAAACGATCAGTTGTTTGTAATACTGTTGGTCGCCATCCGCGTGTATCTGGATTGCATTTAGTATTTCCATTAAAGACATCCACCCCTCCTGGTAAGCCGCCATTAAGCTGACTATAATATCCTGGTCATCGTCGATATGGATCTCTACATTTTCCAGCCATGCTTTAAGACTCCCAATGGTCATTACCAATGTTTCAATCTGTCCCCGCAGGTTTTGTCGATATCGTTCAAATTCGCTATCAGCGATTTCAAGTTCAATTTGCTGCTTTTGAATGACCGCCCTATTTCGGTTCAGTAACGGCAATGGAATGGATATGCCCGCGACATAACCCTGATTACCCTCAACTCTCTTCGAGCCACCAAAAAGGCTGAAATGCGGAATGAACCGTTTCCGCTCCATCTGGATTCGGCTCCGGATCGCCAGCTTCATCATTTCTCGTTGCTGAAGTCCAGGGGCGTTGGGAATAAGAGACAAATAATGGTCCATGGTCTGTAGTGCAACGGGTTGAAAGTATATGTCTGTAGACAACAGAAGATCCACAGAAACACTGATTCCCATATTGGCTTTCCAACGACTTCTTACCAATTGTGTCGTTCGCTTTGTCTCTTGTAGTCTGGCGTTGATATTAACCAAGGTCATTTGAATCAAGTGTTGTTCAACCCCAGATAGAGTCCCTTCTTTGAACTGATCCCGCGCCACGCCTGATACTTCCAGGATCGCATCTTTTAGCTGGGCCAGATGTTCCAACTGCGTCCCCAACAGTTTGAGTTCAATATATCCGCTTTTCAGATCGGAAATAAATCGCCTGATTTGCTCTTCCTTTTTATATCCCGCCGACTCAAGTTGAGCATCCCAACTTCTCTGGCGTTCAGAATACACCCATGGCATTTCAATTTGCTTGTTCAGTGTCAGGTAGTGTTCCAACTGTGTGTCTACGAATTCCTGAGAATAGTTGAAATCAGGATTAGCCCATTGCAAGTCTATGTTCTGTTCGGTTTTAGTTAGACTATATGTTCTTTCCATAATCTGAATGGACGTGCTTTGCCGGGTCGCAAATTCAATCAGTTTGTCGAAAGTAATGGATACCGTTTCATTTTGTGAAACAGCAGTTGATATCATTAATAGTCCAAAAAACATGGACCGTTCACTATAAAACGACATATGAGTCCTCCTTATGGAGAGTTAATGGGTTTATTGGTTACTTTATGTGAAAAGGAAGATAATCCTGAAAAGCTCAGGATTGGTAAGGAGGACCACGTGATAGATCAGAAGATTGAAATATTTGTGGTGGCGGGAGGTATATCGTTTCCTTTTGGATAATGGTGACTTGTTCAGGTTTTTCTCCTAAAACAATATTGTTTATCCATAACAAATTAGTGGTGAATTCCAGGGGTTGTCGTGTACCAGGATTAATATAGTTCCAATCACCTATAATATGCTCACTACTATTATGATGATCTCCGGAATGCTGATCGGGATGACTTTCACTATCGTGATCTATGGGGTGCGAACTGATAATAATCCGGAGATTGTTGTCGTTATGAGTATGGTGGAAATGAATAAAAGTATATATCTGGGAAAAATAGAAAACCATTAGCCCTAGTATGACTGTATGTGGTTTCTTGGATATAAAATTGCTTTTTTTCATTTTCTGTTATCTGTTAAACCGAACAGTGAATTTAATCATAGCTTCAAAAGCATCAAAGTATTTATAGTGGTTTACGCATTATAATTCTATGTAATAAATGACTAATTTCTCCAGCCTAGACAAGATGGGTGTCGTCAAAACTCCTTAATGTTCCTCTGACCTAAGGGGTATTCTCAATAGGAAAAACTCAATATAATCTACCACTTAACATATCCTTTTACATAGAATTTTTGTAATCTCGTATCGCAATGCTCCGGCGGAGGAACTTCCCTACACTTCGTGTACGAGACAAGCTTCTCGTCCCTCTTTCAAACAGTGTAATTTTGTTCCTGTAGGTACATTACAATCTATAGATACTAATCGCCACAACGAGTTATTTGACGGCTTCGGACAGAATGGGTACAGCCCGGAACGAGTGTGTATCCTCTCCGAGGATCCTGCGGATGCTTGGGTAACAAGAGCCAGCCACCATGTCGCCTCGTACCATGAACCTACATAAGACGCTCCGCTGCCATCATCATTTTGTCACGATTACCTAAAGCTGATAAAACCATCCCGTGACAAGCCCTGCGGTCGATCCCTGTCACACAAGAGAAAGAACGTATCCAAAGCAAGATGACCACTGTCAAAACCATCTCCTGACTTCCACACAGCAATCTCAACCGTGTGCACCTTCTCACTTACAGATCAAACAATTCAATCTCTTCAAAACGAGAAAAGTGCCTTTTATTGAACGTAGCTACTGTTCGGGTCTTTTCTTCCAGAGCAAATTCTGCCAGGAAAGCGTCGATAAAATCAACATTCAGTTGGTGCGTGTCATCCAGTGCACGTAGTACCACGTCCTTATTCCTACAATCTACATAATCAGCCGCCACAAGGGCAGAAAGCATCCTGTCGATTTCTACCATTTTGAGCTTGTAATACGAAAACAAAACCCACACACATTCGGCAATGACTACCTCACTTAAAATAATTTGGTACTCACCAGCAACAGCCTTTTCAAAAAACTTCCGGGAGCGTGCAGAGTGGTTTGAATGATCTCCCAAAAGAAAGCGAAGAATAACATTTGAATCGACAGCTACTAAATGCTTGGTGTTCATTTATCGCCATACTTTTTTCTAACGTAATTATTCCTAGCATTATACCGTACTGTGTTCCAGTCCTCCTCGCCCTTATCAGTTTTTATTGAACCATACAGTGTCAGAAAATCGGGGACAGCTTTGATAACGATCTCTTGTCCCCGCCTGATAAAGATGATACGGCGATTCTTGTCCAGGTTCAATACATTACGGATTGCTTTGGGGATGGTTATCTGTCCTTTTTCAGTAACTGTTGATGTTTGCATTACATATCTCCATTATTAATGCATTACTTAATATTTCATATAACACAGTAAATGTAATGAGAAATATAAAAAGATGCCATCTATTCTTCATTTCTTAATGCTTAAAGCACCTTACACCAGTAAAAACCATCGCAATGCCATGCTCGTTACACGCATCGATCACTTCCTGATCCCGGATGGACCCTCCCGGTTGGATCACAGCCCGCAATCCCTGCCTTGCCGGCAGGCAGGCGCAATCCGCAATCCGGTCAATACTGTCCCGAAAGGGAAAGAACGCATCCGAGGCGAGGATGGCTCCGTTCAGGCTGTCCCCTGATTTCCGCACAGCGATCTCTACAGCATCCACCCGCGAGACTTGGCCAGGACCGATCCCTACAGTGGTATTGTCCTTGGCGGTGAGGATGGCGTTCGATTTTACGTGCTTTAGTACCTTCCAGGCGAAGAGCATATCGGCGATCTCTCGTTCCGAGGGTGTCATTTCTGTTACTGTGTTCAGGTGTTCATGTGTTAAGGTGTTTACGTTGCTGTCTTGAACAAGCAAACCGCCGTCCACATACTTGAATTCGAGCTTTTGTTCACGTTCACCGAATTTCCCTATCTCCAGGACTCGAAGCTTTTTCTTCCTGGCAAACAGTTCCAGAGCAGCCGCTTCAAAGCTTGGAGCAAGGATGATTTCGATGAATATCTTTCTCATGGCCTCTGCGATATCTGCCGTACATTCTCTATTGAGAGCCACAATGCCCCCGAATGCTGACAAGGAATCGGCATAGAATGCTCGCTGGAAACAGTCGGTGATATCCTCTCCTGTCGCCACACCACACGGATTGGCGTGCTTGACGACAACGCAAGCCGGCTCAGAAAACTCTTTCACACACGCAAGAGCGCCATCAGCATCCATAATATTGTTATACGATAGTTTCTTCCCCTGGTGTATGGTAGCGTTGAGGATGGTGGAACCAGTGCTGATGGGTGCCTTGTAAGCGGCGGCTTGCTGATGAGGATTCTCGCCATAACGGAGATTGTAGTATTTGGTAAATGTCAGAGAGAAATCATCGGAGAGCGGCTCGTATTTCAGATAATTGTGGATGATTGTGTCGTATTGGGCGGTTTGTCCGAAAGCTTTGGCGGAGAGGCGTCTGCGAGTTTCAAACGTAAGTCCACTCTCTGTCTTGAGTTCCTCTAACAGCCACTTATAATCGGCGGGGTCCACCACCACACCGACCCATCCGACATTCTTTGCGGCGCTGCGGATCATGGTCGCTCCGCCAATGTCGATGTTCTCCAAAGCTGTGTCCAGAGCTACATCCAGATCTTGGATCGTTTCAGCAAAAGGATAGAGATTACACACCACTAAGTCAATCCACTTGATATTGTGCTCTTTGGCGTCCATTGCATGTTGATCCCGCAACCCAAGAATTCCACCTTCCACTAGCGGGTTAAGAGTCTTCACCCGACCGTCCATGATTTCCGGGAAACCGGTGTAGTCTGATACATTTATTAAAGAGACACCCGCATCCTGCAGAATTTTTGCCGTACCGCCGGTGGAGATGATTTCTACCCCTATATCCTGTAATCCTTTGCTGAATTCAACAATTACATCTTTATTTGAGACAGAGATAAGCGCTCGTTTAACTCGGACGGTATGTGTATTCATTCTTCTGCCATCGCTGAAAGCTTTTTCTCTTGAAACATCTTGATAGCTTCAATAAATGCCTCTCCCTCCAGCGCTTGGACTTTCGCTTTCAGAGATTCCGGGGTATCACCCGAATTCACAGTACATTTTTTCTGAACAACGATAGGACCTGCATCCACCTTCTCTGTGACGATGTGGATGGTACAACCGGTTTCGGAGTCTTTGTTCCTGAGCACCTCCACATGGACATTCATATCCATACCGCCTGCATACTTTGGAAGCAGTGATGGATGGACATTAAAAATGCGGCTTTCCCAATACCGGCAGAACCATGGCGAAAGAATTCGCATAAAGCCGATCAGGAGAATCAGCTTTACCCCCCTTGAATTTAAAACATCGGTCATCTCCCGGTCGAAATCTTCCCGATTTTTTCCTTTGTGGCTGATAATGACAGCCTTAATACCGTGATTCCGGGCCCGCTCAAGAATATATGCCTTCTTCCGGTTGCTGATGACGACTTCAATTGAAGCCTCGAGTTCACCGTGATCAATGGCATCAATGATAGTTTGCAGGTCGGTTCCTTTTGTTGAGCCGAGGATGCCGAGTTTGATTTTTTCAGCCACAGAGTTCACAGAGATTTTCCCACTTCCGGATACAGTTTGTCTATTTCTTTCTGTATTTCAATCGTTTTCTCCAGCGCAGTTACAACTTTACAGTAATGGCGCGGATCACCCATTTGTCTGCCTTTCCGATCTTTCAGATATTTTGCTAAAACCTGATACCCACCGATGTGGTAATTCCACACATCCGGTTTTACATTGGAAAAATATTTTTCAGCGTTAATGTAAACCCGCTGTTCGTCTTCTTTATAAACCGGTTTTTCGATGGTATCATTGATTCCGCTGCCTTCATATTTGGAAACAGGACGGTTTATTACGGGACTTTTTAGCAAATGCAAATCGGAAAGCTTCTGACCCAGTTTTGCCATGGCATTAAACACATCTATGTCCTTTGTAAACGGTACTCTGGGGAAATCAATTTTCAGAAATTCCGCATATTTCTCCCGGTAATTGTTGCTGTAAAAAACACCATAAATGTAATAAAGTATCTTTTCTGGTGTGGGTATTCGACCGTAAGAAGCTTTGAGCATGTCAAATATTTCCGGGGCGATATTGGGTTGTTTCCCTTTTTTCCCATAGGTTACTTCCGGCTCAAATATCATCAGCGGTACGCCGGATTTGGGTTTTTTCTCTTTTTCTTCAGGGTAAAGATAAAGGGGTGCCTGTTGAATTATTCCTTTGCTACTAAAAAAGGTTCTATTATCAACCATATGCTCTGTTATTAAAAAGTGACTGTAAGGAACATTTCCTGAAAACTGTCTCATAAAACATAAACTTAAATTTTCCCCCGCTAGCATGTGGCGCATGTATTCTGGACGACCCCAATCAACCATGGATTCAGTGTAATAAATTGTTCTTTTATCGAATGGCCGATACAGAACATCCTGATAATAATTCTTCCAATTTGTATCTTTGGCAATTTTCTTTCTTGCTTCCGGTAATTTCCAACCCCGTGTATCCTTTAGTTTAAAGGCTTGCCGTATTGTTTCATCAGGTAAAGATAAATTCCTGAACTGCAATATTTTATTTTCTAATTCTCTTTTGGAAAAATTGATGACGAACTTATCTCGGGCGGTTACAATGCCAGTTACATTCAAAGGGAAAATATCTTTAATAGATGGCCATTCTAAATATTCCTGAATTCCAGCCACATCTCTTGGAATGAAAAAATACCAGGGGGTTTTGGGCTCTAATTTTTTATACCCGACATTTTTTACAGAATGAGATCCCAGCCATTTATATTTTGGATTACGTTTACCCCATAAATCGGTATGAACTACCTTACACCCTTTTGAACCTTGCGGAAGTTTCCCCCGATAAATCGGGGCGCAAGGTTTATGTTTCACAAACAACGCAATAGCCACACCTTGGCGAATATCAAAGACATTTTGGTCAGGACTTCCGTCGGGGCATGTTTCTTTCTTTAATGAATTGCCGTGCAAATCCAGAAGGTAGATTTCATCAAAAGTGTTCATCAGGCTCTGGCGCATGCCCCGGAACGTGGGATTGTCCAGATAAGAATGGTTGGTAATCATACCTACCATACCATAACCTGTTTTATGGATTTTCCACTGTGCAAAGCGCAGGAACTTCACATAGTCATCCTGCAGCCAGAGTTTCTTCTCCCCTAAAGGTTTTCCATCCACAGTATAATAACTCTGGGCCCCATCCACATCTTTTTTCAGCAGCTTTTCCGTCCACTCATTAATATTGGATGAAATACCGGAATAGGGCGGATTGCCTAATATGACAAGAATGGGCTCATCTTTTTTTACTTTGCTGGCCAGCGTGCTTTCTTCACTTAAACTGTTCAGCCCGGGTATGGTGGTCTGTCCCAGGTCTTCCATATCAAGAGTATTGGTAAGAAACAGGTTAAAGCGGTCGTCATCTTCCATTGTATAACCCAGCTCTTCCAGCATAAAGCCGATTTTCATGTGGCCGATGGCATAGGGCGCCATCATGAGTTCAAAGGCATAATAATTCTGTAGAATTTGGTTTTTGATCAGGTTGTGTTTCCCGCCTTCACCGTATTTAGAAACAAATTCTTCCACAGCGACTTTGATAGCTTCCACAGGAAAGGTGAGTGTTCCGCCTGCAGGGTCTAACAGTTTTACATCCTTGGAAGCAAATCCATCCTCCATGCCAAATTTTGTTTTCAATAAATGATGAAGGGATCGAACAATATAATGAACCACCGGCAATGGCGTATAGTAAACTCCACGCTTTTCCCGGAGGGTGGGGTCGTAATGATTAAGAAATGTTTCATAAAAATGGACGATGGGGTCTTCGCCTTTTCCGTCACGGTAATAATCCTGAAGAATTTTCTTTACATTCGTTTTTTGCAGGACTTCCGCGATATCGTCAATCATGACTTCTAAAGGTTTAGGCAAATCCGCGGATGAAACAAACCTAAAAACGTCCCGAAGAATACCAATAGTTGCCGGGATATATTCGTAGGCTAATTTTCGATTAAAACCGTTTGAAGCTCGTGTCCGGGCAGCAAACAAACCGTAAGTTAAAGTTTGCGAAAAAAGGTCCGCAAAATTTTCCCGCGTTAGATCAGAAATCAGATATTTTTGAAAGGCATCATAAAACCCAAGGATATGCCCGGAGCCTGCGGATTCTTCTACTAATTCTTCTGCAACCACGTCGTCTTTCAGGAAATGTGTTTTAAGCGCAAGCATTTTGGCCAATTTTTCGGCACTGTCAATTTCCGGTAAAACAAAACTGAAATATTTGCCAAGCAAAGATTTAAATTCGTCTTCATGCTCTACCGGTGGGACGGTTTTTAGTTTTTTAGCAATAAAAGGACGGCCAATAGAAACACGATCAATCTCTGCTCCGTTTCGGTATAAACGAAATTCGTAAAAATCTGTTAGAATAAGATTGGGGAATATTTTTAAATAGCGTTTGAGTTGATCAGTCGCTTCAATTTGATCCAGGTTTGTCCCCGGCTGTTTGGCTTCGATAAAACCAACTTGTTCATACTCCCCGTCCCAGACACTAAAATCAGGATTTCCAGCTTCTGTTTTTTTCGGCAGAACCGTAACCGCTATTTTCTTTTTACCAATGGATTTTCCGTATTCTTCTAAAAAAGACTTAAGCGCAGGATAGAAAGTTTCTTCTCTATAATCACCCCGAATAATGATATCGGCAATTTCTTTTAAATAGGATTGGATCAATTCTTTATTTCTTCGATTAAACACGAAGACCATTCATATGATCAATACGTTTTTTGACTAACTCATTAGTTCCAATGTCAATCCTATGAAACAGTGGTCCCCTTACTCGACTGATCTCTTCCTCAGCCTTTGCCTCAGCCTCAGGCAATGTTTCTGCAATTCCCACGAAAGCCACAGTCCGGGATCCCGCCTCAAAAAGCTCGTCTCCCCGGGATTCAACAGAGGCATAGTAAAGTTGAGCTTTGTCCGCCACTTTAGAAATATCGATTTTTTCACCCTTGACAGGAGAATCAGGATAACCTTCTGGTACAGCATATTTACAGACGGTGGCAAGATTTGAGAACCTAGCGTGTTCTTGAGTAAGTGTTCCAATCACTATTGCCCAGCAGATAGTTATAAAATCCGACTCCAGAATAGAGAGAACGTTCATCCCCTCAGGATCACCCAGACGAGCGTTGTATTCGATAAGCTTTACACCATCGGTGGTTACAATAAATCCTCCATAAAGAATACCCTTATACCCCATACCAAATTCTTTCTTCAGCGCCTCAATTGTAGCTTCATTGAACTGCCGAGCCTGTGTCACATCCTCTCTGGTTAGAAATGGAAGAAGGTGGTTTGCATCTGAGTAACTTCCCATTCCGCCTGTGTTTGGACCTTCATCCCCCACGTACGCCCGCTTATGATCTTGGACGGGCGGCATATGAGCGAGATTCTTTCCATCACAAAAACTCATGAGAGAAAACTCCTCACCGATTAATTTTTCCTCCAGAACGAATTGACCATCTTTCACTAAAAGTTTTTTGCAATATTCAAGTGCTTCTTTATGGGATTGCAGGTGCTCTCCTGATACCTTTACTCCCTTGCCACCCATCAGCCCATCAGCTTTTACTACATAGTTCTCTCCCAATTCTTGTAGAAATTTCTTAACACCTTCCATCTGAGTAAAAACCCGGAATTGTGGGCATGCGGGGATGTGATATTTCGTAAATAGTTTTCTGGCGAATGCTTTACTGGTCTCTATCTGTGCTAATGCTTGTTTTGGTCCCACAGTGGGAATGTTGGCGCTCCATAGCGCATCAGATACGCCGGTTTCAAGGGGAGCCTCCGGACCGATGATGGTTAAATCCACATTATGTTCTTCGGCAAAGGAAACGATTGCATTACTGTCTGTTATCTTTCTAACTGTGAAGATGGAAGATAAAGACATGATACCCGGATTGTTATTTGTTCCGATACAAACAAGCTCATGATTCTGAGAAGAACGTTTAATGGCACGAGCCATAGCATGTTCCCTGGCGCCTGAACCTATGAGTAGGATGTTCATATATTTCTGTATCGGGAATTCGTTATTCGTAATTCATAACCATCCCTGCTCCTCTGCTCCCCACCCCCTCATCCCGAAGCTTCGGGACTTAGCCTAAATAGTCACTTATTTTAATCATTTCTGATTCCGTTCCATGACTCTTTTATCTTCCATCTCTACCATCTTTTTCTCATCAATGTCGCCTGTGACATACCACCCATCAAGACAAGCCATACATAGTCGATCTATATGATGCTCCCCTTTTCGAGTGACGGCTTCTACCAAATCTTCGATACGTTGATAAAGGAGAATATCCACACCCATGTAATTCTGAATCTCCTTCTCAGTCAAATTCGAGGCGATGAGTTCTGAACGAGTGGGTATGTCCACACCATAAAAGCATGGGAGTTTTACCGGTGGGCACGTGGAAACGAAATAGACTTTTTTAGCGCCGAATTCATATATCATTTTTACAATTTGTTTGCTTGTATTTCCTCGCACGATACTATCATCGACGATTAAAACCGTTTTGTTCCGGATTTCTGTCTCCTGTGGAACAAGTTTGTAGCGTACCGAGCGCTTTCGTTCCTCCTGGCCTGGCATGATGAAAGTTCGTCCAATGAAGGGATTCTTGTACAGCCCCTCTGAATATCGGACGCCCAGTTCGTGTGCAAATGAAAGAGCTGCAGTATTGGCGGTAGCCGGTGCGGGGATAACAATATCCGGAATGAGTTCAGGATATTTTTCTTTCCACCGATTAGCGAGGTTCTGTCCCATCCGAAGGCGAGATCGATATACGCTTACATCATTCATCATAGTATCGGGGCGGGAAAAGTAGACGTACTCAAACACACACGGCGTAAACTGTTCTTGTCGAAGGACTTGTTTATGAGCTGTCCCATCCTGGTTTACAAAGATGACCTCCCCAGGAGAGACCATGCCTGCAAGTTCAAATCCCAGGGCATAAAACATAGTGGTTTCCGATGCAAATATGTAGTCTGTGGAACCGTCAGGATTGTGCCGTTTACCCATGGCAAGGGGTCGTATCCCGTGAGGGTCTCGGAAGGCGACCATTCCTTTGCCAATGATCATGCAAACAGCGGAATAGGAACCGCTGACTGAATCGAAAACGTTTTCCATGGCTTCACAAATGTGGTCAAAAAATTGCGTCGCCTGGCCATTTGTAGTAGAATAGCTTAAAGCATCGGCGAAAAGTTGCAATATTACCTCGGTATCGCTCGTAGAGTTTACATATCGCTGGTGTTTTTCTTGGAGTTCTTTAACAAGATCATTATAGTTGACCACATTCCCGTTATGAGCCATGGCAATACCATAAGGGACACTTGTCCAAAAAGGTTGAGCTTCTTCCATGCTGAACCCACCGGCTGTGGGGTAGCGAGTGTGTCCGATTCCCACATTCCCCAGTAGCCTTTGCATATTATGCTCGTCGAATATATCCCGCACGAACCCCACACCCTTCTTGGAGTGAAATCGAGTATTGTATGTCATGATTCCCGCTGCATCCTGCCCACGGTGTTGCAGGTGGATGAGACTCTCGTAGAGTTCACCGGCAACCGGCTTTTGAGAAAGGATTCCGACGACACCGCACATGGTTAATTTAGCTCCTCCACAATCTTGTCAGCCAAGCCTATATAGGTTTCAGGCGTCAAAGCAAGCAGCGCCTGTTTATCCTGCTTGGGAAGGGCAAGCTCCTCAATGAAGGCGTAAATATTCTCCTTACTGATTTTTTTTCCTCGGGTAAGTTCTTCCAGTTTTTCGTATGACTCGCTGTCGCCAATCTTCCGGAGAACGGTCTGGACGGCTTCCGCTAATACCTCCCAATGATCGTTCAATTCTTCCCGGAGTTTTGTCTTATTGACTGTCAGCCTGTCCAATCCTTTCAGGATGTTCTTGCACGCCAGCAGCGAGTGGGCAAGCGGTACGCCCTGATTCCTGATAACTGTGCTACCGGAAAGATCTCGCTGCATTCGGGAGATGGGGAGGGTTTGCGCCAGGTGGGATAGAAGTGTATTGCCAATCCCCAGATTACCCTCGGCGTTCTCGAAGTAGATAGGATTCACTTTGTGAGGCATAGTACTGGATCCCACTTCACCGGCTTTGATTCTTTGCCCGAATATTCCGCGGCTTATGTAAAGCCAGACATCCCGGCAGAAATCGAGGAGAATTGAATTGATACGAATGAGGATGTTATAGCTTTCCGCAAGTGAGTCGTGGTCTTCCACCTGGGTGGTGATAAGATTTGGTTCCAGTTTAAGAGACGCCACAAAACGTTTGCTGAAGTTTATCCAGTTTACTTGAGGAAATGCCACAACATGGGCACTCCATGTCCCGGTAGCACCGGCCAGTTTCCCCTGAAGTTTGTGCTGTTTCAACTGCTCAAGTTGCCTGTTCAAGCGGTTCGCAAAAACGGCAAACTCCTTTCCCAGCGAGGTAGGAGTAGCGGGCTGACCATGGGTTAACGATAGCATAGCCAGATCACGATATCGTTTTGAGAACCTCTTGAGCCGGTTGTGGACTGTTGTCAACAGAGGGAGGTAGACCTGTTTTAGAGCATCCCGCCACATAAGAGCATAGGCGAGGTTGTTCACGTCTTCCGATGTGAGTGCGAAATGAATCCACTCGCTGTAAGATTTCAAGCCAATGCGGGTGGACTTCCGTCTGAGAAAGTATTCCACCGCCTTGACATCATGTTTTGTTTTTTCTTCAATTCGTTTGATGGCTTGAAAGTCTTGATTGGAGAAATCCTGATAAAATGAGCGTAGTTTCTTCTGGTCTTCAGCCGAAACCGGGGGGAGTTCTATGACCTGCTTCTCCCGGCTCAGGGCGATGAGATATTCAACCTCAATCCGCACTCGGTATTTCATGAGAGCCATTTCTGAGAAGTAGTTTCGCAGTCCGGCCACATCCTGCGCATATCGTCCGTCTAAAGGAGAAATAGTGTTCTCCGGATTACTCATCTCAGAAAGTGTTAAAGTGTTAGTGTGTTAATATGTTTAATCAAAATCCCCGGCGTGGTGTCATCCATGAATAGTCGAACACCCAAGTACCTAAACACGTGAACACCCTAAAATTCGCTTAACGGCCAGAGCACAGTTACTTGGATCGAGGATAGTTAGCACCGGTGTATTGCTGGGCATCTGGAGAGTAGAGTGGATGTTCACCAGCATATCTATCTTATCTTTGAACGGTGGGCAAGCAAGGGTGGGGAATTCCGAATTTGCAGCCACAAAACCTGAAAGGGCGTTGGATCTCCCAGCAATAGTAACATAGACGATAGATTTTTCATCTTTGTACGAATCGAGTATCTCTAACACTTTTCTCGGTTCTTTGTGAGCGGAAGCCACATGCTGTTCCCATGGAATGTTGTGGTCAGTCAGTTTTTCGGTTATCTTGTCCACCCAAGCAAGGTCAGATCTGGAACCCATTATAATCACTGTTTTCATCGTGAATTACTTCATGTTTTATGATTAGTGAATAGTTACTTGCGATTTAACCTGCCGTTTGCTGATAATTTCAAAACCATGACGAGAGAAGTTGCTTTTCATTTGTTCTAACAATGGTATGTGTTTTTCGATAGGTAGTAACGTCCTTGAATATTTTACATGCTGTGTGCAATATTCAAGAAACATTGCTACCCCCTCTCCACGGATCCTTCGGAAACTCGTGCAAGGTTGTAAATTTATGCTGTTCTTAAATATATGCTAACCCCGTTTGGGTCAAAAAACCAGAATAGCCTTCTCTTCATAAGTATTCCGCTATGTTACTTTGAATTCGTTCGGTGATGGGTTGTGCCTGATCAGGAAACGAAAATAGCGTTCCCGTGATCATTTCACACAGTTGAATATAACGTCTTGAAAGTTCAATCACGAGTTCTTCAGGGGCATTCGGGAGCGTTTCATCATGGTATGGATCGCAATGTTTCACAAACCATAAACGTAGGAATTCTTTATCGATGTTTTCCGGTTCTTCTTCGTCCCCAAACCTTTCTTTGTATGTTTCAGCAATCCAGTATCGGCTGGAGTCTGGGGTATGGATTTCATCAATAAGTAGTATGTTACCCTTGGAGTCCTTCCCAAACTCATATTTGGTATCCACAAGGATGAGACCATGTTTCGACGCTGTCTCTTGACCAAAAACAAAAAGAGTTTGGGCAGCTTTGCTTGCTACCATCCAATCTTCTTCAGACATAAGACCATCTTTCATGATTTCTTCGGGTGAGATGGGTAGATCATGATCTTCAGCTTTGGTTGTAGGTGTTAAGATGGGATGATGGAGCTGCTCGTTCTTTTGCAGCCCTTCCGGTAGGTCGTTGCCGCAATAATTCCGTACGCCTCTGGCATAGTGTGTCCACAAAGATGTTTCCGTAGTGCCTGTAATGTAACCCCGGACAACAAACTCCACGGGGAAGACTGAACATTTCTTTGCAATGGTTACGTTCGGGTCCGGTACGCTAAATACGTGATTCGGGACGATATGCTCCGTCTTTTCAAACCACCAGGCGCTGGTCAGATTCAGCACCTGTCCCTTGAACGGAATAGACGCGAGGATCCTATCAAAGGCACTCTGTCTATCGGTGGTTATGATAATCAGGTTGTCTTCCAATTCGTAACGATCTCTAACTTTCCCTGATTGCTTGGTTCCAACTTTAAAATCAGTTTTTGTCAAGCAATTATTCAGGTTATTTCTGATGATATTTGTGTAATCTTTCATTGTTTATCCGTAATAAAAGCAGTTGTGTGAATAGGGATTGTAGAGGATATGAGTGTCTAAGACTTTGTTTACTACTTCCTCAAGATGATTATCGTTTGATGTGATTGTCCACAAAACCCCGCGTTTAATTTCGTGGATGCCATCGATGTGAAACCAATTTTTCAAAGCCTCACATTTGTGTTGACCTTCGATATCGTCTTTGTATCGGACAAGCAGGGTGGTTGCGTTTTCTTTGGGTTTGGAGACGGTCAGAATTTCTTTGTTGGAGTTGAATAATTCTCCAGTGGAAATGATTTTTTCTCTGAGGTTATTGTTTGTTCCTGGCTGTGCTACTACTTCCCAGTGAGTTTGTCGGGTGATAGTGACAGAAAGTCCCAGTTGCCTGAGAGCATTTTCTACCGACACTGCTTCGTTGTCAGTGATGATGAGATCTACCAGCAATTCAATTGAGCTTTCTTGAGGTATGTAGTTGGAAAGGGAAACATTTGGTGGCTTAAAGGACAGGGATGATACGGTGATCTTTGTATTGTCTTTGATGTAATCACGCATGGAGGTAAAGATAGGATCACCGTTGGTTGTCCGCTCCGGGTGGGGCATCATGGCTAAGACATTCCCTGTGGGATTGCACACAGCCGCGAGGTTATCCATAGAACCGTTGGGGTTGATTGGGAATTCCGATGATGTATTTCCCGTATCATCACAGTAACGGAACACAGTCTGGTCGTTGGTTCTTAGTTCATCGAGGAGTTCACTGGGCATCATGAATCGACCTTCGGCATGGGCGATGGGAATAGTCATCCACTGGTCTGGTTCGAGGTGGCGTGTAAAGGCGTTCCGTTCGCTTGGGGCAGTGAGTTGCACGTTTGCCCAGGCGTTGTAATATCCCGTTCCGAGGACATGACCGTCTTTTACTCGTCGGTTAGTAGCCAGAGCCATGCCGACTCGGTAATCTTTCAGACTGGGGACGAGTCCGGTCTCCACGAGAATCTGGGCGCCATTGCAAATTCCGAGAACAGGTTTTCCCTTTTCACTCTCTTCACGTATTATCCTCATGACGGAGTCCAACGACGCGATGATTCCGGCACGGGAGCGGTCCTCATATGCAAAGCCTCCAACGAGGAAGTAGCCATTGCAAGCTTGGAGCTTATCTGCTGGCTCATTCCACAGGAATTCAACCGGCTCCATGCCTGCCCGCTTTATAGCAAGGATGGATTCCCGCTCGCAGTTGCTTCCTGGAAATTGAACAATGGCAATTTTCATGATTTAACCATGGAGGTCACAATTATTCTTAAAATAAAACATTTTGGTGTCCTGTAGTAACAATTCCGATCTCATAAGTATGTATCTCCAACTGTTCCCAAAAATGACTGGACTGGTGGAATTCTTCAGGATTCATAACTATCACCAGCCCAATACCCATATTGAAGGTGCGAAAAATTTCAAACTCCTCCAACTGTCCCAATTCTCGTAGCACTCTAAAAACCGGAAGTATAGGCCAGGAATCTTTCTGTATTTCTACCGAGCATCCTTCAGGGAGAATTCTCGGAATGTTATCAATGAATCCACCGCCTGTAATATGTGCTATTCCTTTAATCTGAACGTCTGCATCCAGTAAAGCGAGGATTGGTTTGGTGTAGTTGATGTGAGGTTCCAGAAGGGTTTCTCCAATAGATTTTTCAAGATCAGGATGACGAGAGTCAACATCGAAACCACCCACTTCGAAGAACAGTTTTCTTGCAAGGGAATAGCCATTGGTATGGAGTCCGCTGGAACCAAGTCCTAAAACAATGTCTCCCGGTTGGATATCCTTACCTGTGATGATCCTGTCTTTTTCAACAAAGCCTGTGATGATGCCCACCAAATCGTGCTCTCCCGGAAGATATGTATCCGGCATTTCCGCAGTCTCCCCGCCGATAAGAGCTACCCCCACACCGCGACATGCATCAGAAATACCAGTAACAATTGTATCAATGACATCCGGTCTGAGTCGGTCATTGGCGATGTAGTCCAAAAATGTAAAAGGTCGAGCGCCATGTACGACGATGTCATTACACGTTGCGCTCAATAAATCGATGCCGATGGTGTCATACTTGTTCATCATTCGGGCAACGATCATCTTGGTGCCCACGCCGTCAATGCTCTGTACCAGCACAGGGTGAACGTAATCCTTTAGAAGCTCCTTTAGGTCCATCATGGCACCAAAGCTACCCACCTCCGTCATAACGGCTGGAGTAAAGGTGTTTTTTACTTTTTCCTTAATGCGATCGAGAGCCTCATCAGCCGCATCGATATTTACACCTGCAGTTTTGTAATCAATCATTTTATTTGCCACAGAGTTCACAGCATTTAAGAATATTCTAGTTGTCCTTCCTTGTTTCTTTTTGGCGAATAGTTCATGCCAATCTTTTTCTCAGACCCTCAGTCCAGTCTTCTTTTGCTTCCGTTATGGGCAAGTTGACAGTATCGTTCATTCGCAATATATATGATTCTGTTGTCTGTCCAATCTCATAAACGGCAACCCGATGCTTTGAAAATACCTGTTTGATAGCTTCAATATTTTCAGGCGAGACTTCCACCACGAAACCGCCTGTTTCAGAAAATAGACTTTTGTCCAGTCTTAAATTACCGGGGATGGAAACATCACATCCAATACCATTCTTAAAGGACATTTCCGCCAGAGTTACCGCGATGCCGCCATCGGAGATGTCGTGACAGGCAAGGACAAGACAGGAGGTAATGGCGTCGGTAACGGCATAAACCTGACTTTCTACTTCAGCGAATACCGGTTTGGGTACGTTGGCTCCGAGTTCTTCGTGCAGTGAATAATAGACGCTCCCCCCACACTCGTCTTTTCGTTCTCCAATCATAATAAGGATGGAATTCTTTTTCTTGAAATGAGAGGTCACAGCTCTGGACACATCATTCAATTTGCCAAGGCAGCTAACGATAGGGCTTGGAGGGATGGCCCCATTCCGCGATTCGTTGTAGAAGGAGACGTTCCCCGCGATGATAGGGGTAGGGTGGCTCGGATGATCTTTGAGGCGGATTGTTTTACACGCGTCCGCCACACCATGAACTGCTTCCACGAATTGCCCCATCTGGTCTTCTTTTTCCGGGTTGCCGAAGCAGAGGCAATCGGTTATGGCTACGGGCACCGCACCCACAGCTGCTACATTTCGCATGGACTCCACCACGGCGTTCACAGCACCCCAATATGGGTCGATTTTGCAATATCGTGGATTATGATCGATGGAGAGAGCAATCCCCACACAGCGGATTTCTTCAGGATAATGTTCACTATTGAATGGTTGGAGAACTCCCGCATCGGCTTCTCCAGTCTCGATGCGAGTTCGTCCCTGAACCTGTTTGTCATAGGTCTCAAAGATAGGGAGTCGAGAAGCCACATTCTCATGTGATAAAAGCTGAAGAAGTGTTGTATTGTAATTCTCCGGTTCAGGAATATCGGGTTCAACAGTCGATCTCTCAGGCAGAGTGTAATGGCGGTCGTAGAGTAGTCCTTTTGTCACCTGGTTGGCAGGCACATCCACAATTACTTTGCCATTGGAGTGAACCACATATTGCCCATCACTCCGGATTTTGCCGATAATGTAGGCTTCTGCCCCTTTTGAAGTGTTGGGCAGGGCGAATGTCTCGTTATAGTGTTTCAGGATAAGGGATGAAACATCCGGATGGCAAACCCACATGAAGCGTTCTTGTGTTTCGGAGCAGAGGATCACGGAAGGATGGAGGTGATTCATGCTCAAGTGAGCTTTATCTAGGAATACTTCAGCTCCATAGCCGGTATTGTCAGCAAGCTCCACACTGGCGCAGGCGATCCCTCCAGCCCCCAAATCTTTGAAGCCAACTTTATCAAGAAGCTTCTTTTCCTTCAATAGATCAAAGAGAGAATAAGTCGCCTTCAGAAGATGTCGTTCTAAAAATGCGTTTGGTTCCTGAACAGCGGCTTTTTTGCTTTCTTTATCCTCCTCGTTCAGTTCCAGTGAGGCAAAACTGGCACCGCCGAAGCCACTGTTGTCTGTAGGCTTCCCCACTAAGATGAGATCATAGCCACCTGCATTTTGTGGAACGGCAGAGTGAATAACCTCATCCTCACGAACGATGCCAAGTGTAACCACGGAAACGAGGCAGTTGTCGTTGTAACCTTTATCATAGTAAAGATCACCGGCGATATTGGGAACACCAATGGGATTGCCATATCCCGCAATACCCGCCACCACACCTTCATGAATCCACTTGGTTTTTGGGGAATTGATGTCTCCGAACCTGAGTCCATCAGCCACTGCAATAACTCTTGCTCCCATGCACACCACATCTCGAACGTTTCCACCAATTCCCGTAGCAGCTCCTTCATAGGGTACAATCTGGGAAGGGTGGTTGTGGGATTCGTGACTCATCACAACCCCGTAGCGATGACCCTCATTGTCTTCAGCAATGGCAACAATGCCTGCATCTTCACTGGGGCCCAAGATAACTGTGGGTCCGTCGGTAACAAATCTTTTGAGATGTTGACGACTGCTTTTGTAAGAGGAGTGTTCCGATCCTTGAATAGACCAAAGAACACATTCCGTTGTGGAGGGGGGACGCTTCAGTATTTTATTCTGAATCTTCTGCAGTTCGTCTACTTTAAGGGTAACGCCGTATTTGTAGAGAGTCTCATGTAATTCCTTTTTAGAAAGAGAATTTAGGTCAACGGTTTCGCTTGTGAAGGGCAAGAAATTTACCGAAGGATTGTCTGGTTCCGTTCTCGACCCAAAGAAATAATTGTAACAGGACAGTCCACTTCTTTTTCGATAAAATCGATATATTGTTTCATTGTATCAGGGAGAACATCATATCCTTTGTTGCATAAGTGATTTACCTGATCATTATTGATATCGTTCCATCCATCAAGTGTATTATAGATAGGTTTTGCCACACGCATTTTTGAGAGACTCGCTGGCATCTCCATTACCTCTTTGCCATCAATGTCGTAGGCTATGCATACCTTTAGACTGGGGAATCCGGACAGGATATCGGCTTTTGTTAGAGCAAGTTCCGTGAGTCCATTGACCCTAACGGCTTGGCGAACCTGAACGAGATCAAGGTAACCCACACGGCGAGGACGTCCGGTGGTAGTGCCATATTCATCACCCTTTTCGCGGAGAAAGTCTGCCTGTTTTCCATCAAGTTCGGTGGGGAAAGGACTGATCCCCACACGACTGAGGTAAGCCTTTACTACGCCAATAATTCTTCGTCTGCTGTTATATCCGGTACCTGATCCAGCATTGATGTGTCCAGCTATTGTGGTAGAACTTGTAGTATAGGGATAAAGTCCATGATCCACATCCAATGACATTCCTTGGGCAGCTTCAAATAGAAATATTTTCCCCGCTTTGTATGCATGGTATAATTCTAATTCAGTGTCACAAATGTATTGCTTAAATCGTTCACCAAAAGCAATGTATTCCGTATAAATTTCCTCTAGGGTAATCTCAAACTTCATATGAAATACATGTTCAATGACAGCTTTATTGAAGTGATAAGCCTTGTTCAGTTTTTCTTTAAGGACGACCGGCTCCAGTAGATCTCCCATCCGAATACCATGGCGATACATCTTATCGGCATAAACGGGAGCGATGCCTCGTTTTGTGCTGCCGGCTGCGAGTTTTCCCTGATGCCCTGTAAGTCCTTCGTCCATGGCAATGTGATAGGGCATAATGACGTGAGCACGTTCACTCACCTTAAGTTTTGGTTTAATGCCGCGTTTCTTAAGTGAATCGATCTCTTTCAGTAGAGTCTTTGGGTTGACCACCACGCCATTGCCGATGATAGAAATTGGCTTGGAGTATAACACACCGGAGGGGATGAGATGTAGTTTATACACTTCCTTTCCAACCATAACGGTATGGCCGGCGTTGTCTCCACCTTGGAATCGGACTATGTAGTCGCAATCTTCAGCAAAATAGTCGGTGATCTTTCCTTTTCCTTCATCACCCCATTGTGTACCAATGACTACAGTAACCTGATGACCGGTTGTACGATTTGTCAAAGTATTATCTTCTGTTAGGCTCTTAGAAAAACAAACTTACTCCCGAAGCTTCGGGATTTTTGGTTCTCCACATGATTCGTCAGCTGACGGACGGCATGTCCGGTTTAGGATATGGTGATGGATTATGAGAGTGAATTATTACGGGGGGTCGGACGAGGTTAAAGTAGGACACGCCCTGTTGTTTTCCCCTCATTAGGTAAGAAAAGAAAAAGTAACATCAGATGTATGAGAATTGCCCGTATTTGGATCACATGACTCTCTTCAGTATTATTATGATGGATATTATAACGATGAATATTACATTAATTGTTAGAAAAGGAAAATCTGAAAATGAGTTATATTGTAAATTTAATTACGGAAATTGTGTTTTTTTGGTCCGGTCTGCAGATAGGACGAAGTTGGAAATAGCAATAGCTACCTTTAAGTGATTTAGGTTAATACATTTAAGGACTAATTAGGAGGGAAGCATGGGAATTAGAATTTTTGTGACCGGTGGAACATTCGACAAAGAATATGACGAAATAAAAGGGGAATTGTACTTCAAAGATACACATATGAAGGAAATGTTGGAACTTGGTCGTTCGAGATTGGATGTGGACATTCGAACTCTTATGATGATTGATAGTCAGGAAATGACAGATGAGGATCGAAATCTGATCATGGAGAACTGCAAATATGCGGAAGAGGATCAGATTGTTATCACGCATGGCACCGATACAATGGTAGATACGGCAAGGGTCATTGCCCATGTCCAATTGGAAAAAACAGTTATACTTATGGGGGCTATGATTCCCTACAAATTCGGCAGTTCGGACGGGTTGTTCAATTTAGGGAGCGCCTTGGCTTTTGTGCAGGTTCTTCCTCATGGTGTTTACATTGCAATGAACGGACGATATTTCCCTTACGATAGAGTGAGAAAGAATCCTAATACGGGAAGGTTCGAGGAAATAACTACATAGGATTAATCGAAGGTTTTATTAGGATTTAAGGAGCTTCCTTCCACCCAGAAGCAGACGGTGCCCGGGGGAACAACTTGTTGGGAATCCAGTTCCAGATTGGCGTCTATAGAAACGGGGAAGTATACCTCTTCCCCCCACGTATTGACTGAGGAGGAACAATGTAATATTCTAATTTTCCATGAACCTGCTGTTCTGATAATCTTATTGTTTTATTAGCTTTAGAGGTCTTTTTTCATTTGTTCAAATTCCTCTTTGGTAATCTCGCCTTTGGCATATCGTTTCTTTAGTATGTCCAAAGCTGTTTCTGAACCTGTACTTTCGATATGATGCCTGTGAGAATCTTGTCCCCATGGAGGTTTGAAACCGCCTCCACGACCGAAAATACGGGAAACTACGAACAACATTATGAACATCATTATCAGAGGAAATACCCATATCCCACTACCCCAAAAATTTTCAGACCACATTTGTTTTTCTCCTTTTTTTTATTATTACGAATGGCTTGTATATCAGCCCAAGCTCAGTGGCGACGAGCTTACTTAATCCAAACCTTCTATTAGTTAATACTTTCAAGAAACTCCATACCCCTAAAATCCGCGCCACTGCCTTCGGTGTACATTACAGCGTTTCACACAGTCTGGCGCATTGTTAAGCGACAGTGTTGTTTAATATTAATTGCTTAAAGTTATCTCTCAGTCGGCATTTCCATTTTTTGCATCATTTTTTACATAGGACATAAACCGGAAACAGTCGCATAGGCACCACAAATTATAAAAAACAAGGCGACAATGAAAACTCAGATTGCCAAAATTTGACCATACTTTTGTATATTTCCTTCTGCCTTACTGGAAGAAAAAAGAACAAAGTATCCTATTACCAGAAAAATAGTAGCCGGAATGAAACTGAAAATTAAACACATAATTAAAATCTCCTTTGTGTTAACTTTTTTTTATTGAATAAAATCTTTGATTGCATTTTCCAAATTTTGCGCACTGGACTTTAAAACCTCATGTGTAACACCGGTAAACATCCCACTCATCATACCTAAATTCATAAAGGCTATTTCAACTTCGCCTTTTGAGGTTTCATAGATACTTAATCCAAGGGGCATCATTACAGTCATCGGTAACAGCTCATCATCTCTTGTTATTTCATAACCTCCTTTGGCATTACACAAATAGAGTATTTTTATTTTGGGTGCTTCCTTAATGCCTTCTTCTTTCCACAATTTTTGCAGGTCACGTGTATCAGGTATTCTCCAGTTGTTTTTTGGAATACTGTCCATTAAAGCATTCACAGTCTCATCGAAACCAAGTTTGCTTTTATGTTTTTTCATCATCATTTTAGCCATAGGGTTTGCTTCGAGTATTTTGTTAACCATTTCCTGAAGCTTTTCCTTGTCTTCTAAGGTGTTCTTTAAATAGTCTGCAATGTCTTCAGAAGTAACATCTTTAAACATTGCTACCGCCATTTTTGGCATCAATTCGTTAATATCCAACCCTTCCATCATAAGAGGCATCATATTAACCATCATTTCTTCTCTTTTTTCTTTTTTTATCAATTTTACCATTGAGTCCATTAGTCCCATTTTATTTCCTCCTGTTGTTATTATTTCTTAATTGTTGATTTCTATTACATTTTTATTATGGTAATGGGTTAGCAAAATTGCACTAAACATGTTTATAACTTACTGTAATTTTATTATGTTCGGATCATGGAAAAATGTGGTCGCTGTGGCAGTTCTCATTATTGGGTTCTCAAGACCGGTCAAAT